>JAFQEO010000039.1 GCA_017399005.1 Peptococcaceae bacterium | reverse complement strand
CTTGGTAAGGTAAAGGTCACCAGTTCGATTCTGGTTACAAGCTTTTTTATAAAGTTTATATAATATGGCGGCATAGCTCAGCTGGCTAGAGCATACGGTTCATACCCGTAGTGTCCGGGGTTCAAGTCCCTGTGCCGCCACCACATTAAAAGTCAATTTAGATGCCATCGGCGTAAAGCCGGTGGCATCGCTCTTTTCCGGGCATTTTGATACGATTAAGATGTCTGTTTTTTCGTAGATGTCATTGGTAATATTATCAAAAAATATACTGAACTGAATGTTTTATGGAAGAAAAAATAAGAAATTTATGATACACTATAGATAGAACAATTGGAAATAACAATGTTACCATGTTTAAGTAAAGGCGTTGAGTGTTATGACAAGTATGGCATTATGGTATAACGAAAAAGAAGCTACTTGTGATTTAAATCATACAGGTACAAATTGTATGCGAAATTGTAGACACGGTAAACGTGTACGATGTTCTCAAAATGAAAAACAACACCTAGTTTCGGCGAAGGTGCATTTTAATTTATGGGTAGCAGATTCGGTGAATGAAGAGGCTTTTTTAGATATAGGTCTTTTGTTTAATAATCTAGATGTGGCTTCAAAAATTAGCTTTTTTATTCCTGCTTATGTAGAAAAAAAGGATATAAGTGATTTAGGAGAAATTATCTCTGAAAGTACTTTGTGTAATGCAATTTTTAACGAAAATTATTCTGTTGTTAAACATAGTGTAAGTAAACATACGCAAGTTCGTTCAGAAGAGGATAATGAACTACAGTTCGATATTTTTGCTCTGGATATAATGAAAGATATAGAGGTAAAGCATGAATATCACGGAACGATTATAGAAATATCAACGACAGCAATATTAAATTATAAAGAACCAGAAATGGAAACCTATCCAAGACGGTATATAAGATTACGTATAAAAAATAAGTCTTTTATGAATGTGCTTATAAAAAAACACGAAAATAAAAATAATGCACTCGAAAGCAAAATATCTGAGAAATATACGATTGACATGAGATTTAACTATAACCGTAGTCTTGATTCTTCTTTATTAGAGGCAATGAATATCGATGGGAAAAGAAAAGTTGAAATCGAACGAATTGATTTCTTAATAATGGCGAAATCTGATGTTGATATACTATCGGAAGGATATAAATCTGCACGAGAATTAGAGAAAAAGATCTGGGATCATTATGTTAATGAAGTTGATGGTAGTGGATTAAAAGAAATAACAGAGGTTGTTGCTTATCATTGGGTAAATGAGCCTAAAGGCAGTAATAGTTATTTAGATTCTTGGGAGAAGTTTGTAAGATACAAACGTGATAAATGTACTAACAAGACCATTTTGAAATATTTATTTTATTTCATGATATTGACTGTAGGATGTAACTTACTGACTGATGGGGCCAAATGGATATTTACAACCGTATTTTCTCTTTTCGTTTAGTATGAGGCTTTTTATTAGTGTAGGGGTTTAATAAAAAGGCTGGCGATAAAATGATTTTTGTGACGGGGATACATGGTGTAGGGAAAACTTTTTTTAGTCAGAAACTGGCGACGAAATTAGGGGTAAAGAGTTATACTGCAAGTAAATTGATAAGTGATGAATCGAGTAAAGTGACAAAAAAAGTTTATGATGTGGATACGAATCAAAAAATTTTGATTCGTGCGTTAAAAGAAATAAAAGCAAGTCAGTATATTTTAGATGGGCATGTATGTTTAATTGATGAAGAAGAGAATGTTAAAGAAATAGCCGAAGAGATATTTGAGCAAATGCCCGTTGATATAATTATTTGTATTCGTGAAAATGAAACGGTGATACAGGAACGTTTAATGAAGAGGGGAATATTTTATACTGTTGATTTTTTGAAAGATTTTCAAAAAAGAGAAATAGAATATACTAAAAAAATTGCCCAAAATTTAAATATACCATTTTTAATCAAAGAGAAAAGTGATATTGATGAAAATTTTGTTAGAAAAATTCGTGATATGATTGCAATATAATTTTTTAAAAGGTATAATAGTAATATTAAAGGAAAGGGGGATGCATATGCTGGGTGAAATTAAAATTCTCAATATGAATGAGACTGAAACAATTGATGCAGTATATGATGTGCTTAGAGATTTAGAAAAAGAATATCCTTCTTTTGAACGTTGGTATTATCGTAAAGTTGTACCGGGTCTTGCAAAGCATGAGAGAGAAGTTTATGTGTATATGGTTGACCAGGTAATTGCAGCAGTGATGATACTGAAAAACTCTGCAACAGAGAAAAAAATCTGTACATTACGAGTAAGAAATGAATATCAGAAATGTGGGATTGGTTCAGAATTGATTCGACTTGCTCAAAATTGTTTGAAAACAGATTATCCGGTTATTACGGTTTCAAAGGATAAAGAGATAGAATTTAAAAGACTGTTTGAGAAATTTGGGTTTAATCGATATAAGGATTACGATAGTTATTATCGTGTTGGGAAAATAGAAGTTTCTTACAATGGACCGATTGAAGCAAAGGATTCTCTTGACAATGCAGCGTGAAAATGGAATTGCGAAGGTTGCCTTATTTTCAATAAAGCCGGAATATGTTTTTCGTATTTTTGACAAAGAGAAAAAGTATGAATACAGAAAACGGAAGTGTCATAGTGATATCAAAGGCTTTTTGATTTATGCAACGGCTCCTGTAAAAGAGATTGTAGGGTATGCAGAAGTTCTTGGAATTTTAGAAATGTCACCGGAAGATCTTTGGGAAAGCACAAAATATGCATCAGGGCTTTCCAAGATTGTATTTGAAGAATATTTTGGGAATTCTAAGCGAGCTATTGCATATCAGTTAGGAGAAGTGACGCGTTTCAAAGAACCTATTCCATTATCGCGTCTTGGTTTAAAACGTCCTCCGCAATCGTATTGTTATATTACCCTTGAAAAGATTGCAGCATTGCGAGAGGTGTATAGTTGTATATAAAGAGATATATTTATGAAAATATATCTCTTTTTTCATGCTAAGTGGATAAGGAGGTACAAGTGAAAAATTTATATGTCTCTCAAGGCAACACTTACATTACAATTAAAAACACCCCCGAGGCCATTGCCGAACATATCTGCACGTATGGACTTCATGAAGATATCACCATCTACACTGAAGATGGTGATTTTTTATTGTCTACATTCGGGATCTATATTAATAAGTGTCCGAATCAGAAATTTCTGCAGGAGGAATTGTTGCCGGTTTTAATTCCGATGCAGATGGAAGTGGAGGAACGAATTATAACCGGCAGTATGGAGCAGCAGATGTAATCAGAGAGGAGGAAACAATGAATATAGAAGAACTGATTACCATCATCAATACGGAAAGTATAGATTCTTTTATTCCGCTGCGAGACATTCCCGATGAAAAAACGAGGTCGGAATATCAGGCACGAATGGGAGAGGACTTTTATCATTTTCCGTATCATTATCAGTCTTTTCAGAAAGCGTATCCTAATCTTAATCCAGACTGGGTGTACTGTAATCGGGGCATTAGTCCGTTATATTACTGGGAAGAGGATACCGGGATTCTGTTAAAAATTCCGGTAGAACTGGAAGGCTTAAAGGTTGGAGAAACATCCGGCAGTAAAGCGGTGGAAGATATTGTTTTAAAAGAACTTGTGCGCTGTAAGGAAGAAGTGCAGGAGGCGAATTACAGCTTTCTGCTTCGTAATCTGAACGGACAAATGAAAATGGAATATCTGAATACGCTTCTGGAGGAGAAAAGGCAGATAAAAGATTTATTTTCACTGTTTCAGGCCTGCTATGTCAGCACAGATTTTGGGGCAGCCGTTATCAGCCGGGAGAATCTGAAACGTGTCATGGAGTCTATGACGGATAAAGAACAAGAAGACCTTCAGGCTCGGAAGCAGGAACTGCCTGATGTCCTTACCGTTTACCGGGGCGAGGGTATGAAAAGTACCTCATATGAAAATGCCTACTCCTGGAGTCTGGATGTCAATGCGGCAGTCTTTTATGCGGTTCGTTTTGGAGAGCGGCAAAGCCGGATTCTTGCTGCGGAAGTGAGGAAAGAGGATATTCTTTGCTTTGGCTCAGGCGGAGATTCGGAGGTACTGATTCTCCCCGAAGCGATTACCATCCAGGAGATTTATCAGCAGGAGGAACTTCCAAAGCTTTCTGAAAAACTGGAGCAGTATGGAATTTTAAGCCGGATTTATCGGGATGCCTTACAGGAAAATCATGTGGAAGGCCATGATTCCATGCATGCCCTTCGCACGTTGCTGTTAGCGGAAATGATTTATGATAAGCGCCATCCAGAAGTACCGTTTGGCAGAACCCATCATATTCTGGCTCAGGCAGCCGTCTATCATGATATGGGGCGCAGTTTAGAAGGAGCGGAAGTTCAGCACAGCAAGGCATCTGCAAAATGTTTTCGAAACTCTCTTTACGGGAAGATGTCAGATGCGGCAGTGGTTGAATTTTTAATCCGGTTTCACGAGACCGAACAGTCTATATCCGAGCATACGTTAAAGCAGACATTTCCGGGAAGAGACGTAATGGTGCAGGAACTTCTGGCTATTTTGCAGGATGCCGATGCCTTAGACCGGCTGCGGTTTGGCTATCGAAGTCCAGACAGTCTGGACTTTCATCGCCTGCGGCTTCCCGAAAGCCAGGAACTGGTTTTAGCAAGCCGCCTTTTAAATGACGGATTAACCAATCCAGAGCTCTTATGGGGCATGGAGGAGGAAATGGAAGAAATGCATATGGAACTGGAATGAACGCGTTATGAGAGAAAAACTCATAGCGCTTTTTTTATTTTCAGGGAAAGGAGGGATACCGATGTTTCAGGATGCGACAAAGCTTCGCTATGAACTGGTGGAGGTCGATGGCATGGAGTGCCTTTTTACCAACAGCCGTCTGGATCGCAGCACCGTTCCGGAAACTCTTCACTGTTATGATGTGCGGGATTCCGATGACTGTGACGGGACCTTTGCGCAGATTAAGAAGCTGGTGTTTGTGAATCACTGGGGAACCATTCTTACCAAAGAACCGTTGCCACTGGATGAATCGGATGCGTATTATCCGAAGGATACCGAATACTATTCCGGCGTGGAACTGACGCTGGAGGAATATCAAGCTGGATTGTATCCGGAAAAAGCCGGACAGGAACAAAGCATGACATAAAAACAAGAGCAGGAACTGTTGCATTATGGTTCGCAAGTTTCTTTTATTGAAAAACGGAGGGAATCCATATGATGAAGGTACAGATTGTAAAGAAAACAGCACCGGAAGAAGTCTTACCGATAAAGCTGCCGGAAGACTGGGAGGTGTTAAAAGAAAAGCTGGAGGCATTCGGCGTAAAAGCGGGAGACTATGCTATTGGTCATGTGTGTTCGCCGCTTGGTTTTGTGGAAGAGTTAACCCATCCGGAAGTACGGGTGGAGCTGTTAAATGCCCTGGCCATCCGGTTAAAACGACTGCCGGTTTTTGAAGCCGAGAGGCTGGCGGCGCTTTGTGAAGCGGACAAGCATCTTACATTTCGAAAGCTATTCTGCCTGTTGGATGAGCGCACTCGTCCCGGGAGGCCAAAAGAGATAGAAGTGTATCTGCCAGCAACCATTGGGCTGGTCCGCACGCAAAAAGGCGGGAAGACCCCTCAATGGTATGGACAACCGGTTCTGCCGGATGCAGCAGAAGAATATTTTGATGTGCTGGAAACTTTGTTTCAGAAACATCTGCTGCCGGAAACCGGGCTTCGCGGACTGGCCGTGTATCTGCCGGAAGGGAAGCTGCAGCGAAAAATCTTTTCCATCCTGCCTGCGATGTGTCGGCTGGAAGATGGCATTTTTGGATGCTTTCACTGTCAGCTGTCTGACTGGCTGACGGAGGCAGAAGAAAAAGAACTGAAGGATTGTCTTTTGCACCTTCTGGTGTTTGGCTGGGGCAGAACCTTTCATTATGACGGCTGTGCGGTAGCAGATGGATTTCTACGCCTGTCCTTTTCCGGTGTCGGGGCAAAACTAAAACCGCTATATGAAAAAGAAAACCCGGTTAAACGGGAAACACTGCCGGAACTGATTCATGTAGAGGTCTATCCTGTGTGGGCAAAGGGCGATGAAATTGAGGAGATGGCAGAAATCATTTCCCTGCCCGCTGACACCTGGACATTGTTAGACTGGATGGAACGGCTTCGTGTGAACGATGAGACAGAGCTGCACACGGTCTTTTTTGGAAGTTCGGTAGCGGCGCTGGAAGAGTATTTCTGGATGGAGATCGATGAGGCGTGTGTTGGCGGGTCTATCGGTGCATGGAATCAGCTGGCAATGCGTCTCGCGCAAATGGATGCCGTCTCCATGCAGCATATGGAGACGCTGCTGCAGCAGGCACCACCGGGATTATCGGTGATGGGAATACTGCAGCTGGCAGAATCCATCCAAAAAGCACCGGTTTTTCTGCCAGTGCCGTATCGAACCTCCTCTGAAATGGTGCAGATTCTGTTTCTGGATGAAGAAAAAAGGCTCCAGCGGGAAGTCCTTCTGCCAAAAGAAAAACAATGTCTTACAGAATCAGAATGGAGAACGCTTACAGCCAATGCGGCTTTTGTGAACGTTTTCTGTCGCGTTCCAGCCTTATGTCCGGTTCTCTATGAGGAACAAAAAGAACTGCAGAATCTAATTGTTCTTTCCGAAGTGCTGGAGGAATTAGAGTTAAACGGAGATATGGTGCGGTATAAGGCCCTGCTGGAACTGTTAGCAGCACCGGATTGGCATATGGTCATCCGGCAGAAGGAACAGCTGGAACAGTATTTCTTTTATGAGGACTGCCGAACCTTTGAGGAGGCGGGCTGTCGGTTCTTTGAAGAAGTCTCCGGCAGAAGGCTGATGGAGGAAGAAAAAGAGAGTATCCGGTTTCGGGAGTATGGGAAACGCATGCTGTTAAAAGCAGGAGGCGTAGAAACATCTTACGGGTTTGTAATCCCAAAAACCGGTGGCGTATATGGAAAGGAGTGAACGATGATACAAAACAGTTTTATTTCCTGGGTAGGCGGGAAAAAAGCTCTGCGGCATGAAATCTATCGATTGTTTCCCAGAGAATACGGGCGTTATATTGAGGTATTCGGAGGCGGCGGCTGGGTGTTATTTGGTAAGCCGCAGAATGATTGTGTGATGGAAGTCTATAATGACTTTAACAACAATCTGAGCAATCTGTTTTTATGCACGCGGGATAAGCCGATTTCGCTCATCAAAGAACTTGGGTTTCTGCCGTTAAATTCCCGCAATGAGTTTTTTATCTTAAAGCAGCTGTTAGCCCGAAACGAATTTCAGCCAGACTATCTGGCCGAAGAGATGGCGTTACTGGAACGGGAACTGCCGCCGCCCGATGCTGCAGAATTGAAAGCACTGTTAGAAGAACGAGCAGAAGCGATGGATGTCCGTCGGGCTGCGGCCTTTTACCGGCTGATTCGCTACAGCTATGGAAGCGGCTGTACCTCTTATGGTGCTAGACCGGTCGATATCCGAAAGACCTTTCAGGCAATCTGGGAGGCATCGAGGAGACTGGCCAACACGGTTGTGGAAAATAAGGATTTTGAGGCATTGATCCGGCAGTATGACCGGGACGATGCCTTTTTTTATTGTGATCCGCCCTATTTTGAAACCGAAGGGCATTATGAAGTGGTATTCCGAAAAGAAGACCATACGAGATTATGCAATACCTTAAAGGCAGCGAAAGGAAAATGGATGGTCAGCTACAATGACTGTCCCTTTATTCGGGAGCTGTATGAGGGCTGTTATATCCATGCGGTATCTCGCATCAACAATCTGGCGCAGCGCTATGAGGAAGGTGCCTCTTATCCGGAAGTGATTATCACAAGTTATAACCCAAAAACAGAAGGCCGGGGAGAGAGACAGGAACAGATGGAGATGTTCGAATAAGAAGGCAAGGAGGGCTGTGGATGACAGAAGGACTTTATATGGAGCCGGAAATGATGAAAGCAGCAGAACTGTGTGGAGCAGAAGAATATGCCATGCGCATCGGGCGCGGAACAATTTTAATCAGCGACAACCGAGCGTGTATGGAGGAGCAGGTGATGATTGATTTATATCTGTCCTTGCCGGAACTGCGGCAGATTCAGATTTTACAGGTCTTAAAGGCACTGGAGGAATACTATGTCCCGTGAGAAAGGAGGAAAGCGCTATGGATGTGTATCGGGTATTAGGGGAAAAAGGAAGGCTCTATCTTCCCAAAGCACAACGGGAAGCAGCAGGGATTTACCCCGGAAGCATTGTACGAATCCGCGTAGAAAAAGGCGTGCTGCAGCTTTCCCCGGTTTCCTTAATTGAAGTCGGAGATCATTCCCCGGAAGCTGTGGAAAGTTATCTGCGGGCAGCAAGCCGGAAATTAGAGAATAAAACAAAGGTTTCGCTTGCCGGGGAGTTATTGCGGCAGGCGGAAACCGGGGAGGAGGAGTAGGATTGCAGGAGATTCTGTTAGAAAACGGATTTGTCTATTACTATGCGAATCGTATCGGGTATCGGAAAGGCGATGTGGTCTATGTAGATCCGGTGTTTCATACCCGACATTTGAAACAGCGTCTGAAGGAAGACTACGGGCTCTATACGAAAGAGCAGGAAGGGTTATATAAACGACTCCTGGCCTGTATGGTCTATAAGGAGGACGGAAAGGCGCATGTACAGTTCTGCCGCATCTGGCAGTGGCGGGAAGAGGTTCCCGCAGAGAAAAAATTTCTTACCTATCAGGCCTATACTAGATTGTTTGGAACGGTGGATAAAAATGACTATCAGGTTGTTTATGACGGGTACAGTGAAACCGATGTGCTGGAAGCGATTTTTCAGAAGTTTCATACCAACATTCCGGAAGGCTTTCCGGGCCATGCCATCCGTATGTCCGATATGATCGAGCTTTACGGGGAGGATGGAACGCACTCTTTTTATTATGTGGATGAGTTTGGTTTTGTAGAAATAGAAGGGAGGGATCTGGATGAAACCGTGGAGAGAACACCGGCTGATTGCCGTTTGGGGCAGTCCTGGGTCGGGGAAAACAACGACAGCGATGAAGCTTGCCATGCAGTATCAGAACGAGAAGAAACGAACAGCGCTGGTGTTTAATGATCTGGTAACGCCAGCACTTCCCTGTGTGTTCGACAGTCGGGATTTGCTGCTGAAACGCTCGATGGGGAGCATCTTTGCGGCAAAAACGGTGATTCCGGAGCTGATAGAAGCCAATCTGTGCCGGATAAAAGGGCTGGAGAATCTTGCATTGTTTGGACTTTTAAAAGGGGAGCAGGGAGCGGACTATCCACCGCCGGGAGAGATACAGGCTGGCACATTTTTTCGGGTTCTGAACATGTGCTTTGATCGTGTCGTGGTGGACTGCAGCTCGGATTATACCAACAGTGTACTGACACGCTGTGCGCTGAAAGAAGCGGACAGCGTGGTGCGGCTGATGGATTGTGAATTAAAATCCCTGAGCTATTATGCCAGCAATCTGTCGCTGTTACAAAAAGACGGGATTTCCGACCGTTACTTTTATCGAGTCATTTCCAGAGTTGAGGATGAGGAACGGATGAAACAGATGTATCCGAAAACCACCTTTGTACTGCCGTATACGGAGGAACTGGCCAGACAAAGCAGGATGGGAGATTTGTCCCGGAGACTGGAATTGAAACAAAGCCGCAGTTATGTAGAAATGCTGCAGGCACTTGCAGCGGAGCTGGAAACTTAGGAGGGGTGAGATGAACGCAGAAACCAAAAAGAGGATATTCCTTCTTCTTATGCTGATTGGAGTCTTTCTCATAACCGAAGCCGCTTTTGCAGCAGGCGAGGCTGGGGATGTGGCAACTGCTATTGAAAGCACCTGGAAGAGTGCAGCCACACAGATTAAGGCAGTGGTAAACAATGTTATCTTCCCTGCCATTGATCTGATTCTAGCGGTGTTTTTCTTTGCCAAGCTTGCTATGGTGTACTTTGATTATCGCAAGCACGGGCAGTTTGAATGGACGGGACCGGCGATTTTGTTTGCCTGTCTGGTCTTTTCGCTCACAGCACCGCTTTATATCTGGCAGATTGTTGGCATTTAGGCAGGTGAAACGTTGTGTTTATCTGGGAGTTTAGTGCAGGCAGTGTGCTAGATCAGATGATGGACTGGCTCTATGGGATGCTGATTGGATTTTTATCCGAATTTCTTGCCATGATGAACGGGATGGGGGCAGAGTTGTTTGCACTTCCCTGGGTGGAAGCCATTGTGCTCTTTTTTTCCAATCTGGGCTGGATGTTATATGCGGTAGGACTGGTGGTGGCCTGCTTTGAGTGTGCCATTGAGTATCAGTCCGGCAGGGGCAGTATCCGGGATGTGGCGCTAAATGCGATGCGAGGTTTTTTTGCGGTAAGTCTGTTTAGCCATCTTCCGGTGTTTCTCTACCGGGAGGCTGTCAGTCTGGAAGGCAGTCTCACGGCTGCCATTGCCGGAATATCCATGCAGAATTCTTCCCAGGGGATTGCACAGGCTGCGCTGGAGAGCATTCATGTACTGGAAAATCTGGCACTTGGGGCGGTGGTAGGCATCTTCTGTCTGTTTATGATGGGCTATACCATCTTCAAGGTGTTTTTTTCAAACCTGAAGCGGGGCGGGATTCTGCTTATTATGATTGCGGTGGGAAGTCTCTATATGTTCAGTGTGCCGCGCGGCTATCTGGACGGGTTCACCGGCTGGTGCAAACAGGTGATAGCCTTATGCCTGACCACCTTTTTACAGTCTGCGATTTTGATTGCGGGGCTTATGGTATTACGGGAAGAGCTGCTGTTAGGACTAGGGCTTATGTTATCTGCCGGAGAGATTCCCCGGATTGCCGGGAATTTTGGTCTGGAAACCGGAACCAGAGCCAATATTACCGGCAGCATGTATGCAGCGCAGCATGCCTTGACATTGACACGTACCATCCGGCAGATGGTGCGGTAAGCAGGAAAGGAGGAGCCTATGTATATCTATCCGGAAAATCTGAAAGCCAGAGCAACGCTCTGGTTCTGGAGTCTTGGAGATCTTGCTGCGCTTGGGATCCTTTTGGCAGTGTCGTTGTTTTTCTTATCGGTACTGCAGCTGCCCTATCCGCTGATGGTTAGTGTGTTGTTTGCCATTCTGACCATTCGGGTGGAAGAGTACAGCATCATGGATTTTATGCATGCAGCCATCCGGTTCTTTTTTAGCCAGCAGCTGTATTTCTGGGAGGTGGAAGAAGCGTGAAGTGGAAGGTGCATCTGGAGCGACATCAACTGCAGAAGAAAAAAGAACGGGTGCAGGATCTGATTGGAATCAAAGAATTGCGATCCTCCGGTGTTCTGCGAAAGGAGCGGGAGGAGGAAGTCCTTGTCTTTTTATTGGAGGCCGAGAATCTTTCTGTGTTATCGGAAGCGGCAATTCACCGGAAAATATATGGCCTGATGACCATTTTAAAGGGGATTACGGATTTAGAGTTATGCTGCGTGAACTCCCGGGAAAATTTTACGGAAAACAAGCGCTATCTGAAGCGGCGTATGGAAGAAGAAAAGAATCCGGCTGTGCGGCAGCTGTTATTATCCGACCTGGATTTTCTGGAAACCATGGAACGGCACAATAGCGGTGCCAGAGAGTTTCTGCTTTTATTAAGGCTCAGCCGGGAAAACACCCGCGATATGGAAAGCGTCTTAAATCGAGTGGAGCGGGCATTTCGGGAGCAGGCAATCCGGGTGAAGCGGGCAGAAAAGGAGGATATGAAACGGATACTGGCCGTGTATTTTGCACAGCCGTTTACCCCGGAACGACTGGCTGATTATGATGGAGAAAGGTGGGTGTAAGTTCATGAAGAAACTGCAGAATAAAACACAGAAACAATCTGAAGAGAAAGGAGACATCAAAGAATTTCTGGATCTGATTCTGCCTTCCGTGGTCCGGTTTTATCCCGATTATCTGATTTGCGGCAATACGTACCGCAGTATCTGGGCGATTCGGGAATATCCGGCCAGTACGGAAGAACAGGCACTGTTAAAGCATCTGGGAGAAAAGCAGGGTGTCACAGTGCATATTTATACCAGAGCTGTCAGTGCAGCCGAAGAAAAGAAGATTATCTCCAATGCCGCCAACAAAAACCGGATGGCCAGAGCCAATACCAGTGACTTAAAGGAGACGGTACTGGCGGAACATAATCTGGAGGATGTGGCAAAGCTGATTCGCGAAACGCATCGAAACCGGGAACCGCTGTTACACACAGCCGTTTATCTGGAAATGATGGCGATGAGTGAAGCGGCGCTGGAAGAGTTAAAGCTGGATGTGGAAACAGAACTCATTCGCAGCCGTATGATGCCGGATAAACTTCTGCTGCAGCAGAAAGAAGGGTTTTTAAGTGTGATGCCATGCGGTACCCACTGCTTTGGAGAACGGTTTGAGCGGGTACTGCCAGCATCGTCTGTGGCCAATCTCTATCCGTTTCACTATTCCGGGAAACTGGATGGCGAAGGGTTTTATCTGGGAAGGGACAAATACGGCAGCAGTATTTTTGTGGACTTTGAAAAACGGGAGGAGGATAAGACCAATTCCAATGTATTGATTTTAGGCAACTCCGGGCAGGGGAAATCCTATCTGTTAAAAGTGCTTCTGACGATTCTACGGGAAAGCGGCAAACACATTGTGTGTCTGGATCCGGAACACGAATACCAGGAGCTGACGGAGAATCTGGGCGGTACGTTTATCGATTTACTGGCCGGAAGATATTTTATCAATCCATTAGAGGTAAAACTCTGGAGTGAAGCAGAGGATGCAGAAGCGGAAGGACCGGAAGCCTTTCGTCAGAAATCGATTCTAAGCCAGCATATTGCCTTTTTAAAAGACTTTTTCCGCACAGCAAGGGATTTTGCCGATGCGGAGATTGAAGTGCTGGAAATCATGCTGACAGGGCTTTACCGGAAGTGGGGGATGGAAGATAACACTGATTTTCGTTCGGTTACCAGTTCCCAATACCCGGTATTGTCCGATCTCTATCAATATATGGAACAGGCGTATACGGATTATGCAGAAGATGACAGAAATCTGTATACCGCCGAGCAGCTGCAGCATCTGCTCTTAGGCGTATATTCCATGGCAAAGGGGGCAGAAGCCAGGTTTTTTAATGGCCATACCAACATTGCCGATGATGCGTTTTTGACTTTTGGGGTAAAAGGCTTGCTGCAGATTGAGGGCCGATTAAAGGATGCCATGCTTTTTAATGTATTGTCGTTTATGAGCAATGCGCTTTTGGTAAAAGGCAATACGGCAGCCAGTCTGGATGAGTTTTATCTTTTTTTATCCAATATGACCTGTGTAGAGTATGTGCGAAACTTTATGAAGCGGGTACGAAAGAAAAACTCTATGATGATTCTGGCCAGCCAGAATCTGGAGGACTATAACCTGGAGGGGATTCGGGAATACACCAGACCGCTGTTTTCCATTCCGACCCATCAGTTTCTGTTTTATCCGGGCAGTATCGACCCGGCTTTTTTTATGGAGATGCTGCAGCTGGAGGATAGTGAGTACCAGCTGATTCGGTATCCGGAGCGCGGCGTCTGTTTATACAAATGCGGCAATGAGCGATACAACTTGAAAGTGATGGCTCCGCCATACCGGGAAACGCTCTTCGGCAAGGCGGGAGGCCGTTAACAATACACGTAAGGAGGAAGAAGGGAATGCAAACGAAAAAACGATTGTGGATCCTTATCGGATGTCTGGCGCTGCTCGTGGTTTTGGGACTAACGGGCAGCTTTTTTTATCAGAATCATGTTGCGGAACAGCGGGAGATTGCGATTTCCACCACCGAATTGCTTCCGGTAAAGGAAGGGTGGAAGGAGGAACAGGGAAGTCTGCTTTACACCAGAGAGTATCTGTTAAAACCGGAGGAGACGCCCGAAGCACTGAACCGGGAATCTTTTGAGGAGGATGGTATCCGGTGGGAATTTTTTGAGATGAAAAAAGAGCCGCGGACAACGCATCAGGAAAAAGCCTATGAGCACAAGGTTACCTTTGAAAGCGGTACCGGGAATATGAAAACACTGTTAGGCATGCTGGATTCCACGAAGGATATTACGACAGAAGACGGCTACCAGGGCACGGTCTATCTGGATGCCTCAACGATAAAGACGGAAGCAGCGGGATATCAGAATAAGACGGTAACGGTACAGAAAACAAGAGAATATCCGTATTTAGACAGTCAGGATTTGAGTAGTGTGCCGAAAAGCATCACAGAAGGCGGCGTGACCTATCGGTTTAAAACCGTAAACTGGCAGGTGGCAAATACCGGTGAGGTAGACGGGTATCGGATTCCGGACCGCTATACCGCTATCGCAACCTATGAAAGCAGGCTTACGAAAAAAGCAGTATCCGGCTATAGGGTAACCGCAAGCTATTATGGTGTTGTGGCAAAGGAAACGGTAGAGGGAATCCAGTATGAAATGCTGTTTTCCGGTACCCCGGTTCCATTCCGGGAACTGTCTGCGGTACGGGTTCTAACCGTAATTCTGTTCTTAGCAGCCGCCGCTGCGGCAGCTGTAATTCTGATCCGTCGGGTACGGCAAAAACGGGAATCTGAAAAACCAATGGAAGAAAGGTGGTAAAGAACATGAAACCATTTACAAGATATGCTGCAGTGAGCATGCTGTTTTTTCTGCTTGCTTCGCCTATGACAGCCTTTGCTTCGGATAATCTGTATCACTTTGAAGGGACCAGCCAGAAGTTTGGGAGTGCAACTTCCACGGAAGAGAAGATTCTGGAAACGGCGCAGACACAAAACCATAACCGCAGTAAAACAGCGGCATATATTCCGCCGGAGTTTGGAAGCCCGACCAGCTATACCTTATACCATCTGAACCGGCTGACTCCCAATCTGGTTGTGGAGAGCGCCGTAAGTGATACTACAGGAATCCGTCAGCTGGATGATGCAATCTTAGAAAGCGTTCCAAAACAAACGGGAAGTACCAGTGGATTCTGGAGCGAAACATCTTCGGAAAGCTGGATCAGCAGTGTAACGGAAGCGCTGTATTACGATGCCGGTCACATCGGGAGACTGTCCATTCCGGCACTGGATGTATCGGTAAAGGTATATGAAGGGGCGAGTGCCAGCAATATGAAACAAGGGGTTGCACATATGGAAGAAAGCAGTTTCTGGAGCGGAAATGTGGTTCTTTGCGGTCACAATCGCGGTGCAAGCAGTTATTTTTCCAGACTGCATACTCTGGAAGCAGGCGATACGATTCGGTATCAGACAAAACTGGGAGAAAAGGTGTATGAGGTAACCGGAGTACAGAAGATTCATGAAACCAGCCAGGAGGCCTTAAAGCCATCGGACACAGATAAACTGACGCTGCTTACCTGTGTGCGAAATGAAAGCGCCTATCGGTATATGGTGACAGCGATCCGCGTTCGGTAGAAACGGCTGGCGGATTGTAACAAAGAGAAACATTTTCTCGTTGCTTTTTCCAGAATTCCTGCTATAGTTGGTGTAATCCAGATGAGCATGGAAGGGAGCAGGATAGGATGAAAGCAAAAACAGCATTTCTGGCAGGCATGATCTTAGGCGGTCTGTTAACAGCAGCCGGGACGGCATATGCGGCTGGGGTTCTGGCAGTAGAATCTCCGCAGGCGGTTTTTCTGGATGGAAAACCTGTATCGGTTACGGGATATAACATCGAGGGACGAAACTATTATGCCTTGCGGGATCTGGCAGCGCTTACGGGTGTCACAGTTGAATACGATGCCGCGAAAAACAGTGTGCAGATTTATTCAGAGAAGCCAGATTGGGAGGAAACAACAGAAAAACGAGAGGAGCGGATGCAGAAAGAAGAACCACAATATGCGGATGTATCGGTACAGTATGGAAGTGACGGCAGACCGCTTCTTTATGAGGCAAAACCGGGTTCCGTTCTTTACGGGACAGGAAATGTCAGTAAAGCGGTAAATCCTTATGCTGCCAGTGAGTATGATGGCTATATGCCCATAAAAGAATATAGTCGGGGTGTGCCGTTTCCGACAGAGCCGTTAAAAGCCATCAACCCACGCTGGGATAACAGCTACTATGAAATTGAGATGCCGAACCCGATGCCGTGTTATACTCACATCTTAGCAGGGGAAAGCAGCAGATTTTTAGGAATGGAGGTGGAAGGAGCCAGTGAGCAGTATGACATGTATGTGTTTAATGCTCACGAAACCCAGCGCATTATAGATGAACTCTATGATACTTTTTTGGAAAATCCGGCCTGTTATACCAACGGGAGATTAAACTGTACGGTGCGGGTAGGGCTCACGGCCTCCGGTCTTGAGGGAAATTACTTCTACCCTTATCGTGAGAACTGTGTGGAACAGACGGTAGGAGACCGAAACGTAGAGTATATGGTCTATGCGGTGGATACCTATACCAACGGTGTTTTCATGGGAACGAAATACTGCTGCATCCCGAACTGCAGTCCGGATAATCCGGATGTCATCAGTTCAGATACAGCGATTCTAAAAGACCGACAATACCGGTAAATATTATGATGAAGAAGCTGTAGATACCATGCAGCTTCTTTTATTTTGCAAAAGAAATGGAGGAATGTATGATGACGTACACGAACCAGTCTTTCAATCGTTTGACCAGTCTAATCATGCTGGTCATTTTTTTATTCGTAACCTTTTTCGGGAATCTTCTTCCTGCCTATGCGGCAGCATCTCCCGAAGAAGCGCTCCGGGAGCAGAACATTTATATCATTGCCGATAAAGCTGCACCCATTGAGTGCATGAGCTATAACGGCAAGGTGAAGAAAGGTTACTTTGCCTATTTTCAGGCCAAGAACCGGAATGGCTATTTAACCAACTATCCGTGTTACTGTGTCATTCCCGACCAGCTGGGGGTGAATAATCTGGGCAACAGCAATGCCACCCTGACTGACACGGTAGCAAGCCCAAGGATTTACGGTGCCATTATGAGCGGCTATCCATACAACCAGCCAGCGGATTTAGGGCTCGAGACCAACAAGGAAGCTTATTATGCCACCCGCAATGTGGTATGGACACTGGCGGGAAACTGGGACTATTCGCTCTGGAAAAGTGATGGAACCGAACAGGGTAACCGTGTGAAGGCTGCAATGGATAGCATCTATGCAGCCAGTCAGAAATGGATGCGCATTCCGGTGGAACTTGAGTGTAAGCTGACCAGTACAGGGGCAGCCAAAGAAGTGGATGGCTATGTGGAACAGACCTATACCATCACCGCCAACTATGATGCTACTCACAGTGTCAGCGTCTTTTTAGACAATGCCCCGTCTTCAGCCCAAATCACAGATAACGCTAACCAGATTAAATCGGAATTTGCAGTCGGGGAGGACTTCAAGGTACGCGTGCCGAAAGCCGATGCCTCTGGTGTGGACTTTGATGTGAAACTCTATGTGCAGGCAGAGGACAATGCCGTGTATTATGCCAAAACAGAGCAGGCGAATATGCAGGATTATTACGCGACCTTTGACCCGATTAACACCTCCTTCAGCAATGCGGCCTTTACCTATGGTGCAGTGTCAGAGGAACCGGATACACCAGCAGTTCCCGATGAACCGCAGGCTCCGGTCGTGGAAGATGGAACGGTAACGGTATATAAAAAAGATAAAAGCGGCAAGCCATTAGCCGGTGCTGTGTTCAAAGTTTTAAAAGACGGTGCGGAAATCGGAAGCTACGGCACCGATTCAGCCGGGAAGTTTTCGTTCCCGATTGATGCCAATACCTTTATCAAGGCAGAAGTAAAAGATCCGCATGACGGAACGCTGATTGAAGAGTATGAGCCGTTAGAAAACGGAACACCACATAACACTTACAGTATCATCGAGGTGGAAGCGCCTTACGGGTATCTTTTGAGCGAAGATGACAATCAGACGATCACCACCATTGCCAACGGGGAAGGGGGCTTACAGCAGAACAGCTTTACGGTTACCTTTGTGAATGAGCCTTACGGGAATCTGCTGATTGAAAAGACCGATAAAGACACGAACCGGTATTTAGAAGGAGCGGTGTTCCGCATCACCTATTTACCGGGGGAACAGGATGATTATCACTTTACCACTGATGTGACGACCGATGGCACCGGTATGGCAAGCATCACCGGGTTAAAACCGGGAAGCTACAGCATTGAAGAAATCAAGGCACCGGAACATTATATTCTGGATAGCAAAAAAGAAACCATCACGGTAAGTGGCGGCGAGACGGTGACCTATCATGGTGTAAACAGCCATAAGCCGGGTATCCGTATCTATAAGTATGACCCGAATCTGGACATTCCGCTTTCGGGAGCCGCTTTTAAAATCGAGGGGATTGACAATAACTTTTCCGGTGAGTATCAGACCGATCAAAGCGGCTATATCGTAGTAGAAGATTTACCGGCAGGGAGCTACAAGGTGACCGAGGTAGAAGCACCGGCAGGATATGTGGTGAGTGGAGAAAATCCGCAGATTGTTGAGTTATCACCGGGACAGGTATCGGCCCAGCTGGTGTTTGAAAACCTGAAAAAAGCAGAGCTTCAGATTACCAAACTGGATCAGGATACCGGGGAAGCGGTAGCCGGGACCCAATTTGTTGTACGGGGTATTGATACGACCTACCGCGGAGAGTTTATCACCGATAAAAACGGAAAGATTTTATTGGATCATCTCCATCCGGGGAGCTATCAGATTACCGAATCGGCGGCAGCACCAGGGTATAGTCTGGATATAGGTAATGACAAATCGGTAGAGTTACAGGCAGGAGAGAAAACCGAACTGGTCTTTTATAACCAGAAGCTGGCTATCTTAGAGATTCTGAAAGTAGATAAAACCCATCATAAACCATTATCTGGTGTCACCTATACCATCTGCGAAAAAGGTGGAACGGTAATTGGAGATTACACGACGGACAAAGACGGTAGAATCTATCTGGACAGCTTAGAAGAAGGATGGTATACCATCACCGAAAAAGCCGTTCCCGATGGCGTTATTCTGGATACGACGCCGAAGGATGTGTATGTAAAAAAAGGGGAGACGGTGTCTGTCCAATATGAAAACAGCGTGAAACCGAACCTGACCATTCAGAAGGTAGACAGCATTACAAAAGATGTGTTAAGCGGTGCGAAGTTTCAGGTATGGTATGCGGAAAACGGCAGTGCCGTTGGCAGCCTGCAGGATTTGGGTACCTTTACGACAAGTGATAGCGGGGAGATTTTCTTCGAGCATGTGGAGCCGGGCTGGTATCGTCTGAAGGAAGTATCGGCTCCATCGGGGTATGAACTGGCAAATCCGGATAGCAAAGATGTCTTCCTGCGAGCGGACGAAGACCAGACCATCACCTTTGAAAATACACCGAAGAGTGCCATTGTGATTAAAAAAGTGGATGCCGATACTGGAAAGGTATTAGAAGGTGCTTATTTCCGAGTACGTTACTTAGGCGGCACTTCCGGTACCGGTGGTACGGTGATTGGCGAGTATGTGACCAGCAGTAATGGCACCGTTGTGGTTACCGGATTAAAGGCCGGTACTTATGTGGTGGAGGAAATCTCGGCGCCTGATGGCTATGTGATGAATGATGCAGCGAAGACGGTGTATCTGTCCGGAAAAGACCAGGATGTGATTACCGTTACCTTTGGCGATGATAAAAAAGGGTCGCTTCTGATTGTAAAAAAGGATGCCGTCACCGATGAGCCGTTAGCGGATGTAGAGTTTCTGGTGACAAACAGCGACGGCGGGGTGATTGGAACTGGCAATGGCAAATTTGTGACCGATTCTGCCGGTACCATCCGGATTGATAATCTGGAACCGGGGATGACGGTGATTGTAAAAGAAACCAGAGCCATTCCAGGCTATGTGCTGGATGATACCCCGCAGAGCATTAAAATCAAGGCCAATGAGACCATGCAGCTGGAATTCTTAAACCAGCCAAAAGGCGGGTTAGTGATTGTGAAGAAGGATGCTGTAACTGGGGAAGCCTTAAAAGGTGTGGAGTTTAAAATCACGACCTCGGACGGTACACTGGTTCCCGATGCGGAAGGTGCGATTTCCAGTAACGGCCTTTATTACACTGATGAAAATGGCCAGATTCGATTAGGAAACCTGGCACCGGATACCTATGTGGTAACGGAAACCAAAACCCTGGATGGTTATGTGCTGGATAGCACCCCGCAGACGGTTCGGGTGAATGAGAATGATATACAGACCCTGACTTTTACCAATATGCCGACAGGCGGGTTAACCATCGTGAAAAAAGATGCCGATACCGGAAAGCGGATTGAAGGTGTCAAGTTTGAAGTGCAGAAGATGAATGGCGAAGTCATCGGTACCTTTACCACAGACCGCAACGGCCTGATTCAGCTGCCGGAATTAGAAGACGGCTGGTATTCTGTGACGGAGTTAAAAGCAGCGAAAGGTTATAGGCTGGATAGTACACCACAGAAGGTTGAAGTGAAAAATGGGGAAACTGCGATGCTGGAACTGGAAAACCAGAAAGCAGCCTCCATCCTGATTCACAAAGTAGATAGCGAAAGCGGGGATGGAATCTATGGTGTGAAATTCCTGTTATATGATGCCAACCGTAATCCGATTGGAGAGTACACATCAGACCAGGATGGCTATGTGTATATCCATAAGGAACTGACTGCCGGGAAGTATTTTTTGCGGGAACTGGAAGCAGCGGACGGATATGATCTGGATGAAACCTGGAAAACGGTATATGTGGAAAGCGGAAAAACGACCGAAATTACATGGGAGAATACCGGGGAGTGTGGCCAGATTCAGATTGTGAAGCGTTCTGCATTGGACAACAGCCTAAACGGGATTCCAAAAGGGGCGTTGCTCGCAGGAGCGGTCTTTGAGATTCGCTCCTACAAAACCGGTGATGTGGTCGATACCATCAAAACCGGAACCGATGGCAGAGCGGTCAGCAAAACACTGCCGTTAGGCCGCTATCTTGTGAACGAAGTCAAAGCGCCGGATTATTATGGCATTAATCCGAATACCATTGACTGTACCATTGAGTTTCATAACCAGATTCTGCGTTATGAGGTCACCGATGAACCTCTGGAAACCGGGGTATCCATTACCAAGCGCGGGTATTATCAGGTGATGGCAGGCGGCATGGTGGAATATACCTTTTCGGAGATTGCCAATACCTCTACGGTGCCGTTAGAAAGCTTCTACTGGCGCGATAGTATTTCCAAAGATATGCGGATCCAGAAGATTATTACCGGTACCTATAACAAAAAACAGAATTACAAGATTGTCTATAAGACCAATCGAAACCCACAGTATCGCACCATTGCGGATAATCTGAGCACGGATCGCAACCGTGTACTGGATGTGTCTCCATTGGCGTTAGGTTTAGCCGGGAATGAGTATGTAACGGAAGTGATGTTTGTCTTTGGTACCGTGCAGCCGGGATTCGCGCAGGTGGAACAGCCGAAGATCTCCATGACCGTGAATGCGGTTGTTTCCAATCCGGCCGGTGTTTTAAATCAGGCCGATGTCGGCGGGGTATACCAGGGCGAATGGATTCAGGGTGTTGACCGATGGATTACCACGGTGTATCAGCCGCTGCCATATAAATTGCCGCGGACAGGGTATTAATCGATGACGGTTGATTTACGAGAATTGCCTTTCGGGGTGGAGATTGAGTTTACCGGAATCACCAGGAAGAAGGCTGCACAGGTTTGTGCAGCCTGTTTTCATACCGAGCCGGTGAAATACAATGAAAATCTGTATGTTGTCCGGGATGAAACCCATCGGGAATGGAAGTTTGTCTATGATTCCAGTATTACCGCCAAACCATCCGGCAATCCGTACAAGGTGGAGATGGTAACGCCCGTCTGCCGTTATGAAGATATTGAACGGATTCAGGAAATTGTGCGTGCCTTGCGGAACGAGGGACTGCGGGTGAATGATTCCTGCGGGATGCATATTCATGTGGATGGCTCCCGTTTTGATCCCAGAACCCTTCGAAATCTGGTAAATCTGATGGCCAACAAAGAGGACGTGATTTACAGAGCGCTCAATGTAAATGCCAGAAGGGAGCGGAATTACTGCCGGAAAACCAATCCGGTGTTTTTAGAAGAGCTGAACCGGGCAAAGCCAACCGATATGGAAGAGTTTCGCCGCATCTGGTATCAGGATCAGATGCAGCATCAAAGGCATGGACATTATGATGAAAGCCGTTATCAGTCGCTCAATCTGCACAGCTTTTTTGAAAAGGGCACGGTGGAATACCGGGTATTTAACGGAACCAGTCACTGCGGGAGAATCCGGACAGCCATACAGTTTGTACTGGCCATTACCGCACAGGCATTAAACCGGAAATATGTCACGCAGCAGAAGATGGAAAGTGAGAATGAAAAGTATACCTTTCGTACCTGGCTGTTATCGCTGGGGATGATTGGTCCGGAATTTAAAACAGCCCGGATGTTCTTGCGAGAGAATCTGGAAGGGAATTCCGCCTGGAAAGACCCCGTGCAGGCACAGCTCAAAAAAGAAGCGCAGCGAGAGGCGCGGCGATTGCAGGAACAACAGGCAGAATCTTCTGAAGAGATGGAAGAAACGATGGAAATGCAGATGTAGACAACAGAAAGGGAGGTTCTATGGCGAAGGAACGTTATTATGCGGCCTATGGGAGCAATCTGAGTCTGGAACAGATGGCATACCGCTGTCCGCAGGCAAAAATGGTAGGCACAGGCATACTGGAACACTATGAACTGCAGTTTCGGGGCAGTGCCGGACGGGCACATGCTACGGTGGAACCCTGTACGGGAAAGGAGGTCC
Source organism: Peptococcaceae bacterium (assembly GCA_017399005.1). Classification (GTDB taxonomy): domain Bacteria; phylum Bacillota; class Peptococcia; order Peptococcales; family Peptococcaceae; genus UBA7185. Next base: position 84,726 of record JAFQEO010000039.1, on the reverse strand, counting down.
CAATCCTGCTCTGGTCGTTAAATGACCGGGACGAACAGAGCCTGGACCGGTATGAAGGGTATCCGTCCTATTATAAAAAAACAATCTGTTCCGTGCAGGTGAATGATACGGTTTATGAAGCAATGCTCTATGAAATGCAGCCGGGACATGCGTTAAATATTCCGTCACCGCAGTATTTTCAGACCATTCGGGATGGTTATGAAATGTTTGACTTCCCACTGGAACTGTTAGAGAAAGCGCTGATGAAAAGTGTGATGCCAATCTATGAAAAATCAGAAGAAACATCGGAGCTGGATTTAAAACTATAGGAGGCTGCCATGGGAGAAGAGACCTCGAATGGGCTGATAGTGGTGATTCTAGCTCTGGCTGCGGTGTTGTTTCTTGCCATGCTGTTAGCAGGCGGGGAAGCGATGGCGGCACACAATCAGGCGATGGCAGAGCTGGTGTTTTCCGAAGAGCGGCTTCCACTCGAGTTAACGGAGGAAGAACGGGAAGCCGTTTTATGGATGCGTGAGCAGATTGCAGCCTTAAAAACATTCCATGAGGCGCGGACAGAAGAACAAACGCCCGATTTGCTCCGTATACAGGCCATGTATTTTGCACTGTTTTTCGGGTATACGGAAAGCCCTCTTTCCCTGGAAGCGTTCTATCAGTGTTTTCAGAAAGAGGATGGGAGGAAGGCAGAGATGGAAACCGTATACGAATCCCTTGGTGTTCTTCTGGGAAGGGAGCTAACCGATGATGAGATTATCAATGCAACGGAACTGTATTATGGTTTACAGTATGGGTTTTCTCCTCCGGGGTATGATGATGGTTTCGGGGACTGGATGCATCAGCTCCCGGGTGCTGCAGAAGGAGAAGGGGTGATTCCCGATGGCCGGTGTCATTCTCCAGTCGCTATGAACTGGAAGCGTGTGGTGTCTTCCGAGTTTGGCTTGCGAAATGATCCAGTCAGCGGTGTGAAGAAAGGGCATGCCGGGATAGACCTTGCCATTCCAACCGGAAGTCGGGTGTATAGTGCATGGGATGGAATGGTACAGGCGGTGCGATACAGCAAAAGCGGATATGGGTATCATGTGATTGTGAATCACGGGAATGGAGTAGTAACACTCTATGCGCATTGTTCGAAGCTTCTGGTTTCAGAAGGAGCGAAGGTATCGCAGGGGGATGTGATTGCGTTGTCCGGGAATACCGGAAAAAGTACAGGTCCCCATCTGCATTTTGAAGTACGGGTGAATGGGGAAGCCAGAAATCCAAGGCTGGTGTTACCGTAAAAGGAAGGGAGGAAATAACGATACCAAATCATGTGATAAATGTGGTGCATCTATATGGAGAGGAAGAGGAAATCAAAGCGGTACGGGAATCACTCATGCAAAAGAATACCGTAGATGGCGTTCTGGATTTTGAAAAACTGATTCCGATGCCGGAAAGCTTAAATATTACATGCGGAAGTGCGACCAATCTCGGAATCCGGCTCTATCTTTCGGCAGCAGCCGGAAAGGAATGGGAAGCACTGGCACCATATCGAGCGGAACAGGTCAGTGAGGAACGCTTAGGGGAACTGGAGTATTTATATCCGGGAAAAATGTTTAAAAGTGAAGAGGAGCTTCTGAAGAAGACAGAATCGTATGACAGGGAGCGACTGATGGCTCTGGGGAAGACAGCTGTTGAAAACAGGGAGCAGTACGGATGTGAAACCTGGTATGACTGGTGCATCGACCACTGGGGAACCAAGTGGAATGCGTATCCGCTTGATGATGGAATTATCTGCGAAGCAAACCAGTTTCGGTTTTTGACAGCATGGGCAGCACCGCATCCGGTAATCGAAAAACTGGCTGAGCAGTATCCCGGGCTGCAGATGATGCATCAGTGGGCTGATGAAGATCTGGGATATAACATTGGACAGCGGGAGTATCGGAATGGAACTATGCAGATGGGACTGGAATTTGGAGATGGCAGTGAAACCGCCATTCGCTGTGCCTGTGCGCTCTTTGGGTATGATGCCGATGAAATCCTGAAAGACGAACAGCAGCTGTCCTGAAAGGAGAATGCATGAAAGAAAAACAGATGGAAGTATTGATGGTGGAACCGGGGAAGTATCCTTATGTTACAACGATTGAGAATGAACTGGAAGCGATGCAGAAAGCGGTCGGCGGTTACATTGAGGCAATCTCTCTGGATGACGGGAATGTAATCGTCCTGAATGAGGAGGGGAAACTGATGGGACTGGAAGGAAATCGTGCGCTCGGAGACGATATCCTGGTAGGTCCTTTTTTTATTGCAGGCTCTGCTGGAGAACACTTTGCCTCACTTTCGAAAGAACATCAGGAACTGTATGAAAAACGATTTCATGAACCGGAACAGTTTACACAGCAAGAAATCGAAGCCACCATGCAGTGTGGATTTTTTGTATTTGATATGAAATAGAAACGGAGGATGTAATATGAAAACAATTACGATTACACTGGAGCAGGAAAAATATGAGGCACTGAATTTTTATCTGAAGAAAAGCGAAAAGGATGCGCAGAAAGAATTAGAGGGTGCATTAAATAAACTGTATGAAGAGACGGTACCGCAGGAAGCCAGAGAGTATATTGATTTTAAGGCGAAGAATCGTTTGCAGGCAAAAGAACAGTCTTCAAAAGAGCGTAAGAACAATCGTAAAACGGCGGTGGAAAAGGCTGCCGAACAGGCCGAAAAGCCTGTAGAAGATAAGAAATCGGAACAGCTGGATGGTACGAAATTAGAGCAAAATAAGGCTGCAGCAGGGGTAAAATAGCAGGGTCGAAAATGGTGCAGGTTAAAGGGTTTATGCTGCTTTTAGCTGCATAAACCCGACCGACACCGGCAGGCAAAGCCTTCCGGAACTTTTCGAAATGAATAACTTTCTGCGAAAACGCCAACTTGTTGATATCTGATACAGGAGAACTGGCTTGAAATGCAGACAAAAAGTGAATAAGTGCGAATCTGTGGATAATTCAGTGGATAACTGTGTGGAAAAGAGTGATGGTCTGTTGATAACCGAAGGAGGTCTGTGTATAAGTGGGACGGGTGCGGAAAGGTGTTTATCTGGATGAAACGCTGATTGAAGATTGTGACAGTATGCTGGGCGCTGCCGATGCCCGTTCCAGAAATGAATTTATTGAAAAAGCTTTGAAATTTTATCTGGGGTATCTGAAAACCAGTCAGGCAGAAGATTACCAGCTGCAGTCGGTGTCGTCTATGATATCCGGGACAATCCGGGATACCGAAAACCGGCTGGCCAGAATGGATTTCAAGTTAGCTGTTGAAATTGCAAAACTTGGTCATATTATGGCATCGGTATATGAGGTAGATGAAGATACCATGCAGAAACTGCAGCAGAAATGTGTAGAAGAAGTAAAACGGGTAAATGGAGTTATCTGGTTTGAGGATGTGTATCAGTATCAAAATGAGTAACATATTATATAAAGTCAATATATTGCGAACGTCAATAATTAAAAAATACAAGAAATGGTCAATAAAATATTGACTGCAGGTGTGTAATTTGTGTATAATAATTATGCCGTAGAATGAAAAGTAGATTAATATATGATATGAAATTTAGGATGCTACGGTTAATGGAGGAAACGATAATGGATTATACTTTTTTTAAACAGGTAGGAAATAACATTGAAAATATTTTACATGAAAAAAATTATACACAGCAGGATTTAGCAAATGAATTGAAGATTTCAAAACAGGTCATGAATAAAATTATTTCAGGGGCAAAAGCAATTAATGTTGAAGAAATAAAAAAAATTGCTTCCGCATTGAATGTGTCTGTAGATGCATTACTGCATGTAGAGCCGACACCTGTACAAACACACCATTTTAGTTTTATGGGTCAAGTACAAAATGAAGAAACAAAAAGTAAAATAAATAAACTTAAAACTGTTATTGAAGAAATACTTTTACTGGAGGACTATGCGAATGCAAATGGACCAGTTAAATAAAAAAGAAATAGCATCCATTCGAGAAATGGTACAGGAAAAAATAGCTTTGTATCATAAAGAAAACGATGTAATAGGGGGACAAATTTTTAATATTTTAGAAAATGAAAGCAGAGTGTTATATTATCCCTTAGAAGATCAAGAAGTTTGGGGATTTTCTGAAACAATTAAAGATGAGTCATTTGTATGTATTAATACCTCAATTTCTTATGATAAACAGGTCTTTGCAGCAGCACATGAATTATATCATGTGTGGTCCAATCAGATAGGTGAAGTGATTTTGTCTCATAATCTTGAAGATGTGGCAGATAGCAAAGAAGAGATGAAAGCAAGTAGATTTGCAGCGGAATTTTTAGTAAGTAAAGAACTGTTATACCAGGAAATGAATACCTATGCTATTTCATCAGAAACAATCACAGAAAAAGAAATTGTTCAGTTGGCGTATTTGTTTTTAGTTCCATATAAGACAATGGTAAAAAGATTTTTGGAATTAGAGCTTATTTCAGATGAAAAATATCAAAAATTTATGAGTCTTACCAACGGAGACGTAGAAATTCTGCGAAAACGATTATCGATTTCTTTACCGATTCGTGAAAACAAAATAGGACTCAATACGCTTGTGGATCAAGCAATGGATTTATATGAAAGAAAATTGATTACATTAGAAAAATTAGAATATGAATTGGCTTTTGCTGATTTAAGTCTAAAAGATATGGGAATTACCATAGAAGAAACATTTGAAGTAACTGATGAATTGCTAGAAGCTATAATGGAGGAAGCGGATGAAGAATGAAGCAATAATTGTTGATGCGGATTTCTGTATCAAGCTTGGCCGAATAGAAAAACAGCCATATCTAAAAAATGTATTGACTGCATTAGCTGATAAAATCTATGTTCATCAAATTGTTTATGATGAAATAATGACACCAGCATATGCAAAAGAACAAATTAATGATTTGATACAACAGGGTAAATTAGAAATTGTAAGTGAAACATCATTGGGTAAAGATGAGGAAAAAGTTTATTTTGCGACACAATCAAAATTGAAATCTGTTATGGAAAACCCAAATCATCCAAGAAAGAACCAAGGGGAAATAGCATCATTGGCGATGGCAAAGACAAAATCTATTCCATATTTTTGTACTGATGAAAATGATTTACAAACAATTATAGATGCAAATTTAAACACTGGTTTGTGTGATATTTTATGTATAAGAATAGAAGATCTCGTTAAATATATTAAAGAAGGAACATTAGATGGTTTTAAAAGAAAAGATGCAAAACTAATGTGGACATTGTCAGGTAAACATCCTAATATATTTGATAGTACAATATGGCCAAAGGCATAATTATAGAATTGAAGGAAAATGAATGAAGGAAAAAATAGTTGAGTTACAACAAAACATGGTTTTGACTACAAAGAATTTTATAGGGGAGTTTTTTGAATTAGTTGATAATGATACAGTAGAAAAAGGGTTCAATGTAATTGATACCTTAAATGATAATGTGGAAAATGTACAAAAATTACTTTTGACAGTTGAAAAACTATGGATACAATCATTACTGCAGGGTTTGAGTATACATGATGATTCGAATGATGCGGTAAAAAAATTGCATAGGTATGTATCGAATAATTCACGAAGAGCAGAATATGTAGCCGCCATTCTTCGGCAGGCATTGCTGAGTAATTCTCATGCAATAAATACATTAATGGGAATTTATTTGGCATCAGTATCAGAAAAAAATAGAGATATAACTCAAGAAGATTTGATAATTTATGATGCTTTGTCTATTTTTAATGACTTTGACGTACGTAATTATAAAATAATATACGAAATCACTAAAAAAGAACCTTTTGAAGCTCGTGAGGGTTTATGTGTAAATAATGAAATTTTAAGTAACAGAGAAGATTATGAGTATCTTTCGTTAACGATGAACAAGGCAGCAAGGGTGGGGTTATTTTCAGAATTGTCTGTCATAGAAAAAGAAGAGAATGGGATGGTTGCGGCCATTTTTGGGTCAAGTTATAAAATTAATTATGTAGGCGAAGCGTTTTATAATTTGACCGCACAATTAGATGATGAGATGCTATGTTCGACAGGAGGCTAGAGCTTCCTGTTTTTCTTTTCAGAAACATATATGATATGGAGTTAAGTGTGCAATAAAACCACGCTTTTATCTTTCCATTACTGTTGGGTCATAGTTCCAACCCATCTCTTCATAAAGAAGCCGCATTTTCTGATAAAACCGTTCGGAAAAATGATGGACATCGGGTAAATCTTCGTTTTTCTTTGTCCAGATATCAGATATTATCGCATTTAACAATGCATTGATTATTTGTTCTTTCTGAGTCATGATAGATTCTCCTTTGTTGTCATTCACTCTAACTATAATAACGAAATAAGATGGTTTATTTTGGACAATTAAAGTCAAAAAATAAGTGGTTACAATAACATGAAAAGAGGAGCTGAAGGCATCGTTTATATGGTGCCTTTTTCTTTTGCCCAAAAACAGGAGTACCAGCTATGGCTAAATTAATATTTACCTCTCACTACATGAAACACGCATTGCCAGCGCACTTGCAGCATTATGTGAAATACATTGCCACACGTGAAGGTGTAGACCAGATAGATAATACAAAAGAATTGCTTCCGGCTACAGAGAATCAGAAGAAACTGGTGCAGCGTCTGGTGAAGGATTTTCCGGAATCGAAGCGATTACTGGAGTATGAGGATTATCTGAAACATGGTAACCGAAAAAATGCGTTGGCGTTTATCAACCAGGTGATGGATTTGTATGTAGCTCTTTCAGATAAGCGGGAAAATTATGTGGATTATATCAGCCATCGACCAGGTGTGGAAATCTGTTCTGGTCACGGCCTTTTTACGGATGATGGAGTTCCGGTTGTGATAAGTGATGTGCAGAAGGAGGTGGCGGAACACAAAGGTGTTATCTGGACGCATGTGGTGAGTTTGCGCAGAGAAGATGCGGAGCGACTGGGATATGATAATGGACGGGTTTGGCGGGATCTGATTCGTTCCAAGCGAGCGATGTTCTGCCGGGAGATGAAAATTGACAGCAGAAATCTGCGATGGTATGCAGCTTTTCATAATGCAGGGTATCATCCCCACGTTCATATTATGGTGTATTCCAAAGATGGGCAGGAAGGCTATTTGTCAAAGAAGGCCATTGAGAATATGCGCTCAGAGTTCATGCATGATATTTTTCGGCAGGAATTTCTGCACATTTATGAAGAGCAAAAGATTAGCCGGGATAAGCTGATGAAACGCACAGAATTTGTTTTAGGTAGCTTAAGAAATGAGTCGAATAATCAGTACTCTCCGCAACTTATAGATGATTTGTTGTTGCTTTCTAAGCGCTTGCACAATACCAGTGGTAAAAAGGTATACGGGTATTTAAAAGCGGATGTGAAACGTCTGGTAGACAGGATTGTGGATCAGATAGCGGAGCTGGATGATATCAAAGAAGCCTATGAGGTATGGGAGGAGTGGCAATTTGCAGTAGATGAGATGTATGGGAGCCAATATCAGGATATACGAGTATTATCGCAGGAGAAAAAGCTGAAACGGATTAAAAATATGGTGATTCAGTGTGCACTTGGGATGACTGTAGAATCGGAGATAAAAGAAGAACAAAAACAGGATAGCGTAAATCAACAAAAAACTGCACAGGAAGTTGCGATTACAAGTGTAGTAAAACTGATACGGGAAATTTCAAAGCTGTTTGAAGGGGAGTTGGTGAAACCATATAACCAGCAGAGAAGTATTGATAGAAAAAGCAGAAAAGCCATGCGTGAAAAACGGACAGCACTTGGGCAGAAAGATACGGGTATAGAATTATAAAAAGGCGAAGGAGGAAACGAACGCATGAGCGAATATGTCCACTACACACCGGAAGAAAAGAGACGAGCCAACAATGTGGATTTGGAACAGCTTCTCCTGCAGCATGGAGAAACATTGATTCCTGCTGGCAGGGAGAAACGACTTGCCAGCAATCATAGCATTACCATTCGGAAAAACTGCTGGTATGACCATGCAGAAGAAACAGGTGGTTTAGCCATCGACTTTGTGAAAATGTATTATCAGATGACATTTTCCGAGGCGACGGCTTTTTTGTTGTCTGCCGAGGGGATGTATCATATAGAGCCCCTGGCAGAACCAGCAGAACGGGAACGCAAAAAACTGGTGCTTCCAGAAGTGAATAGAGATATGAAACGGCTTTATGCCTATCTGGTAAAGAAACGCTGTATTGAACCGGAAGTGGTCAATTTTTTTGTGAAAGAAAAATTGCTTTATGAAAGCCGTGAAGAGAATAAAACGACCGGGAAAGTGTATCAGAATGCAATTTTTGTTGGAAGGGATGCGGATGGAATTGCCCGACATGCTCATAAAAAAGGGCTGTATTCGGATGGAACGAGCTATCGGGGGAATCTGGCAGGCAGCGAACCGGAGTACAGCTTTCAATATCGCGGGAAAGGCAATAAAGTGTATGTGTTTGAAGCACCCATTGATTTGATGAGCTATATTACACTGCATCCGGATAACTGGCAGCAGCATAGCTATATTGCTCTGATGGGGGTATCCGGTAAAGCGCTGATGCAGTTTCTGCTAGAGCGAGAAGATACAGAAACGATTGTGTTCTGCCTGGATAATGATGACGCAGGGAATCAGGCAATTCAGAGGCTGACAGCAGAAGTACAGGCAATGAACAAACCATATCGGATAGAAATAGACCAGTCGATTACAAAGGACTGGAATGAGGACTTGCAAAGCCTCAATGAACCAATAGAAGAACAGGAAATGGTAATGGCAACATAGTGAAAGGAGGATGCATATGGAACAGTTTCTTTATGTACTGCCGATAGGAACTTTTCTGGCTCTGCTGGCAGGAATGATGGTTTTTAATGACCAGTATTCGCTGGATCATATCAAGTCAAAACAGGTGGGGGATGGCCAGTACGGGACAGCGCGATTTGCGTCGGAAAAAGAGATTCAGGATACCTTTCAGGCAATGCCATATCGGGTAAAGGAATGGCGGCAAGGAAACAATCTCCCTACTGCTCAAGGACTGCTTGTGGGGAGCAGTTGGAACAGAAATAAAGTGACGGCTTATATAGATGAAAGCGATGTGCATATGCTGATGATCGGTGCTGCAGGTGTGGGGAAAACAGCAAATTTTCTGTATCCAAATCTGGAATATGCATGTGCCGCGGGGATGAGTTTTATCACGACGGATACGAAAGGGGACTTGTTCCGTACCTATGGCAGCATTGCGGAACAGTTTTACGGGTATCATGTGTCAGTCATTGATTTGCGTAACCCTACCAGAAGCCATGGGAATAATCTCCTGCATCTGGTGAATAAGTATATGGATTTGTATAAAGAACATCCGAACAATCTAGCCTATAAAGCAAAGTCAGAAAAGTACGCAAAGATTATTGCCAAAACGGTTATTAACTCTATGGGCGGAGATACCGACCACGGACAGAATGCCTTTTTCTATGATGCAGCGGAAGGGCTATTGACCGCGTCGATTCTTTTAATTGCGGAACTATGCCCGCCGGAAAAACGGCATATTGTGAGTGTATTTAAAATCGTGCAGGACCTGATTGGCCCGTCTAGTGTGAAAGGAAAAAGTCAGTTCCAGCTTTTGATTGAAAAACTGCCAGCAGAACACAAAGCACGATGGCTGGCCGGGGCAGCGTTATATTCATCCGACCAGGCAATGGCTTCGGTATTATCAACAGTGCTGTCTCGTCTGAATGCGTTTTTAGACAGTGAACTGGAACAGATTCTCTGCTTTGATACCGCCATTGATGCAGAGGACTTCTGTCAGCGCAAGTCCGCTGTTTTTCTGGTAATGCCGGAAGAAGACTCTACTAAGTATCCATTGATTTCGTTAATTCTGCAGGAGTTTTACCGCGAGATTTTAACGGTAGCGGATGAAAAAGGCGGCAAGCTGGATAATCGCGTGATTATGTTTTTAGATGAGATCGGCACCATCCCCAAGATTCAGAATATGGAGATGATGTTCAGTGCATCCCGTTCCCGCAGGGTGTCGATTGTAGCTATCATTCAGTCCTTTGCCCAGCTGGAGAAAAACTATGGCAAAGAAGGGGCAGATATTATCACCGATAACTGTCAGCTTGTATTATTCGGCGGCTTTGCTCCAACCAGCAGTTCCGCTGAGAGTCTATCCAGGTATCTTGGCAACCAGACCGTGTTATCTGGTTCTATCAGCAAAGGCAAAAATGACCCATCCCAATCTTTACAGATGATTCAGCGCCCACTGATTACCACCGATGAACTGAAACTACTGCCGAAAGGACATTTTATCTTAGCGAAAACAGGTTGCCATCCCATGAAAACAGAACTGCGACTGTTTTTAAAATGGGGGATAGAGCCAATTGAGGACTATGTAGTGGATGAACAGGCCAACCGTATTGTGCAGTATGCTGATAAAAAAGAACTGGAGGAAAATCTGGTGAAACGATATCCGCAGAAATCAGAAGAACCGAAAGAGGATGAAGACTCTTTTAATCCATTTTTAGAACAGCTGCACAAAAAACGAAATAGTGTGAGAGTAGATTAGGAGGGGGAACCATGTCATATTTTTCATCGATTTATGCATCGGAATTACCGAGCAGAGCAAAAGTTGTTTATTTTTATCTGTTTGATCGGGCAGATAAAGAAGGCTATTGCTATCCTGCCATCAACACGATAGCAAAAGATTTGAGCCTTTCCCGAAGCACCGTAAAACGAGCCATACATGACTTAGAACAGCATGGCTATATAGAAAAGACACAGCGGTATCGAAAAAACGGTGGTAAGTCCAGCCTACTCTATAAAGTGTTACAGGGAGGAGTCTGACCATTTGCTGAACCGTGGTATGGGTCATGGTGAACGGAGAAGGTGAATATCCCAGTGGAGAAAATATTATAGGCAGAGAAGAAAAACCAAAAACAAAAGAATTTACCTTTTGTTTCTGGTTTTTCGACAAGCTTTTTAACTGAGTTCATAGGGGATGGAGATATATTTCTCGCGTATATAACAGCTTATTTTGAAATAAAGGGAGGGTAATTAAACTTTAGTTGTCGGTGCAGTAACAAAAATTTGAAGACGGCCATCTTCAGGAAGGTAAACTGCAAAACCATTGTTATATTTAATAATTTTTTTAGAAATAGAATATTCATTGTTGAAAGAGCCTTCAAAAAATGGAATTAATGTAAGAGATGGAGTACCTTTTATTTGAAAAATATTAAAAACTTCATCGATGCCTATAACAAAGTTTTCAGAAATAGCGTATATGGAAAAAATAGGATATTCTTCGCGATATAAATCCCCATTGATAAGAATTGGAATGTCAATTGATTTACTAGAATTTGTGGAAAAGTTTAAAGAAAAGATTTCATTTTTCCAATTTAGAGTATCTTCGCCTACGGAAAAAGATAAGAATATTTGATTGTTTTTGTAATCAAAGTCATAAAGTTTATAGTCTGCTGGTAATACATATTTGTAAATAGGAGTACCAGATAGAGAAAAAACCGCAAAGACCCCTTGATTATCCTGTTGAAAAAAACAACAAATTAAATCATTGCTATAACATATCTTATTCGTCAAATGAAATACTTTGGGTTGATTATAGAAAGTTATGATATTGTTTTTTTCATTAGAATCTAAATTGATATAATTAATGCCCCAAAGAGACTCGTCTGTATAAAAGCTATAAATTAATGTATTACCATAGAATTGAAAGTAAGAAGCAGTATTAGGATTGTAGGGCTTAGTTGAGTTGTAACAATCAAGTTCAGATATATTTCTATTAGAGTCGATTTTCAAAATTTTCAAGCAGGTATTGTTATATGCGCTAACATAGATTGTATTGTTATAAACAATGGCTGCATGGATAATATAGTTCTCTTCAAAAGCAATTTTTTTTATTTTGTTATTGTCTATATTTTTTAAATAAAGAGTTTCTGTTGGAGAAGTATTATCAGAATTAGAGTAAAGAATGTATTCTGAGTCAACGAATAACACATTTGAATCGGGTGCGATGGTTGTAGAAAAAAGTATTTTATTTACATTAATTGGCGAAGCGGTTTTGCCAGAATAGTTAAATGTAAAAAAACAACATAGTAATAAAAAAAGAAAACAGAGAATAATATAAATGTTTTTTTTGTTCATAAAAATTCCTCTTAATTTCTGTGATGTTTCTGAATAGGAAAGATTTAATAGATTGGGTTTCTATATTATATAATTATACATAAAATTATTATATTAGGAGAATGATAAAGAAAATTATAGTTAGATTTGTATCTTTCATAGTAGAGGTTTCCCCAAAATAAAGAATATATTTAGAAATGATGAGATTATCTCTCATTATTTTTTATAAACCAAGATATCAGAGATGATATTATTTTCGGAGATTTTTAAGATTTCAAAAAATAAATGCTTATTGATTGCGAAAACAGTAGGATCTGTTCCTGTTATTTCAAGACAAGTAGCTAGTTCACTACCATTTTGGTATAAGGTAGTATGTTGCATGTTATTGTAATCAAAATGAGATATAGTAGACATGGATGTATCGTATGCGTAAGAATAAAGAACAATTTCGGCTTGATTAATAAATTTAGCGCGCATAATCCAGCCGTTATTTATTTTTAAATTATAGATAATAGAATCGGATTGTGAATCAATGAGTACAAGATAGTTTGTCTTCTGAAAACTAGAAAATGCCATTGGTTCTTTAGCAGAATCGTAAGAAGTATATTTTTTATTGGGAGTATCGAGTGTGCATAGTATAAGATTGTCAGAAATATCTAAAAACTTGATTTCACCTTCACTGGAACTGAACTGTTCTATTTCTTTTGAAAGAGTTTCAGAAAGAGTATATTGAGAATTTGATTTATTACTGGTACCGAAGATGAGAAATGAAAACAAGATAAACAATAAAAGACTTAAGATTGTAATTGTTCTTTTTTTTCTAATATCATAATTTTTCATAGTTTATGCTCTTTCTTTTTAAAGTAGAGGCTAGGACAACCCCTAAATTAAGATTCTAAGAAACACCATATATAGTGAAATAGCATTTCAAATCGCTATGCATAGTGTGATTTAGTTACTTAAAAATAGTTTGTCCCAACCTCTATGATTTTAACTAGCAGAAGCACTGATATAATATGGATTGTTCAACGCTTCAATTGCATTTTCCATATGTGATACACTGCAAGTATGGTTACCAAAGAAATTATTATTGTAATGAGGATCATTATACGCAATAGTAGCATTTAGTGGAGAACCGGAATGGAAATAGGATTTAATTACGACATAATGACCGCCACTGGTACTGTTAGGTTGTAAAACACTATGTTTTACTAGGCCAACGACTGGTCTATCGTTATCTAGGCTATAAACTACATTATTTGCGAAATTTGTATTAGTGGTAAAGAAATAGTTATATTTTTTAGAGGAAACGTATTGATTTAAAAATGTTTTCATTTCATACGGAGAAGCGCCAGCTGTAGACATTCCCATATCATCTTCAATCTCAGCTTGTGTAATAGTATTGGTAGAATCAAGATATCTAACAATCATTTGAGCACAAGCGGGACCGCAATAATAACCATTTTCTTGTTGAATTAGTGGAACCGCTAAAACAGCAGATGCACTTGAGCGGCTTGAAGGATTTAAGTTACCAATATATTCTTCAATTAAGGAATTATGTTTAGCTAATTCATTTTGATAATTTTCACTAAAATAATCAGTTGGTACTTCGGAAGAAATGTCGTAATTTTCAGCTGCAAAGGCAGGTAAATTTGCACCGGCAAATAATGATAAAGTTAAGCCAGTTACTAAGATTTTTTTGAAAAACTTTTTCATAGAAACAACTCCTTGTATTAAATTTTAGAAAAGGTTATACATCGGCCGAATGTATAGTATTAGAGTATGTTACTTGAAAGATATATACAAGTAATATGTAATAAAAAGCGTAGAAAATGTAATGAAGAGAGTATCAACATAAACGAATAGTTATATTGGCAATTAAAAGATAAAAAGATTATTTTCACAATTAAATTTTAATTTCTGAAAAAATGACAAAAGTGTTCGGTTATCAAAAGTAAGGGATAGAGTGAAGGATTTACAAACTAGAATATTATTTCTTTCTTTTTACTGAGGCGCCATAATATCAGTAGAGAGGGGGAGAATCATGGAGAATGAGATATTGCAATTGGCAGCAAGTCAAGGCTTATGGGCAGTGATGTTTGTTGTATTGTTGTTTTATGTGTTAAAAGAAAATAGCACTCGTGAAGAAAAGTTCCAGGAGATTATTTCTAATTTGACAGAACGTCTTGATGCATTAGATATACTAAAAAAAGATGTCGATGAAATAAAAGAAAATTTGCAAAAAATAAGTATATCTAAATGAATTTCTAGTTTACATTTTGATTAAAAGATTCTTCTTCATAGATGTAATTACAAATTGGCCAAGCGTGATTGCAAAATAGTTAATACTTAGGAGGTTATTCTATTATGAGTTTAGCAGAATTTATTGAAGTTGCAGAAAATGAAGTTGGCGAAAAAGAAACAGGTACTACCAATCAGACTAAATATGGTAAATGGTTTGGTAGCGATGGGCAGCCTTGGTGTGGGATGTTTATTGCGTGGTGTGCAAATGAAGCGGGTATTCTGACTACTGCTTCTAGTGCAAATCTTCCATATGTACCAAAATTAGCAGGTGTTGGAGCTATCCGCGACTGGTATGCGAATTGTGGGAGATGTTTAGCTCCAAATATGAATGCAGCCAGTGCTAATCGTTTGCGTCCTGGTGATGTAGTTATCATTGACAATGCAACCAGTGGCGATACAAATCACGCTGGGATTGTTGTTTCTGTTGACTACAATACCAAAAAAGCAGTTGTAGTTGAAGGTAACTATAGTGATAAAGTGTCTAAAGTTACTTATACTGATTTAGTAAGCAATAATGAAAGTAATGTTCGAATTTCCTACTTATGTAGTAACAATGTTCGAATTTCCTAAATAGGGCTACAGTTAGATGTTTTGTATTTTGAACAAAAAATGAGTAGCTGAAGGGGCTTGGCTTCTTAAATAAAAGAAAAAGGGTACGGTTGTTGTATTAAACAAGACCATACCCTTTTCTTTTGCGAAAATTTGAGAAAAGAAATAGATTATATATTTAATTGATATGGGGAGCAGATTCATTTTTTGAAATACCATTGATTTTTAAAAATTCATCAACAATTTTATCTCTCATACTCATAGATGTCTTATAAAGTGCAGTTGATAATGAATCTTCGAAAAAAAATTCTATACCTGTTGGTAAGGCGAGTTCATAGATATAGGTATCATCTACACCAATGATAATACTGTTAGCTCCGACGATTTTAACACAAGCATCAGGATACTGTTGTAAATTATTTTCATTATAAGTAGCGAGAGAATATCTATTAATTGTCCACAAATCACCGCTTCCCCCATTGTAACGATAAGTACTAGAGTTATAAGAGGTGTGGTAATAGTCGTAATTATATTTATCGTAAAATGAAATCATGTCAGAATTTTCATTGGAACTCCATTTTATGACAAATAAATCCTCCCAGTACTCTGGCAGACGAAACTGCAGAGATTCATCAAAATCACAGGGGAGGTATTCCGCTTTTGCATTTTTTCGCACGTCTTCCGTAATGCCAATGGAATTATAATATTGTGCTACAATTTCTGATAACTTTGGCGGATTTTCGTCATACAATTCAATTTTATGTGAACTGCAGCCAGTAGCATATAATACAATTAATAGGAATACAACCCCTTTTTTTATTAGTTGTTTCATAATAATGCTCCTTTAGATAAATTATTGGCGAATTAAACTGTTTTTATATTTAGACGTAAATGTTATCTTAGTTATTTTTGTTTTTCGCCCAGGCAATATAAGCTGCTGCAAAGCCGAACAAGATAAGACTAGCAGAGAACAGATCATCGGAAAAAAGCAGTAGATGATATATGGCTATAGCTTCTTGAATTGGAGTATCAGTGGGAATCTTTACGGTATATTTGATGAAAAAAGAGATTATAATCAGTAAAATGCCAACAAGTTCGCAGGCCAAAAATATAATGAGATTTTTTTTATTAACCATTAATTTTTCTCCTTAAAGGGGGTTACAAAATGCCATATTTAAGCTTCTTTAATTGTATAAGTGACAAGTGCGTAATACTGGTATTTAAAATGGGAGGATAATATTATGGCAACAAGTTATTTAATTAAATCTAGCACAACAGTTTATACACATGATGAATTATTACTGTATTTGAATAATGCTAGAAAAGCAAATTATGAATCTTTGGTAGAGGCTTTAGCAGGTCTTGCTGCTGGTGTAGTTGGCTTAGCAGTCAAAAAGGATATTGTATCTAAAATTGCTGGTGCAATTGGCATCGGTATTTCAATTGCAGGATTAGAAGACATTATTGCTAGTCATATGGAGGCAACAGAATTAGAGGCATATTTGCCACAAGTAGATGAAAATCATTGTCTTTATATTACCACATATTTATATGAATGGTTGTCCGGCAGCGGCAATCATACAGCATATTACACAGAAAATGATTACGCAATTCGTTAAAGTATATTAAAAATAAAGAAAGTCTTGTCACTTGCAAGAGGCTGGTTTGGTTCTATCCAGCCTCTTTTTTTAGAAGTATTATAATATATATATACCTATGGCTGTTGAATAAGGCAATAAAAATGTAATAAAAAACAGCAATATGGTTTTATTGGGAAAACCATATTGCCGGGAGCGTCAATTTCCTTTTTGAATATTATATTGTTTTAAAATTTTGAGAGCTTGATTTTTAATTTTGTTTACAGACTGACGTGATGTTTTGCGAAATTTAGCAATTTCCTGAACGGAAAAGCCTTCTACATAATGGAGATATAAAATTTCTCTTTGAGAACGGTTCAATGGTTGAAATAATTCTTTTAGAAAAATTTCATGAGTTGCTTCAATTGGATGATCCATAATTTCTGGATTAAATTCAATGGAATTTTTTTCATGAAGTACAGATTGTTTAGAAAGCTTAATATATTTTGTATAAATGGATTTCGCGATATATGCAACAATTTGACCATCATTCC
This sequence comes from Peptococcaceae bacterium, assembly GCA_017399005.1. GTDB lineage: Bacteria > Bacillota > Peptococcia > Peptococcales > Peptococcaceae > UBA7185. The sequence continues at coordinate 67,588 of JAFQEO010000039.1, read as the reverse complement.
ATTTGGTGCCTGAGGTTGCAAGAGAAGTTATTAAAGAAATTAAATGTAGTTGTAATTCTGCATAATATTCTTCAGAATCATGAAATTTGCGCGCATATTTGTTTAAGAGTGGTTGAAAACGTTGCAATAATTCTAAAAGCGCATCTTCTGAATAAGAATTACAAAGAATGAGCAGTTCTGCAAAAGATTTTTGTGTCATTCACTATCCCTTCCTTTTTCTTTTTGAAAATCAAAAAGAAAAAAGAAGAAAATTTGTAAACTGGAAAAATAAAAATCTTCGTATACTCCCTGAGGAGAGTATACGAAGAAACGGAAGGCACTTCTATAAAAATGTAATAATCAAAAATAAATGTGTAATAAAGTGAACCTAGACAATCTGGAACAGAGTAACAGTTATTTATTACAGATTTATCGTTTTTACAAACGAAATAACCTATAATTTTTTATAATAAAAACACTACAGCTATTGGCAACTGTAGTGTTTGAAGATTATCTATTTGATTTTATAAGCAGATGGATGTCAACATCCAATGCATCTGCAATAAGGTATAACGTGTGCAGTGTTGTACTATGCATATTATTGGGGGACTCTATACGGCTAATCTGCTGTTTACTAATATGCACCGCGTCAGCAAGTTGCTCTTGAGTGAGTCCCTTTTTATTACGGTAGAACTTTATATTCAAGCCCAATTCAATAAAGTGATCGCGGTAGTTATTATTACCCATAAGAATTCCTCCTTATGTATATTGTAATTCTATTTTCACTATATAAAAATGGCTTGAAATGTTATAAAATATACATTGAGTGTTTACTTATAAACATATGAGGTGGATGTAACATGGAAAGAGAACAAATGAGAAGCATCGTGGAAAACTATAAAAAAATGCAATTATATTCAATAGATTATAAGAGTGTTGAGTTTTCAATTGTTGATGATTTGGCGCATGACCTGGATGAAGCGTCAGAAAATATTATTTGTGAAGAAATTAAGAGGAACATGATTGCAAAAGTCGTAGCGTATATGGAATTTGGCCTTTGCTATGAAAATAATAAAGTTTTGCTGGATAAAATCATGAAAGTGTGTGATGTTTCGAAAAAAAATATAAATGAATTAGTTGATAAAGAAGCGAGATATGTAAAGACGACAAAAGCTAATATACAAAAAATAATTATATGGAAAAGTCAAACGAAAAATAATAGTTATATGAATAAAGGAGTGGTTATAGAGGATATTATTTCTCATGTGAAAAACAATCATGTTGGGCGCTATATTTACAGTACCGATATTTGCAAATATGAATTAATAATTGAATTTGATATAGTGATTTTACGAAATATAATAAAAGATATCGAGTATTACTTGCTATAAGGTGGAAATAGATGTAACCGGAAATGACAAAATTTCCGGTTATTTTTACAAAATTATTGCTTACTTTTTTTCTAGTGCGTATACTTAGTAGCAATGAATGGAGGAAAGCAAATGATAATTGGAATATGTGAGGACCAGAATGAAATAAGAGCGGACTTAAAGAAAAAAATAGAACAAGATACTAATAGTAGCTCTTTTGAAATTTATGAATTTTGTTCTGGCGAAGAAATGTTGAATAGTGCGGTACATTTTGATTTAGTATTTTTGGATATTGAATTGCAGGGAAAAATATCAGGATTAGACGTAGCACAGGAATTGCAACGGAAGTTATTTGATTTGATTATAGTTTTTGTATCAGGCTATACACAGTATGTATCGTCTGCGTTTCGGCTAAATACTTTTCAGTTTTTGGTCAAACCAATAGATGAAAAGTTATTTCAGGAGGAATTTGCACGTTGCATTAAGCATTATAGAGCTAGCCATGATATATTTCAAGTTTTTCAGAATGGAGAAGTAATAGAACTCAAAATGAAGGAAATTATATATATTGAATCGGATAAGCGAAAAATTATTATTCATTTGCGTGGTGGCAAACAATATGAAATGTATGGAAAAATTAGTGAACAGGAAGAAAAACTATCTGTGCATCATTTTATAAGAATTCATAAGAGTTATCTTGTAAATTGTCGTTATATTAAAAAAATGAGTGATGAAATTGTCTGGTTAACCAATGTTGGAAAAGATGAACTTACTTCACTACCCTTGAGTCGACGATGTAAAGCAAAAGCAAAAGAGCAATACCATGCATATTTCTTTGAGGTATAATTATGAATGTAAAGTTTCTATTGGATTTTATTAGTGTCGGATTTGAACTTTTAATTGCATACTTATTCTTTAGTGCATTTTTAACTCAATGGAAAGTTCAAAAAATTGGGGCTGCAGGGATTTACGTTACAATTTTTTCACTTAAATTAGTAGGTTCTTATTGTCTCCCTGAAGCGTGGATGAAAACGGTGTGGGCTCTGTGTTGCTATTTTGTTTTAGCGAACTGTTTTTATGGAACAGTTATAAAAAAAAATAACGATGACGGGTTTTTTGGGCTTAATCACAGTATTGCCTGAGTATATCGTTCATGGGTTATTAATGATATTTGCTGGCTCAGTTTATGCGATAGGAACTCATAATTTACAGGATTATGCTTTAGGAATGTTTATTTCAAAGTTTCTTGTAATATTTATTTGTTCATTTCTTTATTATTGGCAGCGTTGTAAGCAGGGAAAGATGCTAAATGAATTAAACTGTCGCTGGTATTTTTCTTTTTTGATATATCCATCAATTACTCTGGTTGTTTTAATACAGAATTATTACTTGATTCTGAATGATGAACAGATGGTTTATGTTAGATGGTTTGTGTTAAGCAGTGTATTACTGGTATTGTCAAATGTTGTTATTTTTTTGATTTTAGGTGAAATGCATAGATTGCAGATGGACAAATTAAAAATTGAGTTAGCAGAACAAAGATTGGCAGCACAAGAACAGCATTATGCAGAAATGACAGAACGGAATAAAGAGATTAAAAAGCATATTCATGACACGAAAAATCTTTTATTAGTATTGCAGAGTTATGTGATGCAGGGGAAGATACATGATGCAGAGACTCACTTAAAAGAAATGTTGGATAACTTGGACTCCGGAACCATGGATTATACCGGAAACATTGTTTTGGATACTGTGCTGGGAGCCAAAATAAATGAAGCCCAGAAACATGCAGTAAAAATTGTTCCAGCTATTGCATTGTATGGCCAGCTGAATATAAAAGTACTTGATTTAGCTTTGTTATTAGGGAACGCTTTAGATAATGCTATTGAAGCAACATCTAAAATTAATGGAGAGACAAAGAAAAAAATATATCTGACAGTGAAATTGCATCAAGACATATTGCATATTGTGGTAAAAAATCCTGTCATGCATCCAGTTCAGATAGAGAACAATAGTGTTAAAACAAATAAAGAAAATGCTGAAATGCACGGTTTTGGAATTCCGAATATGCAAACCATTGTTCAGAAATACAAGGGGACACTGGATCTTAGATGTGTAGATCAATTTTTCGTTTTAAATATTGTTTTAGAAAACGAGGAGGAGCTTCGTTGATTTTAAAGTGGACAGATGCAATTGTGTATTTGCTTATAAGCGAGAATATTATTTCAGAGAATGAAAAAGATGTTTACAGATATTGTGTCCAAACATTCTTATTTCAGGGTATAACATATGGGATAATTTTATTTCTGGCAAGTTACTTTGATATTGTAGCATTAACGATAACTTATTATGTAGGATTTTTGCCAATTAGATATGTGGCTGGTGGTTATCATGCGAGTAACCATGTGAGATGTTTATTGTTGACCATAGGTATATATGCTCTAGCGGCAAATATGTGTCTGGTGATAACATATAAATTTATATATCCTGTTTTAGTATTGAATCTTATCGTGTCAAGTGTGCTGATTATCTGGGCTGCACCAGTTGATCATAAAAATCGTCCATTTTCACCGCGGGAAAAGGAACGATTCAAAAGGCGAAGCTACATTATTACAATAGTAATTATTGTGTTGTCTTTAGTAGTTTTGACAGTATCCGTAAAAATGTCAGTAGCCATGTCATTGGGAGCATTAAGTGCAGCATGTTCTTTAGTTGCTGGCAGCATTCAGAGAAGAAAGGAGCAACTATGTTAAAAATTTTAATTTCGCATTATGGCCATGCTTTTGCAGCATTTACTTTATTTGTAGGCCAGCTTTCGGCTAATTTGGCTTGTGATGGTCCGTTTTATCAGCCGGAAGTTCCAAAACAGTTATTAAAAGACTAAATAAATAATACAAAGGGTTATGAGTATGTATACTTACATCAAAATAGGGTTCTAGACCGGGTTCAACACTAAGTAAAATGTAAGTATGAAAAACCGCCTTCGCAAAGTCAGATTATATTCTGATTAGCGAGGGCGGTTTTATTTTGTTATAATCTTTTGTTTATAATCAGACAAAAATGCATCTGTATCATTCAATAGATTATATTCAAATATTTCGCATTGTGTTGCATGTGCTGGAGAAACCGGCTGGTTATCGGCATCTTTATAATGGGTGATAATAAGAGTATCGCCTTGATGTTTAATCTGGACTGTCGGTTCGGGCAGAGGCTCCTGATTGTAAATATGTTGACGAAATCCTGTTTTTAATTGCAGCGAGTCATTGGTATTGTAATCGGATAATTTGTTGTAAAGGCCAACCTTCGTATAGTCCTTCGCAACACTGTATGCAATACAATTCAACGAGCTCAGCCTTTGATTTAATGATGAAAAATGGGTTGTGTTGAACCACATCTGCCAGCAGGCAGGAGTCCAGATTTCTTCGCTGAAAAAATGGTTTTTTAACGAGACTGGTGTAAGAGCTTCTGCATTATACTTTGTTTGCTGCAGATGTCGATAGAAATTAGGTGAGATATCGGAATAATTCATCAGAAATTCGCCGTAATGGCAGATATACGCGATATAAGAAGATTTCCTCTGAAAACTGGATTCAATATTAGAAATAATAAAGGCTTCATTTTCTATATAGGTTTTATAAGACACGAGAAAGCTGATAATACAATGATTATCCAGGCGAACCATAGAACAGTAGTCTTCACCGTACAGTTCAATAAAAAAGTCGGCTGTGGAAAGTTTTTTTAATGCAGGCATAAAATTGCTGAAGGAATATTTTTTTAGTGTTGTAAACAGATATTGTTCTTTTCTGTGATTCCATAGCTTTCCCTGCGGATAATTACGGATAAAATATTTGTTTACATCCAGCAGCTGGAGCATGGATGGGAGCCAATCGGTATAAATAAGTTTTGGTGTAATGCATAATTTGATTAGAATTTTGTTTTCGCACATAAAGTACTCCTTTAAATCTGTGATTACACAGCTATAATACACTTTATTAAAGTATATTTCAACAATATATAAAGAAAATACACCCAATAAAAGCGCATGCGGATTATGAAAATAGGTTATCATATTATGGTATATGGTAATGGATATTTGTGCAGAGGTGTTTTTCTTGGATGTTGCGGATTTTATAAAAAAGAGAATAACCGAGCTACGTTTGCAAAAGGATGTCTCTGAGAGAAAGATGTCGCTGGATTTGGGCAAAGGTGAGAACTATATTCGAAATCTTTCAAACGGATATTTCTTACCGTCATATGAAGTATTAGGTGAAATTGCAGAATATTTTGGGTTGACTCTGAGTGAGTTCTTTTGTGAGGATGAAAAGTCATTACAGGCGTGGCAGGCTGCAAAAATGCTGCTAGAGCTGGACAACGAGGATATGCAATGTGTTATTGGATTAATTGAGCGGTTTAACAATCGAAGGAAATAAATCGATACCATATAGAAATAATCTGTACTGAAAATAAGATTTTCTGAAAAAAACATGTTATATTCAATTTGAAAAAGATTGGATATGACATGTTTTTTTATTTTTTCTGAAATGACAGCAAGACAAAGAATATCCAATTTTTATTTATCTGAAAAGTGAGAGGGGGATCGTGATTGTCACTGTAAAAAATAAAATAACAAGGAGGTCTTTTGTATGAATACAATTCATAAGTCAAAGAAAGGCGTAGCCTTATTTGTGCTGATTATGTTTTTATGTACTCTGATGCCGGTTAGTGCCTTTGCTGCAACCGATGAGTATGCAGTTATGCCGATGGCAGAAGGGGATGGCCCATCAATTGATGCATTCAAGTATATGAAAATCAACTCAGCGAGAGCGTATTATAACGCTTCAACCTGTATGATGACCGATGGGATGAACTGGTATTACAATGATATCAGCCTGAACGATATCGGGATTTTATCCTTCGCAGTTCAGATGACACAGCCGATCGATTTAAAAGTTTACAAAGCCAACGATGAGTACTGTGCAGATGAATCCGGCAAGCTGAAAGATAACGTGCAGCTGGGCTTCCCGTATGAAGAACAGTTCTGCGGTGAATTTGTAGGCTATATTGAAGGCTATGAACTTGCAGGTCTGAATTATAATTTTGATGAAGAGACTCGCGATGAGAAGAAGTTTAATGCTCTTATCAGTGCGATTGAAAATGGTGAAAGAGAAGATTTAAAAGACTATTATGTAAATAAGCGCATCAAAGGCTATACAAAAGAAGAAATTCCAGGCGGCCGTTCAGCATCGGAACCCGTAGCCATGTTTGCATTGGAAGATACAGAAGCAACTACCGGAAGTGAGCTGGCTTTTGAGGAAACCGCTGAAATCACTACCGAGCAGGCTTTGATGCTGATGGCGGCAGCGGCAGATGATGAATTAGAGATTCGGCCGATTGATTTTATCCATAACCAGATTGCCTGGAAAGGGATTGTTGTGGATGAAAACGGCGAAAATCCACAGAAGCTTGAGCCGAACCAGAACTACATTATTGTACTGGAACCAAGCACACCATCCATGAACCAGTATAGAAGTTATCTGGCGATTCGTGTATCGGATGCGCCGATGGATGATGTTATGCGCAACAAAGTGGAGTTTGGTGAACTGCATGTGGTGAAGACCGGTGACCCGGTAGACTTACTGACCGGTGCTTTAAACTGGGAATATACCGATATTGCCATGTATGGAGATGAGGATTTGCCATACACCAGATATTATAACTCTACCGCCATTGAAGATGCCTACCGGTTAGGCTATGGCTGGAGCGATAACTATACCTATCAGGTTAACATGGAAAGTCTGTATGCGGAAGTTGTATTCCCTGGCAGTCAGAACATGTATTTCGAGATGGATTATGATGGTTCGTATCGTTCGAAACCTGGTTCTGCCTTTACCTTTGAAAAAGGCGGCAGCGGCTATGTACTGACCCATAAAGACGGCACTGTATATGACTTTAATGCCGATGGCAATATTGTAAGCATTACAAAGCTGAATGGTGATGTAACAAGTTTTAGCTATAGTGGTGACAAACTGAGCAGCGTTACCACCGATACCGGCACCTTGACATTCTCCTATTCCGGTGATTATGTGAGCAGTGTAACTGATGGAACCGGCAGAAGCGTAACCTTCCAGTATGATGGCGACGATTTAGCCAGTGCAGTAAACCCGGATGGGGATGACTTACAGTATACCTATGATGACAGCCATCATTTACTGACCATTCAGAACTTTAACGGGGATGTGTATCTGTCCAACGAATATGATGACAAGGACAGAGTGGTGGAACAGTATGTAGAGGGTGAAGGCAATTTCTACTTTACCTATGACGGGGAGTCGAGAGTGAATACCTGTACCGGTGAAAATGGCTACTTCCAGAGCATTGAGTACGATGTATTCTATCGCATTATCTCGGATACCACCAATGACGGCACAGAATACTTTACCTATAACGAAAAGAACGAGCGTACAAGCTATACCAACCGTCTGGGTCATACCTGGCAGTATGGACATGATGAGAATGGTAATGTTACCAGCATTACCTATCCGAACGGTGCAACCGAGTTTTTCGATTATGACGCAAATAATCAGCTGATTGCTATGACGGATCGCAATGGACATACCACCAGTTATGACAGAGACTCCCGCGGCAATGTCATTGCTGCGACAGACGGCAACGGGAATACCACCCGTTACGAATATAATACCATGAATCTGTGTGTTGCCGCAACCGATGCATTAGGAAATACCACAACTTACACCTATGATTCGGCTGGCAATATGCGGAGCGCGACCGACCCGTTAGGTCATACCACAAACTATACCTATGATAATCAGGGCCGTATGGTTAGCATGACCGATGCACTGGGCCACGAAACCCGCTACGAATACAGTATTGCAGGCAAACTGTTAAAAGTAACCGATGCCGACGGCAATGAGCTGAACTACACGGTTGACGGTAACGGGTTTAACCTGAGTGAAAGCGACTGGATGGGCAATGTCACAAGCTATACCTATGACACTCAGAACAACCTGACATCGGAAACTTCTCCAATGAACCATACCACCAGTTACAGCTACGACAAAGCGGGCAACCTGGTGGGCGAAGTGAATGCTCTTGGGTATTCCTCCAGCTACACCTACGACAGCTATGGCCGCATGATCAGCTATACTGATGAAGATGGCTATACCTGGAGATATGGCTATGACAGCGAAGGCAATCTGATTTCGGTAACCGACCCATTGGGCGGTGTAACCAGAACCGGTTATGACAACATGGAGCAGGTGGCAAGTGAAACCGATGCCAACGGCAATCGTACAAACTACAGCTATGATGCAGCTGGCAACCTGACCGCTATCACCGACGCACAGGGCGGGAAACTGCAGTATGCATATGATGCCAATAACAATATTGTGGCTGCCACCGATAAAAACGGCAATACCACCCGGTATGCGTATGATGCCAACAACCAGCTGGTAAAAGAAACCGATGCATTAGGCAATGTAACAAACTATGAATACGATGCCAACGGGCAGCTGGTGAAAGAAACCACACCATTAGGCAATGCAACCAGTTACCAGTATGATGCTCTGGGGCAGATTATCGCGGTAACCGATCCGGAAGGCCATACCACACAGTATACCTATGACAAATTAGGCCGTGTGATTACCATGACCAATGCCGATGGCACAACCGTAGGCTACACCTATGATGCCAATGGTCAGGTATTAAGCATTACTGATGAAGAAAGCTATACTATCTGCTATGTGTATGATGCGGAAGGGAAACTGGTGAGTGTAACCAATGCCAGAGGATTTGTAACCAGTTATGACTACGATGCAGTCGGCAATCTGGTAAAAACCACCGATGCTATGGAAGGTGTGGAAAGCAATACCTATGACGGCAGAGGCAACCTGACCAGTACCACCAATGAGGAAGGCTATACCACCACTTACAAATATGATGGCAATGGCCGTTTAGTAAGTGTAACCGACCCGTTAGGCGGCGTGACAGCGCTGGAATATGACAAAGTGGGCAACATCACAAAAATTACCGATGCGGAAGGGTATACAACCGTTTACAACTATGATTCCCTGAATCGTCTGACAAGCTATGTGGATGCCGAAGGTTATACCTTTAGTTTTGAATATGACGCACAGGGCAATACCGTAGCAGAAATCGACGGCAACGGCAACAAAACAAAGTATCAGTATGATGCTCTGAACAGAGCTATTGTACGAATTAATGCAGAGGGCAATCAGGCGTATGTAGAGTATGATGCCGACGGCAGACTGGTAAAAGCCGTGGATGAAGAAGGCGCTGTAACAAGCTATACCTACGACAAAGACGGACAACTGCTGAGCATGACCAATGCGGAAGGCTATACCACCACCTTTGCCTACGATGATATGCACCGTGTGGTAACCATGACTGATGCCCGCGGCGGCGTAACCGCTTACGAGTATAACGACCGTGGTGAAGTGACAAAAATCATCGATGCCGAAGGCTATGAAACCAGCTATACCTACGATGGCAACGGCAATACCACCAGCATGACCACACCGGACGGTGTGACCAGCTATGAATACGATGCACTGGATCGGTTAATCAAAACCACCAGCCCGGATGGCACCGTAGAAACCTATGAATACGACAAACTGGGGCAGATGACAGCAGTAACCGATAAAAACGGCAACCGTACCCAGTATGTAATCGATGGCAACGGCAATATTGTTCAGACCATCGATGCATTAGGTACCGTAGCATCCTTCACTTACGATAAAGTGGGCAATCTGGTGAAAACCGATTTACATCGTATCGACAAGCAGGATGGTGTGGACGAGCATCAGATTACGCTGTACAGCTATGATGGCCGTGGTCTGGTAACTACTGTGATTGATGCAGCGAACAATCAGGAATCCTACAAATATGATGGCAACGGCAATCTGATTGAAAAAACAGATAAAGACGGTCTGGTAACCCGTTATGCGTACAGTGCGCTTGATTTGGTAACCAACATCAATTATAATGGTTCTAAAGAAGTAAACTATGCGTACAACAAAGTCGGCGAACTGGTGAAAATGGATGACTGGCTGGGGACAACCACCTATGAATTAGACTTGTTAAACCAGCTGGAAAAAGTGACCGACCATAAAGGCAGAACAGTAGAATATACCTACGACCCGGTTGGGAACCAGTCTACAGTGAAATATCCGGATGACACCGTGGTAAGCTACACCTATGACCTGGTGCAGAATATGAAGACCGTTACGGAAAGCAATAACGGCAATGTAACAAGCTATGACTACGATGGGATGCGCCGTGTGGTAAAACAGACCTATCCAAACGGCTGGGCAGTGGAAAATGAATACGACAGCATGGGCCGTGTGGTAAGCATCTGGGATATTGACCCGAGTGAAAAAGACCTGAAAACCATTAAACATACCTATTCCTACGATGCCTACGGCAATATGCTCAGCGAGTATAAGCGAGGCAATGGTCAGGGGCAGGCAAAAGAAGACTGGACATACCAGTACGATGCCCTGAACCGTCTGGTGCAGGCACATGAAACCCATGGGCAGTATCTGCGCAACTACCAGTATGACAGCTTAGGCAACCTGACCTATGAATGGAATGACAACAATGTTATCATCGACTACAAGCTCAATAATCTGAACCAGATTACCACTAAAACCGATGACAACTGGAAAACTCATACCGATTACACCTACGATAGCCGTGGGAACACATTACAGAAAATTTACTATAAAAATAGTAAAGAAATTGTAATGGGTGCGTATGAATATGATGAAACAAACCGCATGGTAAAAGGTACAAATGATCTGGGTGAGCAGAGTATCTATCATTTCAACGGTTTGGGGATGCTGGCAACCAATGAATGGCTGATTAAGAAAAATGCATATGGTTATCATGATGTTGCAGTTTCCGCATTAACAGAAGTGACAGCACAGGATGGTTCTGATAGTGAAATTGTACTGGAAGAAGCTACTGGAAAAGCGAAAGTTAAGAGCAAAAAGGCAGCAGAAGAAGTTGCGGCAAGTCCTGAATTAAATAAAACAAGTCATGTTGTGAAAGACTTTGTTCTTGACTATAATTCTTATGGCCAGGAAAATCTGATGGAATACGAACTGTATGACGAAGGTTTAACCTATCGCTATGTATATGGCGTGGACAAACTGGGCGTAACAGCGTACACCGTTCCAAACGGTTCTGCCAGCGTAACTACTGCAGAAGGCGATTTACCGCTGTATTATCATATGGATCATATGGGCAGCAGTGAATTCCTGACCAGTGATGTAACCCAGAGAATCACCAGCTGGACCAGCTATGATGAATGGGGCAATATTACCCATAATGCGGTACTGAAATGCGGCGAACGGGAACTGGATTTAGTAAAAACCTATACCGGTCATGAAAGAGATTCTGTATTAGGCATGTACTATGCAAAAGCCCGTATGTACGATACCGCTGACAAACACGGCAGCACCAAAGCCAACAAGCTGGGGGATAAACGCTTCACAGCCGTTGACCCGGTAAAAGGCGATGTACGAAATCCACAGACCATGGTGCAGTATACCTATGTAATCAACAATCCGCTGATGTATGTGGATCCGTTAGGAGAGTACTATGTTCAGGTAGAATACAATAATCGTAGAGATAGAAAAGAATATCGGATTATTCCAAAAGACATGTTAAGTAGTCAAGTAGAAGGTTTAATTGCGGATAAGATACCTGTAGTGGGAGAAGCAATAGTAGGATACGCATTAGACAAACCTTTAAAAAATGCAGGTATTGTGGGTGGCAATTCTATAATGGGAATTGATGGTGAGCAAGTGGTGAAGAATGCAACCGCAGAATTTACAAGTGCCCGTTTAGATGCTGTTGATAAATATCTAAAAGATTCTGAAGTAGATACAGTTTTAAAACATGTCGGGAAACTGTTTGTTGCAGTTAATGTTGGATACACGATTGTCAAACAGACTGAAATACCAATGTATGATGAAACGGTTGAAAGCTTAGTTGGTTTATTAGGATATGACTTGGCTGATGTCAAATTTGATAGTTTATCTTCTGTAAATAATTTTATGGAAAAAATGTATGAGTTTATTAATGAATACAATCCGTATGTGACAAACCAAGATGCTCAGACAAACGGGAATACTAAGAAGTATTTTAGTCAAAAAGGTTTTAGATGCTTACATTATGCAGAAAATTCATATGAAGGGATTACGTATCACTTTGATACAGATTTACAGGCGGCAAAGGACGAAAAGAATAATACTTGGAAACTATTTAGAATTAATCCAAAACTGGTAGAAGGATATGAAGGAAGACTGCAGTATGTAGAAAAAGAAGTTAGAAAAGTTTGGCAAAATAATTTAAATGGGATGTATATCTAAAGTGGAAAAAGGTGAACTGACATTTAGTGTCAGTTCACCTTTATGACAAATACCAGAGGAGGAAGGCTAATGCAAAAAGTAAAAAACAAATTGGTTTGTATTATATGTTTTTTTCTGGTTTTATTAACGAGTTGCAGTAATAATGAAATGCATGCAAATAGTGAGAATAAACAAAAATATGCAGATGCACCTTTAGATTTTGTTGAAATTATAGTAGATAAAGAGGGGTGTGGATGGAAATGGTATGCGGAAGAAAAAGTGTTGGTTTTAGATGGATTAGAGTTGTACTGGGATGGGACTGAATCATTTTCAGGCAGTGCGATTACAGTACCTCCGGATAGTGTAATAAAACTATCGGATGGCAGTGTAAATATTATAGGAGTTATGACTTCTGGTGGGAATATCAGTGCGATTGTTTGTGAAGAGCCTAATGGTAACATTACTTTTGAAGGAGATGGCCAGTTAATACTCAAAGGTGAATCAAGATATGGAATTGATTCAAATTCTGGAACGGTTGCAATAAATAGTGGGAATATTTCTATTCAGGATGATAAAAACTGGGCCATAGCTGCAGGGAACGAACTGATAATAAATGGTGGAACTATTGAAAGTGAGATAGGCGTTATTGAAGCACGGGAAGCAATTGTTATCAATGGTGGAGATATTTCTTTGGCAAGCTACGGTGATTGCATGAGGTCGGAATTCAAAAATGAAATTATCCTGAATGGCGGTAATGTTGCATTAAAATGGTTGCCGGGGTACGAAGCGGACTGGGCAGATTATACAGAGAAGCAAATGGCAATTCATACAAGTGATGATAAATGGACGATTAATGATGGTAATTTATTTACAACAGGGATATACACCAATGGGATTTTTGAGGTGAATGGCGGCAATGTGACGGTTTCTGATGCTGGTTTGAATGTAGGCATTAGGGGTGCGTTTATCCAGAATGGCGGTAACGTTAGCATTACCTCTGATTATGCCGGTATTGGAAACTGGGTATATTCTGCTGAAGACAATGTAGCGGAAAATAGAGTTGTCCTGAATAGCGGAGAACTGGACATTACTTGCACCGACGAACGGTATAATGCGATTGAGTTGATTCTAGAAAAGAAACGGGGGCAGAATGTTCTTGGCACAGGGATTATAATTGGTGATAATATGAAAATCAATGATGGCGAATGGATAACAGAGGATATTACAAAAGATTCAGAAATTCGATTGAGGGATGACTTGCAGGATTTTTCAGAAGAAAGAGAATATTTGCTGACAGCACTGCAAAGCAAACAGGTTTCGATAACCAGTCAATAACGAAGTTCTTTGAAAAAGAGGTGATAGTCTATGCCAAAGAAAATCTGGATACTGTGTAGTTTGGTTCTGTTCATTATTCTGGCCGGTTGTTCCGTAAATGATACACCGTCGCAGGAGAATTGGGAACCGATTAATTTACAGGATGTTATAGAAGACCAGCAGGGTGATGGCTGGTACTGGAATGCAGAAGAAAAGAATCTGATACTAGATGGTTTGGATTTGGTATGGGATGCGCGTAAAGTGGAAGGTGGGACAGCATTTCAGCTGCCGAACCTGGCGCAGATTGTTCTGGCAGAAGGTTCTAAAAACAGAATCCATATTCGGGCGAAAGAAGATACCATCATTACAGCTTTTTCTGGCATGGGAACCACTTATATCGATGGAACCGGAAGATTGGATATTACTGGAGAAAATCTGCGGGTAGGGCTGGTATCTACATCAGATATAGAAATGCATGGAGGAACCATTTCCATGCAGAATGAGACGGAACGGATTAGTAGCCTGTTTGAAACAAAGGAACAGTATATACAATATGGTGGAGACATAACAGCAAAGAATACAATGATTCGTGCAGAAAACGGAATTGTTGTGCATGACGGGAGCGTCGAAGTCGAGAATTTTATCGAACCGTTTCAGGTAATGGATGGAGACATAGAAATTAACAGTGGCAAGGTGAATATCCGACAGGCTGGAAAACCGGAAACATCAGCTGATTTAGGAATTGCATCAGATATGATTAGTATATATGATGACTGGATTATCAATGGCGGGGAAGTGTATGCAACCGGTATTCGTGCTAACGGCGGTTTCATTGTAAATGATGGTGTGGTTAAAGTAGATGGTGTCGGTATAAATCTACAGACAGATGGGCATTACGAACAGTATGGCGGCAATGTTACGATTTATTCGGACAGAGCAGGACTTTTTAATACAATAAGTCAGGAAGACCGAAGTGAAACGGATAAGCGTATTATCATTGAGGGCGGCAATCTGGAAATTGTCAGTCGCAATCTGGAATATAGTATAATTGAAGTTTTTTTTGAAAAGGAACAAAATCAAAACATATATGATTCAGGAATTGTAATTGGTGATAAGATGAAAATCAATGCCGGTGAATGGATAACAGAAAATATTACAGAAAATTCTGAAATTCGGCAGCGTGATGAATTACAGGGTTATAAAGAAGGTCAGGAATATATGATGACAGCGTTACAGGGCAGTCATGTTAAAATTACAGATAGTAACTAGAACCATATAAAAATAGAAGCTGAAAGAGACAGCAGGTGATGTAACACAAATCGTAATCGGGGGCGAGACTTATATGACAATAAAAGAAAAAATTGCGAACGAGGATTGCCCTGGCACAATCGTGGCAATCATTGTTTATTTGTTTCTGATAAACTGCTTTATGGTAATTGGGCTGATTATCATGGTTGGTGCAATGCTAGATAGTATGTCAACAGCGTATTCGCTGGAAAAAT
Source organism: Peptococcaceae bacterium (assembly GCA_017399005.1). Taxonomy (GTDB): domain Bacteria; phylum Bacillota; class Peptococcia; order Peptococcales; family Peptococcaceae; genus UBA7185. The sequence goes on along the minus strand of JAFQEO010000039.1, from coordinate 52,030 downwards.
TAATTTACTATTTATGTTTTGACTTTGCCCCAGGTATTGCAGTATTTATTTTACAGTGTGCAATGATGCGATGGCTTTCGCAAGGTAAAAAAACGGGATATTATGTGTCGATTGTTTATTTTGCGATTACCTGCAACATAATATGTATTTTTCTCATGCTTACGGAAAAATCAAAAAAATATTTTGGAGTTTTGAAAGAAGTTGAAAACAATAGCAATTAAATTAAAAGTGCCGCGGTGGATAACATAGAATTCTGCTGCGGCATATTGTTTATGAAAAATATTTTTACATATTGTCAGAATTTACAACGTTAAATCGATATGGAATATAGAGAGGTTTTTTGGAGGGATGCATTTGAAGATATTAACGATATGTTTAGCGATGATTGATGATGAAGCGAATCAAAGCAAATTTGAAGAGCTATATTATCGATATAAGGGGTTAATGCTCCATTGTGCAAATAATTTGCTGCAGGATATGCATCTGGCTGAGGATGCAGTCAATATTGCATTTTTTCAGATTGCACAGAATATACACAGGATTGGAGAAGTGGATTCTGCCAGTACCAGGCGTCTAGCGGTAACGATTACCGAACGACGGGCAATCGAATTGTATCGGACACGGCAGCGTGAATATAATCGCACAACTGTCATGGAGGCGGCGATGCATATGGAAAAGGAACATGACAACGAGCAGGAACTGCTTTTGACGGAAGCTATTTTGAAATTATCACCGACATATCAGCAGGTTATTATTTTAAAGTACTCTCAAGGGTACAGTAATCGGGAGATAGCTGCACTTTTAGATTATACGGTGTCAAAAGTGGATCAACTGTTAAGCAGGGGCCGTCGGCAACTCCGGATATTGCTGGAGGAGGTATGACAGATGAAATTTACAGAAGAACAGCTGCGACGGGCGGCAAGAAGAGCAGACGAAATCCTTTTAGCGCAATTACCGGATGAAGAAGAGTGTATGGAACATGAATTTTCAGAAGAGTTTGAAAGAAAAATGGAGGAACTGATTCAGCAGGTGAAAGATGGAACAGTACCGCCAGCAAAAGTGTCCATGGGGTGGCGGTATTATGTTCGAAACGGTATGGCAGCAGTTCTGTTATGTTTTTTACTGGCTTGTGTTACAATGCCGGAGGCGGTTCTGGCCGGCTATCAGAAACTGGTAGAGGTAATAGAAACGGTTGTAATCGAGTATACAGAATATCGGTATCAATCAAATAAAGCCGCTGATAGTGAATTTAAGCCGATAACGCTGAATTATCTGCCGGAAGGCATGCAGCAGACAAGCTATCGGGAAACGGAATCCAGTATGCATATACTGTTTCAAAATGAAAATAGCTATTTCGAATTTGAACAGCGATTATTAACGGATGAAAATGGCATGACATATATCATTGATACAGAGGGTGTTCAGCCAGAGATTCGCTATATAGGCACAGAAGAAGTGCAGTTGATTTTGAAAGACGGCGTATATAGTTATCTGTGGATTCATGAATCAAATCAGATAACGGGGCAGAGTAATTTATCTGCAGAAGAAATTATGAAAATATTAGAAATGTGTATAAATTAAAAGGTTTTAAACTGCCGATACTGGCTTCACAGTGCTTTACAAAACATTGATATGACAAGTAATAACTTATTGCTATATAAAGAATGAAAGGATTTAACCTATGAAAAAGCTCCGGATAGATAAGTATTTCTTAAAATTTATTTTTTGTTTTGGGCAGATTGGTATATTTTTTACATGGTTCGGGACACCCAATATCAATACATGCCGTGGTATTGAAACGGTTTTAATCGGTAATTTTTTGTATCTGTTTGGCGTGGCGTTGTTCGAATATCTATTGTGGGAACGATGGCAGCCAAAGTATCTACTTGCTGTTTATGGTGCACTTTTTCTGAATGCGTTTCTGGCGATTTATATCTGGTGGAAGCGTTACAGCTTTTTTATTGGTGACATTTCATTTGAAATGCGCTATATACTACCGGGATATTATGCGTATCTTGCTATGATGGCAGTTGCGTTCATAATTACGGTGATTTATATGAAAAAACGAAAGTATCATGAATTATGAAGAAACATCTTAACCAGTCCAGCTTTATAAACGTAATAGTTGTTACAGATTAGAAGTGAAATAGGAAAATATTTCAAAAAACAAATTGATACCGCGTAATAGCGAAGTGTACTAAAATTGAGAAAAAATATTCCGGAAGTGCTATAGTCAATGTAGGTTGATTATAGCACTTTTATTTTTGAAAAGGAAGGAAGTCGATTTATATGTATACCTGTTTTAATTTGAGCGTAGAGAATGGTGGTCTGACAGAACTTTTTGAAAATGATGAAAGTAGAAGAGACTATTATTATCAAAAAGGAGCGCAGCTTTTCGAAAGAGATAAAACAGAAGTAGAAGGAATTCTGGATAAATATGTTGTGGAAAATGACATTCTCGATGGGAAAATGATAGAAGATGATTGGTTCCCTGCAGTGGAAGCGGATATTTTTCTTTCACATTCTCATAGGGACGAAGAGTTTGTTATTGCTCTTTCTGGGTGGTTGTATGAAGAATGCGATGTAAAAGCATTTGTAGATTCTGGGGTGTGGGGGTACTCCGATATACTTTTAAAAAAATTAGATGATGAATATTGTTGGAACTCTAGATCGCAGATGTACAATTACACAAAAAGAAATGTGACAACGAGCCATGTTCATATGATGCTGAACAATGCGTTGGCAAAAATGATGGATAAAACAGAGTGTTTGTTTTTTATTAATACAGGCAATTCTACAACTAGGGATGAACGCTTTGAGGAATGCTACACATATTCGCCTTGGCTGTATTCGGAAATTGGATTATCACAGATTATTCAAAGAAAAAGTAAGGAGGCACATAGAGAGAAGTTTCTTTTGGAACATGCGTCAGAAGGATATAAGAATGTCTATAATCTGCAAATTTTGCATCCACTTAGTTTAGATCATATGAAAACAATTTCTTGTGATAACCTTTTGAACTGGGCTAGAAAGTTATCGGATGAGAAACAGCAATATCCGCTTGATTCATTGTATAAGTTAATGGAAATAAAGGAACGAGTGTGTAAGTAGTAATTTGCATTGATTTGTAGATACGAAGGAAGATGTTTAATGACAGAAGAAGAGAAAAAAATATTATATTTGCAGATGCTGCAAGAACCAATCGGCAGGATGTCTACGATATCGTCTATTTTTAAAGGGTTTGCAGCGACAATCGTTGCTGGTGTGGCAACCTGGAATTACAAAGACTTATGTATTGAAATGTTAGGATTGGCGTTAGTACCGATTTTATTGTTTATGTTTTTGGATATTTATTATCTGAAAATCGAAAGAAAATTCAGATATGTGTATGAACAGGTGCGGACTGGAAAAAGGCCAGTAGATTTTTCATTGAAAATCAAGCTATCGTGTTGTGAAACATATGATGCGGATGCTACCGTGGAAAAGTGTTTTTCTTCCCCATCGATTTGGCTGTTTTATGTACCTTTAATCATAATAGCGGTGCTGATAATTTATTTGAAGTGGAAAGGAGCCGTTTAAAATGTCGCATAAAACATTTATTTCCTATAAGTATAGTGAAGCAAGTCAATTACGCGATGACATTATTGATGCATTAGGTGATGATGCAACCTATTATAAAGGGGAGACAAGTGACTCTCCTGATTTAACAGATACTTCTACAGAAAATATAAAGAAGAATCTGAAAGATATGATGTATGATACGTCTGTTACAATTGTGATTCTGTCTCCGAATATGAAAGAAAGTAACTGGATTGACTGGGAGATTGAGTATTGTCTTAAGAGTATTTCGCGTAAAGGGCGTACATCACACACCAATGGGGTAGTTGGTGTTATTCAAAAAGTTGACGGAAATTATGATTGGCTACAATATACGGTAACCAGGGAAGATGGGCATGTTAATACAAGGTATCACGCAGACAAGCTGTTTGATATTATTAATAAAAATCGTTACAATCAGAACCCGGTAGTATACGCATGTGAGAAGTGCAAATCGTATGATTATTTAAACGGTTCTTATATTGCATTTGTAACAGAAGAAGACTTTCTTGCAAACCCACAAAAGTATATTGATAATGCCTATGATAAAAGTGAAAATGATGCCAGCGGCTATGATTTAGTGAAACAACGCTAAATAATAAACAAGACTAAGGATGGTGGAAATGATGGGGTTATTTGATAAAAATGATAAAGAAATTGTTACTGATCAATTGGTAATTAAAGATAATGTTTTTGAATATGAAGGCTCATTCTTGCAGATTAGAAATATTTCCTATGCAACAGTTATAAAAGACAGATTTATGCCGAATGGAACAGCAGTAATCATGGCGTTGCTTGGATTATTTTTTCAGGCGACTGGAGCGGATGTAGTAGGGTGGATTGTATTTCTTCTGGGTATTGGTTATATTGGCTGGCAGGTTTATTCATACATGCAGAATGGCCGATATTTATTAATTCAGTTGAATTCCGGTTTAACATTAAAGTTTCCTTGCAAAGACGAAGGTTTTTTAAAAAGAGTTTTAGTTGTAATTAAGAATAACGTGAATGAACGAGTGACACAGAATATTGTAATTGATTTTTCAAACAGCATAATTAAAGATTCTGATATCAGTAACAGGGTCGTGAAATGAGGCTAATATGAATAATGTGATAAATTTTTCGGGAGCCGTAATTACCGGAAGTAATATCAAGAATGAAATAACTGTTACACAAACAAAGACAACAATAGAGCAGGATGAAACCATACGGATTCTTCTGGCAAATCTGGAACAGAAGATTACAAGTTTAGAAGGCGATAGACGGAGAGAGAAGTTTTTATTACGGAAACTTACAGAGGCGTTGGGAGAAAATGACCGGGAAACAATGCAAGACTGTTGTGACAAATTAAAAAACTGCTTATCTGGCATGGCAGACATCGCAACTATTTTAAGCGGTATAGGTACACTGTTAACACTGTAAAAAACAAATAATGGGGGAAGCTTTTTAATTAAAGCTTCCCCCATTATTTGTTTTACTCTTATTTTCTTAATTCTGCTGGTACTTCAGGCTGATAATAATCACCAAAACAAGCTAAGTTAGTACTTAACTGTCCTAAGAAAAATGTGAAGGCTAAGAATGAGGTTGTAATTTTTGTTGCAAAGCGTTTCATGATTTTAACTCCTTTCGTGTAGTAAGTTTATATGCAGCCAGCAAAGATATAACTGCCTGCGTAATGCCATAAACCACATAGAATCCATAAATTTGAGTCTGTGTGGAATAATGCAGTCCAAGGATGACAACCGAGAAAGCGACTAACAAAATCCGGCTCCGTTTTCTGAATTTGAGATATTCCTGAGATGTGAATGGTCGATTGCTGTGTTCTATTGGTGCATATCGCCAAATCAAAATCCCTGACAAGATCAGTAATGGAAGTGTAAAGAACATGTGCACGGCAAAAAACTGCAATACATGAGAAATAATCAAAAACAGACTAAAGGTTAACATGGAAAGTATATAACAGCGCAAATGTGTTTTTGCATGATAGCCGCCAATTGCTGTTCGAAAAATGTAAAAAGTAACGTAATAAAACAATGTAGGGATGATACTGCCTGTAACCCAGGCCAGGAGAAAAATGCTTGTCCAGAATAATAAAATAGACAGCAGAAATTCAAAGCAGTAGGTGTATACAGTGAGTTGTTCTTTCGTTATGAACTGTTTTTGAACAAAAAAAGATGCTATCGTTTCGGAAATGTTGTGAAGCATATCTTTACAACTCCTTTTCCAAAACTATAGCATAGCTTTTTTTCATTTGTATATAAATTTGGTACGGATTACATATACGAGGTATAGGTCAAAAACAGGAAATATAAGGGATTAATTGATTGGCAACATAATCGTGAGAGAAAAAACATTTTCTTCATGTGTTAATTTTATTTTTCCACTATGTTCTGCTACCAGATTATGAATGGTTCGAAGTCCAAAACCATGGTTATCTGGATTAGATTTTGTTGTCCGTACTGTATTATTCAATATTTGTACGGGTTCGGCAGTAGAGTTTTCAATTTGCAGATACAGATAGGCTGCATCGTGACGTAATAACAGATTGATCCAGCGAGAAGAAGTATCTGAGATTTTAGCTGTAGCTTCCAGAGCATTATCCAGGCTTGTTGCAAGAATGATGGCGATGTCCTCTTCGGCTGTTAAAGTTGCGATAGGAAGTGTCATTTCAATTAAATTGAACTCAGTTAACTGTTGCTTTGCAGCATCTTTTTTGGAGGAGAGGACAGCATCAATAGAGGCATGACCAGAACAAATCGTAGAAGTGCTTTGTATCATATCTGTCAAGCTGCCGATATAGTTCGCCAACGGAGATAACTGATTATTTTGCACATATCCGTTGATAATTAACAGATGGTTCTTGAAGTTATGAGCGAGCTGACGGTTTTCCTGATACATAGAGACCGCTTTTTCATAATAGTTCTTCTGTTCGGTTAAAAGTGTTTCTTGGATCAGCATTCTTTCCTTCACCCAATGAAGCTCCGAGTTTTTCTCAAAAAGGTAGAAAAGAATCAGATTAGAAGCAATCAGTAAGATTACGGCGAGTAAATATTTAAAATAATTGATAGGTGTATTCAGAATATAAATGATATCTCGCAATTCATAAATCAGAATTAAAGAAAAGAATGGAATTAACAGCAAAGAAAATGTGAGATAATTCGAAAATTGAACATTACGTACATGTAGGAACCGTGTAAACAATATGATTACAAACAAAGCAATTGTTTTTGAAATAGTAACCCCTTCGATATAACCAATAGTCCCTAAGTTATTAATATCAAGGAGTAACGATATGGATTTTGTAAAAGATTCGGACATGACTTGAATCGACAAGTATACCATTCCATATAATAGCTTAAGTTTAAGTTCCTGTTTATATAAACAAAGTAAAAATAAGATAGGTAAGACAACGAGAAACGTTCTAACCATCGGTGATAATGAGATAATTGAAAGAAATAAAAGAAAAAATCCCATTGCAATGTAACAAATAATTTCAACGAAATGATTATATTTAGAATTACCTAATAATTTTCTATAGAAATAGTACAGCAAAATAATTTCGACACTGCAGCCAAAAATATCAATGAGAAAATTCATATTGGTTGTCATCTCCTCTTTTGTGTTTGAAAGCGCATAAAATCGTCCAGAAATTTTTCACGGTATCTTCCGCCGATGGTGACGGGTTTAGGAGAATATTTTAAGAAAATTAGTTTATCTTGAATACTATTAATATAATTCAAATTAATAAGATAACTTAAATGGCATCGGCTGAAATTGTAGTTTACCAGTTGCTTTTCACAGTCACCAATTTTATAGGTCAACTTATATGTGGCTCCGGATATCAGATGGAAAACTACCTCTTTACGAAAGCTTTCAACGTAAACGATTTCTTTTGGCATAAGGGTAATATGCTGTTTATTAGAAGTGAAAAGAATTCTGGTATATAACGCCTGATATTTTTTAAGGCATCGATCCAATACAGGAACAATTTTGTCGCAGGAAACAGGTTTATCAATATAATCGAAAGCTTCAACTGAAAAAGCAGCGCGGACATACTGGTCATGGTTTGTTACAAAAATTATCATTGTATCAAGAGAATGTTCGCGTATTTTTTCAGCACATTCGAGCCCGTTTATACCAGGCATTTCGATATCCAGAAAAATAATATCAAAATACTTTTTCTGAGAAAGTGCAGCCAGCAGTTGCAGGGCGTCCGAATACAGTTCTAAATTTGATAAGGTATAATGTTTATTTACAAAATAAGAGCGAACCGCTTGTTCAAGATGAGTTCTGGATTGTAATACATCGTCGCAAATTGCAATTCTCATAGGTATAGCCCCCTCTCATTTTCGCTATTTTATATGAATATTTTACCACAAACACGGATTATTTTCAAAAAAGCATGGTTTATGTTTGAATTAACTGAAAATTTGCGTAAAAATATAGATGAAGTTCCACGGAAGATGAATATTGGTTTTTGGAAATGATTTTGGAAGTAAGCATATCTTTTCTTCTCCTTTCTTTACAAAGGAGGAAAAGATATGACGGAAGATATTCAGGAACGTGTAGAAAAACAGTTTTATGTTTATATTTTCAGATCTTTGAAAAATGAAAAAACCAGATATTATTGGCATAAGGGGAGAAAGGAACAAAATGAAATACTTATGGACATAGAAGAGCCTTACTTAGAATCCATGATATATACGGAGGTGGCATATGAATATTCAGGGTATCTGGCGATGCAATCATCGCTTTGGGGAATCAGAGATGAATATCTATTTGATGCCTTGATGTATTTAAGTGAGGAGAATAGAAAGATTATTGTTCTGGCATATTTTTTTTGTCTGACAGATTCAGAAATTGGCAGATTGATTAATAAAGGACGGAGTACAGTGGCATATAGACGTTCCAGGGCTATTGATATGATGCGAAATTATATGGGAGGTCATACCGATGAGGAACGCGTGTGAAAAATATATAGATTTTGCAACGATTATAGCAGCCAAAGATGGAAATGTTGATGCATTGAAGTATATATTAGAATTTTACAGACCGATAATTCGGAAACTGGCACAGACAGTGATAACAGATCAGACCGGGAAAAACAGAGTAATCGTTGATGAAGACTTATGCAGTGAGTTGGAAATTAAGCTGATTGTGGCTGTTATGAATTTCAAAATACAAATGTAAGAAAAATATCCTGAATTCAAATTTTTGAGTTCAGGATATTTTTTTGGAACCGGACGTGTTTTTTATTCTTCTTTTCGTATAGGCAGAAAAAGAACTGCTTATCTACAACTGCATACGCATCATCAGGTACATTCTTTGCAGCAGGAGCCAGTCTGTTTACTGCGCCATGAAGAATGTTTTTTCATTCGAGCGAAAACAGTAAGATGGATACTTCACATTGGTCTGTGAAGCAGCCAGGATTGCAGCAAAGGAATAATGATACACCTGTCCAGCCACAGCTTGAGCGGTAGCCAATCCGTCGCACGCAATGGGGGCAGCTTTGCAAAACATTGGGGTGGGAGTCCCGTGGAGCACATGACCATGTGCCGTCTGATGATTAGATTTTTGAATATTCTGGAGGTGTCAGGATGAGAAAAGAAATTGAACGCCTGCGTAAAAAGTATCTGATTCGCATTTTTAGAGCATAAATAAAAAAATTTTAACAGGTTCCTGCTAAAAATTTGAAAACACCCTGTACGATAACAAATCTAGCAAAAGGATATTATTTCAAAAATAGTATCTTTTTTTATTTGAATGATTAACATTCCGCTCTAGTTAATTTACTCAATAAACAGGAATAGGAAACATAATTACAGTTCTTTCTGCACAAATAACGGTATTTCAACTTCTGATAACAAAATAAACAAATATAAATACAAAATATTGACTTTTGAAATGAAAATGAATATACTGTTAACATAATATGAGAGGTGATCCATTATGTATACTGAAATTATAAAAATAATTGAAGGTGGACTAGTTAATGACAGAGAAAAAGTCATTAACTATGCCACTGTTTTAGCTGATAATCTCGAGAGTCAAGGAGAACTATCACTAGCCAAGAAAATTAGGTTAACGTTAAATAAAAAGAGAGGGGCATTGACTTCTCTAGACAGTTTTTCAACAAAACCTGTAGATACCGAAAGTAGAATGGACATAGTTGAAGTTACTACACCACAAATAGAATTGCAACAAGTCATATTTAGCAAATATTCACAAGATGCTATACACAGTTTTGTAGAAAGCTATGTACATAGAGATATATTGTTGAAGTCAGGTCTTGATGTATCAAACACATTACTACTTTATGGGCCTCCTGGATGTGGGAAAACAACAGCGGCACAGTATATATCTAGTGTTACAGGGCTTCCACTTGTAACTGCAAGGTTAGATGGTTTAGTCTCATCGCTTCTTGGAAGCACTGCAAAAAATATTAGGAAAATTTTTGATTATGCATCCAGGCGAGAATGTATTTTGTTTTTAGATGAATTCGATGTTATTGCGAAGTTAAGAGATGACAAAAATGAACTTGGCGAATTAAAACGAGTTGTTAACAGTTTAATACAAAATATTGATACTTTTAGCAATGATAGTATACTTATTGCAGCGACAAATCATCACGAATTATTAGATCCGGCAATTTGGAGAAGATTCAATACAATTGTTTTTCTTGAAAAACCACAGAAGCAAGAGATTGAAAGACTACTCACTTTTTTACTCGCCGATAAAGAAAATAATTTTATGGGAAATGAAAGGAAACTTAATGGAGTCATTGATGCTTTATTAGGTTTTAGTCACTCTGATATTAAAACAGTAACATTTAATGCCGTAAGAGAAGTAATTCTTTCGGGTAGAAGCAGCTTAACAAATTGCGATGTATTGAAATCCATCTTTTTTTATAAAAACCATATAATTGAAAATGAAGATAATCTTATTGAGTATCTGTTAAAGAATGGCGTTACACATAAAGAAATTAACGATAGTTTATCTATTCCGTTACGAAAAATTCAAGGCATTTCTAAAAAAATTGACAGAGAGGAGTTATAATCTATGGATAATGAAAAATTACCAATTAAATTTTTTGCACCTCGTGAAGTAGATGAGCTCCGAATAGAAGGAGCAGGCAATTCTGAACCACCTAAATGGCTCCTTGATGGTGATGCATTAATTCAACGTGCTACAGAATTGTTGACTGCATTCAATCAGTTTTCAAACATTATTAATAATCGAATTGCCCGAAAATCTTCGGTTCCGTTCGTTTTTATTGCGAAAATGTGCGATGACGCTACTGCGAAGTCGCGTAGAAAAGACATTACTTCTTTATTCCAGACAACGGATAAAAGCAATGTTATTGGCTTGACAAAATCAGACGAACTTATTGTAAAAATTGATTCAATTTCTCAGATGAACGAAGTCGCAAATCGAATTCAGGATTATAATCGAAATAGTTATGCAATTTCCTGTTTGGAAACATTTTGGAAATTTGAGCCGTTGGTTCAGTTAGATGAAGGTGAAAAAACATATAAAGTAAAACTGATTGATTTTCAAGATTATGAGACAAATGTAGCAATGCAACGACAATTTGAGAATTCACTGCTTGCTCATAAACTTGACTTTAAAAAGACTTTTTATGCAGGTCAAGTTCCAATCTATAAAATAAAAAATGTTTCTCAGGCGATTCTCGATAGTTTTATTGAAGATGACAATAACGAAATGCTTTTTTCAATTGAGCCGATGCCCAAATATGTTGTTACATTAGATACATCCCTGAATGATGTTGATATTGAAATTATCTATCCTGAAAGCAATCAACGATATGAAACATTAGGAGTGCTTGATAATGGTATTGCTTCAATTCCACACTTGGCTCCTTGGATGACGGATAAAAGGTGGACTGTTTATCCAAATGAAGTTATAGCCCCAACGCATGGAACATTTGTCGCCGGTGTTGCTTTATATGGTGACATCTGTGAAGGTAAGAACTGGGTAGGCCATAAAGGTATCAAGCTGTTCGATGCAGCAGTTTTTCCAGATACAGCAAAAGAAGGTCTTGACGAAGACGATCTTATTGCTAATATTCGCGAAGCAATTGAGGCAAATCATGAAAAAGTTAAGGTGTGGAATCTTTCTATTAGCATTACCCGTGAAGTCTGTGATACTAAATTTTCAGATTTTGCAATTGCTTTAGATGCCTTACAGGAAAAATACAATATTTTGATTTGCAAATCTGCAGGAAATTGCAGAAATTTCGTTTCCAATTTACCTAAAGGGCGCATTCATGAGGGTGCTGATTCTATTCGATCATTGGTGGTTGGTTCGATGGCTCACGCGAAAGGTAAAGATGATTTTTCAGAAATCAATAATCCCTCACCTTTTACGAGAGTCGGACCTGGTCCGGAATTTATTATTAAACCTGAGATATCTCATTACGGAGGAAACGCAGGGATTGATAATCATGGGAAAATAGTTACGACAGGAGTAAAGTCCTTTTCTTCAGATGGTCAGATAGTCAGCAATGTAGGAACAAGTTTTTCTACTCCGAGGGTTGCTGCGTTAGCAACCGGATTATTTCAGGAGCTTGATGAAGATTTTGATCCACTGCTTATTAAAGGGTTGATTATTCACTCGGCTTCTTATCCGAGAGGTGTACAGATTCCAACAACAGAGAGAACCAAGCAAATGGGTTTTGGGATTCCTAAAAATGTTTCTGATATTATATACAATGACCCATATGAAGTAACATTGATTTTACGCGATACGCTTTCTAAAGGTGAGTATATTGACATCATGGATTTTCCTATGCCAAAGTCACTTATCCGAAATGGATACTATGTGGGTCAAATAATTGCCACTCTTGTATATGATCCAATCTTAGACCCAACTCAAGGTATTGAATATTGTCAGTCCAATGTTGATATTAAGTTCGGTTCCTATGACGAAAAAATGGAACGTGATATTAACAAGCGCAATATCCTTAATCCGGTAGGACGCCAAGGTTCACAAAATTTATTTCGGGAGCCTTTATATAGCAAAAGGCTCATGAAAGAGCAGAACAGTGACTTTGCGCTTGGAGAACGATTGCTGATACAGTATGGTGATAAATATTACCCGGTAAAAAAATATGCGGTAGATTTATCTGAACTATCCGAGGCAAATCGCCAGAATTATGCAACGGCTGATAAAAATTGGTATTTATCGATGAGGGGATTATTTCGTGAGCACACGGAACAACGTGCAGTCTTAGAACATTTTATTCTAAGTCAAGAAGTTTGTCTTATACTTACGATTAGGGATCCTGAACGAAAAGCTCGTGTCTATGATGATGTAACACATGGACTTGATACATTTAATTTCTGGCATAGCAATATTAGAATTGCGAATGATATTTCAGTAACAATTTAAAAACAAGATTTCATAGTAACGGGGAGGAAATATAACTATGAATGAAAAACTTTCGAAAGAACGTGTTGTTCATTTGTTAGCTATTAATTTAGTAGGTGTAATATTCATTCTTGTAGGATGTCTTCATTTGTTTGATGCTAACAAAACAATATCGGACATTCTTAATATCTGGTCTTTATTATTTGTGCTTGGAACGGTGCTGATCCATTTTAGGGGAAGCAAAGGAAAGATTCTTCTTGTAACTTCTGCAGAGAGAGCAAATAATAATTTTGAGATAGCGGGAATAGTAGCGAATTTGCTTTGCTTTCTTATTTCGCTGATCTTAGCATATCTAATTAATATGAGTGAAGTAATATCTGCTATTGGGTGGAATACAAATGGCTTTACTATTATAGCGATGGGTGTTTCTGCCTTGATGTTTTATCACAAGTGAAATGCATTTAAAATCACACGAAATTAGAAATTAAATTGCATATTTTATATACTGTAATATTTTCTATTATACCTGCTGTCCATGGAGTTGGATAGCAGGTTTTTGTTTAGAATATTTTTTTATGTTTTTTGTGGAGGTGGTGATTTTTACAAAAAAAGAATATGCATCATTAGGTACATTCTCTACAGCAGGAACTGGTTTGTTTACTGCGTCATGAAGAATGTTTTTTCATTCGAGCGAAAACAGTAAGACAGATACTGCACATTGGTCTGTGAAGCAGCCAGGATTGCAGTAAAGGAATAATGATACACCTGTCCAGCCACAGCTTGAGCGGTAGCCAATCCGTCGCACGCAATGGGGGCAGCTTTGCAAAACATTGGGGTGGGAGTCCCGTGGAGCACATGACCATGTGCCGTCTGATGATTGGATTTTTGAATATTCTGGAGGTGTCAGCATGAGAAAAGAGATTGAACGCCTGCGCAAAAAGTATCCGGAAGGAACCAGAGTAAGATTATTCTGCATGAGCGGCGAATCGCAAATGCAGGAAGGGTTAACGGGAACCGTGCATTTCGTAGATGACATTGGAAGTATCCATGTCGACTGGGACAATGGCAGCACTCTGGCGCTGATTCCTGATGAAGATGACTTTGAAATTCTGAAAGAACAGCAAATATCACTAAAAATGGAGTGATACATATGATGGACATGACATCAACAAGGATAAAACAAGTAGTAATGTATTACGCTGTTTCAGAAAAACTGGAACAGCTTTATATAAATCAAAAAATCACACAGGAGCAGATGCAGAAAGCAAAAGGCTACATTATAAAAAAATATAGTCTGCAGAGTGAAGTATTTGATAGCTTTCTGAATTAACAAACGTGACGCATATTTTTGTAATTTTAACTATGCCTCCTTGCAAGTGACATTGGAAATATTCATACCAATTAGGCAAAGGTATGCTATTTTTAAAAGAGCGTAAAATGTATGTAAAATTATCGCATGTTGCGTCATAGCATTATTGACAGATAAATCTGGAGTTGTATACTAAAGCTGTGAATTCACAATTGAGGAAATTTAATAAAAGAGAGGTATAAGCAAATGATAGATTTCAATGACAAAAAGGGCTTTATATGTGACATGGATGGTGTGATTTATCATGGCAATCAGATTCTTCCTGGTGTTGTAGAGTTTATCGATTGGCTTCAGAGAGAAAAAAAGGACTTTCTTTTTTTAACGAATAATAGCGGTTCAACACCAAAGGAATTGCAGCAGAAATTGATGCGTATGGGGCTAAATGTTTCAGAAGAACACTTTTACACCAGTGCATTAGCAACAGCAGCTTTTTTAAAAGCACAATCTCCAGGATGTTCGGTATATGCAATTGGAGAAGCAGGATTATTAAATGCATTATATGATGCAGGTATTACGATGAATGATGTAAACCCGGATTATGTGGTTGTTGGTGAAGGCAAAAGCTATTCCCTTGATACATTAACAAAGGCCACTAATCTGGTGATGAATGGGGCGAAATTGATTGGCGCTAACTCAGATATTTCAGGACCAATCGAAAATGGAATTGCACCGGCCTGTCGGGCTTTGGTTGCTCCAATAGAACTGGCGACTGGCAAACAGGCGTATTTTTGTGGAAAGCCGAATCCTTTGATGATGCGTACTGGTTTAAATCTACTAGGATGCCATTCTGGAGAAGCCGTGATGATAGGTGATCGAATGGATACGGATATTATTTCTGGTATGGAATGTGGAATGGCAACGGTATTGGTTCTTTCAGGGGTATCTACAAGAGAGACCGTGAATACATTTGCTTACAGACCAACTATGATATTGGATGGAGTAGGCGATATTGTGCATTTTGCAGAATACAGAGAATAATTTAAATGCGTTGGAGCAAGGTTTAAATAGTTTTATATATTAAGATAAAAGTGAAAGCTGATTTTAGTAGCTTTTTATACAGAATTGTGATATGGTTGGTGCTAACCAAAACGGGACGAGGTGAAATAGATGCCGGAAGTAATTGTAATTGAACCGAGAAAAGCACAGCAAACAGCGAAAAAGCGTGTTTGTGCCTATGCCCGCGTTAGCACAGAGCGAGAGAGTCAGGTGGACTCCTATGAATTCCAGATAAATTACTATCGGGAGAAAATTATGAGTAATCCCGACTGGACTCTGGTGGATATCTATTCCGACCAGGGAATTACCGGAACCAGTGCACAGAAACGCCCTGGTTTCCAGCAGATGATAAAAGATTGTCAGGCCGGAGAAATTGATACCATTCTGGTGAAGTCGGTTTCCCGCTTTGCTAGAAATACCGTGGAAGGCTTGTTTTATATACGAGAGTTAAAAAAGCTGAATGTCAATGTGGTGTTTGAAAAGGAGAATATTGATACCGGGCATGTAAACAGTGAATTGTGGTTGTCGTTTTATAACAGTATGGCCGAGGAAGAAACACACAATATTTCTCGGCACATTCGGTGGGGATACCACAAACGTATGGAAACAGGAGCATTTATTACTGCCTGTGCACCATACGGATTCACGCTGATAAATAAAACATTAGTAGTAGAAGAAGCAGAACGACCAGTTGTTATGTGGATTTATGATCGCTTCCTGAATGGAATGACTTGTGAAGAGATTGCATTTACATTAAACTATTTTGCGGTGCCAAAAGGCAAAAATGGAGGCAACTGGACTGCGGATGGAATCCGTTATATTCTCAAAAACGAGAAATATATTGGCGATGCATTATTACCGAAGAAGATTTCCACGGATGTATTGCCGTATAAAAGAGTAAAGAATAATGGTCAACAGAATCAGTATTACATTGAAAACGCACAGGAGGCTATCATTGCGAAAGAAACACAGGAAAAAGCAAAACGGCTGTTGCAGAAGCCGGAAGCCACTGTGAAAACAGATAAACAGAAAAGATTGCTAAGTGGATATGTTTTCTGCGAATGCGGCACAAAAATGCGCTATAAAACCAGTGGCGAGAAAGTATACTGGGTATGTCAGAAACATGCGAAAGATAGAAATATCTGTGTAGTAAAAGGCATGGAAGAACAAAGCATTCATCAGGCATGTACCGCAATGTATCATAAACTGAAAGTAAATTACACAAAAGTACTGGTTCCTGCGCTGCAGCAATTAGAGTTGCTGTACAGCAATGAGGAACCGTATAACAAATCGGCAGAGAAAGATAAAGAAACAATGAAAATTATGAAGCAGATTCAGGTGCTAAATCAGCTGCAAAGCAAAGGCCGCTATGAATCTGCTGTTTTTATGCAAAAAATTCGAGAATTAACAGAGCAATTGAAATTAATCAAGGATGAGAGTGTACTACAGCAGCAAAAGAATAATAAGATGTTGCAATCTGTTAGAAGCTTAATAAAAACGATTGAACAAGGACCAGAACATATGACAATTCTGGATGAAGATATTTTTAAAAAGATAGTTGAAAAGATTGTGATTCGTGAGGATAGAACAATTATATTTTATCTTTCTGCAGGATTTCGATTTGAAGAGAAGGTGGAAAAATGAGAACTGGAATGAAACCACAAAAGAATCGCAGAGAGTTATTTGGATATAAAATCTGTGATGGTGAAAGAGTCATTCATGAAACCGAAGGTTTGATTGTATCTTGGGCATATACGCAATATTGCAACGGGTTTTCTTACCAGCAGATAGCGGATAAACTGAGAGAGAAGAATATCCCATACCGGGCAGATGACTGCAAATGGAATAAAAATATGGTGCAGAGAATGCTGGCTAGAGAAGAATACTGTGGAGAAAATGGTTACCCGAAACTGATAGAGCATGAACTTTATGAAAAGGTACAAAGCATCAAACGACGGAGAGCAGCAATTAGAGCAGCAAGAAAAGAAGTGCCGAAAGAGATTCGACAGATGCTTCGATGTGGGAAATGTGGCAGCGGGATAGAACGCGAGAAAGCTGGAAAAGTCATGAACTGGCAGTGCAGAACAGAGAAGCGAACAACAGAGGAGTATATCACGGATGAAGTACTCCTTGAGAAAATTGTGAAAAAAATAAACGAAATAATTGCCCATCCTGAAGTTTTAGAAATTCAGTCGGAGCAAACGTTTAAACTGACATTAAGCATGATGCAGGCAAACAATAACATATTGCGACAGATGCAGGAACAGAAGCGTTCTGTAAATGAAATTCAACAGCTGATTTTTCAGGCTGCTGCAGAGCGCTATCAGAATTGCACGACAGAAGATGCTACATATTATACCAATCAGCTGCTGGAAGTCTATGGTCAGGAAGAAATAAAAGCTGTGCTAGACTTCGAGCTGCTTCAACATACCGTAAAACATATATATCTGAATCCAGATGGAGAACTTCAGTTTGAAATGATAAATGGAAAAATAATCTGAGAAAGAGTGATACAAATGGCTGATGGAGAAAAGAAAATCACCTGTATTCCAGCAAAGGAGGTAGCTGCATATAATAATATAACCTGTATTCGACCGCGGAAAAAGCGGGTGGCCGCATATTGTCGTGTGAGTACCGATTTAGAGGAGCAGGAATCCAGTTTTGAATTTCAGGTGGAATATTATACGAAAAAGATATTATCAAACCCAGACTGGGTGATGGCAGGGATTTTTGCAGACGAAGGGATATCGGGTACTCAAACAAAGAAACGAACCGAGTTTTTGAAACTAATGAAGCTGTGTGAAGAAGGTAAGGTGGATATGATTCTGGTGAAATCGGTATCCAGATTTGCACGAAACACATTGGACTCGTTAAACCATGTGCGACGGTTAAAACAGATGGGGATAGCGGTAATATTTGAAGAAGAAAACATAAACTCTCTGGAAGCTAAAAATGAACTGATACTGACTTTATATAGCAGCTTTGCACAGGCTGAGAGCGAAAGCATAAGCGGCAACATTACCTGGGCAATTCGCAATGGCTATAAAGAAGGGAAAGTGCGTCGCGGCTGCGGCAGTATAATGGGTTACAAAAATGGCCCGAGTGGAGAATGGCTGGTGGTAGAGGAAGAAGCCAGGGTTATCCGGTTAATGGATATGGCATTTCTTTCGGGAATGAGTATGGGGCAGATTAAAAACCTGCTGGAGCAGTCTGGCATAAAATCGCCTAAAGGAAATGACAAATGGTATACCGGAACCATAACAAGGATGCTGCAGAGTGAAGTATATTTGGGAGATGTGTTGCTACAAAAAACATTTACCACGGATGTATTAACGCACAAAACAAAGAAAAATGAAGGCGAACTGCCACAGTATTATATCAAAGATCATCATGAAGCCATTCGCTCTCGAGAAATCGGATATCTGATACAGGCTGAATTTGCCAAACGAAACAGTACAAAAAGCAAGGACACAACAAACGGGATTAAAAAAGGAAAGTACAGCGCACAATATGCCTTAAGTGAAAAACTGATTTGTGGTGAATGCGGAACACCTTACAGAAGAGTAACCTGGACGATGCGTAATGGGGAAAAGAAAATCGTGTGGCGCTGTATTAGCAGATTAAAAGACGGAAAGAAATATTGCAAACATTCACCGACTATTGAAGAAAGCGTTTTACATGACGTATTAATAAAAGCAATTAACCAGTATATCAATGACAAGGAAGAACTACGATGGCTACTCAAAGAAAGCATTAATGAAGCAGCAAAGAGTATGCCAGTTGAAAACGAGCATGAAATAGAAAAACGAATCGAAACGCTGGAACAGGCCGTATTAAATCTGGCGGAAATGCTAAGTATGTCCACAGCAGAATTGAGTTATTTCGATGCAAAAATAAAAGAAATAGAAGAAGAACTCACGGAATTATATGGGCAGAAGCAGAATCTCAAAAAGATAGGGCAACAGAATATGACAATTGAAAATGTGGATGAAGAACTGCTGGCATTTATCGATGATATGGAAATGGATTTAAGCAAGTATAACGATATGTTAGTGAGGAAAATTATACAGAGGGTGACAGTGCTACAGCAAGATAAAATAGAGGTAGTATTTGTACAAAATTGAAAAATAAATATGCTTGAAAATAAAATATTTTGCAAAATAAAATTGGGGGAGAGGAATACAAAATATATTGGGGGAAGATAAAAACATAAATGATATATCATCAATATTTAGTTCTTGAAGATAGTTTATATGAGATGGGTGATAGAAAGTGGAAATAAGGCATTTGGATTTAACAAAGCCGTTAAATAAGAGGCAATTACGAGAGTATCTTGAACCGGATTTTCATGAAATAGTAGAAAAAATATATTATGCAGGGTTTGTATGTGAGAATGATTATAAACGATTAGGATCACAATTTTGCAAACATAATGCATCAAGTTTTGTGGAAGAATTATGTAGGGTAACGAACTTAAATATAACCTATCTATATGAAGATATGTATGAATGTATTTTCGTCTTTTATGATAAGACTCGTTATAATGCAACAAAAATAAAAAAATTATTAAAAGAAACATCATGGATATAGCATTTTTGTCTGGGATAAGTATGGGGCAGATTAAGAATGTGTTTGAACAGTATAGAATAAAGTCGCCGAAAGTTAATGACAAATGGTATACTGGAGTTATAGCAAGGATGCAGCAGAGCGAAGTGTACCTGGGGAATGCGGAACACCGTACAGAAGAGTAACTTGGACTATGTGTAATAGGGAAAAGAAAATCGTGTGGCGTTGTATCAACAGATTGAAAGATGGAAAGAAATATTGTAAACATTCACCGACCATTGAAGCAAGAGTCAGCTTAATAATTTATTGGTATGATTACTATAACGCAACATTATTATAGGATCAATATTTGCACGTATATATGGAAAAATTGACTTAGATGAATGTAAATGATAATATATATTTAGTCGCTGAAAAAAATAATATCAATAATAATTTGCGAGTAAAGAATATAATTATTGAGTTATATATGAGTTGGATACAAGATGTTTGTTAGAGAGAAGGTGCGTTATGCAGGCTATATGTACCGCAGCAAGTCTACGTAACACAAAACTAAAAAATAAGCCAAACGAGGATTATTTTATTTGTGACGATGATTCCGGGATTTTTGTTTTATTGGATGGAGTTTCTCGTGATGGGAATGAAAACAATTACCCTAATCCTAGTCCGTCTGCAATTATATCTGAAATTGTTGCAAATACAGTATATCAATATCTTAAAAGGTCAGATATGATAACTCGGGAGGTAGAAAGTGTACTTATTGAAGCAGTGAGTTATGGAAATGATGCAGCTAAAGAGTATAATGAAAATAATATAGACTATTTTTTACCCGGTACTGTAGGAATTATTGCGGTTATTAAAAATAGTATTCTGTACTATTTATATATAGGCGACTGTGTTGGACGATTTATTAATGAAAATGAACAACACATATTTACACATGAACAGACTAAACTAATAAGTGAAAATCAAAAATATTTTTCAAAACGGGAAGTTCGGGTTAATGTTTGTAACAATATATTTCACCCATATAAATATGGCGTGATAAATGGTGAAAGTGCAGCAGTATCTTTTGCAGAATTAGGTTCGATAATATTACAGGCTGGAGATAGGGTGATTATTTCATCGGATGGGATGGAAAATTATCTAAAAACCTTATCTGTAAAACAGTTAAGAGAAAATACTGCGGACGGTTTTATCAAAGAAGCTAGAATGTTTAATAACAAAAATTCAGATGATAGAACTATTATTTGCATTGATTTAAAAGAGGATTGAAAATGTACGTGGTAGAAGAACATATAAAACATGTAGCAAAAATTATAGTATATTATTTTGTTGCGACGATTTTATTAAATTTTGCAGCAACAACAATTTATATGTGGACGATTGAAACTGCCTTAGGCTGGAAAATAGTTTGGCTTTATACTATTAGTGGTCAAGTGCTACAAATCTGTCCTGTAACAAAAATTGTTTTGATAGTTGAAAGTGTAAGGATTGCATTGAGCGGGATTTTTTTGGCACTTTGTACAAGCTACATTTTTTCAGCAATTTTATGCAAGCCACCTAAAATTGTTTTCCCAGACAAATTGGTTATACGTTATAGAACTACAGGAGCTAAAGAGGGAAATTTAGCTCTTGGTGTCTTAATTGGGAGTAAACGAGCCAATACGTTACACAATGTAAATTGTCGGTTATCGTGTGCGTATGTGGTAAAGAAAAATGAAACGGGAGAATTGTTGAAAAATAGTGAATTTAATATGATTGAAACAATTGGAAGTATAAAAAATTACTACCGTTTTTCATTTCATTTAGATGAGCTGCCCGTTGGTTTATTGAGTAATTATTTAACAAAATCAGAAGAGTCCATGCAGAAAGACGTTGTTACAATTACTTTATTCGGAAAAACAACAGATTTAAACAGAGAATTTTATATTAGCAAAGACTATCAATTGAGTGACATTATAATTAGTAATCAGACTTCGCCAGAAAAAAACTTTGTGAGAAAAACTTGGATTACGAAAAAGACAAAAATAAATTGGCGTAAATTTGTAGAAGTATTAGAAGATGGGGAAGCTATGAGAAGTCTTGTCATTAATGATATAGAAAAAATTATAGCGCGGAAACCGGCGAGTATAAAAAATGAAGTTGCTGGCATAAAAAAAATAAAAGTTGCCAATTTGGTGAAAACAAGACCGAGACGACAGTATATATCTTATCTAGAAATGAAAGTAAAGCACTTAAACGTTGAAAATAAATATTTGGAAAATGCTTTCCCAAAGAAAAAATGTTAATGAAATAGAAGTTAATGACGAAACAGTTAGATTGTTATATTTCGATGATTGGTTGATATCTAAACTGACTCCGAATCACCACAAAGACCTTTCAGAATTTCTGGAAGGTCTTTTCCTTTGTTCTGGAGAATTTAAAATATAATTTGCATTATTATATCGAAGAGAGGTGTTCTGGCATGCAGAAATTTCCGATAAATGATTATGATTACCGGTGCAGTGGCGAAAACTCCATTCAGTTGTATGACAATAAACGGTTTGTTGCAGAAATAACATATCGGTTGAAGGATAAAGAATTATGGATTACCAATCTGTATCGAACAGAATACGGAAAAATGGTGAAAAAACCGGACCGCCACTATGGAACAGAAATTTTTTCGATACTGCTGACGCATTTATTCAGAAATAGAGAAACCTTTGATTACATTATCGGCCGATTATCGGTGAATGATGCGGAACAGGACTACTGGCTGAAATCCATTCCGTATTATGCAGGATTTGAGCGTTTTGTTCCGGCTGAAACGGATTATCGCCTGGCTTTCTATCTGTTTGAGGATAAGGAATCCATGTATCAGAAAAAATATGTCAGACTGCCTGATTATAATAAAGCGCGGGAAACATTTCAGGAAACTGTGAAGGCATTTCAGCAGGAGCATATCCGGCAGCGCAAGGATGCTTATTTCTGTTATCTGGTTATCAGAGAACAGCAGGAATAATAAGAGAAACAGGGTTTGAGGATTCAGATTCTGTTTTTATTTTTCAGTGCCGGTAAGATGGCACTGAGAAAAAGGGTTTTTGTGTTTTAACTAGAATAATTCTGTATAGCGGAAATCTGCTGAATTAAAAATGATTTCAAAATAAGAGGGTGTATGATATGACAGAAAAAGAAATGACAAATGAAGTAATAATGGAAAACGGGGAGCTGTTGCAGGAACCTGTACAGGCTGCAGAACAGACTGTGGAGAAAACGGAACAGCCGGCTGTAAAAGAAAAGACTGCTGAGGAACTGGCTCTGGAACAGGGATATTATGCCTGTTGCTTCCGCAGTCACTAATCGGTTATACTGAATGTAACAGGTTATCAGGATAACAGAAAGTGAGGTTGTATGACAATGAAAATAAAAAAATATATGTCGGTTTTACTGGTAATGCTGCTGGCCTGCGGGCTGATGCTGGGCGGATGCACTGGCGATAATCCACAGCAGGGGGAACAGCAGAATCAGGAGGAACAAATCGAGCAGCCGCAGGTGGAAACCCTGACATTAACCGGTGAGTTTCAGGGGCTGGCGGACGGCCACAGCGCAGAGATACTGGTAGATGGAGAACCTCAGGTGTATCAGTTCTTTGATGAAGTAGTGACATCGGCTTTTGATACCATGGAAAGCGGTACACAGATTCAGTTTGATGTGGAAATCGATACGGAAACCGATGCCAAAACAATCGTAAAACTGTACGATGCACCGGCTCAGGGATAAGAAAACAGATGCAGACAGCATTAAGCCTGTCTGCATTTTTTGTGACAAAATAGCTGCTGCCTATGTCAAACTATTACAAACAGGTATTTTATATAGTTTCTTGTTTTCGGTATAATAAAACCGGGTGGCGAAGCGGCAATGGGCAGAAAAGAAAAAAAGCTCTTTACAAAACATCAAAAAGCCGTCATAATAAGACTAGACAATTTCATACTCTGGTTCCCGAGCTGAACTGCCTAAGTAATTTTCGGATTATATGGCACTCAGCCAATGGGTTTTAGAATAAATTCTGAGGCCTCCCTTTTGGAAAGGAAACCATAGCAAACTTACCCTTAGTGTATCTATTTTTAAATACGAGCAGTCTGGTACTGCTTATAGAATCGAAAGGATGGGATTTTTTATGGTTACTTCTTACAATGGGGAGGTTTTGCGCGTTAATCTGACTGAACGTGCAATCAAAGTAGAACCTCTGGACATGGACAAAGCTGTAAAATACATCGGCGGCCGCGGGCTGGGTACCCGTATTCTGCTGGATGAAGGCTGTGCAACAGTTGATCCGTTATCTCCAGAAAACAAACTGATTTATATTACCGGTCCTATGACTGGCACTGCGGTACCAACCGGCGGTCGGTACATGGTTGTTACCAAATCTCCGCTGACAGGCATGATTGCGTGCTCCAACTCTGGCGGTATCTGGGGTGCAATCCTGAAATATGCAG
The DNA here is from genome assembly GCA_017399005.1 of Peptococcaceae bacterium. GTDB lineage: Bacteria > Bacillota > Peptococcia > Peptococcales > Peptococcaceae > UBA7185. The sequence goes on along the minus strand of JAFQEO010000039.1, from coordinate 27,637 downwards.
GCTGGGATGCAATTATCGTAGAAGGGAAAGCAGATACTCCTGTTTACCTGGAAATCAACGATAAAGAAGTGACACTGCATGATGCATCTGATTTATGGGGCAAAAAAACATTAGAGGTAGAAGCTATCTTAAAAGAAAGACATGAAGGAAGCTCTGTACTGAACATTGGCCCTGCCGGTGAAAACCAGGCTCTGCTGGCTGCTATCATGAACGATGGCGACCGCGCTGCAGGCCGCAGTGGTGTTGGTGCTGTTATGGGCTCCAAAAATCTGAAAGCTATCGTTGTAAAAGCAAGCAAAACTCAGATTGAACCACACGATGTAGATGCTCTGCGCACAGCAGCTGTTGACAGCATCAAAAAATTAAGAGCAAACAGTGTAACCGGTGAAGGGCTGGCAACGTTCGGGACTGCCGTACTGGTTAACATTATCAATAATATCGGTGCTCTGCCAACAAGAAACTGGCAGGAATCCTATCATCCGGAAGCAGATTCTTACAGTGGGGAAACCATGAGAGATACCTCTCTGGTGAAAAACCATGCATGCCACCGCTGCCCAATTGGTTGCGGCCGTGTAGTAAAACTGGAAGATGGTAGTGTAGTTGGCGGTCCTGAATACGAACCACTGTGGGCATATGGTGCAAACTGCGGCAACAGTGATTTGAACGCCATCAACAAAGCAAACGAAATCTGTAACGAAGTTGGTTTGGATGCAATCTCCACACCATGTACCATCGCTGCAGCTATGGAACTGTATCAGAGAGGCTACATCACTGATGCAGACTGCGACGGTGTGCCACTGGTATGGGGCAGCACAGAAGCAATCAAAACCTGGACCGAATGGATGGGTACCGGCAAAAACGAACTGGCTAAACTGATGGCTGATGGTTCCTACCGTCTGTGCGAACACTACGGTGTGCCGGAACTGTCCATGAGCGTTAAAAAACAGGAAATTCCTGCATACGACGCACGTGCTATCCAGGGTATCGGTATCACATATGCAACAAGCAACCGTGGCGGCTGCCATGTTCGCGGTTACTTAATCTCTCCAGAAGTTCTGGGTCTGCCGGAACAGCTGGATCGCACAACCACAGAAGGCAAAGCAGAATGGGCAAAAATCTTCCAGGATTTAACCGCTGTTATTGACGCTATGGGTATGTGCCTGTTCAGTTCCTTTGCTCTGGGTGCTCCTGAATACGCTGCACTGCTGAACGCTGGTACTGGTACAAATTACGATGTAAACGGCCTGCTGGAAGTTGGCGACCGTATCTATAACCTGGAACGTATGTTTAACAAAGCTGCCGGCATGAAACCGGAGGACGACCGTCTGCCAAAACGCATTGGCGAAGAAAAAATCGTAAATGGTCCATCCGAAGGTATGCAGAGCGAAATTAAACTGACACTGCCGCAGTACTATGAAGCACGTGGCTGGAAAGAAGCGTTCCCAACCGAAGAAACCTTAAAACGTCTGGGTCTGGAAGACCTGGTGGAATTACTGTAATCTGCGACTGACGGATAACAGGCACCAGCCCTGCTGCAATGCAGGGCCGGGCCTTCCGTGCAGGAGATACAGACGGGCAGGATTGTATCAATCTTTTTTTAATCATTTGCCTCTCCCGGCAAAAAGATAAAAAATCTGCGTCTTTGGTACGCAGGAGCCTGTCCAACTTCTGTGTGCAGATAACCGTATGATTCTGTCCGGTCAATATGCCTGCACGGAAGATCCGGTCCTGTTTTATAATAACCAGAAGGAAAAAAGGAGGCGTTACGATTGCTGGAAGTTCGTCTGTTTGCCACATTTCGTGAAGGACGCGAGAAAATTATAATGATGGAATATCAGCCGGGCATGACAGGGTATGATATCATTACGCCACTGGGCATTCCGGAGGAGGAAGTGGCCATTTTTCTGATAAACGGCCGCCATTCTAAATTACATGCAGAACTGGAAGATGGTAGTGTATTGGCATTATTTCCGCCGGTAGGAGGCGGTTGATATGCTTGCACTGCAGGAACGATATAAACGAAATTACAGAACAATTTCTCTGGAACAGCAGCAGATTCTGGCGCAGTCAACCATTACCGTGATTGGCTGTGGCGGATTAGGAGGATTTATCATTGAAGGGCTGGCTCGCAGCGGCGTAGGGAAAGTACGCCTTGTGGATTTTGATACCTTTGATGTAAGTAATCTGAATCGGCAGCTGTTTTCCACAGAGGCAGCAGTCGGCGCATCCAAACTGGAACAGGCGGTAGCTCGTGTACGAGTTGTAAACAGCACGGTACAGATAGATGCCGTTGAAATCAGAGCAGATTTGGACAATCTGCCGGAACTTGTAAAAGGCTCCAGTGTGGTAATTGATGCGGTTGACTCTATTGAAGTAAAAATATGGCTGGAACAGGTTTGTAATAAAATGAACATTCCGCTGATTTATGGTGCAATTGGCGGCAATTGCGGGCAGATGGCAGTCAGCCTGCCGGGTATGCCTGTGGTGTCGATGCTGTATCAGAGCGGGCAGAAACACGGCATTGAGAAAGAGCTGGGCAATCCTTATTATACGCCGTGCATCATTGGCGGTATGATGGTGAAGCTGGCTTTTGATGTGCTGTTTGATGCCGACTATGAAACCGGTGGATTTTATTTTATTGATCTGGACAGCTATATGATAAATTTTATCTCAACCAAAGGAGACGAATCACAATGAGAAAGAACAGAAAACTGATCAGCGTTCTGCTGATTTGCGCAGTTGCTATGATGTTCATGGCTGGCTGCGGCGGCAATGCACAGGAAGAACAGCAGCCTGTAGAACCAAAAGGTACTATCATTTTAGCAACCACCACCAGTACACAGGACAGCGGCCTGTTAGACTACTTACTGCCAGCATTCACAGCGGAAACCGGCTGGGAAGTAAGCACTATCGCTGTTGGTACCGGTAAAGCCCTGCAGATGGGTGTTGACGGTGAAGCGGACGTACTGCTGGTACATGCAAGAGCATCTGAAGATGAATTCATGGCGAACGGCGACGGCACTCTGCGTTACGATGTAATGTACAACGACTACGTTCTGGTTGGCCCTGCTGCTGACCCTGCTGGCGTAAAAGCTTGCGAAAACGTTGTAGCTGACAGCATGGCAGCTATCGCAAATGCACAGGCTGAATTCATTTCCCGCGGCGATGATTCCGGTACTCACAAAAAAGAACTGAATATCTGGAAAGCTGCTGCTATCGAACCAGCTGGTGAATGGTATGTATCCGCTGGTGCAGGTATGGGCGATGTTCTGAAAATGGCTGACGAAAAACAGGCTTACACCATTACAGACCGTGCAACCTATCTGTCCATGGTAGATACTCTGGAACTGGAAATCGTATGTGAAAAAGACGCTGACATGCTGAACCCATACGGTGTTATCACTGTAAACCCAGAGAAAAACGATCAGATCAATGCAGAAGGTGCGAAAGCATTTGCTGACTGGCTGGTAAGCGAAAACGGCCAGAAACTGATCGGTGAATTCGGTGTTGAAGAATTCGGTTCTCCACTGTTCACTCCAGACGCAAAATAATTTAAGTTTTACAACAGACGGGTGCTTCGCAAGGGGTGCCCGTTTTTACATACTATTCAAAACAGAAGACAGCATTTATACTATACATAACCAGATAAACCTGGATTGACCGCGTTCTTTGGATAGGAACGCATTCTATGGAGGGAGAGGCCATTGGATTATATTATTGCCGGGTTCTGGAAAGCACTGGATCTGATTTTTTCCGGTGATGCGGAACTCTGGGGAATTGTAGGATTATCACTGCGGGTATCGGGCAGTGCCATTGTGATTGCGGCACTGGTGATTATTCCGCTGTTTACATTTATCGGGCTTCGCTCGTTTCGCGGGGAACGGGTGCTGTCTCGTGTATTAAATGCCATGATGAGTATGCCGTCGGTTGTAGTAGGGCTGCTGGTATCGGTATGTCTGTCACGCCGCGGGCCGCTGGGTCATCTGCAGCTGATGTATACACCTACGGCTATGATTATTGCACAGGTGATTCTGGTATCACCGCTCATTGCCTGTTTAACTTATGAGATGGTGAAACATCGCGGTCGCGAGATTCAGAAACTGGGCCAGACGCTGGGTGCCAGCCGCATACAGTCAACCTTTATGGTAATCAGTGAACTGAAAAGCGAACTGTTTATCTATACCGTAAACGGTTTTTCCCGTGCTATTTCGGAAGTAGGCGCGGTTATGATGGTCGGCGGCAATATCAAAGGGGATACCCGGGTAATTACCACAACCATTTCCATGCTGAACTCTATGGGCGATTATGCCATGGCTTTTGCGCTGGGGATGATTCTGATTGTGATTTCGCTGCTTATCAACTCCGTGCTGTATACCTATAAAGAAAAGAGGGCTGATGTGTGATGGAAGTAAGACTGGAGCAGGTCAGCAAACGATACGGCCAGAAACTCGTTTTTGAAAATCTGAACGAAACATTTGAATCCGGAAAGATTACCGGGCTGGTCGGTGACAACGGTGCCGGAAAATCCACGCTTCTGCGGCTCATTGCCGGACTGGATACCGATTATACCGGGCATATTTATTACAATGGGCAGCCTTTGAGCAAACCGCTTTATCAGCAGATGACCATGGTGTTTCAGACACCTTATCTGTTAAAACGTTCGGTTTATGATAATATTGCCTATCCGCTTCAGCTGCGTCATCGGCCATCGGCTGAAATTAAACAGAAAACCGATGCGATGATTGCACGGCTGGGTATTGAAAAGCTGGCAAAGCAGTACGCCCATAAGTTATCGGGCGGGGAAAGTCAGAAGGTTGCTCTGGCACGAGCACTGATTTTTGAACCGGAGCTGGTTCTGCTGGACGAGCCAATGTCCGGCATTGATGCGGCATCGGTCAGCTTTATGGAGCAGATGATTCAGGAGTATGCGAGAGAATATCGCAAAACGGTGATTATGATTACACACAATGCCCGGCAGGCAGAGGAATTATGTGACCGCATTGTGCATCTGCACGGTGCATCAACAGGAGGAGTGTGCTAGATGGATTTTTTTCAGGTAATCAGTCTGGAAGAGGCGCTGCAGCGTCTGAGGAACCATTTTCCCGATAACCGGTTAGAAATAGAGGAAGTATCGTTATTACAGGCACAGAACCGCTTTCTGGCAGAAGATTTATCGGCTGCAGAGAATGTGCCGGATTTTAACCGTTCCACTGTGGATGGCTATGCGGTTAAAGCGGCCGATACCTTTGGTGCCGGGGAATCCCTCCCATCGCTTCTGATGGCAGCCGGTTCGGTGCGGATGGGGCAGAAAGCAGAAATGACATTGCAGAAAGGCCAGGCTGTTGCAGTGCCGACTGGCGGTATGCTGCCGGAAGGTGCTGACAGTGTTGTGATGGTGGAATACAGCGAGCAGTTTGATGCCGATACCATTGCCGTATATAAACCGGTTTCGCCCGGTGAAAATGTGATTGCCCGCGGGGATGACCTGCGGCAGGACGAGGCTATTCTGAGCCGGGGCACCTGGCTGACGGCAAAACATATTGCCATGCTGGCAGCCTGCGGCATTGGCAGAGTAAAAGTGTACCGTCCGGTGAAGTTTGCCATTATTTCCACCGGTGATGAGATTATTGAAATTGACCAGCCGCAAAACATCGGGCAGATTCGGGATATCAACAGTTATGGTCTTGCATCGATTATTGCCCAGTGGGGTGGCGAGGTGACCTATCGCGCCATTGTAAAAGATGATTACGAAGCGCTGAAACAGGCCATGACAGAAGGGCTGGCACAGGCCGATGTGCTGCTGACATCGGGAGGCAGTTCCGTCGGGGAACGGGATTATACCTATCGGCTGATGCAGGAGCTATGCGGTGAAGATGTGTTTGTAAAAGGCATTGCCATCAAACCGGGCAAACCGACCATTGTCGGCAGAGCAGACGGAAAACCAGTGATGGGGCTGCCGGGGCATCCATCCGCAGCTATGACCGTATTCCGTGTGCTGATGAGTACCATTCTGAAACAGTGGGGGCTCAATTTGCAGGAAACGCTGGTTCCGGCACGGCTTTCCATTAATCTGCCTTCGGCTCCGGGCAAAACCACATTTCAGATGGTTTCGCTGCAGCAGGAGCAGAACGGATTTGTGGCTGTTCCGATTTTCGGCAAATCGGGCATGATTCATCTGCTGGGGCACAGCGACGGCTATATTGTACTGGAAGCCCATCAGGAAGGGCTGGAACAGAACCAGCAGGTACTAGTGCATCTGCTGTAGGAGGTTAAGAATATGAAACGAAATACCTATATTGAAAATAATGACGACCAGCAGGCGCTGCAGGATTATTTAGAGGCACTGGGTGATTTACAGGGCACTATGGAAGAAATTCCCGTGCTGGATGCCGTTGGGCGTGTAACATGGGAGGCGATTTTTGCCCGCTTCTGTGACCCGGTGTATAATGCGGCTGCTATGGATGGCATTGCAGTGGTTGCGGAGCAGACATTCTCTGCCACCGATACCGAGCCTTTGACATTAAAACAGGATACCGATTTTGTGTACGTGAATACCGGCAATGAGATTAAGCATCCGTTCAATGCCGTGATTATGATTGAACAGGTGCTGCAGAACGAAGACGGCACCGTATCCATTATTGCTCCGGCTTATCCGTGGGAACATGTGCGTACCGTTGGCGAAAGCATTGTATCCGGCGATCTGATTCTGCCATCCCGTCATAAAATCCGCCCGATTGATTTAGGGGCACTGCTGGCTGGCGGTATCACCACTGTGAAAGTATACCGCAGACCGCGTGTGGGGATTATTCCAACCGGCAACGAATTAATTGAAGATCCGGCTCTGCTGGAACCGGGCCGTCTGATGGAATCCAACTCCCGTGTATTTGCCGCATTAACCGAGGAATACGGCGGGGAGCCAAACCGTTATACCATCGTGCGCGATAATCCGGATTTGCTGCGTCAGGCTATCACAACGGCTGTGCAGGAAAACGATATGGTAATCGTCAATGCCGGTTCGTCTGCGGGCAGCAAAGACTACACCGTGCATATTATTGAAGAACTGGGAGAAGTTATTCATCACGGCATTGCCATCAAACCGGGCAAACCGACTATTTTAGGCGTGGTGCAGGGCAAACCGGTAATCGGTATTCCGGGCTATCCGGTATCGGCTTATCTGGTGTTTGATTTATTCATGCGTCCGCTGATTTATCGTGTGACCGGTCAGGGCAAACAGAATGAGGAATATGTAGAGGCTTCGCTGACCAAACGTCTGGTTAGCTCTTTCAAAAATGCCGAGCTGCTGCGTGTGGCTGTGGGCTATGTAAATGACCGTCTGGTAACCACTCCACTGGAGCGCGGTGCCGCTGCGGTAATGAGTATGGTAAAAGCCGACGGCATTGTAAAAGTGGACCGCCTGTGCGAAGGGTTAGAGGCTGGTGCCAAAGTAGAGGTTCGCTTGCTGCGTCCTCTGGGCGAAATCAAAAAAACACTGGTTATCACCGGCAGCCATGATATGATGATTGACGTGCTGGCAGATCAGATGCCGGTATCCTCGGCTCATGTGGGCAGTTTATCCGGTATTATGGCGCTGCGCCGCAAAGAGTGCCATATGGCGCCGATTCACCTGCTGGATGAGGAAACCGGCGTATATAACGAATCCTATGTGCGTCAGTATTTCCCGGGGCAGAAAATGGTGTTAATCAGCGGTGTGGGTCGTATTCAGGGCTTCATGGTGCCAAAAGGCAATCCCAAACAGATTTCCGGCATCGATGACCTGCGGGAACGCAGATTATCCTTTGCTAATCGTCAGCGCGGGGCGGGTACACGCATCCTGTTTGACTATACCTTAAAACAGAACGGCATGACTGTGGAGGAAATCAATGGTTACGAAAAAGAATACGCCACCCATATGGCCGTTGCCATCAGTGTAAAAAGCGGTGTGGCTGATACAGGCTTAGGCGTATACTCGGCTGCAAAAGCTATGGATTTAGACTTTATTCCGCTGGCAAACGAGCAGTACGATTTTCTGCTGCCTGCCGAATATCTGGAAGATGAACGCGTGCAGCAGTTTATCACCATTCTGTCCTCCGATGCTTTCAAACAGCGGTTAACCGAACTGGGCGGCTACGATGTCACCCACACCGGCGAAGTACGAGTAATGGAATAGATATAGAAAAACCCCGGCATCTGATTTTTATCGGATACCGGGGTTTGTTTATGCTATTTTCTTGTCCATGTGTGTTCGGTCAGATTATATAAGGTGATGGTGACTTTCCCTGCGTTTTCCAGTGGCACACCTTCATCATAGGCTTCATCCGGGAACAGATAAAAGCCGAAATAATCGCCGTCTTGCTCATTCAGCCCGGTTTTTCCCTGATAGTTTGCCAGATAGGATTTGCCGTTATATGTTGTGATTAAATCTGCGACGATTTCATATTGTGTGCAGTTTTCACGGGGACGGCTGTGTTTAATGCCGCTGGTTAAGTGCCCGCCGTTAAAATCATACACGCCGTGGGAACGGAAAAAGATGCGGTAGCCTCCGGCATTTCGTTCGTTACTGTCTACTAAAGCAACCTCCATATACTGCTCGCCGTCTTCCCACAGCCGTTTACCAATGTTGCTCTCCAAATCGTTTAAGTCAATTTCCATAGTATAGGCGTTAGCATCTGTCTGGTGCATCAAATCATATTTGTCCTGGCTGCGATGCAGATAAGCCAATCCACTGTTCTGAAACTCAATATATCCGCTTGTATGTATCCAGATTCCCAGCACAGCAGAAAACAGCAGCATACAGAGAATAATCAGAATCGGTTTTTTCGATGGTTTCATGCAGAACACCTCCGGAAAATAATTTACAAAAATATTATAAAAGACAGAGAAACTTTATACAAGTAAAATAATTGTATTTGGATCTAATATAATCTCTATACAGATACTGGGACATCTGATACAATTAAAATAAATACAAGTAACGGGATAATATCAGGAGGTGGTCGCATGAACAACAAAACGATAGGTGATAAAGCGGCAGAGGCTGCCGGGGGCTTTTTAAAAGCAGTTGGAATTGCAATGCTTGTGCTGTGGCTGCTTTTGTGTCTGGTACTGTTTGCTGTATTTGGTCTTGGTTTTAATCATTATCTGAACAGAGTGGAAAAAGAGAACGTATCGTTGATGGTTTATTCTGAAAATGAAATTAGAGAATTTATATGTACCAGCATCTAATTTTAGGTGCTGGTTTTTTATTTTGGATGGGCAATTCCAGAGTGTCATGCTATAATAAAAATTTAAAGGGAGTATTCTTGTGAAAAATAAATGACAAGGAAGCGATTATTTTGAACTACGGATATTTTGCCGCAGCGGCGGCGTATTGTATATGGGGGCTTCTGCCGATTTACTGGAAAGTGCTGGATCATCTTTCTCCAATTTATATTCTAAGTGCGCGGATTGTATTTTCGTTTTTCTTCTGTGTGCTGCTGGTAATGGTGAAAAAATGCTGGCCGCAGATAAAAGCGGAACTGAAACAGCCAAAGCGTATGCTGCGGATTTTGATTGCATCGGTACTGATTACGATGAACTGGGGTACTTACATTGCAGCTGTAAACTCCAGCCATATTATTGATGTCAGCATGGGGTATTATCTGAATCCACTGCTGGTGATTCTGCTCAGTACCTGTGTCTTTAAAGAGAAGTTGTCTAAAATGGAGTGGCTGGCAATCGGCCTTGCAGCTACCGGGGTTCTGCTGATGGTTTTCCGCTTCGGGCAGATTCCGTGGATTAGTCTGGCCCTGGGAATTACCTTTGCAGCATACGGTGCGGTGAAAAAAACACTGCATCTGGACGGGCTCACCTCCCTGACTCTGGAAACCGCCTGTATTTTTCCGGTGTTTCTGGCCTCGCTGTTCTGGATGGAAGGCAATGGGCAGGGTGCAGCCGGAAGCAGTGCTGGAATCCTTTTGCTGATTGTGTTCAGCGGTGTTGCCACTGCTCTTCCGTTATTGCTGTATGGTCAGGCCGTAAAACTGATTCCGTTTTCAGCAGTCGGCTTTTTTCAATATATTTCACCGACGATCAGCCTGATTCTGGGTGTGCTGTTATATAACGAAGCCTTCACAGCAGAGGATTTTGTTGTGTTTCTGTTTATCTGGGCAGGGCTGGCTGTTTATCTGGCTGGAAGCCTGATGCATATCTGGACAGCGAGACATCAGAAACAGACATCTGCCCGGAGTGCCAATCGAGGATAACAGATTTACAGAAATATTTTGATTTCGGGCTAAACAACCGGCAGGGAATATGGTATAATAATATAGCATTTATTTTGAATTATAGCGCAGATTTGCGTAATGATTATCATAAAGTAGGGGGAAATGCCAGTGAATGAACAGATGCTGAAAGAACAGGCAAAAGAAATCAGAAAAGACATTGTTTCCATGATTGGTGCGGCGAAATCCGGCCATCCAGGTGGTTCTCTGTCTGCGGCAGAAATTTTAACTTATCTGTATTTTGAAGAAATGAACGTGAACCCGGCTGAACCAAAATGGGAAGACCGTGACCGTTTTGTATTATCCAAAGGTCATGCAGCACCTGTGCTGTATGCAACATTAGCACGCAAAGGCTTCTTCCCTGTGGAAGATTTAATGAGTCTGCGTAAAATCGGCTCCCATCTGCAGGGTCATCCAGATATGAAAAAAGTACCTGGTGTAGATATGTCCACCGGTTCTTTAGGGACAGGTTTTTCCGCGGCTACCGGTATTGCGCTGGCATGTCAGCTGGATAAAAAACCAAGCTATGTATATACTCTGCTGGGCGACGGCGAACTGCAGGAAGGGCAGGTATGGGAAGCAGCCATGTCTGCAGCTCACTACAAACTGGACAACCTGATTGCCTTTGTAGATAACAACGGCTTACAGATTGACGGTAATATCGACGATGTTCTGTCTCCAAATCCGATTGATGCAAAATTTGCAGCATTTGGCTGGCACGTACAGGTAATCGACGGCCATGATTTCGGTCAGATTGCCGATGCCATCAAAGCTGCCAAAGCAGAAACAGGCAAACCAAGTGTTATCGTAGCCAGAACCGTAAAAGGCAAAGGCGTATCTTATATGGAAAACCAGGCAGGCTGGCATGGCAGTGCTCCTAATGCAGAACAGGTAGCACAGGCTATGGAAGAACTGAACTAGAGGAGGAACAGAACAATGGCCAATATCGCAACACGTGACGCTTATGGTCAGGCTTTAGCTGAACTGGGCGCAATCAATGACAAGGTTGTCGTACTGGACGCCGACCTGTCCAAATCTACCAAAACAAACGATTTCAAAAAAGTATATCCGGAACGTTTCTTTAACTTAGGCATCGCAGAACAGAACCTGTTAGGCACCGCAGCTGGCTTTGCTGCTGCCGGCAAAATTCCGTTTGCAAGCAGCTTTGCAGTCTTTGCAGTGGGCCGTGCCTACGACCAGATTCGTAACTCTATCGCATATCCAAACCTGAATGTGAAAATTGCAGCTACCCATGCAGGCTTAACTGTAGGGGAAGACGGCGGTTCGCATCAGATGCTGGAAGATATCGCATTAATGCGTGCAGTTCCAAACATGACCGTTATCGTTCCTGCCGACGGTGTGGAAACAAAACAGGTGGTAATGGCAGCGGCGGAACATCAGGGCCCTGTATACATTCGTTTAGGCCGTCCAAAAGTTCCAGTATTACTGGGTGACGATTACAAATTTGAAATCGGTAAAGGCGTTGTGCTGAAAGAAGGTACCGATGTAACCCTGATTGGTACCGGCATCATGGTAAGCAAAGCTATGGAAGCCGCTGAATTATTAGCAGCCGATGGCATTTCCGCAGCGGTTGTAAACATCAGCACCATCAAACCGCTGGATAACGCGCTGATTACTGAAATGGCTCAGAAAACAGGCGCAGTGGTAACCGCAGAAGAACACAACATCTATGGCGGCTTAGGCAGCGCTGTGGCAGAAGTATTAGTAGAAAACTGCCCGGTTCCAATGGCTCGCGTAGGCGTGGAAGATAAATTTGGTGAATCCGGTCTGCCGGACGAACTGCTGGAAAAATACGGCTTAACCGCAGCAAACATCGCGGCAAAAGCAAAAGCCGTAATCGCAAAAAAATAAGAAGAGATTTATGAAGGACTTTCGTGCGCGAAAGTCCTTTTTATGTTATACTGAATTTGTAGAAATATCAGCTGATATTCAAAGTGGCAACATACAATGGTTCCGGGAGGGTGTCTTATGAAAAAAGTGCTTGCGTTTTTTGTTCTGCTGATTTGTCTGGCGGGAGTGATGTACTATAGCAATAATAAAGTTATAGGAACCGTCAGCGGATTAGAAAATGAACGTATCACAATCAATGATGTAGTTTATGAAAGAGACCTTTTCACGGATTTTAGCCGTAAAGACCGCGGAACCTATCTTGGAAAAGTGGAAAACAGTCATATAACAATGCGGGTTTATTCTGTGAAGGGTGATAATGATGGAGATTACATTTATGTGTTCTGGGACTGGGAAGGTGGATTCTATAGAAAAGAGGTGCTATGATGAAACGAAAACTGTTATGGATGCTGCTTTTATTTTCAATGCTGCTGTTTACTGGATGCGAATATCCAAAACTTGAAGAACCGGAAATAGAATATCATCTGGTGCAGGAAAATATCTATACGTTAACAGATGGAACCTGTGTGGATTTATGGAACGATGAATGGGGTGATACAAATTATTACCGGCTTGCGGATGGAACAGAATTATTGAGAGAACGATGCAGTATCAGCCCGGAGAACGTGTACGTTGGCGGACAGGAGAGCTTTGATGACTTAACCGCAGAGGCTCAGAAAAACGTGAAGACATATTATGTAAAGAAGGGGATTCTTTATGACATTGGTGAAGAACTGGAGAAAAGATATTCTGGATATCTGACTCTGCAGAAACAAGGAAAAGGATATTCTAAAGCCTTTGTGGATCAGTCTGTAGCTCCTGCAGCGTCTAATGACAAAGTGATGTGGTTTCTTACTTCCGTGTATATTCCAGTTGATGTAGAAGCGAATACGGGAACGGATTTGTATTTGTGTGCAGCATTTGACCGCATAACGGGGGATGTGATTCCCTCAACAGATATGTTTATCATTCCGAAAGAGGGAATCTGCGATGCTTTGTTGAATAAACTCCCTCCTGGGCAAGAAACCATGCGTGACGAAATGAAAGCTCTGTTTTCGTTGGAGTATCTTGTCTGGTTCCCGGATGCACTGCATATTATTTATCCGCAGGGAACACTGCGAGAGGATTCCAGCAGCATTTATACATGGAAGTATGAAAAACTTGCAGATATTATGCAGCCGTGGGCAATACCAGAACAGGAGGAATAATAATACTGAAAAAGCATTGAAAATATTCCCAAAAGTGATATAATAATGGTAACTTGTATGAGGAGATGTTATCCTATTGTATCAACTCGGGAAGATTGACCGAAAAATTTATAAATGCATAACAGACGATGTAGCGACAGATGAAGTGATTTTAACGGATAATCAACTGCAGCATATTTTAGAACGACATCCTGAGACATATCCTGATATTATTCAATATTTAAAACTGGCGATAGAATCTCCGGATTACATTATTGCTGACAAACACAAAAATTCGGGGCTGGTGTTTAAAAGGATTGAGTTGGAGAATGAATACTTACAGCTTGTTTTGCGTATTTGCACTTCACAAGATAATATAACATATAAGAATTCTGTTATTTCATGTTGGCGGATTAGCGAAAAACGGTTACAGAACTATCTGCGTAATAAACAGGTTCTTTACAAAAAGGAATAAGCAGAATATAATTAGTATATAATTGTAAGGAGATTATCTGAGGTGGTAAATTTCGTTGCAACCACACACCCTAGTGGTCAAAAGAGATGCAGGAGCGGCGACGCCTGCCGGATAATCTGTATAAAACAGAAGCCAGCCGATTGATTTCGGCTGGCTTTTGCTATGTTATTCGGTTTCGGTGTATGGTGCGATGCCGTGATATACGCGGCTGTCTGCACTAACGGTAAATTCAACGGATTGCGGAGTATTTTTATCAAAATTCGCTTTGCCGCCCGGGAAACCACCCTGCATTTGAGACGGGTCGAATCCTTCCGGAGGTGCCGGCAGATTTTCAGGGTCAAAGCCTTCCGGCATCTGGTTTTGTGGACGTTCTGGTCTCTGGCTGTCTTCCGGTCTTTCCGGCGGGTTCTGACCTTCCGGGCGCTGCATCTGAGATGGATCAAAGCCTTCCGGCATTTCTCCGGCTGGCATCTGCGGACGACCGCCGCCCTGCATAATGCCTCTGTGAGCCAGCTGGATGCCGCCGGTGTAACTTTCTACCTCGGTGTAGATACCGTTGGTTACCGAGCCGGTCAGATTGCCCCCACTATACAGATAATAGGTCTGGCCATCCGCTAAATCAGCAGAGGAGAATTCCAGAATACTGAAATCGTTGACTGGTGTATAAGCCAGTACATAATTGCCGTCGGTGTCGGTGATAACCATTGGCACATTGCCTTTCTGCTTTTCTGCAAAATAGAACTGTGCATGCTGCTGTGCCGATTCATCAGAGATTTCCTCATACATATTGCCGGTGGCACATACGGTGCCGCCATTGATGATAATGCCTAAATCCGCATCCAGGCCGCTGTCCTGACTGGAACTGTGGGCCTGTGCCACAACAAATCCGCCGTTTACATAAATATAGCCGTTGGAGTCAATGCCGTCTCCTTCGGAACCGTTTGCAATAGCGCAGTTGATGATGCCGTCATTGATGGTGATGGTGGATACACTGTCCTCACTGGCATTGAGCGCATCATCGCTGGATGCAATCTGGATGGTGCCGCCATTAATGGTGAGATGCATTTTGGATTCAATACCCTCTTTATCACCGGTTACCTGTAATGTGCCGGTGCCGTCAATCAGCAGCGATACATTGGACGAGACGGCTCCGTCGTTATCAATTTCCACACCGTTTTCATCGGTGTATTCAGCCACATGAGAGCCGTTTATGATATTGGTGCTGCCTTCCGCCAGCGTGATTCTTGCCCCGGCTTCCCCGGCTGTTTTACGGTCGGCTGCATTTTCAATATAAATAGCAGGTGCAGTGTGGTTTGAGAGTTCCACACCGTTTAAAATCAGATTCACTTCCTGTTCTGGAGCATTTACACGAATCTGCACATTGTCCATGGTGCCTGTGAATTCGTAATCACCGGCCTGGGTGATATGAATAATTGTATTTTCGGTATCTTTGTATTCCGCAGCCACATCCTCATGGGTTTCCACGATGGATGAGCTGTAAACCGCACGGCTGCTGCCCTCGGTAAGAGTTTGAACGGCCTTGTCACCTATGGTAACTGCTTCATTGCTCAGGGCAATTTTAATAGTGCCGCTGTCCGCACTGCTGCATCCAAAACAGAGCAATCCGGCAATCAGTGCCGCGGATAATGCATATCTTTTTTTCATAACTTCATACCTCGTTTCTGTTTTATGGTTTATACAGGATTTCATCATTTCTTGTCAAAGTCCTGTAAGGAACAGGTATATTGTAGCATAAAGTTTTGATGGATTTGTTATGATTCTGCAAAGATTTTCTTAAATTCTGGCAAAATCTTTCAGACTGGCGGAAATCCTGTTGGACAGGGCTTTAAAGTGTGATAAAATAATAAGGTAGTGATAATAATCCTGTCAGAAAGAGGGTTTTGATAGATGCGTATTTTAGTAGCAGGCGGTGCCGGATACATCGGGAGCCACACCTGTCTGGTTCTGCTGGAGGCAGGGCACGAGGTTGTGGTGGCTGATAATCTGTGCAACAGCAAGGAGGAATCGCTGCGCCGTGTGCAGGAACTGACCGGTAAACCGATTACCTTTTATCAGGTGGATGTCACCGACGAGGCGGCAGTAGAAAACATCTTCACCGAGCAGCAGATTGACGGCGTGATTCATTTTGCCGGGCTGAAAGCGGTGGGCGAATCGGTGGAGCAGCCGGTACGCTATTACTATAACAATGTGGTTAGCACATTAACCTTATGCAATGTGATGAAACGCCACGGCGTGAATAAATTTGTGTTCAGCTCTTCCGCAACGGTATACGGCGAAAATGCCATCCCGTTTGTGGAAACCATGGATTTACTGCCAACCACCAATCCGTACGGGGAAACCAAAGTGATGAGTGAGCGCATCTTGAAAGATGTTGCCAATGTGGAGCCAGACTGGTCCGTTGCGCTGCTGCGTTATTTTAATCCAATCGGGGCCCATGAAAGCGGCCGTATCGGTGAAGACCCGCAGGGTATCCCGAATAATCTGATGCCGTACATTACCCAGGTGGCAAGCGGCAAGCGGGACCATCTGCGCGTGTGGGGCAACGATTACCCAACTGTGGACGGCAGCGGGGTGCGCGATTACATTCATGTAATGGACCTGGCCATCGGCCATGTGAAAGCACTGGAAAAACTGTGCGAGGAGAAAGGTGTACTGATTTATAATCTGGGCACCGGCAGCGGTGTCAGCGTATTACAGCTGGTACATGCCTTTGAAAAAGCCAACGATTTGACCATTCCATATAAAATCTATGACCGTCGGGCAGGCGATATTGCCGAGTTTTATGCCGATGCGTCCAAAGCAGAGCGGGAGATGGGCTGGAAAGCCACCCGCACCATTGAGGATATGTGCCGGGATGCCTGGAACTGGCAGCGGCAGAATCCGCAGGGCTATTAATTAGGAATTCATATACAAAGGAGCGATTATTATGTCTGAAATCAGAGTAGATGTTTCTCAGGCCATTGCCGAACTGCCAGTGGCTCAGTATCAGGAAAAGGTAAATGCTATTCACGAAGAACTGCACAGCGGCAAAAACGGTTTCACCGGCTGGGTGGATTATCCGTCGGCTGTGGAAGGCGATTTAGTATGGCAGATTATGACCACTGCATGGAGAATCCAGAAACAGTGCACAGCTTTTGTGGTAATCGGTGTGGGCGGCTCTTACTTAGGTGCTAAAGCATGTCTGGAATTATTACAGTCTCCGTTTTATAACGAATTCTTTGCAAAAGAACGCAACCTGCCGAAAATCTATTTTGCAGGCCACCATTTAAGCAGCGTGTACTACCATGAACTGTTCCATCGTTTACGCAAAGAGGAAGTTGCCGTTTGTGTGATTTCCCGTTCCGGCAACACTCTGGAACCGATGATTGTATTTGAGATGTTCAAAAAATTCATGGAAGAGAAATACGGCGACGAAGCAAACGAACGCATCTATGTGGTAACCGGAAGCAAAGGCAAACTGCGCGATGAAGCCAACGAAAAAGGCTACACCACATTTGATGTGCCTGATGACATCGTAGGCCGCTTCTCCGTATTAACACCGGTTGGGTTACTGCCGATTGCCGTAGCCGGTATCGATTTAGAGGCAGTGCTGCAGGGTGCCCGTCAGGCACAGGCTGCCACCGCAGATCCGGATTTAACCACCAACGACTGCTACCGCTATGCGCTGACCCGCCATCTGTTAAAAGAACAGCAGGACAAACGCATGGAGGTATTTGAAGTATACGATGGCAAACTGCGCTACTTCACCGAATGGATGAAACAGCTCTTCGGTGAAAGCGAATGCCAGAACGGCCAGGGTGTATTCCCGGTATCCATGCAGATGTCTACCGATCTGCACTCCTTAGGCCAGTTCCTGCAGGAAGGCCGTCAGGACTTCTTTGAAACCGCAGTCATCATCGAGGACGTTACCTACGATATCATGCTGCCGGACGGCATTACCGACCATGCCAAAACCCTGCACCAGATGAACCAGCTGGTGCGTGAAAGCGTAAAAGAAGCCCATCTGGAAAACGGCACACCAAACATCGTAATTACCCTGCCGGAAATCTCCGCATACTCCTTCGGGAAAATGGTGTACTTCTTTGAAAAAGCCTGCGCCGTAAGCTGCATGCTGAGCGATTTAGACCCGTTCGTACAGCCGGGCGTAGAACGCTACAAAGAAAAACTCTTAACCTTTTTGAAAAATGACACTGTAGACGCAGAAGAAGTGGAATAAAAACGACACAGGCGCTATCCATTACCGGACAGCGCCTGTTTTATGTTCAATAATAAAATATAAATGAATATCCTGATATGCGGCGTGAAAATGATATTTGTATGTATAAATCGGGCATGCTATCATTAATAATAAATGAAGATTATGAAAATGATAAAAATGAGAAACGGTTTACAAGGAGATTTTAGAATGACAAAGAATACATTGCGGTGTTTCAGTATCGTTGGTTATAGCTTTATATTGATGTTTCTGATGCAGACCATTGTGGGAAGTCTGCACAGTCTGTTTCTGGTTCCGGTGACGGAAGGGCTGGGCATGGAGCGCAGCGCCTTTTCGCTGATGTTTACCATAAGCGGCCTTTCCGGGGTGGCTTCGCTGCCGGTGGTGACAAAACTGCTGCAGAAATATCCTGCACGGATTGTTGTTTCGGTATCTATCCTGATGTCTGGCGGGGGCTTTGCGATGTTCTCACAGGCAACAGAACTCTGGCAGTTTTTTGCCATTGCCGTTGTAATGGGCGCCGGCAACTCTGGATGCACCCTGATGGTGGCATCGCTGTTAATCAATAACTGGTTTGAAGACCGCAAAGGGCTGGCGCTGGGGATTGGCCTCACCGGCAGCGGCTTTGGGGCTGCTCTGCTTTCACCGGTGGTTACCCATCTGATTACCGTTTACGGGTGGCGCACGGCTTATCTGCTCTGCGGGATTGTTATGCTGGCGGTATGTATTCCACTAACGCTGCTTCTGGCTGCTGTCAGCCCGGCGGAGAAAAACGCCCGGCCTTACAGGGACGGCTCTGGCAAAGAAACAGAAAACACCACTGAAATAAGCAAACCGGAGGGGCCGGAACTGAAGGCAATTCGCGGCAAAGGGTTCTTCTGGATGTTTCTGATTGGTATGGCGGGATGGTCTTTTGCTATTGGCGGCATACATTCTCATTTTCCGGCTTATTTGACCGATGTGGGGCATACGGCACAGTTTGTGGCAATGGTGTATTCGGTAGAGGCTGTGAGCCTAATAATCGGGAAAATTGCAGCCGGTATGATTTTTGATGCCAAAGGCAGCAAAGCAGGGCTGCTTTTTATGGCCGGCACCTTTGCACTGGGGCTGGTACTTCTTCTGATGGCAGAACAGCCGGTTCTGGCAGTACTGTTTGCGGTTTCCTACGGTTGCGGGATTTCGTTTTCCAGCGTTGGGATACCATCGTTAATTGGCGGTTTCTTCGGGCAGAAAAGTTATGCCGATATTCTGGGAATTGTGAACATGGCGTATATTCTGGGCGCTTCCTTCGGGCCGTTTGTTTCCGGGATGGCCTTTGATGCCCTGGGCAGTTACCGTATCATCTGGATGGTGTATCTGGTGCTGTTTAGCGTATCGGCAGTTCTGCTGTGGCTTGTGAAAAGTCATCTGGACAAGCGGTATAACAGTCTGTGGTTCTGCTCTGAAATGCAAGAATAAATGCAGGATTCCGGGGAGGAAACAACATGAAACAACAGAAACAGCAGAGTTTGTTTTGCTTTGGAATTGTGTTTTACTGTTTTATATTGATGTTTTTTAACTTTGCCGTTATTAAGAATCTGCACAGTATGTTTCTGGTGCCGGTAACCGAGGGGCTTGGCATGGAACGCAGCGCATTTTCACTCCTGTTTACTATTTCGGGTGTGGCAGTGGCCTTTGCTCTGCCTGTAGTTACAAAAATGCTGAAAAAGTATCCAGCGCGGTATGTGGTGGGCGTATGTGTCCTGTTAGTGGCCGGGGGCTTTGCATCCTATTCACTGGCCCGTGCACCGTGGCACTTTTATATTATTGCAGCTATTGTAGGTATCGGCACAGCCGGATGTACGCAGATGGTAGGGTCGCTGTTAATCAATAACTGGTTTATCGACCGTAAGGGGCTGGCAATGGGGATTGCCTTTACCGGAAGCGGGTTCGGGATGGCGATTCTGTCACCGGTGCTGACGGCACTTTTAGCCCGGTTCGGCTGGCAGTTCAGTTATGTGGCAATGGGGGCTTTGATTGCAATCTTCTGTCTGCCGCTTACCTGGATGTTTGCGTATCGCGATCCTGCAGAACGCGGTGCGGAACCATATCGGGGACGAAAAACAAAACAGAAGAATATCGAGGATATTGAGGATAGTATAGAAGATAACAGAACAGAAACACCGGCACCCGGGGCCAAACTCGGTGATATTCGTACAAAAAGCTATTTCTGGCTGTTTCTGGCTGCTATCTGCATCTGGTCGCTGGTAATCGGCGGGGTGCACATGCATATTGCGGCTTATCTGACAGACATTGGCCATACGGCAGGGTTTATTGCCTTTGTGTTCTCGTTTGAGGCTGTTTGTATTGTAGTTGCCAAAATCGTGCTGGGTATGGTGTGTGATGCCAGAGGTACCCGTGCAGGGATACTGTTTATGGCTGGAACCTTTATACTGGCTATGGTTTGTCTGCTTCTGGCCGATGCACCGTTTCTGGCATTGTTGTTTGCGCTTTGCTACAGCTGCGGCAGCATTTTCACCAGCGTAGGAATGCCGCAGATTGTCAGCGGATTTTTCGGCCAGCGTGATTATGCCGATATTTTAAGCCTTACCACCATTGCCTATACCATTGGTGCATCCTTCGGGCCATTCTTATCCGGGTTGGTATTCGATGCCACCGGGAGCTATATGCTAATCTGGAAAGTCTATCTGGCATTGTTTGTTCTGGCCTTTGCCATCGTCTGGATGCTGAAAAACTATCTGGATAAGCGATACAAAGAGGAATGGTTTAGCGTGTAACTACCCGATGTAACCTCTTGTTGCGGAATTGCAACCCGTAAGTGATAGCTTAAAAACCGCCTGTCTGCTATAATGAGAGCAAACAAAACCGACAGCAGGGGTGATTTTATGAAACTGAGTGACAAAATTTTAATGCTTCGCAAAAAAGAGGGGATGAGCCAGGAGCAGCTTGCGGAAAAACTGAACGTATCCCGGCAGGCAATTTCGCGCTGGGAGTCGGGCTCCGCTCTGCCTGATGCAAACAACATCCGGCAGTTAAGCAGAGTATTTGCCGTGAGTGCCGATTATCTCTTAAACGATGATGTGGATGAATACAAAACGCAAGTGCAGGAGCCCGTACCGGCTGCCGATGAAAACGACATTGGCCGCATACTCATTTATCTGATTACATTAGAGGTTATGGTTCTGCTGATTCAGTTTATGAGCGTGGTGATTCTGCAGAATGTAGTCTTTGCATTTTTAAGCTTTCTGCCCTTTGTGGCAGCCATTGGCGGTTTTGAATATGCCTATCAGAAAAACACCGGCAAACAGACCGTGCAGACAAAAGCCTTTCGCCGCCGGTTTTATAAAATATCCGCGTGGCTGGGGCTGTACTTCCCCGTTCGCTTTGCCATGAGCGCCGCTGCAGCATTTTATCCAAGGCCATACTCCAGCCTGCTGTTTGAAGTGCTGGTGCTGGTGGTGTATATGTGTGCAGCCGTTCTGGTGAATCTGGCAATCGATAAACAGTATATTATGAAAGACGAATAAATGATAAAAGCCGGTATCGAGAGTGATACCGGCTTATTTTACAGAATGTTAATTTTATTTTGGAAAACGTATTGCAGAATGTCTGTTCGCATGGTAAAATGTGGACAGAGTTGTTGCACATTGTTTTTCACAATGGATAGCAGTGGACGGTAGCCCGCTTAAAGGGGGTGGGAGCTATGGTAACATGGGAAGCCTTAACGAGTTTATTTACATTCGGCTTACTAATCGTAGCAGTAATCGCCCTTTTTAATGGCGAAAAATAGTTGAACCGCCTGTAAAAGGGCATAAAACTACCCCGTCCGCACCTAGGAAATGTTGACGGGGTAATTCTCAAGAAACAAAGTATCAGGGTTGCCGTCACGCAGCAACTCTTTTATTAAGTATATACTACCACATTAGAATCTATGCGTCAAGAGGATAACAGATTTGTGATTTGAAAATAAAAATTGAGCCGGATAGGAGTTTCTGTTATAATAAAATTAACACAATGACAGGAGGCGATACCTTATGAAAACACCAAAATATGTGCTGATTATCGGATTGCTGTTATGTTTTGTCTGCTGTTTGACTGGCTGTGGGGCCGAATATGACCAGAACGATATTGCGGCCATTAATCAGCTGATTGATGAACACGGCTGGGATGTACCGAAGGATGACGTGAAAGCGTGGGATTTTGTTACTTCCTGGAGTAAGGATAACCCTAGAAGAGTAGAAAGTATAGCTCTTTATTACGGGGAACAGCCTGTTGCGGGAACGTTAGATGTATCAGCGCTTACAGGGCTGACGTTTTTGAATGTTCACAGTAACCATATTGAAACTCTGGTTCTTCCAGAAAGTATTGTATATCTCACTTGTCCTTACAATAACCTGAAAGAATTGGATTTAAGCAACGCAAAGAATCTGGAGGATTTGAGCTGTGCTGGCAATGAAGAACTTACAAAAATTTCCTATGATTATCTTCCAGCTTTGAAAGGTCTGCATTGCAGTGGCGGTCAGCTGGCGGAGTTAGACCTTGAAGGGCTGCCGAACATTCAGAGTATAGATGTTAGTTTCAACCGTTTGACAGAACTGGATATCAGCAGTGCGCCGAATCTGGTTTCGGTTGACTGTTCGAATAATCAGATTACCGAGTTGCAAATTGATAATACACCGAATTTACGGCATCTGTCAGTGTACGACGATGCATTTATGAATTGCTATTCGAATAAATTAAAATTTGTGAGTCTGGATTATGCTACCCGTCAGATTGTATTACAGCAGCCAGATGTAGAGGAAATCAGCCGGGATGAGTGGGAAGGTATACCGGAGAACGTAGTCATTGAAGGAAACCTTCTGAAATTCATCATTGAGGTTCCAAATGGAGCAACTGGTATTAACATCGAGAATGTAGCAGAGAAGAAACTGGTAGATTTTCTGACCGTATAACTGAATAAACGAGAAAAGCCGGTATCTGGATAGTCAGTACCGGCTTATTTTACAGGTGAAAAACTACCCCGTCTGCTCCTCGGAAAAGTCGACGGGGTAATCTTCGTTTAGATAATTCTCAGGGTTGCCGTCACGCAACAACTCTTTTATTAAATATATACTACCATATTAGAATCTATGCGTCAAGATTGAAAAGGATACAGGGTGTAGGTGGTGTAGGACATGTAGTACTTTTTGGAAAGTTTTTTATAATATTGTTTCGATTTTTAATTTTTTTCTAAAAAGTCCTACACTCCTACACCGGCCTATTGGTTGACACAAAAGTGCCTACACCAAAGCTGCACCAGATATACACCCGACTACACCCAAACAGGATAATCATAAGGTTTTTTCATTCAGGCGGTAGAAAATTCCATGCTTTCCGCGTCCTTTTTCTACACCAAGCCGTGTTATTTCCATTCCAAACTTATTATTGCTCACGGCTTTCTCGCCGTTTTCCGCACACCAGCCCTGATAGTGCTGATAGAGGGTGCGGGCGGCGATTTTGCCGTTTGGGTCGATTACATAGGATTCGTTTAAAAACCGCTGGAATACGTCCTGCTCCTCAAAGTAGCTGGCGGTGGCGCTGCGCACGGCTTCTGGAGGCTCCAGCCCTTCACAGAGATAGGCGTTATAGCCCAGAAGCAGCCAGATCAGGATCTGAGTGTATTCGGCCCGCAGTTTATCGGCCAGAGAACGGTCAATCTGGTTTTCCGGAATCTGGCTGCGGAACGGAATTACCACAATGCGGCGGCGAATGCCTTCGTCGATGGATTGCAGATTTGGCATATGGTTGGTGGAAAACCACAGCTTATAGGTTGGTGTGTATTCAATGGCAGAGCTGTAAAGCTGCCGTGCACTGATTTTACCGCCGTCGGTAATGGCTTTGATGAAGGCTTCGTTCAAGGTGTTGCTGCTTCCGAATTCGCTGGTATATACAAACCGGCTGTCTTTCATGCGGAACAGCTCTTTGGCGGTGTCGGTGTCCTGCTCGTTAAACCGGTTGCGGCACAGAATGGACGATTCGATTTTGCAGGCGTAGTCACCGGCAATCTCGGCCAGTGTGTTGATAAACAGCGACTTGCCGTTGCGTCCGGCACCCAGCAGGCAGAATACCTTCTGCTCGGAGATATCACCGGTTAACACCGAGTATCCGGCCGCTTTCTGCAGATATTTGTATACCGCTCGGTCCTTCCCTGCACAGGTGTATACAAACTGAACCCAGGTGGGGCACTGCGGCGTATCGTGCAAATCTTCCGGCCCCGGAAGGGATACCCCGGCGGTACGGGTAAAGTAGTGTTTGGGATTGTTCCCTAGCTTTGCTTCATAACGGAAAATTTCCTCTCCGTTATCCATAACCGTGGTCGGTTTCAGATAAAGGGCACCGTTTTTTGCATGGAACCAGTAAGGGTCGTTGTTAAACTCCTCCGGCTCGATGATATTTAAAAAGGCAGAGGCTTTTACGCAGTCGCTGACGGTTCTGGCTTTACCGGCATCGATGCCCTGCTTTGCTGTCTGTTTGCGGAGGTCTTTAAAATAGCCGAAATCGTCCCGCTCTTTAAAATACTGTGCCTCTTTCTGGTAGGATTCCTCGAGAGACTGAAAGGCCATTCGCTCAACATGGGCGGTGGTGGCAGTACTCCACTGGATGCCGTTAAACGCATACCACTGGTCTTCGGCAGCGCAGAATCGTACCGTGTTTCCGTGTATATCCAGAAAGCGCCGGGCATTGCCTACATCGTTTGGCTCATAGCAGTTGATGGTTTCCTCCACGGTTTCCGGTGCTTTTGCCCGGTCCCACGGTCTGGCCGCCGGGACGGGTTTTGCCGGATGTTCTGCAACCGGTTCGGCAATGGGTTCTGCAACGGGTACCGGTGCATTGTCCAGAAGTTCGGGTTCGGCAGCATGGGGAATTACAAGTTCTTGTGTCATAAAATGGTCTCCTTCCCTGATGTGTGTAAAGGTGTTATCTCTGGTAAATTTTGTTGAAAGGCAGTATATCACGATTGGAAATAGATGTAAAGTTCTATTTTACAAAATAAGTATTGTTTTTATGTGATAAACATATGTCCGCGGAATGATGAACCGAGAAGGTGTGGTACAGGATTTCTCGTTTTCAGTCTATAGTGAAATGTGCTATAATATTTTGTTAGAGTGTTTGATTTATTTTGAATGATTTTCGTTTGAATGATTTTAGAAAGAAGATGACGACTATGGGGGAACCTGCAGAACTGGATAAAGCATCGGCCAGCCGCAACCGCAAGTTTCTGGTGGCGGTAATGCTGACCAACCTGATTACAATGCTGAATACATCGACGGTGAATATTTCGCTGCCGTCTTATATGTCTATTTTCCATGTGGATATCAATACGGTGCAGTGGGTAGTGGTGGGCTATATGCTGCCGCTGGGTATGATGATGCCGCTGGCCGGGTATCTGTGTGAACGGTACAGTTATCGTAAGGTGTTTCTGTCGGCCATTGCGGTGATGGGGCTCAGCTCGCTGGGCTGTGCCTGTTCCACCAGCTTTTATATGCTGGTGGCTTTCCGCTTTTTAAAAGGGATTGCCGGTGGTGTTGTGGTGCCAAGCACTGTGGCTATGCTGTACCGCTATATTCCGAAAAAACAGCAGGAGCCTTATCTGGGTACCGCGATGATGTTCCAGTCGGTGGGGGTTACCATCGGACCTACACTGGCAGGGATTATGCTGACTTTTTCCAGCTGGCACTTCCTGTTTCTGTTTAATATTCCCTTTGTGCTGCTGGTGCTGTGGATTGGCTATAAGAGCATTCCGGCAGAAGAGGGTAAAAACACCGATAAATTTGATTTCTTCGGTATTCTGCAGGTATCCATCGGTACCGGTATGATTATGATTGCCTTTACCGAGGGCGATGCCTGGGGCTGGAGGTCGGCTCTGTTCTGGGGCTGCCTGTTAACCGGGCTGGCACTGGAGCTGATTTTTGTGTATCGGCAGTTCCATACGTCCCATCCGCTTTTGAATTTTGGAGTGCTGAAATTTAAGCCATTTGCGCTGGCTATGCTGGTGCAGTGCACTCTGGCGATGACACTGGGCATCAACGCCATGCTGAGCCAGTTTTATTTTCAGACCGGCAGAGGCTGGTCGCCGGCGGAAACCGGGATGTTTCTGCTGATTCCGGCACTTTCCATGCTGGTGGCAAATACCATCGCCATCCGGCTTCATGCAAAAGGGTTTGTGCGCACGCTGATTACCGGCGGGGTGCTGATTGTGCTAGTCGGCAATCTGGGGCTGTGCAATTTAAAAATCGACAGCAATGCGGTATTTGTGTTAATCTGCTTTACCATGCGTTATGCCGGGTTATCGCTCTTGCAGATGCCGCTGACCAACTACGGCTTAAGCGCCGTGCCGCCGGAACTGTCCGGCCATGCCTCCTCGCTGTATAACTGGGGCAAACAGGTGGTGCAGGTGGTATCCACCAACATCTTAACCGTAGTGCTGAGCCTCAACCTGAACCGTTACTATCTGGCAGCCGGCAACACCGGTATCCCGCAGGAAGGCACCATGGAATATCGCCTGGCCGCCATCCAGGCCGTAAATACCGACTATCTGTATCTGGCCGTGTTCCTGGTGATTTCTCTGTTCTGTACATTGCTGATTAAACCGCAGAAGAAGCGGTAGGAGAATAAAACAGACAGGCAAATTGGAAGTTGAATAGGGGGGAACATATCTATATGAAACATAAACAGGAAGATAACCCCCATTATTTACCGATTTTTATGGGCATCGGTCTTTCCGTCGGTGTTGCAATTGGTGCTGCAGCCAACAATATACCAGTCTGGATATCGATTGGTTTATGTATTGGTGTCGGCATTGGAACAGCATTTGATGGACAAAACAGAGACAATGAAGAATAACAATTAGAATTTTTCGAACATCAATCCATATTTTTTCAAAAGGGTATTGACTCTCACGCTCCGTCATAGTGTATGCTCTTGTTGTGAGGTGATAAAATTGAAAATGCAGATTAAAGAATTTGCCGATTTTACGGGTGTAAGTGTGCGCACACTGCATTATTACGATGAAATAGGATTGTTGATACCAGCCTTTGTTGACAAAACTACAGGCTATCGCTTTTACGACGAAAAATCTTTTCTTCGTATGCAAGAGATTCTCTTTTACCGTGAACTTGACTTTTCCTTAAAGCGTATTGAAGAGATTTTGTCATCCCCGAATTATGACAAAAGCAAGGCACTGAACGAGCAAAAACAACTTCTCATACTCAAAAAAGAGCGGTTAGAGCGGTTAATTTCTGCTATTGACGGTGCAGTGAAAGGAGAAAATGTTATGACAGCATTCGATAACAGCGAATTTGAAACATATAAGGCTGAAGCCAGAGAAAAATGGGGCAAAACGGATGCATACAAGGAACATGCGGAACGGACTAAGAACTACTCCAGGCAAAAGTGGAATGACCTTGCCGAGGGAATGGACCATATTATGGCAGAGTTTGCACTCTGCATGAGAAAGGACGAAAGTCCTGATTCCACTGAAGCACAAAACCTTGTAAAAATGCTGCAGAACCATATCACCGAGAATTACTAT
>JAFQEO010000038.1 GCA_017399005.1 Peptococcaceae bacterium | reverse complement strand
TTAGTCCGCACTATCACGATTTTCATCCGATAGTGTGTTTCTATCATCTGGTTTTGTTCGCTTATTCAACTGTTTAATTTTCAAAGAGCTTCGCTATCTCGAAGCAGCGCCTCGCGACAGCTTTATCATATTACCATGTCTCCTGCTTCTTGTCAACACCTTTTTTCAAATATTTTTCAGATTTGTTATTCGGTGTTAGCATCTCGCTGACGACTTTGATATCTTATCACTTCCTCCTCCCTTCTGTCAACTCCTTTTTTCACTTTTTTCTTAACTTTTCTGTCATTTTTGTAAATTGTACACAAAAGAGAGACTTCTTTCCATATAGGAAGGAGGTCTCTCTTTTTCTGCACTTTTATGATGTTTTCAGTATTATAATCAGCTAAATAATCAACTGATTACCTTCTCAATTAATTACTTCAATATACGTTGCCGACACATATCCCTGCACACCATTAGAAGTTGTCACCTGATACCAGGCACCATTCTGGCCAAGAATCTGTACAGTATCACCTTTATATACCTGACCAATTACCGCACCGTCTGTACTTGCCTGACTTCGCACATTTAAGCTGCCTTCCTGGATAGCTACACGCCCTGTACTGGTTGTCGGACTACTATTCTCCTGCGATTCCTCTTTACCGCCTGTCAGATTCCCCAATAATCCGTTTGAAGATTCTTCCTGATTCGGTTCTGTTTCAACCGGCATATCACCCTGTTCTTTCTGCGGGGTTGCAATTACAACACTGTTATTCTCCCCGTTGTAAGTAATTCCGGTATATTTGCTGCCGGTTTCAATTCTGGATTCCTCCATACCATCCGGACGCAGTTTTTCCTGCTTACTAATAAACTGCTGCACTTCCCGGTTTGCCTGTGCCTGTTTCAAATCTTCAGTCAGCGATGCACTCCCACTCCCGCCATTTGCCGGGTGATTGGCATATGCAAACACACCACCGCCAGCAGCGCCAATCAGAAATGTAAGCAGGCATACCACTGCTACACGCTTTACATTCATTGCCGTTCTCCTTTATTCATCCTTCTTGCCGATAACACCCAGACTGGTAGCACCATAAATTATAAACACCGTAATAATTGCCAGCAGCATAAGCCCCTGTGTAGAATTCAGATATGTCATACTCAACCCGCACAAAGCCAGCACAGCACTGACTGCATAGATTATCAGAACGGTATCCCGATGGCTGAATCCATACTTTAACAGACAGTGATGCAAATGGTTTTTGTCCGGTTTAAAAATTGGTTTGTGATTCATTTTGCGACGAATAATGGCAAACATGGTGTCTAAAATCGGAATTGCCAGAACCAGCAGCGGCGGAACCAGCGACAGCACGGTAAAACTTTTGGCAAAGCCCATTACTGCCAGAACCGAAAGATTGTATCCCAGAAACATAGACCCGGTATCTCCCATGAAAATGCTCGCCGGATGGAAATTGTACTTTAAGAAACCAAGGGTTGCCCCAATCAGAATCATAGCCATAGATGCCATCAGATACTGACCGCTGGCATATCCAACAATCGCCATAGTTATTGCAGCAATAGTAGATATCCCTGCCGCCAGCCCGTCCAGCCCGTCAATCAGATTCACTGCATTCGTGATGGCAACAATCCAGATAACGGTAAACGGTGCACTGAAAATCGACAGCTGAAACATGCCGCCGAAGAAAATATCGGTCATAAAATCAACACGCACACCAAAACCTACCACAATGCATGCCGCCAGAATCTGACCGCACAGTTTCACTTTCGCTGGAATATCTTTCATATCGTCTACAATCCCGACCATTACCAGCACGGTGCTGCCGATAAACAAACCAATCAGCTGCTTTGTCATCCCCTGACTTAAAAACAGTATTGCAAAAAAACTGATATAAATGGCCAGACCACCCATACGCGGCATAATTTTTGTGTGCACTTTACGCGCATTTGGTTTGTCAACTGCACCGATTTTAATTGCCAGCTTTGCCACCATCGGCACCAGCAGCAGACTTAAAATCAGCGCAAGAAACGCCATAATAAAATCTTTTAACATAATGTTCTGCCTCCGAACTGTTGAAACGTAATTAACAATATCCGCAACTACTTTACACGATTCCCGATAAATTTGCAACTGTTAAAATATTATTTTCGCAGTGTCAGAATCATTTCTGCCGGCGCTTTTGCCTGCCGTGCAATAATCTCCATGTTACGGGCCAGCATCAGCTTTTCATGGTCAGTCTGCTGACTGAGACGATTCATCGAGCGAATCAGTTGTGCCGCTTCTACACTGTCAACCGGATAGCAGTCCGGCTGCCGAAGCAACTGCATAAAACTGGTTACTTTCGGATCATAAGACAGCCCCACCATTGGTTTCAGCAATGCAGCGCCCATAATCAGGCTGTGCAGACGCATCCCCATAATTAAATCTGCATTTTTCAGTACGGCCATCGTTTCCTGCGGACTGTAATTGCCACTTAAAACAACCGCATCCCGTTTCATCAAAGATGCAATATTGCGACCGGCCTCCACATCTTCCGGATAGTGGAACGGCACAAATACCACCTGCCAGCCCTGTTCCGCCATAGCATCACAGCTTTCGGCAATCTCTTTAAAGAAACGATCCGAGTGTTTCCAGTTGCGGGCAGCCACCATCAGCGTTTTCTTTCCATCGATATAACCAGCCTCTGCCCCGCGCAACAGCTGTAAGCCCTGCGCTTCGTCAATGGAATCAGCCGATATACCCAGCACAGGATCCACCGCTACCATAATCTCGCGATATACACCCATTTCCATCAATTCCCGGCGGGAATCAAAATCGCGAACGGTAATCGCCTGCACTTTATTTAGAATTTTTGCCACCAGTGCACGGTTGCGCGGCTCATTCACCGGCCCGATGCCCTGGGCATATACAATTACTTTTTTACGCATCATCTGTGCAAGTTTGATAACACCCAGATAATACAGAATGCCATTTTTGCTGGTTACATCCTGCAGCAGGCTTCCGCCGCCGCTGATTAACACATCGCAGTCTTTTATAGCTTTCGGCAGACTGGTTTTGCCCCAGCGGTCCACCGCTTTCACACCAAACTGCTGTGCTGTTTTCTCCGGCTGATTAGACAGCACGGTAATATCCACATCCGGGATGATTTCACGCAGCGCCTGCACAATGGCAAACAGCACCGCATCATCACCGGCATTGTCAAATCCATAATATCCAGAAAGCAAAATTTTCATCGCAATCCCTCTTTCTTTTCCAGATGCTGATACACTTTCAGCAGAAGCTGAACACCCAGTACCAGTAAAACACCCAGCACAATCCCCAGTACCAGACCGTTAAAGCTGCGCTGCAGCGACATCAGCAGAGCTGTATGAATATGGGCATAGGTATTTACCAGAGACACCTGCCCAATAATGGCCGGAATGGTCAGAATCCAGTTTTTGCGGCTTGCACCCAGCCAGAACAGCAGCAGAGTAAACGGATACCCGATTAAGAACTCTTTACTGCGCGGACGAACACCCATGGCATCGTTCAGGAAATTACGCATGGTGGATTCGGCCACACTCAGCTCTGCTGTTGTGTTACCGGTACGGCTGATATAAATCACACCGGCCACAGCCACCAGGGCAAACAAGGCTGCCCATTTATAATCCAGCGCTTTATCCAGCAGCTGTTTTGCATGTTCAATCGGTTTTTCCACATTCCAGAGATACAGGATAAACGGTACCGCCGCAATTGGAATCACATGAGCAATTTTTACCCCGATAAACTGATCCAGTTTCAGCATAAACAGAATATCCGCCAGAAGCCCTACCATCAGAATAGCACCAATATAACTCAGTGCACACATAACCAGCAGTGCCAGAATCGATTTCCCCAGCGAGCGGCGTTCCGGCTTCATTACTAAAATACACGACAGAGTCGGGAAGGTAACC
Source organism: Peptococcaceae bacterium (assembly GCA_017399005.1). Taxonomy (GTDB): domain Bacteria; phylum Bacillota; class Peptococcia; order Peptococcales; family Peptococcaceae; genus UBA7185. Next base: position 46,800 of record JAFQEO010000038.1, on the reverse strand, counting down.
ACACTCAGAAGCGCCATTAATTTTTTCGCCATCACAGGGCTCAAAACCAGCAGCCCTACCCAGGCAATACTTCCCAGAATCAGTGCCAGTGCACCCAGTTTCGGCAGACGCATTTCCAGAAGAATCAGCATCACACCGGCCGCTACCCCTACACCAATCAGTGCCAGCACTATCATGCTTGCCGCAATACTGTCCGGTTTTTCATACGGCTGATCCAGGTGGAAGCCAGACTCCAACAGACCATTCTGAATTGACTCCAGATAATCCAGATTTGTCTGCAAAGCAGTTCCAGGAGAAGTAATATCAAAGAACCGAACCAGTAAACTGCGCATATTGCGTTCCCGTGCCGCCAGCATCCAGCGGTCCAGCGCAGAATCCTGTGTAAATTTGCCCATCTCGTTATTGGAAATGGTGTGCAGACGAATCACATCTTTATTTAATAGTACACCCAGCTGATTTAACCCTTTCTGGTCAGAGAACTCGATTGTCCCTACTGTCACTTCCGGATTGCCTTCGCTGTCTTTCAGCAGGTCGGCAATAGAGCGGGTGGTATCCGGATAACCAGGCAGCTCCTTATCATTAAAGAGCAGATAATTCAGGTTCGGCAGCGCTTTCACTTCACCAAAAGCCAGGCGCAGCGATTCGCCGCTTGGACTGCTCCAGCTGCGCAGCTGAGGCACCGTGCCCATACCAAGATCTGCCATTTGTGCAATGGCTTCCTGGTCAAAACCGACACCGATTTCTTTTACTTTTGTCATAACAGTGGTCAGTTCCGTATCACCGGTCGGTACCATAACCGGCACAGTAATTACCGGCACACTGCCCGGATAATATTTAGACCCTGCCACTTTCAGCAAGGTATGTTCCCTTACCTGTTCAGCAATCGATTCATCTAAAATTGCCACATATACCGTTGCTTCATTAATCGGCAGTTCCGAAGAAACCCGATGATAGAAATTCGTATTCTGGATACTCTGGCCCAGTTGCAGAGCTACCTGCCCGTTGTTTGCCAGATCCCCCAGACTCCATTCCTTATACAGCACCGCAGACACACCGCGTTTCTGCAGTTCGCCTGCCAGTTCTTCCTCACTCATATCGTTCCCGTTTGCCAGCGCAACAATGTCATTATAGTTTACTACCATCTGTACATTCCGGTAATCTGCCTCCGACTGCATACGCTGCCCCCACAGGGTCAGACTGCAGACAACGGCAATGGCTACCAACAGCCAGCCCAGCTGTTTCATTCGTTTCAGATTCATATCAGCACTCCCTTGTTTTATTCACAGTTATTTTTATTGTATCATAGATATTATAAGGTTTTCAATAAACACACACGTTTTATTGCCAATTTTCTACAAAACAAAAACTGCTGCAGGTTTTCACCATACAGCAGTGTGTGATTAGTTTTCGGTTGTTTCTGTTACTTCCGTTGTCTCGGCTTTCTTTACAAAATTTTTCGCATTTTTCTTTGCGTTTTTCTTTTCCATCTCTCTTTGCTTTTTCTTAGATGGATTCTGAGGAGGATTTTTCTTTTTCTCTTTTTTCGGTTTTTCCTCTGGACGAATACCCATACGTTCCTCTTTTGTTGGCTGGGTTTTCCCGATACGGAAAATTTCAGCGCCGGTACGTCTGGCAACGCCCCATTTTTCTTCGTTTTTGCGTTTTTTGATAAACCAGGAAACAGAAATAATTGCCATAAGGGTCAGCAGAATCAGAGATACTCTCATATCCCCCTGCTGCAGCAGTGTGCCAAAGAAACAAATCAGTGCAGCCGATGTGCTGAACAGTGTCATAAAGCGCAGCAGTTCCTCAATGGCACGATCTCGCAGTTTATCGTCATAGTTTTTCCATGTTTCTATAAATTTCATAAAAGTGCCTCCAGATACTCTCAACTTATTAAAGCAATAACGGTATTATATCAATTACGCACGTAAATAGCAATAATAGACAGTAAATTCTTTTCATGATATACTCTTCTGTAAATGTAACAGAAAAGAGGTTTTCCTATGTCTATTGAAATCGTACGAGAATATCTGAAACAGTTCCAGGCCGATGAACGCATCATGGAGTTTGAAACATCCAGTGCCACAGTAGAACTGGCTGCAGAAGCCGTTGGCTGTATCCCTGCACGGATTGCAAAAACATTATCGTTTTATACCGAAGATGGCTGCCTGTTAATCGTAACCGCAGGTGATGCCAAAATCGATAACAGTAAATTTAAGCAGTTTTTCGGACGCAAAGCCAAAATGCTGAGCGCCGAAGATGTTACCGCCATGACCAATCATGCCATCGGCGGGGTATGTCCATTTGGTGTGCCGGACTCGGTTCCGGTTTATCTGGACAAATCCATGCAGCGCTTTGGAACGGTATTCCCGGCATGCGGAAGCAGCAACAGTGCAATTGAACTGGATTGCGACACTTTATTCCAGTATGCACGGGCAAAAGAATGGGTGGATGTGTGCAAAGGCTGGCAGGATGAAGCCTGACCGGGAACGCTGTTACGCCACAAAAAAGAAAATCATCAGGAAATGAAACAGACTGCCCAGCAGTACAAAAATATGAAACAGTTCATGGAAGCCGAATGTCGCAGAGATGTTCGGCTTCTTCAGCATATAAATCAGCCCGCCGATTGTGTAGCTGATGCCGCCCGCCGCCAGAAGGAAAAATGCTACACCGCTCATTGACTGGAAAATCGATAAATCAAACAGGATAGCCCATCCCATTGCAATGTACAGCACCGTCTGCAGCCAGCGCGGAGCCGAAAACCAGCACAGTTTAATGATAATCCCGATTCCTGCACAGGCCCACATGGCGAAGGTGAAAATCCAGCCTTCCAGGCCAGCCATATATTTTAACAGGATTGGTGTATAGGTTCCTGCAATCAGCACATAAATCATAGCATGGTCCAGCTTGCGCAGATAGAGCAGGATTTTCTGCGAGCCGTTAAAAAAATGATACACGGAACTTGCCGCGTACAGCGCCACCAGTGAACAGCCAAACAAAATTACACCCACCAGCACTTTTACCGACCATTCCGACCAGATAACAGTTTTCAATATCAGCAGCACGGTTGCCGCTGCAAAAAAGACCGCGCCGATTAAATGGCTCAGACTGCTGATTGGCTCCCTTGCTTTCATCATATAACGAGACATAGCGATTCCTCCTGTGTGTTTCATATATATCATCTAGTTTTTAAAACTAGATGATATGATTATACTATCACTTTCAGAAACAAAATGCAATCCATCTTTTTATTATATATCTCGTTTTCAAAACTATTCTTTTAAAGTATTACAGCCGTTTATTTCATAAATTCTAAAAACACCAGATTCCCCAGCACGCGCCCCTCTTCGGTTAACGCATATCCAGCCTCTGTCTGCTGAATCCATCCCTGCGCTGCACAGTTCTCCAGTGCGTCACAGAACACCGCCTCTACCGTTTTGCCAAAACGCTCCGCAAACAGTGCTTTCGACAGCCCGCTGTTCATGCGCAGCGCCATAAATACGGTTTCTTCCATCTGCTCTGTTTCGTTTAGAACTTCCGGTTCCTGTGCAGGCAGTGCCCCTTTTGCAATCTGCCCGATATAATCCACCATTTCAAAACGGTTGTTCCACCGCTCCGGCCGTACCCAGCTGCACGCACCAAGCCCGATTCCCAGATAATTGTCGGTTTTCCAGTACACCTGATTATGCAGGCTCTCCCGCCCGGGCATCGCATAATTGGATATTTCATACTGACCGTATCCATTTTCCGCCAGCATAGTCTGTGCGATGCGATACATGGCCAGTGCCGTTTCATCATCAAATTCGCTGATTTTTTCATCTTCCAGCCATTGATACATAACGGTGCCTTCTTCAATCTTCAGCTGATACAGGGATAAATGCTGCGGTTTCAGCGCCATGGCATTTTTCAGCGTTTCCTGCCACTGCTCTACCGTCTGCCCCGGCAGACCGTACATAAAGTCCAGATTGATATTTTCAAAACCGGCATTTCGGGCCATTGCCACTGCCTGCTTCGCTTCCTCAAAAGTGTGAATACGCCCCAGCATTTTCAGATGATCTTCCCGGTCGCTCTGCACGCCAAACGACAGCCGGTTCACACCATACTGCTTCATAATCTGCAGCTTTTCCGCATTCAGCGTTCCCGGATTGGCCTCCATGGTATATTCCACCAGCGCATCGCTCACAAAAAACTTCTGCACCGCCTCCAGAACCCGTTTCAGCAGTTCCGCCGGCAGACAGCTCGGTGTCCCTCCGCCGATAAAAATAGTCTTCGCCTGTACCGGATACTGCTTCACCGCAATCTCCATTTCTTTTACCAGTGCCTCCACATAGCCAGCCATTTCCTGCGGCCGGTAAAAACTCAGAAAATCACAGTAGTTGCACTTCCGCAAGCAGAAAGGAATATGAATATACACCGCCTCAACAGGCTTACTGATTGTCATAATACATCACCCGCAACAATTCATTTGCCTTTTATTATAACAGGTTACCAGATGCATGCAAAGCAAAGAAAAAGGACACCTCTGATAAAGAAGTGTCCTGGTAGTGCAACGGATTATTACTCCGCTTTTTCAATTTTTGAATAATAGTAAACACCGCCGATAATCATGGCGCCGCCAAAAATCTGCAGAACGGAAGGCAGTTCACGGAACAGAAATACTGCCATAATGGATGCCGCCACCGGTTCACACAGCTTAGATGCCGATACAAAGGCCGGTGAGAAGTATTTCAGGCACCAGCTGAAAATGCTGTGCCCCAGAATGGTTGAAAATACACTCAGAAGCAGCCCCACAATCACCGCACTCATACCATAGCCAAAAAGCGGATAGCTTTGAACCATACAGGTACCCAGAAGCACCGCTCCACAGGATACATACGCAACATAGGTATATACACTGGTAGAAACATTGTTTCGCACAATACGGCCAAGCAGGGTGTAAACAGCCACCGCCACTGCCGAAACCAGAGCCAGAATATCGCCGTATAAATGGGCACCGCCCGCAGACGAATCGGAATATGCGATAACCACGCTCCCGGCAAAAGCTATGATAATTGCCAGCACTGCCTGTTTTGACAGCGTTCCCTTTAAGAACAGGCAGAATCCCAGTGCCACCCAGATAACCTCCGTACAGACAATAGATGTAGAACTGGCAACCGATGTATGCTGCAGCGACTCAAACCACAAAACAAAATGAATGGCCAGAAACAGACCGCTGAGTACACTTAATCCCAGCTCTCTTTTATTAACATGAAGCAGTTCCTCACGAACCTCTCGTTTTGCCCATACAACCGGGCTCATCAGAAGCACTGTCCAGCCAAGGCGAAACGCAGCGGTTACCGCAGAAGGCGCTGTAGAATATTTTACAAAGATTGCCGACAGGGAAATCCCTAAAACCCCTATCACAATCATAATCATCGGATGTTTTTCAATATACTTCATTTGAGGAACTCGTCCTTAATTCATTTCATCATACTCATATAAAACCAGTGCCACACCAGTTAACCCGGCTGTCTCGGTGCGCAGAATACGCTTGCCCAGGCTTGCGCTCACAGCACCGATTTCCCGAAGCTGCCCCACTTCATCTTCCGATAATCCGCCTTCCGGTCCTACAATTAAATTGATTTTTGCCGGTTTCTGCTCCTGGCTTTTCAGCAATGCTTTCAGGCTCTGCGTCTGTTCGTCCTCCCAGAAAATAATAGTTAAACCGTCATCGTCTTTCAGCTGTGCCAGACACTGCTTCCAGCTGAGATACGGCCCCACTTCCGGTACCTGCACCCGTTTAGACTGCTGACTTGCCTCATGGGCGATTTTCTGCCAGCGCTCGATTTTCTTCTCCGCTTTTTTGCTGTCCAGATGGACAATGGAGCGCCCTGTCTCCACAGGAATGACCGCACTGACACCCAGTTCGGTACATTTCTGTATAATCAGCTCCAGCTTGTCGCCCTTCGGCATCCCCTGATACAGAACAATCTGCACATCGGTTTCTTTCTGGTTTTCCAGCGTTTCCACAATCCGCGCGGTCACCGAATCTTTGCTGAACGCTTCCAGCTCCGCCACATACACCATGCCGTCACCGGTACATACGGTTACCTGCTCGCCGGGAGTCAGCCGCAGCACCTTGCCCATATGATGTGCCAGCTCGGCATCAAACACAACCAAATCGCCCTGCACCGCTTCCGGTGCTGTAAAAAAACGTCTCATACCGCTTACCCTTCATAGCGGGCAGCGATTGCAACCCAGCCTGCATTTTCACGCACTTCTATAATGCTGAAGTTGTGTTCTTTCAGAGCAGCCAGCACATCGTCCTTGCGGGTGTCGATAATGCCGGAGGAGATAAACACTTTGCCGTTTTTCAGATATTCCACAGTAGATGGTGTCAGACGAATAATAATATCAGCAATAATATTTGCCACGATAATATCTGCCTGGCCGTGCGCTTCTGCCAGTAAATCACTCTGGCAGATGGATACTCTCTCCTGCAGGTTGTTCAGTTCAATATTTTCTTTTGCCGCCGATACTGCAACCGTGTCATAATCCATAGCCTGTACCGAGTTTGCACCTAACAGCCCTGCCTGAATGGCCAGAATTCCGCTGCCGGTACCAACGTCAATTACATCCATGCCCGGTTTCACATAATCCTCCAGCATCTGCAGACACAGCGCAGTGGTTGCGTGGTTGCCGGTGCCGAATGCCATGCCAGGGTCAATCTCGATTACCAGATCGCCTTCCTGTTTTTCGTAGGTTTCCCAGGTTGGTTTGATTACAGTGATTTTACCAATGCGTTCCGGTTTGAAATACACTTTCCATGCATTGGCCCAGTCTTCCTCCTGTACCGGTTTGTAGGTTACACGAGTAGGCGGCATATCCAGACGGGTTTCAATCTCGTTTAACTCGATAATAATCTGTTCTACCTTGTTCAGCAGATTATCATCCTGCGGCAGATAGGATTTGATGATGATATCCTTGCGGCTCATCAGTTCCTCGCTGAATTCATGGGCATCCCATAACCCGCTGTTTGCATAATCAGCAATTGCCTGCGGGTCTTCAATCATAACCCCGCCGGTACCCATTTCCGCCAGCATATTAGACAGCGCTTCCACACCGTCTCTATCTTTCACTTCCATTTTTATTTCCATGTAGTTCATAACAACGGCTCCTTTATCTTAAAAAATCGTGTTTCCAGAAATTGCTCATATCTTATTTATTATAGCAGAACATCGGTATATGTACAATGACATGTAAACACAATCCAGCGTACAAAAAATCCGCACAGCCAGAACCATGCGGATTGCTATTCATAATTCTTTTCAGCGTATAACAGACAGGCTTTGCATTACAGCCGCCCATCGCCGCCACAGCTTCGACAAGTCCCTCGTCCATTACAGCTATAGCAGTTTCTATCCTCTTTGCCGGAAGCCGAACTTTGCAGATATCCATCACCACTGCAGGTATTGCAATCTCCATCCCCGTCACAAACGCCGCATATCGGTTTCGCATCATATAAATCCCGATTATACGATGGCGTGCTGCTTCTGGTATCATCCTCATCATCACGGTCTTGCACCACAGTAGTTGTAGAACTGGATGGAACTGTAACCGCAGGAGCAGGATTGTAGTACTGTTCTAAAAACGGAGGTGTACCAAAATCTTCCGCTGTATTGCTGTACTGCTGACTGCCGGATAGTTCAAAATCCTTTAAGTTATAAAATTCAAACTTCACCGTTGCCGCCTTGCCTACGCGGTCATCCGCCTGATACACCACCTTGAATAAAGTCCCCGTATCCTCCTGCAGCTCTGCACTGCCGTTATAAGCAAAATACCAGGTATAGGTGCCGCCATCCAGGGCTTCGTCATGCGTTTCATACGGATATAATCCAGATTTCAGCAGATTAATATAGCTGGCCGTCTGATTCCATAAATTCTCCTCATTCGAACGAATTGTGATATGCTGTTCTGTTTTTGTGATGTCGGTCGTCTCCCCGTCCATACCATAATAATACAGCGGATCTGGAATTACATCCACAACTTCCTGTTTCTGTCCGCCCATGCCCATAACCGCAATCAGAATCAAAACAATCACCGCAGCCGGTATCAGCAGTTTTTTGATATTCATGCCACCTCCTGCTTTTGGACTCTCAGCAGGCATTTTGGCTGGCTTCTTTTTCTCCTGTTCCAAGGTTTCTGTCACCGCACTCCCGCAGTTCTGACAGAATTTCGCACCATCTGGAAGCTGTGTTCCGCATTGATTACAATACATAATATCACCATCTTTCCATTTTATTGCTTACAATTATTATATCTTGCTCAATACCAAAATACAATACGGCCCCGTTTCTCCATACAAAAAATCCGCACAGCCGAAACTATGCGGAGTATCCAACCTGTAATTTATCTTTTTGTTTTCACACCAATGTATTTTAATACCAGTATGAAAACAGCCATCACAGCCGCCTGCGCCAGTGTAAATAAAATCATAAGCCCCCGGGATTCGTAATACATAAAATTGTCCCAGTTGATAATCAGTTCCATTATCACCGTCAGAGGAATACTAAACCAGAGATATCTGCGCTTGATAATATAAAATGCAACAGGCAGAATGAATGTTAACAGAAAACTTGCGGGCAGCAGCAGATACTGAACGATTAATTGCATGATCGCGATTACCTGAATCATTGTGTCTGACATGATAATCCCCCCTGTTCCTTTCTGACCTTATACTTCACCTAAAACCCAGGGCAGCGTTGCATAAAATTCTAAATCGAAGTGCGGCTCTGGAAAATCAGGCGCCCCATAAGGATATGGTTCATGGCAGCAGCGCCATTCCGTCTGATGCTCTGTTTCAGCTTTACCGGGAACCTCAATGAATGTGCCGGCAATGCGATAACTGAACTGATAGTGAACACCTGCATCATCCGTATATAATTCGCATACATAGGTCGCTTTTTCCGGAGAGATGCCAAGTTCATCCAGAATCTCAACAATGTGTGCAGGCAGCGCTTTCTTTCCGGCCAGTTCTGAAAAGTTACGACAATGACCACATTCACATCCCCAGCCTTTCGACTGGCCATACCATTTCATCGTGGCATCCATATCCATTTCAAGTTGATAGCATCCAAAGCTATATTTCTTCATAGAATCACTCACTTACTTCTTCTCTTTACTCTTCTTCCAGCGGATGCCGGTTAAAATAAAGCCTCTGTTTATGATATTATATCGTCATAGTTCCATCTGCTAAATCTTTTGCTACAAACGGGATAAAGTAAAACGGTATAGTAAGTAATTTTTGTTCAGAATTATAACCGTAATTATTTTTCGAAACCTTTATAGCACATTCAAACTTATTATGGCTTGAAAACTTCTCAAGGGAGTTGAGTGTGCCTCTACCTTTCTTGACATCAATCGGGTACAGTTTGTTATCTGACTCAATAATAAACTCAAGTTCAGCAGATGCTTTTCCCCGCCAGTAAAACAATTTATGTTCTTTCGCAATCAATTCATTTGCAACAAAATTTTCAAAGAAGATGCCCGACAGAGTATTTTCTCTTTCACTTGAGACAAACGAAGCTGCATTGATCCCACTCTGATAGGAAAACATACCAATATCACCAAGGAATAATCGGAAACTACTTTCGTTATCTGGCATAAGTGGCATGGTAACATGTTCTTTCAACTGAAAAGACTGATTAACAATATGCGCCATCGTAAGCCACTGGATAGAAGTTGCAAAGTCTCTTGTTTTACTTTTTTCCTCGATAAGCCCAGGCGAAAAATTTTTCGATTCTTTGTTCAGCTCTCTATAAATATTCTGGAACAAAACACGCGAACGCAATACTGCCTCCTGACTTGCCTGATACAACTCCATATCTGCAAGATAATTATCGTACAAAACTTTGAGTATTTCTCTTGCTTCAAAAAGGTTGCCCTCATCAATATAGGCTTCCACAGCTTCCGGCATACCACCTACCAAAAGATACTTATACACCTGTTCCATGGCCAGCTCATGAATCTGATTATCTAGTGGTTGCCCGCTTTTGTATGCTTTTTTAATAGTTTCATAGAGCATTTCATTGCTATTCATCAGGAATTCGTCAAAGGTCATCGGATAAATTGTTATTTGATTAATTTTCCCAACAGGGAATAAGAATTTGTCGCTTTCTTTTGTACCTCTTTTATGCGTTTCTCTTTGAAGTTTAATACGAACCATTGAGCCGGTTGCAATAACAGGGATTTGCCGAAAGTCCTGACAAAAATATTTGAGAGAAGAAATAATGTTGGGGCATTCCTGCACTTCATCAAAAATCAGCAATGTTTTTTCGTTTATTTGTTTTCCTTTGCGCAATGAGATATATTCAACAATTTTCTCTGCATTAGCGGTCTGAGAACAGAATTCACGAATTTCATCTTCTTTTTTGCAGTCAATATAAATATAACTATTTTCGTAATACGTTTTAGCAAAAAGTTCCTGTACAAGATAGGTTTTGCCAACCTGTCTCGCGCCCCAGACAATCAAAGGCTTTCTGCGTGTACTGTTATTCCAATCTATTAGTTTCTGCAAAGCAATGCGTTCCATGTAGAAGCACCTCCAGGCTTTTGATACAGGTATTATAACATAACATGCACCAATTCCCAAGTATTTTTAAGAGTTATTTGCACCAATAGCATGGTTTATCAGTCACTTATTTGCACCTATGCGCCAACTCGAACAAAACAAACCTCCCTCCATCATAAATCGACAGAGAGAGGTCGTTGTCAAATCGCAGCAGTCCTGTAAATCAGTACTGGCTAGTCTCTTATCTGAGTTTCTATTTCAACACCAAACAAGTAAAAAGTCCATTTCGTTACTCCAGGATATTCATCCTCCGGCATAAAGTTACCTTTAATATCAAAGGAATACCCAAGGCCAACATACTTTCCAGAACCGCCATCCTGCATTGGCTCAGAGCAAACACAAAACATAGGTCTTTCAAAACTATGAACTCTGCTATAGTCAACAACGCCGACAGTAATCCACAATATAACTGCACAGACTATAGCTATAATCATGTTCTTCTTTTTCATAGAATCACTCTCTTACTTCTTCTCTTTACTCTTCTTCCAGCGGATGCCGGTTAATACCGCGCCGGTGATGCTGATACAGGCCATAAACCGATATACCCACTGCATGGCAGTTACAAAGGCCAGTTCTTCGCCTTCTACAAAACTCATCACATTAAAGCCTAACATGCCGCTCATAATGTTATACAAAAGTACGGTAGAGAGCGAAATACCAAACACATTCCCCATATTTCGTGCCAGGCCGTTGATACTGCCCGCCACACCGGTCTGGTTTTTGGCTACCGTAGACATAATCAGCGAAGTATTGGGCGACTGAAACATGGCATTGCCGATGGACAGCATCATAGAGCCGATTAAGAAAATACCCAGCGACGAATCCACGCCCAGCGTAGACAGCACCAGCAGTGCTGCCGAAGCAATGCAAAGCCCTACAAAGCATAAAAACTCCGACCCGATTTTATCAGACAGCTGACCGCTGAACGGTGCCACCACAAACATGGTGACCGAATATACCATCATTAACAGCCCTGTATGAGCCGCATCTAACAGCTGCACCTTCTGCAGATAGAACGGCTGAATAAAATTGTGCCCCGAGATGGAGAAGAACATCAGCATAGCACAGAACACACTTACCACAAACAGCTTGTTTTTGAACATATCCAGATTCAGCATCGGGTGGTCGCTCCGTTTTTCCCAGCGCACAAACACAGCGCCAAACACAGCCGCCGCTGCCAGAATCAGCAGGCAGTACAGATAGTAGCTGCTGCCCGACTGCAACAGTTTGACTCCGCCGTATACGCACAAAATCATCACCATAAACAGCAGCGTTCCGGTAATATCGATGCGGTGATCTGCTTTTGCCTCATCAAACTTCGGCAGATATTTGCTGCACAGAATAAAGGATAACAGCGCAAGCGGAATATCCATTGCAAATATATAATTCCAGTTCAGAAACGATACAATAAACCCGCCCAGCGACGGCCCCACCATGGTGCCCAGTGCCACCGTGCTTCCCGAAAGCCCCAGTGCCTTGCCTCGCTCATGCACCGGAAACACCTGCACAATCAGCCCCTGGCTGTTGGCCATAGTGGCTGCCGAGCCGATGCCTTCCACCACGCGGCCAATAATCAGCATCGGGTAGTTCTGTGCCGAAAAACAGAGAATGGCTCCGGCCAGAAAACCCAGAATACCCGCTTTAAACACCTTATCCTTACCGATGGTGTCGCCCAGTTTGCCGAACATCAGAATCAGGCAGATAATCACCAGCGTATAGGCGGTTACCACCCACTCAATACCGGCCATGGTGACTCCCAGCTCATCGGCCATCCCCGGCAGCGCCACATTGACACTGCTGGCATCCACACAGCTGATAAACGTGCACATCGTAATGGCTGTAAAAATGAGCCAGCGCCGTTTATAGATTTCCTCCATGGATTCCATATCCATTCCCCCGTAAACAAAATTCATACCGTTATTATATCATGCACCGCTGCCGGATAAAACAACCAGCACAAAAAAACTGTGAACACAAGGTTCGTTCCGTGTCCACAGTTTTTATATCTTATTCTTCTTCCGGAGTTTCTTCCAGAGCAGCTTCTGCTTCTGCAGCTGCCAGAGCAATCTCATATTCTTTCAGAACTGCGCTCTGTACCATTTCGCGTACACCGCTGGAGATTGGATGAGCGATATCTTTGTATTCGCCGTCCGGCATGCGTTTGCTTGGCATTGCAACAAACAGCCCTTTGTCGCCTTCTACGACTTTGATATCATGTACTGCAAATGCATCGTCAAATGTGATGGATACGATTGCTTTCATACGACCTTCCGAATGCAGTTTCCGGATTCTTACGTCTGTGATTACCATATTGGCCACCATCCCTTTTTTGTCATAGTTCTTATTGCGTCATAACGAAATCCATTCAATAAAACCGTTTTATGACTATACTACATATCATACAATACTTTGTTCTTTTTTTCAAGGTATTTTTTGTAAATCTGTGCATATCACACAAATAATTGTCCGCAATTGTTTGTGCGCAGCGGACAATTGTGTCTATTTATGTATCTTTGGCGGAAAACAAAAGAGTGCCCGACATACTCCGTCAGACACTCCTGCATTTTTTATTTTATCAGACACATCGCTGCTATTAGTTTTCAAACAGTTCGCCGTGTTCTTCCATGCTGGAAATCATAGCATTTTCTGCATTTTCGATATGTTCACGAGCCAGTTTTGCTGCCAGTTCGCCATTGCGTTCTGCCAGTGCTTCCACGATTTTTTTATGTTCTTCCAGTGCAGTTTTGCTTCTGCCCGGACGAGCCAGAGAAGCGGCACGGAAACGCTGCAGCTGTTCCTGCAGAATGTTTACAAACTGCACCAGACGCTGGTTGTGCGCTGCCTGATAAATAATATCATGGAAGGTGCTGTCAATATAGATAATGTTGTCGATATCGGTATCTTCCTGGGCTTCTGCTTCCGATTCATGCAGTACCTGGCGTTCCAGAGCATCCAGTTCCTCATCGGTGATGCGCTCTGCCGCCAGTGTTACAGCCAGCATTTCCAGAGCGGAACGTACTTCGTATACTTCATGAATGTCCTTCATGGATACGCCTGCCACATAAGCGCCTTTGCGAGGCACCATAACTACCAGGCCTTCCAGTTCCAGTTTGCGGATAGCCTCACGCACCGGCGTACGGCTGACACCCATTTCATCGGCCAGCTGAATTTCCATCAGTCTTTCACCTGGTTTTAACACCTGTGTGATAATTGCATCGCGCATGGTTTCAAATACCACGTCACGCAGCGGTTTATATCCGTCTAATTTAATTGGTACTAATTTTCTTTCAGTCTGTGCCATAAAGTGCCACCCTTTCCTCTAACATTTTCTGATTTACAGTGCGTGCAAACATTGCACCAGGATACTCGTTTCTGATTTTCTGATAATACTGCTGTGCCTGTGCCTCTTCGGCAAATGCGGCAAATACGGTAGGCCCGCTGCCACTCATCAGCACATGATTACAGCCTGCTGCCGCCATGGAGTCTTTCAGTTTTTTTACATCCGGCTGCAGCTCAAAGGTGCTGTGTTCCAGCAGATTGCCCATGCTGGTCAATACCTGTTCCGCATTCTGCGCCTTTAGTGCATGGATACAGCGGTTTACATCGGGATGCTCTTTTATTTCCGCCACACGCAGATTGCCGTATACCTTTGGAGTGGATACGCCAAAAGACGGTTTCACCAGCACAAAGAACAGATCCGGGCAGTGCGGCAGCGCCTCGATTTTTTCACCGCGGCCGGTAGCCAGCGCCGTCGGCCCGCCCATGCAGAACGGAATATCGGAGCCCAGCTCTGCCCCCAGACGTTCCAGTTCATCCTGACCAAGCCCAAGATTATACATTTTATTAATTCCCAGCATAACACCGGCACAGTCGGTACTGCCTCCGGCCAGCCCTGCTGCCACCGGGATTTTTTTCTGCAGAGTCACCTGTAACGGCGCCACCTGCGGAAAATGCTGCTGCATTAATGTTACCGCCTTCATAGCCAGATTGTTCATGTTTGGCGGAATATGCTTATTATCAGTATGCAGCCAGTTACGCTGCGCCTCCTGCAGATGGATGGTATCGGCTAAATCAATGGCCTGCATCACCATCGCCACTTCGTGGTAGCCATCCTCCCGTTTGCGCAGAACATCCAGCACCAGATTGATTTTTGCATAGGCCGTAACTTTTGCCTGTTTCATCCTCATCGCCTGCCTTGTACGGAACATGATTGTCTGCGGTTCCGGATTATAAAAACATTCAAAACATCGAAAACATTCTAAATATTCTAAACATTTTAAACACGGAACCGGTTATCGCAAATTACGCGATATTGTATTTTTCTTGTATTTTATCGTATTTTCCTTTAACTGTCAACAAAGCGGATACAAGATACAAAAAACATGAAAAATACTTATAAGGCAACCCTCTCCGTCAGGCCTGCGAATACTACTGCCGGGACAAATCGGCATGTATACTGAAACAGCATAGTATCATTTCCGTCTCCCTCCACGCCCGACGCCTTTCTGGTCGGGTGACGGACACTACCTCACACCTGTTCAGCGTTGCTGGAACATCGCAAGCGCTGTCCATCACGCTGATGAACAGATGTGAACGTGTTCGTCTATAGTCGGAATTCCTGGAAATATACTATGCTGTTTCTGAATTTCAGGCGGTTCGTGTCCCGGCTTTTTGTATATTCCTGAACCTTCTGAAGCATCTGAACGATTTTCTATAAACTATCTATATTTTTTAGTTTTTTACATAGTTTTTTCGGTAATAACCCTTCAAATCATCCAGAACCCTATTTGTTAAGCTAATCGTCTATTCAGGAATCATTCAGTAACCCTTCAGAATCCTTCAGTCTTTCTCCGCACGCGGTAAAAGTTTCCCTTATCGTCTTTCTCTTTTCTGATAGCCAGACGCTGCATTTCTATACCCAGATACTTCTGGCTTCGCACTTCCTCACCATTTTCTGCGCACCAGTGTTTATAATCCGCATAGATATCACGGGCATAGATTCTCCCCGCAGGGTTCTCTACATAGTATTCATCTACAAAACGGCGTACAGGGTCCTGTTCCTCAAAATAGCCGCGGGTGGCTTCGATAACGGCTTTTGGAGGAACCAGCCCCTGATGATGATACCGCAGATAACCCTGAATCAGCCAGCGCAGGATGGCATCGGTCTCGCTCAGCAGTTTTGCCTCCAGGTTGCGGTCTACCTCGTCCTCACGCAGATGGTTGCGAAACGGAATCACAACAATTCTGCGGCGAATGCCCTCGTCCATGGCCTGCAGGCCTGGCATATGGTTGGTGGAAAACCACAGGGTGTAAGTTGGCATATACTCGATGCTTTCCCGATACATCGGGCGGCAGGTGATAAGGCCGCCGTCGGTGATGGTTTTGAGAAAGCTCTCGTTTAAGATGCTGCTCTGGGAAAACTCGTTGGAATACACAAACCGGCTGCCCCGTATGCGATACAGTTCCTTCTCGGTTTCGTCACTTTTTTTGCCGAACCGGTCGGTACACAGCACTGAGGATTCCAGTTTTCTGGCATAGTCACCGGCCACATGGGCCAGCACATTGATAAACAGCGATTTGCCGTTGCGCCCGCTGCCTAACAGGCAGAACACCTTCTGCTCCCGGATGTCGCCGGTTAAAATGGAATATCCGGCAGCAGCCTGCACATATTTGTAGAGGTCCTCATCGTACATGCAGCACTGCTTCACAAAACGCACCCACATCGGGCAGTCATCCTGCGCATCCTGAGAGCCTTTTCGCAGGCTGGCACGGGCTGTTTTGGTGTGAAAGTCCCCTGTCTGGTGAAACCAATTCCCCTCAAAGGTTTTCAGATGTATGGAGCCGTTGGCCGCGTGAAACCGGTAAATGTCGGCGTCAAAATCCTGCGGATGGATAAAGCAGTCCAGAGCGGCAGCTTCCATACAGCTTTTGATACTGCTCATTCTGCCGCAGCTGACTTTGGCATCCTCGCTTTTTGCTGCTTCTTTGTACCGCTGTTCGGCTTCCAGTTTTGCACGTTCCTCCTCGTGGGACTGAAACAGCGCATTGCGAATCCGCTTCTGCACTTCCTCCACCGGCACCGGTGCCCACTTTGTACCGTTAAACAGATACCAGCGTTTTTCCTCGGGGCAGTAACGCACCGCCGCTCCGTAGCGGTCTAAAAACCGGCGGGCATTGCCATAATCATTGGCGGTGTAGGGTTCCTCACTCACCGGCAGAAAAGTGTTCAGCACAGTCAGCTCCCCGTCTACAGCCATCTCAGCCTCCGGAGTCTCCAGATAGTGGTATATTACCTCCCGCTCCTGCATTTCTTCGTTCATCGCATCATCCTTTCTGGCTTTATTTGCAAATAACAGATACTTTAAGGTTAGAAAGAATGGTTCTGTTTTGCGTTCAGCAGTATACCACATCCAGCATCTGGATATGTCACAGAATTATTGGGAAAGAGTTACAATATTGTTAAGATACTTGATTTTCTTCTCAAGATTTCCTTGTTGCTGAAAATGCAAATAAACCAGATTGTTTTCTACCGGTATAAAAAAACAAGCTCCCCTGTATAAGCAGGAATGCCTGTTTCTGAACCCAGTGTTTTCATTTGTCTGCAATGTTTTAATATTTTTTCATCAACTGATTAAAGATAACAACACCTGCGATAAACTGAAACAGCAGATAGGCACTGAGATAAAGTACAATCATGCGCGCATTGGCGATAACCTCCAGAGCACCGAGTATCCCGAAAACCAGTATGGAGAAACTGATTACCAGAAGCCCAAGGAGATATGCATAACGCCCCGATTTATCCCGAATCATAGTTTTCAGTTCGTCGTGCACTTCAATGCGTTTGTTCTCCATAAGTTCTGCATATCGCTCTTTATTGACAGGGGAGCTCCAGTAGAAATACTGGTAAATCATCACAAGCCCGGGCATAATCCCCGCACCGGCAAAGCCCCATAAAATACCCTCCAGTTTTGTCTCAATCACCAGCGCAGTCAGCAGACAGGCCACGCCAAACAGCACATATAAGATTCCGGTTATCAGATTACTTTTTTTCATTGTCAGCACCTCTCTCATAAATAAAGATTTCCTCTATCGGTTTGCCGAAAAAATCAGAAATGGCAAACGCCAGCTCCAGTGAAGGATTATATTTTCCGGTTTCGATGGAGCTGATGGTCTGTCTGGAAACACGAAGCATTTTTGCAAATTCATCCTGACTCAAGCCCCGCTCCTTCCGCAGCTGCTCCACTTTATTTTTCATAGAATCACATCCTGTTTGACAAGTTTCCTTTACAATTTCATATTATCATAGAGGTCCATTTCTGTCAAGTTTCCTTTACAGCTTTTTCTTGCGGCTGGATTTCCAAGCGTAACAAGCCTCCTGCATATTTCAGCAGGAGGCTTGTTTTTTGCATATTCACGCTGTTGTTAAAATCTATTACTGGTACTTTCTGCCGACCACATAAACCGGAAGAAACAGACCGCCCAGCACAACCACAAGGAATACATACAGATTGATGTTTGTCCACAGTGCGGCATTCAGGCTGTACATCAGCACATGCAGCACCGGATACAAGGCGATAGACAGGCACGCCCAGATACGGCAGATGCGCACAATATGGGGCCAGTTGGAATTATTAAGCGCCACACCCGGAATGTTCATGCGAACGACGCCGTCAGAATACAAATTAAACCGGGTCTGGTCATAAAACACCGGCAGCTTTGTTTTTGTCATAAAACAGAAATAGCCTCCGAATACACATCCAAGAATGAACAATGTACTTACGGTTTCAGTCATAATCTGCTGCTGGTAGCTGAGGAACACGCCCACACAGCCAATTCCTGCACAACACAGATAAATGACAGGCCACCAGCTCTTTGTATGATACGCCCTCACCGGTTTTTCCTCGGAATAGGTCAGAGCCGTTTTTACCACATCCTCCACCTGCTCCGCATCCATCGCCGCATTCTGTTCCATCCGTTCTCCCATCAAAAGCTCTGTCACAGTCACGCCAAACAGCTCTGCCAGCGGAATCAGCATAGATGTGTCCGGAATGCTGACGCCTGTTTCCCATTTGCTTATAGCCTTATCCGATATAAACAGCTTTTCTGCCAGTTCTTTCTGTGTATAACCTTTCTCTTTGCGAAGTTCTGACACAAAGGCTCCAAATTTCTTTTTGTCGATTTCAAACATAGGGTTCGCCTCTCTTTCTGTGCCTCTATTCTAACGGATAACCCGTAATATAGCAATCGATTCACAGGAGAGTCGGCTGTTTTCGGTATTTTCAGCCGCATTGCAGCAAAAAAAGACTCCCCTTGCGGAGAGTCTTAAAAACGTCTATTCAGCACATATTCTTACGAATACGTTATGGATTTAGTTTTTCTTTGGCAGCTGGTTGCCTTCTTCATCGTAATCCCAATCCAGAGGCAGGCCAACAGCTTTCATTTTCTGATGGAATTCGTGTTCGTATTCCTGATAGCTGTGAACTTCTACTTCAGGGTTCCATGGGTTGATGTGGCGAACCATACGGTTGTTGTTTGCCATGTTACGGGTTGGGCTCATGAAGATACCAGCCGCGTGCATTAATTTACTGGTTGGGAAGTAAATTAACAGGGTGCAAACCAGTGTCAGGTGGAACCAGAAGTTTACGCTGATGTCGTACATAGCGCATGTTTCCATGATGCCGCCGATATTAAAGCTTGCCAGACCCATTGCTACTGCTTTAACAGCTGTGATGTCAACATGTGTTAAGTAACGCATGCAGATACCGGTTACTGCGATACCGAAAATTAAGAAGATTGGGAAGAAGTCCTGTACTAAGCTTACATAACGAACTTTGTCCAGGTACAGACGACGTGCGATTAAGCCTGTGATACCTAACAGCAGAATGAAACCGGTTAAGTAAATCTGCTGTAAGTTAATCCAGAATGCACCGTCGATCATTTCCCATGCAGTTACGAAAGCAGGAACTGGATCGGTGAATAATCTTAAGTGACGGAATACAGTTAAGAAGAAACCCCAGTGGAAGCACAGACCAAACAGCCATAACCATTTTTCCCACTGATAAGTGATGTTGCCTTCTTCGGTAACTTCTGCTTTAGAGTTACGGAACAGGGAGCGGAAGAATACTACTTCCAGGAACATACGAACGATTACGCCAGCTTTTGTAGATGGGTTATCGATTTTGTTCTGTTTAATGAAATCTAAAGATTTCTGCTGACCGGCTGTAGTCGGAATTCTGAAAGGTACTGGGGATTTTGCCCAGTTCAGAACTCTGTAAATAAAGCCGATGATAAAGACTGCCATTGCAATGTAAGGCAGGATGCCGCCGAAGAAGAAATCTAAGTTCAGCACTTCAGTCCCTACAAATACAACTGCCAGGATGGCCAGCACAAGTGCTGCCGCGATGCCTGCATTTTTCATCTCTTTATCCCTCATTTCTATACTAATTTAGGAACAAACATTATTGGAACATTTCAGTAATGATTCAGCTTACGCTTCTTCTGGTGCAGCTTCTGCAACAGGAGCTTTTGGTTCTACTACGATGCCGTTGGCTTTGTTGTATTCGTCAACGTATTTCATAGGCAGAGCCGCTCTGTCTTCCTGAGGGAATGCGCCCAGATCCATGTCTTTCTTAACAACAACAACCAGTTTGAACAGGATGCTTGCAATTAATGCACCCAGTGCAATAATCCCGATGATAATCAGGAATTCAGTGATTGTGATGTGGTAAGGAGCGATGGTACCGAATGGTGTTTCGGACAGACCGCCGATAACGAAGGTTAAACCTTTTTCAATATACATGGAAGCAAAAGCAGTTGCACAGCCGATGCCCAGCAGTTTATAGTTGGTTCTGGTCTGACGTGGAATCATGATAACCAGGGTTACAACAACCAGAACAACAAACAGCCACATCAGAGGCACAAACTGGTCATGACCATGATAGCCAAAGAACAGGTACTGCAGAGCAGCTTTATGGCTTGGAACGTTACTGTAGAACGCAGTAAAGAATTCACAGATTACCATGAAGATAGTTGCTGTGTATGCATAAGCTACTGTAGTAGCCAGTCTGTCGATTGCGGTTTTACCAGCATCGAAGCCTGTCAGTTTGTTCAGGATAAAGCAAATTAAGATAATCAGCGCCGGACCGGTAGCAAACGCACCAGCCAGGAATTTTGCAGGCAGCATAGCAGTCAGGAAGTAGTGACGGCTTGGCAGACCTGCATACAGCCATGCAGTAACGATATGGATACTGAAAGCGAAAGGAATAGAGAAAATAGCCAGAGCTTTGATTACTTTGCCATATTTTACGCCTTTGTTTTCAGCCTGCAGTACATTGTAACCTACGATGATGTTTAAAATCAGGTAGATTGGCAGTACTGTAGCATCCCAGCACAGCATGGAGTGTGGTGTGTAGTACATGTACAGAGTGAACAGTTTCATTGGAGACCCAACGTCTACTACAACGAATAACAGTGCCACAATTACAGCAGGAATTGCCAGGAATTCCCCTACTACAGTGATACGGCCGAATTCTTTAACATTGTGCAGATAGTATGGTAATACAATCATAACACCACCGGCAGCAACCCCTACGAAGAAGGTTAAGTGACCGATGTACATACCCCAGGAGATGTCACGGCTCATACCAGTTACATGGAAACCGTTTACCATCTGGTAGATATATGCTGCAAAGCCTACTGCAAACAGAGCAGCCAGGAATGCGATCCATGCCCAGTATGCTTTACTGGATCTTTTGACTAACGCTTTTTCAATCATTATCTACCCCTCCTTATACGATGTAGTAAACCTTAGGTTTGGTACCCAGGTTTGTTCTACGCTGTAATGTGAAATTGTCTGCAATTGCTTTGCTTACTGCAGAGTTTGGATCGTTGATGTCGCCGAAGATAATAGCGCCGCCTGCTTCTTCTACGCACAGAGGCATTTCGCCAACTGCTAAGCGTTCGGAGCAGAAGTTGCATTTTTCAACTACACCTTTCATACGGGTTGGGTAGGATGGATTGATTTCATCCAGATAATTGCGTGGGTTTTTGTAGTTAAAGCTACGAGCGCCGTATGGGCATGCAGCCATACAGTTACGGCAGCCCAGGCAGCGGTGCATATCCATGCCTACTACACCCTGTGCATTTTTGAATGTTGCTTTTACCGGACATACACGAACACATACTGGTTCATCGCAATGGTTACAGATGGTCATGAAGCTCATATCTTTGTATTTGTCACCCATTTTGTCGTGAACTTCGTCCAGGAACAGGTGTTCAAATGGTTCGCTCCAGATCCATTTTACTTCGTCTTTTTTCGTATCAATGTTTGGAACGTTGTGGAATTTGTGGCATGCTTCGATACATTTGTTCAGGGTAGCTTCGTCCATTTTTTTCATGTCGATAACCATACCCCATGTTACGTCGCTTCTTTTGCCTGCGGATTCTTTGTAAGAACCGTTCACAGCAGCCGCAACAGCAGGGTTAGAGCTGGCAGCAGCTACGCCCAGACCAGCTACAGCAGCGGTACCTAATTTTAAGAATTTTCTTCTGTTCATTTCCATGTTAGTTGGCACCTCCTACTACTGTTGGTTCAACGTGGCAATCCCAGCAGGTTGGGGTTACGTTGGAATATGTGTGACATTTCAGACAGAAGTCTTCATAGTTAGAGTGACATTCAAAGCAGGTGTTCTGCAGGCTTGCCAGATATTCTGTACCATCGTTGGATACATATACACGGGTACCTTCACGAACTACTTCTACTTTCCAGTCGCTTAACAGATCCATGTGATGTGCACGCATCCATTCAACATCTTCTACACATTTGTAGTCATCGCCAGACAGCTGGTTGATAACAGGTGTATCGAAGCTTACTTCAGGAGCAGCACCACTTGCAGGAGACAGGATAGCAGACCAGAATGGAACAGTCACTAATACGGCGAAGATGACTAAGCCGATGATCATATTAGTTTTTTTCATCTTATGCTTCCTCCTCATCGTCTACGTTTGGCAGCGGTTCAAAACGCAGGTTTTCGGTACGTTTTTTCTCACCTTTCATAACTAATGCGTTACCCAGCAGTTCGTGTACACCACAAACTTCAACGCCTGGGTTCCAGTAATTCATCAGTGGTGGCAGAGCTGCACGGTCAATCGCACAGATACATGCCAGCATGTTTACGCCGTGACGTTCTTTTACGAATTTAACAGCATTCGCTCTTGGGAAGCCGCCGCGCATACGCATTTCCATGTTTTCATCGTTACCTAAGCCGGCACCGGAACCACAGCAGAAGGTTTTTTCACGGATGGTGTCTTCCGGCATTTCGTGCCATTCAACACAGTGATCCAGAATGTAACGTGGTTCGTCGAACAGACCCATTGCACGAGCAGGGTTGCAGGAGTCATGGTAGGTAGCAATGATGTTGCTGTTTCTGGAAGGATCCAGTTTTACTTTGTTGTGACGCAGTAAGTCAGCAGTAAATTCGGTTACGTGAATCATTTTGGTGGATTTCGCGTTTTCGAATACAGTGCCGGTTACAGGGTTTTTCGGTACTTCCAGGTTGGATGGAGCAGGACCGTTCATGGTATCCATGTACTGGTTCAGTACACGCCACATGTGGCCGCACTCACCACCGATGATGTATTTAACACCCAGACGCTGTGCTTCTGCATAGATTTTAGCGTTCAGACGTTTCATCATTTCGTTGGAAGTAAACAGACCGAAGTTACCACCTTCCGAGTTGTAGGTACTCAGAGTGTAGTCCAGACCCATTTCATGGAACAGCATCAGCTGACCCATCAGGGAATAGGTACCAGGTGTTGCGAACACGTCACCAGATGGTGGAACGTACAGAATTTCTGCACCTTTGCGGTTGTAGGACAGATCCAGACGAACGCCTGTGATGTCTTCGATATCGTCTAATGCCATGTCGAAAGAGTCAACTACACCGTGAGGCTGGATGCCCAGGTGGTTCCCTTTCATGTAACATGCGGATACAGGACCCATTACCCAGTCAATGCTTAAGCCAACCAGGTTCAGCAGTTCACGACCGATCATAGTGATTTCAGCTGTATCGATACCGTATGGACAGTATACAGAACAGCGACGGCATTCTGTACACTGGAAGAAGTAGTAGAACCATTCTTTCAGTACTGGCAGGGTCAGTTCTCTCGCCCCTACCATTTTTGCCATCAGTTTACCAGCCAGAGTATATTCTTTACGGTAAACGGAACGCAGCAGTTCTGCACGCAGAACCGGCATGTTTTTAGGGTCACCGGACCCTAAGAAGAAGTGACATTTGTCAGCGCAAGCGCCACATCTTACGCAGATATCCATGTAAACTTTTAAAGAACGGAATCTCTGCAGGCGGTCTCTTAAGCCGTCTAAAATGATTGTCTGCCAGTTTTCAGGCAGCTTCCAGTCTTCATCAGCTGGAGACCAGATACGTGGATTTGGGAACCCGATCATCTCTAAGCTTTCTGGTTTACTTGCATAGCTGTAAGTACCCGGTCTGAATTCTACCGGGGTATCCATCCAGCTTGTTTCAGGTGGCTTAAAGTCAATCTTGGTGAGCTCCTGTGGTTTTGGAAGTTTTGCCATGTTAACACCCCTTTGTTATATTTCCTACTCTTCCTCTATATAGTTACTGCACCGCATAAAAGTGCTAGTATCCACCGATTCATTAAGCAGATTTGCTTTCTGCAGCATTGCATTCATTTCTTTTACCTGGGCAATACGCAGGTTGGAAAGCTGTTCTTTGCTTTCACTGTACAGGTCAAAAGCGATCAGCATCAGTGTGTCAATGTCTGTATATAAGTCGTCCAGATCAGCCTGTGTCACCTGGCCTGCATTGATTTCGTTTTTGAAAGTTGTCAGCACCAGATGTTTAAAACTTGGCAGGAATGCCAGAGCTTTGGATGGTTTCATATCCTGAACAGCACGAATTTTCATAATCATTTCCAGATGCCCGTACAGTTTGTCGGCATCGCGGTCACCGTGCAGTTCTGCCAGCAGATGGTCCATGCTGCGATAAATATTGCTGCCAACCGGGTTGGCAAATTCTTTATCTACACGTACAAAGTATTTGTGAGCCTCTGCCGGATAGGCGGCAATCGCCTGTTCAAACCATTCTTTTAACAGTTCTTCGTGTTTCTGCTGCATGAGCTGGTTTAAACGATTGCTCATCCTTTTCACCTCCCATCAAAAGAAATGCCTTACTCTATCATTATACCAGATAACTATGCATACCTGGCAAGAGATAGCTTACGCCAAAAAATGTGAAAATAACAGCTGCAAAGCCCAGAACGGACAGCCATGCGGCCCGTCTGCCCTTGAAGCCTTTCATGAAACGGGTATGCAGATAAATCGCATACACCAGCCAGGTAATCAGCGCCCATGTTTCTTTTGGATCCCAGCTCCAGAAGGCGCCCCAGGCATATTCGGCCCAAACTGCACCGGTAACCAGCATGATGGTTAAAAACGGCAGGCCGATAAAAATCAGTTTATAGGTAATCTCGTCCAGAACTTTCAGAGAAGGCAGGCTCTGTGCCAGACGGCTGTCGGCCTTTTCTCCGGTTTTGTCTTTCAGAAGATATGCTATCGAAACAGCGAAGGATACGGCAAACGCCCCGTAGGAGATTACAGCGGAGGATACATGTACCGCCAGCCAGTAGCTGCGCAGTGCAGGCATCACAGGTTCGATGGTCAAGTCGATACTTACCAGCCATACACCCAGCACCACCAGAATCGGCATTACAAACAGGCCGATAGCTCCGATGGAGAAGCGTTTTTCCATAATCACATAGGCCAGTGCCGCAACAAATACAAAGCACAGACCAAACTCAAAGCCATTGTTCAGCGGCAGACCGCCAATCAGTACCGAGCGAAGAATCAGTGCCGCAGCGGTAAATACCAGCCCCACGTACACAATTTTTGTAGCCAGATGCTGCAGTTTTACATTGCGGGCCCAGAAGCCCATACCGTACACTACCAGCGCGCCTGTATAAGCGGCTAACATCAGCCATAATAAAGGTAACTGTAACTGTTCCATTGGTTTATAGTTCCTCCCGTTGATGCGGCCACTGTTCGGCCAGTTCTTCCTCTACTTCTTCTACTACCATACTGCTTTTACTGTAGCACCGGATGCGGCTCTGTGTCTGCCCGGCTCCGGTTACAATCCATAATTCACGATAGCGGCCGCTCAGGAATAACAGCGACGCAATACTTGCCAGAAGGAATCCGGCAAATACGATATATGTCCCGCGGCGGATTTTCAGCTCTAAGATGCTGTATTCCGCGGTATCCAGATAAGTCAGTGTTGCACCGGTATCGGTTAATATAAGTACATCGCCCGGCTCTACAAACTGTCCGCGCGGCGCATTGACATGGTCACTAATCTGTACATAAGGCTTGCCTTCAATGGTGGCAGTCACAACAGTCTGCCCGCCAATCATGGCAGCCTGATTTTCCGGAATACCGTAGGTGGTATTATCGGATTCGTCTTCCAGCCCCTGTGCCTCCAGCAGATAGCGGCTGTCGTAGGAATTCTGATAAATCATCAGATTTCCGTGACG
This sequence comes from Peptococcaceae bacterium, assembly GCA_017399005.1. GTDB lineage: Bacteria > Bacillota > Peptococcia > Peptococcales > Peptococcaceae > UBA7185. The sequence goes on along the minus strand of JAFQEO010000038.1, from coordinate 20,621 downwards.
ATACGGTTCATTTACTTTGGTTTCTACGTTTTGAGCAACCAGTTCTCCGTGTATATATAAGTTAAAGCGGGTCACCCAGTTGTCCACAGCATTCTGGTCATCGTACAGCGTCTGGAAATCCAGAATCTCAACGGTGCTGTCTGTGCCGTAAACACTCTGCAGTTCATCCGGAAACGGACGATTCTGCCCAACCTGTCCCATAGAATAGCCTTCGGTGTTGAAGGTGGAGAACAGTGCGCCAATCAGGATAATTAATAAAGAGATATGCAGCAGATGGGGCGCCGATAACCCGGCTTTGCCTTTCTGCGCCATAATTTTTACAGTTCCGTTCTGTTCCTGCCGGCTGATTTTATAATGATTCTCCTGCAGCCAGGCCGTTACCGCCGCTTCATCCACATCATACAGCTTATAATCAGCGGCTTCCGGTACATCGGCAGCGGTGCGGTGAATCTGCTTCCAGAACTTCGGCAGCAGCTGTACGGTACACAGCCCCAGATTGACGAAAAAGGCTATCACTAACAGCCGGAACGACCAGGAGCTAAACGCGTTGGCATCCGGAAAAATGGTAGCCAGAACAGACATTACGGCGATCCCGGCAATCAGAATTACGGCCAGTTTTAATGATGACAGAAATTTCAGCATGACAGTCTCCTCCATAGTATCTGCATTGTAACATATTAACTTTAATATTATAGCTGAAAATGCCGTAAAACACTACACATTTTGTGAAAAAATCGACATTTTCGCTCGAATATGCTCATATAAAAAACTACTGTTTCTTATAGATTTTTTTTATTGTCATAGATAGTTGGATAAACGCTAGTCTTCTGCCACTTTCATCAGGCCGCGTATTTTTTCCAGTGCGCTTTTCTCCAGCCTGGATATCTGCATCTGCGATACGCCCATCATCTGAGCAATCTTGCTCTGCGTCAGATCTTCAAAATACCGATAGTAGATAACCTGCTTCTGCTGTTCATTCAGTACTTCCATAGCGGCTTTCAGGTCTTTCTTCAACTCTACATTATCCAGATTATTATCCGTTTTCCCGAGATACAGTTCCGGCACATTGCTTTCATCCTCATTGAGCTGTTCCGACAGCGATGTGGTCTGGCTGGCCTGTTTTGCCTCCATGGCTTCTTTCAGTTCATCCTGGTCCATTTCCAGAATATTGGCCAGCTGTTCGGTTGTCGGACTGCTGCCGTGCTGCTGATAATATTCGCCCTCTGCGCGGGTGATGCGGGTACTCAGTTCTCTGTATTTGCGCGGAATGGCCACACGCCAGGTGCTGTCGCGGTAATAATTCATAATTTTGCCGGATACCGTACGGTAGGCGAAGGTTTTAAAGCGAATCTCCTTGGTAGGGTCAAAACGCTCCAGAGCACCTACTACGGCAATTCTGGCCACCTGCTGCAGATCCTCTCGCTCCCATGGCAGATAGCACTGGGTCTGACACCAGTACTTAATCAGCGGATCCATCACTTTTAACAGTTCCTCCATGGCTTCCGGAGTTGGATTTTCTTTATAGGCAAGTGCCAGTTCTTCAATGTCTTTCTTCACTATGATGTCCTCCCCTCTGCTTCCAGCGCATACGGCCGGTGAGCCGGTTTCCTTTCTCGTTAAACACCAGTTCATCCAGTATAGTCTGCATCAGCAGAATCCCTCTGCCGTGCTCTTCAAAATCCAGCACATCCCAGCTGCGATTACGCAACCCCTCAGGGATGCCCGGTCCGTTATCCTCTATGGAGAACACAATTTCCTCTTCGTTACAGTCCCATGAAACATGTACCTCGGAAGGTTCTCCTTCCGCTGACCCGCCGTACAGAATTCCGTTCTGCACAGCTTCCATCAGACACAGGCGAATATCCATCTGCTGTTCTTTGTCTACAGCCAGCTGGTTCATATGACTCTGTAACAGGTCTGTTACGCTCTTTAGCTGTTCCAGGGCTGTAATTTTCATTTCTGCCTGCATCTTCCGCATCGTTCCTTTCCTGTAATTTATTCAACGCCCGCCTCACGGAGACGGTTTTTGATAATTTCCGCCAGAAGCGGGTCCAGACCCAGATGTCCGGTGATATCAATCTGAATGTGACCGTGTTTCTCCCGCATAGCATCCAGAATTCGCGGAATACCGTTGGAGAGATGCTGGCCGCGGGTTAAAAACATCGGCACGATAATAATGCGCTCCATGCCTTCTGCAGCCAGACGGTCAATCTCCTGTTCCAGGGTAGGATCGGCCACTTCTACAAACGCACCGCTGATATTCAGTTCGGGCAGCTGTTCCTTCATCATCTGCCACATGCCGCGCACTTCCACATTGGCATGTTCCCGAATACTGCCATGCCCTAATAAAATCACTGCCTGTTTCATGAAATCCTCCAGTTATTATACATCAATATAATCTGTTTCCTCCGGAATCACATATGCCAGCACAATATACAGCGCCACGGCAGTCAGTGTGCTTACCGGCGGGAATAAACAGATCAGCACCAGCACCAGACGGATATACAGAGCATCAATTCCGAAAAAATTGCCCAGTCCGGCACACACACCGGCCAGTTTCCGTCCTTTTTTGGCTCTTCTCAGCTTATCGATTTTTCGTTTCATAGCGGAATACTCTCTTTCTTTTCCTCACACCCTGCGGCTGTTTGGAGAATCTTTTTAAATTTCTGAATTCCGGCATTGTTCCACGGCCCGTTATCCTGTAAAATAAAACTGCACGGAACAATTCCTGCTTTGAAATTCACAATTATGATATGTTAGGAGTTTATGTTATGAGAATTCTGTTATTACTGGCAGCAGCCCTGTTCAGCCTCGGCATTGTACTGCTGGCCTGTCTGTTTTTGACCGGCGCACTGTCAGCATTTCTGTATACCGTGTTTTCTTCCGGTATCTCGATTTTACTGATTTTTGCACTGTTCCATTTTATCTATCTGTATCTGCAAAAGAGAAAGAACAACTGATTACGAATCAGATAGCCCTCACTGCGTCAGCTCCGGCTGGCGCAGTTCTATTAAACCCAGAGACAGCAGCCGCAGACTGGAATACAGATTGGTCCAGAACAGCTGGCTGCGCTGCCAGTGGCTGCGTAAAAACATCCGCTGGTCTTCGCTGATAACCCCTTCTACACAAGCCTCTTCGATAGCATCCAGTTCTGCACTGTCAGATAGAATCTGGTTGAGGAACTGATAGGTTTCTTCCATTTCACCCAGTTCCAGAACCTGCTGCCATTCCAGTTCAATTAATTTAAAATTGAGCCAGTAGGTGGTGAACCCTTTGCTGATGCCCAGACTGTTCTGTTCCTGAAATACCAGAGTCTGACGGTTCCAGGTATCAATCAGCTTCAGATTTTCCATACTCCATGTTTTGGCCTGCTCCATTTCTTCACGGCTAATATCGTTATTCCGGATGCACTGATTAAACAGTGCAATAATTGGCTCTGTCGAGACAGTCTGTTCTGTTTTTGCACAGAATCTGCCGATTTCCTCGGCTGCTACGCCGGTGGCCACCGCTGTACTCAGCCAGTAAAAGCCTTCCGAGTGAAACAGCGATTCTACGGCGTGCATGTTCACGTTATCAAATGACAGCATTCCGCCGCCTGTAACTCTATCCATAATCAACGCCACCTTTTTTATTGAAATACTATGATTTATTATACCCTTTTCTGAGCAATCGGGCAACGGTAATAACTTGTATCATCCTGTGCAGATTAACAAAAATATTATGCAGACTTTAAATGCATTTCACTTTTCCTTTTCCGGAAATCTGCTATAATAGAGTCGTTCAGAGAGAATGAATTACACAAGGCCGCTGCACCGGACAGACGGCACAAAAGGAGCGTTTACTATGAAAGGACTTATTTTTGATTTAGACGGCACATTAGTGGATTCCATGCCTTCCTGGGGGCGCCAGCTGGATGATCTGCTGACCGGCAGAGGAATCACTCCGCCCGGTGATTTGCTGGACCGCACCAAAACACTGGGGCTGGAAATGGCAACCGGAATGGTTCTGGAGGAATTCGGCCTTGAGGATGACCCTGCTGTTGTGTTTCAGCAGTTTCAGACCAACATGGAAAATCTGTACTGCAGCACCATCCCGCTGAAACCGGGAGTGCGTGAATTTCTGGATGAAATGCACAAACAGGGCGTACCGATGGCTGTGGCTACCGCAACCTCCCGCCCGCTGGTGGAAAAGGTGCTGGCACATCATCAGCTGACCGACCATTTCCAGAGCATCACAACTGTTGCCGAAGTGGGCATCGGCAAACATGACCCGCGTATTTTCCTGGTGGCTGCCGACAAACTGTCTATGCCTCCGCAGCAGTGCATCGTTTTTGAGGATTCGCTGAAAGCCGTTTGCAGTGCAAAGCAGGCTGGTTTTTACACCGTTGCTATTTATGAAGAAAGCAACCAGTCAGAACAGAACGCTCTGACGGAAGAAGCCACCGTTTATATTCATGATTTTCGCAATCTGGCTGTACAGCATGCGGATTTACTGGAATAGCACCATCGCAAAACAGAATCACATATACAAAAAAATGCTGCCGCTTCTGCGACAGCATTTTTATTTTCAGTATTCGGTTTCTTACAGTGTGGTTTCAAATTCGCCGGCTTCTTCAATGCAGTCCACACATTCCATGTCGTCTGCCTGATAAATGATTTCGCCTTCTTTAATGGTTGCCAGCACTTTGATATCACGGATTTTATCTTTTGGAACATTCAGAATATCCTGATCCAGTACTACCATATCACCGCGTTTGCCAACTTCCAGAGAGCCTTTTACATCATCATCAAAGCACTGGTATGCCGCATCGATGGTAACCGCTTTTAATGCAGTCATGATATCGATTGCAAACTCTTCACCCAGTACATTGCCGTTTCTGGTACGACGGTTTACAGCTGTATCCAGTAACAGCATCATGTTTGGAGGGCCAATCGGGCAGTCCTGATGCAGAGTGAAACGCATGCCGCGTTTTGCAGCCCACGCCAGAGGGCTGATTCTGCTTGCGCGTTCCGGCCCTAATACAACAGAACGGTACCAGTCACCCCAGTAATATACATGGTCGTGGAAGAAGCTTGGCATAATGCCCAGAGCCTGAATACGATCCATCTGATCTTCACGGATGGTCTGTGCATGAATCAGCACTGGACGCAGATCTTCTGTCAGGCCGACTTCCTGGGCAGCTCTTTCATACATCGCCAGACAGCGGTCAATCGCAGCATCGCCATTGCACTGCATCTGCAGCTGCCAGCGATTTTTCATGCATTCTTTAAACAGTTCCACAATGCCATCTTCATTTTCAAATGTTGGATAGCCGCAGTAATCTGGAGCTTCGCCCGGTGGTACCTGATAGTATGGTTTGCTCATCCAGGCAGTGCGAATCTGAGGAGAACCATCCAGAATCACTTTCGCACCGGAAATTTTAAAATGGGTACGGTATTTGGATTCCGGAGAGCTAATCCCCTCCAGAGCAACTTTTGCTTCACTTGCAACACGCACATAACCCAGCACATCGGCAGAAATCAGTCCGGCACCGGTGCAGAACTGCAGCAGCGGACGCATATCCGCTTCAAAATTGCCGTCCATTACAGTGGTATAGCCCTGACTGATATATTTCTGTTCCGCACGGCAGATTGCTTCAATCATGGTTTCAGCGCTTGGCATCGGCATTTTATTTAGTACCGTATCACGAATAGCTAAATCCTGGAACAGACCGGTTGGTTCGCCGGTTTCCGGGTCACGGTAAATATGACCGCCTTCCGGATTTGGAGTATTTTTATCAATACCCAGTTCCTCCAGAACTTTTGTATTTACAACACCTAACAGGCCGCTGGTGTTAATCATAACAATTGGAATTTCAGTGGAAATCTGATCCAGATCTTCTTTTGTCGGATGCAGCTGACCTTCAAACAGGGCATGGTCGTAACCCATACCGATAAACCATTCGCCTTCCGCTACCGGATGCGTTTCCAGATATTCTTTCGCCTGTTCCACCAGATCTTTTACGCTGTTGGTTTTGCCTACTGGCGACGGGTCAAAACGAGGGAAAATGTAGCTGGAGCCAAAGTGGCTGTGAGAATCAATAAAGCCAGGCAGCACGGTTGCACCGTCTAAATCCACAACATCTGCATCTTCACGTTCTTTCAGCAGTTCCTCGTTACTGCCCACTGCAACAATAATACCGCCCTTCATCAGAATGGCTTCCGCTTTCGGCTGCGCTTCATTCATGGTGATGATATTACCGTTGTAATATAATTGTTTCATAAAGTTCGCTCCTTAAAAAATAGGATATGTATTCGTCACTTCAATTATGAAAATTTATTAAACTGTTACCTCGTCATAGTTTGACAGTTTATTATAGCATACCGTGTATAAAAAAGCATCCATCTGCAGCCCAAACACATTTGTGCTGCCACGTCCTTTTTCGGCACAATACGGCATAACAAAAGAGCTGCCGCAAATACGACAGCTCTCAAAAAACAATATCACTTCATCAGTTTATCCCTGACCAGTTAGCCCTGATTTACACCAGCAGCTTTTTCTGCGTCACGAGCAGCCTGCCAGTATTTGTTGTACAGCAGACCTGCGAAAATTAACAGAATGGATGGGATGAAGAAGATGAACATAGCGGAAGACATTGCCGCATGGGTACCCATTACGTCAATCAGAACACCGCCCAGTGTAGGACCAACAGCACCTAACAGCTGGATGAACAGTACGTATACACCGTAGGATACGGATTTGTACCATACTGGTACCAGGTCATGGCATGCTGTGTGGAAAGATGTGTTCCCCAGGTTGTATAAACCAGTACCCAGCAGGCACAGAGGAACCAGCATCAGTTTGTAACCGAAACCGAATGCCAGAGCTGCACCAGCGATGCAGATCATTGGCATGAACATACGAGCACGACGGTCTTTTTTATACCATTTGTCCAGGATAGCGCCGCCTAAAGGGAACGCAACCAGACCGATAGGAGTACCCAGAGCTGCGATAGCTGCTGCGCCAGATACAGACATACCCATTACATTTACGAAGTAGATGGATGCGAATGTGGTACTGATGTTCAGAGTCATAACAGCCAGACCAGCTGCCAGGCACATCAGTAACAGAGCTTTGTTGCTCAGTACCATTTTAGCAGTGTCAATAGCATTCAGTTTTACCTGTTCTACTTCTTCTGCTTTACCTTCTTCAACCAGAGTTGCGCCCTGTTCTGCCATCAGTTTTTTGTTATCTGGCAGCAGTAAGGATAACAGGGAAACTACTAAGCTAACGCCCCCAACAATGTAGAAGGACATTCTCCAGCCCAGAGATTCTGCAACCATAGCGAACAGCATAACACCAACGATACCACCGATGGACATAGCGGTGTTGTACAGACCTAATACTTTACCCCAGGAGGATTTTTTGTACCAGCTTGTAATCATAGCTGTGGACAGAGGTGCGTATGCGGATGTACCGGCACCAGTCCCTAAACGTAAGATAGCCAGACTCATTGCACTCTGCGCAAAACCGCATAATACGGTTACACCAGACCACAGAATTGCTAACAGGCTGATGGTTCTTCTCTGGGATTTCTGTTCACCCAGGAAGGAAAACGGCATTACGAAAATTGCCATCCCTAAGAACACGGCACTACTTAATAAACCTAATTCGGTACCACTTAACATTAAATCCTGTTCAATTAAAGGCAGGATTGTGTTGATACCGTAACGAACTGCGATGTCAAAACAGAATAACAGATACAGAATTGCTACGAAGAATAAACGTTTACCCTTTGGCAATTTGACAATCGGTTCGTCTTTTGCTTCTAACTGTTCATTTGCTGCAACAGTAGACATGTGGAACACTCCCTTTTTAAAATATATTTTATTTGCAAGGCCAGACGACCTTTGTGCACGATATATATATTATATTAGTTTTCCTTATCATGTAAATGATAACAGACTTTCAATCCTTTTTCTAATACTTTGTAGAAAATATAATAATTATCTTAAACTTATCTTTTTGCAACAATTTATCCATTTTTTCTTATGAATAACTTGTCATTTATCGTCACATGCGATAAAATTTATAAGTAGGCTTTATTTTCATCCTTTCTTTCATCCTTTTCAAGGAGGCTTTTTCATGGAATTATTGCAGTTACAGTATTTTAAAACCATCGCTGAATGTCAGCATATTACGAAAGCCGCAAATAAACTGATGATTTCGCAGCCCTCTCTCAGCAACACGCTGTCACGCATCGAAACAGAACTTGGTGTGCAACTGTTTGACCGGCAGGGACGCAATATCGTTTTAAACAGTTATGGAAAAATCGTTCTGGAACACACCAACAATATTCTGCGCGAACTGGATAATATCCGCACAGAAGTAAATGCTCTGCAGCAGCGACAGGATAAGGTAATTACCATTGCCTCCACCGATTCCATGTATCTGCGCGAATGGCTTCCAGCGTTTATTCGTGCCAATCCGGATTTAACCATTCGCCATTCGGTTTCCACTATTGAAAAAATCGAGGCCAGCATTCTGGACGGTACCATCGATTTTGGCATTTCATCTGTGGTATCCGACAACCCGTCATTCGGGCATCACGCATTATGGGATGACGAATATTTTATTCTGACACCACGTCCAAACCAAATCACAGCCGAGCCGGTTTGTGATTTTGCGGAATTTGCACACGCTCCATTTGTAGCTCTGCCTGCACTGGATTATCATTCCCGCTCCATTGACATTTTAAGCAGCGCAGTGGGTATTACACCAAATATTATTTTTGAAGGGGAACGTGAACTTCTGGAACGCGTCATGATTCCGCTATCGGCATCTATTATAGCTCTGGCATCCACCATTCAGGACGACAAAGATATGGCGCTTTTAACAGAATATTGTACGGTAACACGTCTGCGCAATCCTGAAGCGCGCTTCACTGTTACTCTCTCCTGGGATCAGCGACGCACTCGCACTGCATCGGCTCAACGTCTGCTGGATTATGTACAGTCTAACGATATCAATGCATGGCATCTCACCACCCCGGACGAAGTATGGCAGGGGAAACGGTCTAATCAGAAAAGCAAAATCGAATAAACACACAAATCAAAAAACCTGTCTGCGAGATTACACTACACAGACAGGTTTTCTTTTTATATTCTATTCTGCCACCGGCAGATACACGGTTACAGTGGTACCTCTGCCCGGCTGGCTTTCCAGCTCAATTTCACCATGATGCAGCTGTACACCATGCTTCACGATTGAGAGGCCAAGCCCTGTTCCGCCGATAATACGGGAATGGCTTTTATCCACCCGGTAGAACCGCTCAAACACCCGCGGCTGTTCTTCCAGCGGAATCCCGATTCCGTTATCAACAATTTTTATCACCGCATGCTGCCCGATTTGCACAACCGAAGCTTTGACACTGCCGCCCTCTCTGTTATACTTGATTGCATTCTCACACAGATTATAAAGAATCTCCTGCAATACCTGCCGAACACCCGGAACTGTCACCGGCTCCACATAAGCTGTGAGTGTAACTGATTTCTGCTGTGCCAGAGGCTGAAGGCGCTGTACAACCTCATCCAGCAAGTCCCCCATAATAACCGGTTCTCTGGTAAACTGCCCGCTGTTTTCATCCAGCTGAGACAGCTGAATAATATCGGCAATCAGCGTAATCATACGATTGGCCTCTTTATAAATCTTTTCCGCGAACGGCTTCATATTCTCCGCCGGAACCAGACCCTGCGCCATAATTTCCGCATAGCCGGAAATCGCAGTCAGCGGTGTACGCAGTTCATGGGACACATTGGCTGTAAACTCTCTTCGCAACTGCTCCTGCTGCTGTTTTTCAGTAACATCCAGAAGCAGCAGAACCAGCCCCTGCACATCATTGCCGGAAACATAAATCGGATTTGACATAATCTGATAGCTGCGGCCATCCAGTTCCATAACCATTTCACGCTGATGGCCCTGAAGCCCTTCTTCAATCATCTGCTGCAGTTCCATATTTCGGTTCACTACCAGAATATGCCGGTCGGTATAATCATCATCAGACAAACCAAAAATCTCAACCGCACGCTTGTTTATAGACAGAATATAGCCCTCGCCATTTACGATAACCAGCCCTTCATCCATATTTCTGGTCAGCGTGGCGAATTCCTGCTGCCGTTCCTCCAGTTCTTTCAGCTGATTCTGAATCTGGGTATTCTGCCGGGAAATCCGGTGCAGAAGCGGCGACAGTTCATCGTACATATGAGTATCCAGCGGCTGTTCCAGGTCCAGCATATTAATCGGCACAACAATTTTCTGCACAAGCCATCGAACCAGAAGCAGTGCCAGCACTAGAAGCACTGCGGCAAACAGAAATACCTGCGGCAGGGTATTCAGAATATTCTGCCAGAGGTTATCCATCGGATGAGCAACACGAAGCACCTGGCCATCATCCAGCAGCAGTGCATAATATACTGTTTTCTTGCCAACCGTTACAGAATCACGCACATCGTCGCCGCTTCCATTTTCACGTGCCTCTACAACCTCAGGACGCTCGTTATGATTTTCAATCTGTGTCTGATTTTCAACCTGGCTGTCAAACAACACTGTGCCATCTTCATCAATCAGCGTGATTCTTGTCTCCAGATTCTGCTGACTGACTTTCTCCAGATAAGAGCTGTCCTTGCCGTCCATAGCCTCTGCCATACAGACCGCCTCATGAATCAGCTGATGCTTCATCGCATCGTACAGTTCTCCGCTGAAGAAAACGCCCTGCATCAGTGTTGTCAGCGCAATGGCCAAAATCGACAGCAAACTCATGCTTTGAAATAATCGCTTCTTCATTTTCCATCACCAATCCGATATCCGACACCGCGGACAGTTTCAATCAGGTCGCCACTATCGCCAAGTTTCTGCCGCAAACTGCGGATATGCACATCCAGTGTACGAGTTTCCACACCGGCAGCAAACCCCCAGATTCTATCCAGAATCTTATCTCTTGTCAGCACAATCCCCCGGTTCTCCAGCAGATACTCCAGAAGCTCAAACTCTTTATAGGTCAGCACAACCTCCTGCCCGTCCACCAGAACCCGATGGGTATCGTGATTCAGCATCAGTTTTCCGCATTCCAGCGCACGAACCGGCTCTTTCTCTTTTCTTGTGCGACGCAGCAGCGCTTTCACACGACTTACCAGTTCCATCATACCGAACGGCTTGGCGATATAATCGTCGGCACCACTGTCCAGCCCGATGACTTTGTCAAATTCAGTACCTTTTGCAGTTACCATAATCACCGGCAGATCCGCTGTATGCGGATTTGCACGAAGCCTTTTTAAAATCTGCAGGCCATCTTCGCCCGGCAGCATAATATCCAGCAGAACCAGTTCCGGCAGCTGCTGTTCCATAGCAGCAGAAAAAGCTTTGCCGTCAGCAAAGCCCTGCGCTTCATATCCAGTTGCCTGTAATGTGTAAACCACCAGCTCACGAATGCTGGTTTCGTCTTCTACACAATAAATCATCTATGCATCTCTCCCATGATTTCCTGTAATCGAGAAATAAACCCAGTTTGCAATATTCACTGCATGGTCGCCAATACGTTCAAAATATTTTGCAATCATCAGCTGATCCAGTGCCATTTCACCGCTTTGCGGGTCAGCAGCAATAACAGCGGTCAGTTCTTCCCGTTCCCGTAAAAACAAGCTGTCCACTTCATCATCCTGCCGCATGACTTCCTCCACCAGTGCCACATCTTTGCGAACATAGGCATCTACACTGCTGGTTACCATCTGCATTGTGGCCTTTGCCATCTGAACCAGCACATGATCATGATACAACGCGCCCAGTGTTCCATAATTCAGGATTTCTGCAATATCCTGCGTCTGGTCACCAATCCGTTCCATATCGGTAATCATTTTCAGCGCCGCAGAAATCTGACGCAAATCTCTAGCCACCGGCTGCTGCTGCAAAAGAAGTTTTAAACAGAGCTGTTCAATGTCACGCTCCTTCTGGTCAATCGCAGATTCGGCCTGAATGACTTCCTCATTGTGTGTCATATCACCATTCAGCAGTTCCTCCACAATAATTTTCAAAGAGCGTTCACATAATGCACCCATTTCAATCAGCTCTCTGTTGAGCAATTCCAGCTGCTCGTCAAATTTATTCCGCATATCAGCCAAACCTCCCGGTAATATAATCCTCCGTCCGCTTATCCTGCGGAAGCGAAAACAGTTTTTCTGTCTGATTATACTCAATCACTTCACCCAGCAGGAAAAATGCTGTTTTGTCTGAAATGCGAGCTGCCTGCTGCATATTATGTGTCACCATAATAATAGTATAATCTTTCTTTAATTCCACTGCAAGGTCCTCAATTTTTGATGTAGAAATCGGGTCCAGGGCAGAAGTTGGTTCATCCATCAGTAAAATTTCCGGTTCTACTGCCAGAGCCCGTGCAATACACAGCCTCTGCTGCTGGCCGCCGGATAAACCCAGCGCACTTTTTTTCAGACGATCCTTCACTTCATCCCAGATGGCTGCACTGCGAAGTGATTGCTCTACAATCTCATCCAGCTGTACTTTACTGCGAATGCCATGTGTGCGCGGACCAAATGCAATATTATCGTAAATACTCATTGGAAACGGATTTGGTTTCTGAAACACCATCCCTACCCGTTTACGCAGCAGATTGATATCCATATCGCCATAAATATTCTCGCCATTTAGCGCAACTTCACCAGTAATACGGCAGCCTTCCACTAAATCATTCATACGGTTCAGCGTTTTCAGCAGTGTAGATTTGCCACATCCGGAAGGGCCGATAAAGGCGGTAATCTCTTTTGCATCCAGCGACAGATTAATATCTTTCAGTGCATGAAAATCACCGTAATACAAATTCAGATTGCGAATACGAAATGCTTCCTGTGTATGCTCCGGCTTTTTAGATGATTCGTTAGCTCCTATTGTTATTTTCATAAATTCTTATCCTCTCGAAATTCTCTTTGCCACAAAGTTTGATACCCAGTTGATTGCAATTACAATTAACAGTAAAATAACAGCTGTTGCTGCCGCCTGGTCGGTGTAAAGGCCTTCTGAATACAGACAGTACATATGCACCGATAACGTACGAGCAGAATCAAACACACTGCCCGGCACGGCTGCAATTGTGCCCGCTGAAAAGATCAGAGCTGCCGATTCCCCTACAATACGGCCGATAGCCAGAATTACACCGGCTAAAATTCCGGGTACAGCTGTCGGCAGAATAATGCGAAATACCGTCCGCACCCTTCCGGCACCCAGACCAAAAGCCCCTTCCCGATAACTGTCCGGTACGGATTTCAGTGCTTCCTCGGTAGTGCGCATAATCAGCGGCAGAATCATAATCGCCAGTGTAAACGCACCGGCCATCAGCGAAAGCCCCCAGTCTAGAGCTTTTACAAAAAACAGTGCCCCAAAGAGACCATATACAATCGACGGAATCCCCTGCAGCGTTTCCGTAGTCACACGGATTACCCCTACAAACTGATTGCCGCGTTTTGCATACTCTACCAGGTAAATAGCAGAGGCTATCCCCACCGGAGCTGCTATCAGCAAAGAAAACAGCACCATCAGTACGGTGTTAATCAATGCCGGCATCATCGACACATTTTCCGTGCTGTATGTCCATGCAAAGAGGGACGGTGTCAGATGCGGAATCCCTCGAATCAGAATATAACCAATCAGCATTACCAGAACCCCGACTGTAATTACAGCAGATAAGCAGACCAGCAAAAGCAGCACAAAAGACAACGGTGTGCGTTTATAGGTTTTCAGACGCTGTTTCCATGTCTGCCGGTTAATCGCTTCCTGTGCAGCTGTCATATTATCGCTCCTTCCGTTTCAGCAGAGAAAATGCCAGATTAATCATCAGAACAAAAACAAAGAGTACAACCGCTGTTGCCACCAGTGCCTCACGGTGCAAATCGGTTGCGTAGCCCATTTCCATTACAATATTGGTTGTCAGAGTCCGAATCCCGTCAAGCAGGCTGTCCGGAACCCTCGGCTGATTGCCAACAACCATCATCACCGCCATGGTTTCCCCGATGGCACGACCAACACCCAGGATAATTCCCGCCAGAATCCCCGATGATGCCGCAGGAACCACCGCAAAAAACACACTGCGTTCGTGACTGGCACCCAATGCCAGCCCGCCTTCATAATAACTTTCCGGCACCGCCCGCAGTGATGATTCACTGACACTGATAATGCTGGGCAAAATCATAATGGCCAGCAGAATGGATGCTGTCAGCATACTCTGCCCGTCACCGCCAAAATGATTTCGCACAAACGGCACCAGAACAATCAGACCAAAGAAACCATATACGATAGATGGAATCCCTGCCAGTAAATCCACTGCCGGTTTCAGAATTTTATATAACTTCCCCGGGCAGAATCTGGCCATAAAAATTGCCATAAGCACTCCCACTGGTACTCCCAGCAGAATTGCTCCTGCTGTAGTATAAATACTTCCCAGAATCATCGGCATAATACCGTAGATATCATTACCCGGTTTCCATTTTTCGCCCAGCAGAAAATCAAACAGACCTATCTCCGCCATAGCAGGAATCCCGTTGGCAAACAGGAATATGCAGATTAACCCCACCGCCAGTACCGAAGCACAGGCCGCTGTCAGAAATAGAACATGCATCGCATTCTCCCGCATCTGAAGCACTTTATATCTGGATGTTTCCATATACTTCCCTCATTTATCGACTATTTAAAAAGCATCCGCAACCCAATGCATCACATCATTTCCTCGAACAGCGCCGCCCATGATTTTCGCAATGCGCAAACCACGGGCAGTCTGTTTTTTTATCTGGATTGTTTTATCTGGATTCGTTCAGCTGGCTCCAGTCCGTTACCGCACCAGTATAGATATCTTTCACCTGTTCTGCTGTCAAGTCAGTAATCACTGCATCGTTATTTACGATAACCGCAATCCCGTCCAGAGCAATGGCTGCAGATACAGCCCCTTTTTCTGTTTCACTGTCTTTCAGTTCGCGGGAAGCCATACCCAAATCGCATGTGCCATCAATAGCAGATGTTACGCCGGTACTGGAATCACTCATCTGCACTTCCACAGTCACATCAGGATTCAGTGCTACATATGCCTCTTTCAGTTTTTCCATAACCGGGGTTACAGAAGAAGACCCTGCTACCACTACCTTGCCGCTCACACTACCGCCTGTATAAGCGTCTGCACTATCCACAGATGCAATATAGCCACTTTCTTCAACAACCGCCTGCCCCTCTGCACTCATGATAAAATTCATGAAATCCTGTGCTTCCGGAGTTAAACCTGCAACCTTCGGAACAACATTGAACGGACGGGAAATTTTGTAGCTGCCATCTTTAATCGCATCTACGCTTGGAGCCACACCGTCAATATTTACAGCTTTTACGGTATCATTCAGAGAACCTAACGAAATATAACCGATTGCATTTACATTGCCTGCTACTGTTGTCATCATAACAGAAGTGCTGTTTGTAATACTTGCTTCTTCCGTTGTCATATCTTCTTTTTCACCGGCTTCATTTTTCTGTTCTACGCCAAACAGTTCCACAAACGCCCCGCGTGTACCAGAACCATCTTCACGAGAAATAACAGAAATCACGCTGGATGCTTCCGCCTGCTGTGCTGTATCTGCATCGCTGCCGCCGCAACCAGCCAGACCAGTTACCGCAAGTGCAGATAATACTACCATACTTACTACTTTTTTCAGTTTTTTGTTCATGTTTGTAATCTCCTTTTATTAAAATTGAATTGCTTCCCTTACTACATGATTAATCTTACAACTCAATTGTTAAATACATATGCATGCCAGCGTAAAGTTTATGTAAAACACTCCTTCGCCGTCTCTTTACAAAAATGTGTTTCAACACTATAATAAACGTAATATGTCGTTATCATTTCGATTTACAGGGAGGTTTTTTATGCGTCTTGAACAATTACGTTATCTGAGTGATATTCAATACACCAACTCCATCTCCAAAACGGCTAACCGTTTCTTTTTGTCCCAGCAGTCCTTATCCAACAATATCCGACAGCTGGAAAAAGAGCTTGGGGTTGTTCTGCTGGAGCGTTCCCCATTCGGCGTGATACTGACAAAAGATGCCCGTGCCCTGCTGGAATTAAGTGACCCGTTTCTGCGTCAATATGATGAACTGCAGAATCAGTTTGCGCTGCAGCAGCAGGCCGACGCGGAAGACAGCCTGAAACATATCCGGATTTTAAATTCTTCTGCATTAACCAGTATCGTTCTGCCAAAAGCCATCGCTATTTTTTCAAAACGTCATCCGCGCGTTCGTATCTCAATCAAAGAAGTTCCTTACCGTGACGTTTTTTCTTCTGTTATAGAGCATAACTGTAATGTGGCCTTTCTGAGTATCAATGAAGAATATTTTCTCGATCAGCTGAACCAGCTGGAAGATCCGGAATCCATTCATCACAATATTATGCTGACCGACCGTCTGGTAGCCTGTGTACCGGCACATTCGCCTCTGGCAGAAAAAGAAATGGTAGAACAGTCTGACATTATGACAAGACCATTCACCTATCTGAATATTGTGCCTCTGGTGAAAAACAGTGCCCGATACTCTAATCTGGCACTGTATACATCCAATAATATTGAGTTCCATCGCCGGATTCTTCAGGAAATGGATGTGGTTTCGCTGATGCCGCGTTATGTATATGTAAATCTGTTTGAAAGTAAACACGCTGTAGCTAAACCGCTGGAAGGTGCTCAGCAGATTATCTATCATGCAACGCTTTATCCAGATGCAACACCTGATCCTATCGTAAAAGAACTGACCAATATCGTTGCATCTCTGCTCTGATAAAAAACTGCCAAACGCTAAAAATCCCTCTGCTATCATACACATGATAACAGAGGGATTTTTTATTCCATCGTTCATTTTATAATTTGAGCAATCTGTTCCTGAGCCGGAATCCGCTGCAGCACAACCGGCAGTTTAATGCCGCATGCACCGCGGTCTTCCCGGGTGAGGCCATCAAACAGGCTGTTCTTATAAGTGTGCTTCATTACATAAATCTGTCCGCTTTCAATTCCGTACAGCTGACGGCTCCACGTATCCAGATCTTTTTTCACAGCCGCATAATCCACGCTCTGTTTGCTTTCCAGAACATAGCTGTATTCACCATTTTCGACTGCAACCTGCATAATATCAAACTCAACATGATATTTGCGTTCAGCTTGATAAATCAGGTCAGCAAACTGATAGCCATAGATTTTCTGGTTATCCTTCAGCAGATATTCTCCGCTCTTTCCGCAGAATATCATATTCGGTGTATTACCGATAAATCCGTCCACCCGGACAATATCCTGCATATTATACCGGTACAGCCCCGAATAGGTGGTAATCAGCAGCTCGTAATGTTTACCGGCTTCCACTTCCCACATGCACAGCGGTTTGCCGCCATCCAGCGGCAGGAATTCATAAAAGCAGGAAAACGGTGCTGCAACGCCTGTGGCACTTGCCAGTTTTGTAGGAATATTCAGCTTGCTTTCGCTTGCCCCATAGCCCATATCAAAACATTTGATATACGATGGCAGACGGCGCAGAACTTCCCGGGCATCTCTGCCCACTGTTGACGACAGCCAGCAGCTGATCATGCTGAACTGCGGCCAGATTTCGGCAATATCATCCGGGCAGGTAATCAGACAGTTTTTTCTGTCATATACTGCCTGCAATGCATCAGCACGCGCCGGATTTGGCGGCAGCGTGAATGCTAATCGCTCACGCACTTCCGGAGTCAGGCTCACAGAAAACCGACCGGTGCGAATATCTTCTATCATCTGCCCGCCTTCTAACACGATGCGGTCTAAAATACGTCCAAAATGAATCACGTTATTACAGAACACTTTGCTGAATCGCACTTCTGCCAATGTATAGACGCCCATCATGTAGTCCCGGTCCCGCGCGGAAATCCCTGGTGATTCCCAGAATTCCACCGGAAGTAAATTCATGGTGCCGGTTTTTTTGCGCATGTTACGAGCCGTCTGACCAGAGGCTCTTACCACAAGTTTCCCATCATCCCGGCTGGCTACCGGAGCATAATTAGAAATCGTCAGATTTTTTGCATTCATATCCAGCGTTACCGGCAGCAACTCACTCATATAGAGCCCTCGCACGGTCATGATATTCTGCTTGGCAGCATTTCCGGCATTGCTTTCCAGAAAATATTTTACACGGCCTGTGCTACCAGTGGTTGCGATAAACAGCGCAGTTTTACCCGCATAAAGCTGTTTTTCCCGCCCATCCATTTCCGCTTCGATATACGGTCTATAATCATCGTATGTGGAAATCTGTGCTGCGTTGCGCCATTGTTCCAGTGTGCGTACACCTTCCAGCTGATGCTCTCGTGCATAGGCACTGCCCTGCGCAAGAAGAAGAATTTCTTCCAGCACCTGCTCCTGAATAGCACGACAGTCTTCCAGCATAGCGGGCATTTCATCAAACAGTTGCTTAGGATGAACTTCCTGCAATGCCTCTGGAATTGTTTTATTGTGTTCCACCGGCGATTGTTGCATTACAGCAGAAATCGCTTTTTGATATTCTTTCATAGAGCAATCCCCTTCATTGCGGCGATGTGATGTTTCTATCCGTTGTAAATCTGTTGAAGCAGTTCTTTCTCCGGCGCGTTCTGAGCCCGAAGTGGCAGCTTAATAGTCTGAATGGTTCTGCCAAACTGCATCAGCGAATTAAATAATTCAATACAGTAATTCTGTTTTGTGATATAGATACTTCCCAGTTCCATCCCGTTCTGCTGCAGCTGGCTCTGCATTGCCTGATAAAATGCAGCAGCATCAAATTCAGGCTGGAATGGCTGAATCACAAGTGACAGTTTTCCGTTTTCCACCATACCCTGATAAAAAGTTACAAACTGCCCTGTTTCGTGCTCGACTGACACTACCATCTGTTCCAGCTCATAGCCATACAGACCGCCCTGTGCCAATTCCCATCTGTCAGCTGTGCGGCAACAGAATTCAATATTAGCTGTCGTACCGGTAAAACCGTGAACACGTACAATGTCATGCAGATTATATCGATACAGCCCGGAATAAGTGGTAATCAGCAATTCATAATAATGTCCGTCTTTCACCCCTGCCATATCAACCGGTTCACCGCCTTCAAGCGGCAGAAATTCAAAATAACAGGAGTATGGAGCCAGCGGTGCATATGCACAGTTATCATCCATCGGCAGATTAAACATGCCCTCACTTGCCCCGTAGCTTTCCGAAATATAGCGCACATTCTCCGGCAGACGTCGCATAACGTCTCTCGCCAGACGGCCCACGCTGCCAGCCAGCCACGCACCTACGAACTCAAACTCCGGCCAGATTTTCTCTACCGGCAGAGTGCCGTATGTATCCAGCAGAGCCTGCAGTTCGTCCGCCCGTTCTGCATCCGCCTGAAAAGACAGAGCCAGAATCGCACGATCCTGTTCCTGTAAATCAGCAGTCATGTAACCATTTCGAATATCATCAATCATCTGCTGCGGACGCAGAGCAATCCAGTCAAGCAGAACGCCAAAATAAGCCAGATTGTTACAGAACAGCATATTAAAGTTCTTTTCTTTTAATGTATATAACGCTGTCAAATAATCACGATCATCATTGGACATCGATACTTCCAGAAACTCATACGGAAATACATACACCTGCGGATGCTGTTCCCATAACGCTTTCGCTGCCTGCGAAGAAGTACGACGTACAGCCTTTCCGTTTGGCGCTTCTTCTAACGGCGAGCAGTTAGTCACTGCCAGCATTTTTACATCCGGCGCAGTCATAATCGGCACCAGCTGAGTCAGCATCATATTCCAGATATTGATACTCATCTGTCGCGCCTGAGCCCCCAGGCGATTTTCCACATATATTTTTCCGCTATTACTCATCCCTGTAGAAAGCAGATAATATTCGGTTTCTAGAGAAGTTAACTGTCCACAGTCCTCATGCATATTTTCTTCAATTAATTTTCGATAATCTATATATTCAGAAATCGGAACCTTTGCACGGAATTCCTCTTTTGTCTGAATCCCTGCAAAGCCATGTTCTTGCGCATAGGCACTGTTATTGCCCAGCGAAATAATATCCATCAGCACATCATCCTGCATCTGCTGCCCGGCTTCAAACAAAAGATTCCAGCCATTCTGATAATAATATCCAAGTTTTTCTGCAACCTGTTCCGGAACATATTTTTTTTCCATCTGTGTTCCCCCCGTTTTACATTATCTTCTATAAAAATTATAGGGGATACAAAATTAGCACGATAACAAAACCTCTCCTCACAACATTATCATCTTACAAATTTTTTTTGTTATCACAAACAAAAAAAACGAGCAGATTTCTCTGCCCGTTTTCTTTTTAGAATCTCACATTTCCATGTGAGCACTTAATTATTCAATGATGCTGGATACTACGCCAGAACCTACTGTACGGCCACCTTCACGGATAGCGAAACGTAAGCCTTCTTCCATTGCGATTGTGGTAATCAGGTCGATTTCCATTTTTACGTTATCGCCTGGCATTACCATTTCTGTGCCTTCTGGTAATTTGATTACGCCTGTTACGTCTGTTGTTCTGAAGTAGAAC
>JAFQEO010000037.1 GCA_017399005.1 Peptococcaceae bacterium | reverse complement strand
TTCAAATCCTGTAAGTGCGGTGAAAAAGGCACAGTAGAAACCTTTACATCCGGTGACGCACTGGGTCACACCGAAGGTACTGAGTGGAAATATGATGAAACCAATCACTGGCACATCTGTACTGTTGAAAACTGCGGTGTAGTTATCGAAAGCAGCAAAGCAGCACACACCCCAGACCATCAGGGTGGTGCAACAGAAGAATATGCAGTTAAGTGTTCGGTATGCGGCTATGAAATGGAAGCACAGCTGGGTCACACTCATGTATTTGATAAAGAAGTAGTAGCGGAACAGTATCTGGCAAGCAAAGCAAACTGCACAGAAGCAGCTAAATACTTCAAATCCTGTAAATGTGGTGAAAAAGGTACAGAAACCTTTACATCCGGTGATGCACTGGGTCATACGGAAGGTACTGAGTGGAAATATGATGAAACCAATCACTGGCACATCTGTACTGTTGAAAACTGCGGTGTAGTTATTGAAAGCAGCAAAGCAGCACATACCCCAGATCGTGCAGAAGCGACTGAAACAGAAGCGGTAAGCTGTACTGAATGTGGTTATGTGATTGCTCCGGCATTAGGTCATACGCATGTTTATGCAACCGAATGGTCGAAAGACAGCCAGAATCACTGGAAAGAATGCGGCTGTGGGGATAAGAAAGAAGTAGCGGCACATGTATACGATAACAGCAAAGATGCGGAATGTAATGTATGTGGCTACACCAGAACGGTATCCTCCGGTTCTTCTTCCGGTGGCGGCTTTACCGGCAAGTATAATTATCCGGTAGTAATTGCGGATAATGATGATGCGGATGTAACAGCAAGTAAAAATTATGCGGTTGCTGGTGATAAAGTAACCGTAACTGTTGACCCTGCTGCTGGTAAACAGGTGGATGAAGTGATTGTTACGGATGCAGACGGTGACATTATCCCTGTAACAAAAGCGGGCGATAATCAGTACACCTTTACAATGCCTGCAGGTAAAGTAAATGTGGCGGTTGTTACAGAGGCTGCGGATTATGATTTACGCATTGTGATGCAGATTAACAACAAAAATATTCTGGTTAACGGCAAAACAAAAGTGAATGATGTGGCTCCGGTTATCGTGGATGACCGTACTCTGGTTCCGGTGCGTGTTGTAACGGAACTGTTAGGCGGCACAGCTGCATGGGACAACGAAACCCGTACTGTAACGCTGAAAATTGAAGGTAAAACCATGTCTATGACTATCGGTAAACCAATCCCTGGCTTTGGCACTTCTGCCGTGATTCTGGACAATCGTACCTATGTACCGGTACGTTATGTAGCGGAAAAACTGGGTGCGAATGTGGACTGGATTGGTGCGACCCGCCAGATTATCATTGAAAAGTAAAATATGCACGAAAATACAAAAATGCAGCGATGTTATGGTCGCTGCATTTTTTATTTCCAGATTAAAATAATATATTCGAATCCGTTGAAAACTTTGTAAATATATGGTATTCTAAACATGGGAACTGTAGTGCAGAATTATCCATTATCACAGCATACAACGCAGCAATATACATGACAGCAGGGCAGACAATTCCGAATTGAAACACAGGAGGAATGTGTATGACAGAACACGCAAACAGAAATTACCGGGACAGTGTATTTACAAAGTATTTCCGGGAGCATCCGGAGGGGTTAATCGAGCTGTATAATGCGATTGCAGGCACTGATTATCCGCTGGATACTCCGGTAGAACCGGACAGCCTGGAGGATGTGCTGTACAAGGAACGCATCAATGATTTATCCTTTGTGCTGGATAATCAGATTCTGGTACTGGTGGAACATCAGTCCACGATTAACGAGAATATGGCACTCAGATTACTGATGTATGTGGCAAGGCTGTATGAAAAGCTGTTAAACAAATGGAACAAACGGGCTGTGTACGAGGAAAAACGCATCCCGATACCGAAGCCAAAATTTGTAGTGCTGTATAACGGCGATGCAGTCTGTCCCAAACATACGGTGCAGTATTTATCTAGTTCTTTTATAGTGCAGGATGAAGAACCGGTATTAGAATTAAAGGTAGATGTGTATAATATTAATTATGAGGAACACAGTGAGCTGCTGCAGAAAAGCAGACATCTGACCGATTACAGTTTGTTTATCCATCATGTAAATGAGGGCAGAGCAGCAGGAAAAGAGCTGGAGGATGCGATTAGAGAAGCCATCCTGTATTGTATAGAGCATGATATTATGAGTGAATTTTTGAGAGAGAACGGTTCGGAGGTGCATAACATGCTGCTGGGAGAATGGAAACTGGAAGAGGCTATGGAATATAAAGAGCAGAAAGGCCGTGAAGAGGGAAGAAAAGAAGGAAGAGCAGAAGGCGAACGTCTTGGGGAACTGAAAGAGCGCGAAAAGATGGTGCGGGCATTGCAGGATGTTCTGACACCGGAAGCCATTGCGGATAAACTGCAGATATCTCTGGAATATGTACTGGCGGTGTTAAGCGGGGCTTCGGTGGTATCAGAGCTGGAGAGTGTGGAATATAAGGCGGAAAAGAAATAAGAGCGGTATAGCAGGATACGGATGTTGTAAATTGGATGTAGATTTACAGCGTCCGTTTTTTGTCTGTCTGTGGATATCGGCGAATAGGAGATGGAAAATGGAAAGAATAAGCAATAATTATATAGTGAAAACGGAAAAAATCGGATGCTGCAATAGAAAAAGAACGTAGAAATTTTCGAAAATTTTTCTGAAATCTAAATGAAAAACAGGGAAAATTCAAGCGGCGGAGAACTAGGAAACCCTATCTATTAAGCCGTTTTAAAAGAAACTCAAAAAAATATGAAATTTTTTTGAAAAAAGTGTTGACATTTCTCTTTAGGGAGCATATAATAGTCAATGTCGCTAGTGAGCAACACGGAAGAGCGACAGAGAATGTGGGAGTTTAGCTCAGCTGGGAGAGCGTCTGCCTTACAAGCAGGATGTCGGCGGTTCGATCCCGTCAACTCCCATTCTTTATTTGGCGCAGTAGTTCAGCCGGTTAGAATGCCAGCCTGTCACGCTGGAGGTCGAGGGTTCGAGTCCCTTCTGCGTCGCTCTTTTTTAAGCCTCGATAGCTCAGTCGGTAGAGCAGAGGAATGAAAATCCTCGTGTCGCTGGTTAGATTCCGGCTCGAGGCATCCCAATTCTATATGCGGAAGTGGCTCAGTGGTAGAGCATCGCCTTGCCAAGGCGAGGGTCGCGAGTTCGAATCTCGTCTTCCGCTCCAGCAAAAAGCAGATTCTTTGGAGTCTGCTTTTTTATTTTTTCTGGCGGTTTATAAAACCGTTTGACATTTGTTTGCATAACGGATACAGCCTGTGCTATAATGCTGTGTTAGAGAGATGATGACAGCACTGAAGCTGACGATACTATAAGAATTTGAATAAATGAGGTGGCCTGAGTGGAAGGAAAATCCGAATACGTACAGGAAGTATTTACTGAAATTGCTGATGATTATGATCAGATGAATAATAAGATGACATGGGGGATGCTGAAAGGCTGGCAGAAGATTGTTATGCAGAAAACACAGCTGAAAACCGGCGACAGAGGGCTGGATGTATGCTGCGGCACTGGTGAAATGGCGTTTCAGCAGCGTGAGATTGTGGGCCCTGCCGGTGAAGTTATCGGTCTGGATTTTACCCAGAGTATGCTGGATGTAGCCAATGCCAAACTGGAAAAACTGCGCTATAAAAATGTGTCGTTTGTTCAGGGAGATGCTATGGACCTGCCGTTTGAAGATAACAGCTTCCAGGCGGTAACCAATGGGTTTGCGCTGCGCAATGTGGTGGATATTCAGAAAACTATTTCAGAAATGGCTCGTGTAACAGCTCCTGGCGGCCGGGTGGTGTGCATTGATGTTTCGGTGCCGAAGTTTTTCCTGTTCCGCTGGTTCTTTAATATCTATTATTATAAAATCGTGCCGATTATGGGCCATGCAGTTGATAAAAATAAAAAAATCGGCAGCAAGTTCCCGGCGTATACCTGGCTGGCAGAATCGCTGAAAACACTGCCGCCGCAGGATGAAATCAAACAGATGTTTATCAATGCCGGGCTGGATGATGCTGATTATCGCGGTGTCGGGTTTGGGGCATCCACTATTTACTGGGGCACAAAACGATAAAACAGATTTTTTCTATCAATAAATTTAATAGAATGTATTTTAACATAAAAACAGGGCGTTTTTTAAGGATTTCGGAGCGGATTTCGGAATCCTTTTTTGTTTGTAAAATTTGCTGTTCACATATTTCAAATGAAAAGGTTGGCGAAAATCAAATCAAAGAGTCGCTTTACAGCGCTAAAGGGCATAAAATAGCGATGGTTGAGCGGTTTTCAGCTGTTTTACATAGTTTTTATACTGTGTAGAAAGAAAATGTTTTTATAATATGGTATGAATGTATTTTCGGACACAGATTAAAATGAAGAAAAACATATAATATGGAAACGCTGTATAAAAATAGGCGAAAAACTTTACGAATGGTCATTTTTCTGGTATAATAGACCCAATTCAGATGGAAGGAGAGTTGCCAATTGAAAAAGTTATGGATGATAACTTTTCTGACACTTTCTCTGTTATTACTGGCATTGCCGGTATATGCTGCCACCGAAGGAGAGTCTGTTTCGGCAAAAGAAACAGGCGCATTTTATAACGCAGAAGAAACAGAATTGACTATTTTATATGGAAAACAGACAGTAAAATGCGAAAATGCAGCGATTAAAAGCGGAGATGTTACCTACCTGCCGCTGCGGGAGGTATTGGCTGCCTATGGTGCCAGCACAAGCTGGGCAGTAGGAGAAGCAGAAGACAAAGTGATTGTCACTGCAGGCAAAAATCGATACCAGATGGTTGTCGATTTAGAAAAATGTGAAGCATATGGTCTGGATAACAAAGTATATGCTTTAAAACATGAAGGGAATATCTTATATTTGCCGGTTCATTTTTATACCGACCTGGTGAACTGTGGTCTGGTATGGAACCGTGAAAAATGTCTGCTGACCCTGAATGATGCTGATAAAAAAGATGGCGTGACCATTTTCAACCCAACCAACGGGGGGATCAGCTACAAAAAGATTTTAAATCTGCCGGAGTATCAGAAAACCGCAGCGCCGGTTGTATCCCGTTCCGGGGCGGTGCAGAGCCGTGCGGTACTCAGCGGAGAAGTTTTTGAACAGGGCGTGGCTTCTTACTATGGTGCAAAATTCCATGGCAGAAGAACCTCCAGCGGGGAGGCATACAACAAGGATGCATACACCGCAGCCCATAAAACATTGCCGTTTGGCACCATTGTGCGTGTAACCGCGCAGTGGAACGGAAAATCGGTTGATGTGAAAATCAATGACCGCGGTCCATTTTCTCACGGGCGTGTAATTGATATTTCTACGGCTGCTGCCAGAGAACTCGGCATGATCAGCAAAGGTATCGGTCATGTGACACTGGAAATTGTGTCGTATCCGCAATAAATTACAGATAAAATAGAAAAGCTGCTGCTTTTGAAGCGTCATATTTTATGTGCGCTCAGAAGCAACAGCTTTTTATTTGTTTTCATCTGGTTTGCTTTAATGTTTGCAGAACCGGCAGACAGAATCATCGGAATCGGGCCACTGGTAAAATTCGTGTTCGCATTCGGTGCAGATTTTTTCGGTGCTGTGTGCCAGCAGCTGCGGTGTCTGCAGAAACTGCTGCTGTGTTAAAAAATCGCTCCACTGTAGCCCATGCTGCATGCAGACCGACTGGCACAGATTACAGTTGATACATAGTTCTGGCTGGAAGACAAGCTGTTTCTGCTGCTCGCTTTCCTGAATGTTAAGTGCCTGTGTCGGGCAGACACGGGTACAGGCACTGCAGAAATTGCAGATTGTGCATTCCATCTGGCGAAATGGCAGTTCGGCTTCGGCATGAACAGGCAGCTGCTTTTTCACATACAATGCATAAAGCGGCAGACGAACCGGGAAAATTTCTGTCTGTTCTATAGCGGCTTCCGCAGAAGAAAATGTTGCAGCCAGTTTTTCAACGGTGTTCACAACGGTTTTTCTGGAGTGTTCCTCTGTGCGCTGGAAAAGACCGCGGAAAAGTTCACGGCGCTGATTTTCAGGAGCAGATGCCTGTGTTTCCGGCTGCTGCATAATAATCTGCAGCCTGTCGGCAGGAAGCTGGTACTGCCCCAGCTGCTGCAAAAGCCCCTGCACATACCAGTTGTGACGGCACCGACTGCATTGCTCCGGTGTGATATAAAGGGTGAGCTGCGGATGATGATACAGTAGATACAACAGCGACAGCGGCGAAAACTGCTGCAGGCAGTTCACGCGCAGAGCCTTGTCCGGGGCAGTGGTATTCTGGGAACAGCAAAGGCTGAGCGGTTCATTTTGCTGATATTGTATGATACGGTACTGGTCAATCTGAAACACCTGCGTCGGGCAGATTGCGGCACATAATCCGCAGAGGCTGCAGTTGACCGCCTGCCAGCGATTGTCCTGAAACGACAGTGCGTGTTCCGGGCAGAGCTGTTCACAGGTGCTGCACTGCGCCATCGGGCTGATATTGCGCAGACAGTTGCCAGAATAGATAGACAGCTGCCGTGATTTCTGAAAGTTTGTCTGAGACATTGTATTTACCTGCCTTTTTGCTACTATTTATGATATTATTTATGATACAATGAGAAAGAAAAAAAGGAAAGTGCAGATTAGTGGCAGAAATAAAAAATAAAGATAATATGCTAAATAATATAATACAACTGAATTGTGACGTTTTGAAGAATAGAAAAACGGATATAAATATTTTAAGACAAGAAAAAATACAGTGAAAAGAATACAGCAAACTTGAAACAGGAGAGAGATTATGATAGAATTTCGAGATTTAACATTAGAAGATAAAGAACTGATTAACAGCTATTTCAGGAAAGGACAGTATAACAACTCCGAGTGTACTTTCACTAATATGTTTATCTGGAGAGACTGTTATGCAGTTCAGTGGACTGTGATTGACGGGCTTCTGGTAGTGAAACCCGGCCAGGCGGAGGAAAGCTGGATTCTGCCTCCGTACGGCGATTATACCAAATGTGATTTGAAAGGGGTTCTGATGCAGCTGCGTGACTATTTTGCGGCACAGGGCAAACCTCTGATGCTGCGTGCAGTTACAGAATCGTTTGCAACGGTTCTGGAGGAAACCTGTCCGGGGATGTTTGTTCTGGAAGAAGAACGGGACCTGGAGGATTATCTGTACAGCGGTGATGACCTGCGGGAGCTGAAAGGCAGAAAATATCACAGCAAACGTAACCATCTGAGCAATTTCCGCAAAAACTATCCGGATTATGAATATCAGCCGCTGACTGCGGATATGCGTGAGGAAGTATGGGACTATATCAATCTGTGGTGTAAGCAGAAAGAGTGCAGCGGCAAATTCAGCCCTGGTCTGATTTGCGAAAAACAGGCCATCCGGGAAGCGCTGGACCACTTTGATGTGCTGGATTACAAAGGGGCGGTTATCCGTTTAAACGGACATATTGAGGCATTTACCATGGGCGAAAAAATCAACGATGAAACCGTGGTTATTCATGTGGAAAAGGCCAACGGCACGATTAACGGGCTGTACAGTGCTATCAACCAGGAGTTTCTGCTGCATGAATGGCCCGATGTCAATTTTGTGAACCGGGAGGAAGATACCGGGGATGAAGGGCTGCGCAAGGCAAAGATGTCGTATCATCCGGTAGCGCTGGTGAAAAAATACAAGGGAGTGTATCAGGGATGACCGACACCGTAAACTGCCGTATGGCGGAAGAACAGGATACAGCGCAGATGCAGGAACTGTGGCTGCGCTGTTTTGATGATACGCCCCGGTTTGTGCAGTGGTATTTTGAGCGCTATTACCGGGCGGAAAACACAATCGGAATTTTTCAGGGCAGTAAGCTGCTGGCATCGGCTCAGGTGATTCCCTACCGCATTCATCTGAGAGGGCAGATTCTGGACAGCGGGTATGTGGTTGGTGTGGATACTGCGCCGGAAGCGAGAAATCGCGGCTATGCCCGTACGCTGCTGCAGGAATGTCTGCAGATGCAGCGTGATAGAAAACAGAGCATCAGTCTTCTGATGCCATTTGAGGGGCAGTTTTATTATCGTTACGGCTGGCCGTTCTGCTATTTTCATCAGCAGATTAAAATTATGCCGCGAGAACTGCGCTGTGCTGCAAAGCCGTGGGGCAATATCCGCCAGGCGGAGCTTCAGGATGCAGTGGATATCATGCAGCGGATTTACGGGGCGTTTATCCAGAACTATGACGGTGCCGTGGAGCGGAGTGCAGAAAGCTGGAAGCTACTGCTGGAAGATGCAGCACTGGAAAATACCTTCTGCTATCTGCTGGAGCAGGATGGACAGGCAGAGGCCTACTGTTTATGGAATCAGATAAAGGACAATGGAAAGGACACCGTGTTTATCCGTGAGATGGCATGGCGTTGTGAGGATGCACGAGCCGGTATGCTGCAGTTTCTGATGGAGCATGTGCCGGAAGGGCAGCTGCTGTGGCTGGAACTGCCCGATGATGATGTGCTGGCAGGGCAGCTGGCGGCAACGAAAACAGCCGTAGTGCGCTATCCGTTTCTGATGGCGCGTATTGTGGATCTTGAACCGTGCCTGGAACATCTGTGTTATCCCCAAACCGTGACAGCCGAGTTCTGTATGGCGGTGCAGGATGAATTTGCACCGTGGAATCAGGGCGTATTCCGCGTTTCTGTGCAGAATGGAAAAGCGGTAGTGAAAAAAGAAGAAGTTGCAGAGCCGGATGCATCGATTGCGGATATATCGGTTACCATCGAAGGCTTGAGCCAGCTGGTGATGGGGGCACGCAGTGCAGTGCAGCTGCAGAAGCAGAATCAGCTGCAGGCAGAGCTGCCTTTTGTTCAGCTGCTGCAGCAGATGTGGCCGGCACAGCCGCTGTATATTAATGAATATTATTAAATAAAAACAGAAAATGGTGCCGCAGGAAGATTCTGAAGATATTCGGGCGGCATCTTGTTTTTTCCTCTAGGTCTTACAAAGAAAATAGAAAAATTTTTCACGAAATACGAGATAAAAATTGCAAAGTTTCGCAGAATGATGTATGATTATAAGATAGATTTATCGGCGAAACGAGGAGGATCTTGCATTGGATTATACACGTATTGATGGCAAACTGTTTATGAATATGGTTTTAGCCGGCGTAAATAAACTGAATACAGATAAAGCATCGATTGACAGCCTGAATGTTTTCCCAGTACCGGATGGCGATACCGGGACAAATATGTCGTTAACATTAAACTCCGTGGCACGTTTTCTGGGTCAGATTCCGGAAGATGAAGTAACTGTGGCAAAAGTTGCAGAACAGATGTCTTACGGTGCACTGATGGGGGCCCGCGGCAACTCGGGTGTTATTCTGTCGCAGATTTTAGGCGGCATTTCCAAAGTCTTTGTAACAAAAGGCGACGAGGCAGATGCAAAAAGCTTCGTGGAAGGGTTTGCCGGCGGTGTGGAATCTGCCTACAAAGCGGTTGTAAAACCAATGGAAGGTACCATTCTGACTGTATGCCGCGAAGCCAGCGAATATTTAACATCGGTTTATGAAGACAGCTTCACCATTGAAGACTGTTTAAAAGCCTATCTGGAAGAAGGCTACCGCAGTCTGGACCGGACACCGGAAATTTTACCGGTTCTGAAACAGGCGGGCGTAGTAGATGCCGGTGCAAAAGGGCTGCTGACCATCGTGGAAGGGATGCTGGCTGGTTTAAACGGCCAGATTGATTTCGCAGCGGAAAACAAACAGGAAACCGTTGTGGAAAACGAATTTGCAGAATTCCATATCCATCCGGACCAGATTACATTCCAGTACTGTACCGAACTGATTGTAAGAAGCCGTGACGGTAAACAGGTGGATGCAGAGGCTGCACGTGAATATCTGGACACACTGGGTGACTGTGTACTGGTAGTAAGTGCCGGCGATATTACAAAAGTGCATGTGCATACCAATCGTCCGGGGAAAGTGCTGGAATACTTTGTAGAGTACGGCGACCTGAACGATATGAAAATTGAAAATATGAAAGCACAGAGCGAACGCTTCGGTGTGGCTGACAGCAGCGTGGAAATGCCTGCAGAGCATAAACACATGGCAGTTGTTGCCGTAAGCGCAGGGGAAGGGCTGAACGAAATTTTCGCCAGCCTGGGTGTTGACTATGTGATTACCGGTGGTCAGACCATGAACCCGAGTACCGAAGATTTTATCAATGCTATTGAAAAAGTGAATGCAGACCAGGTGGTTCTGCTGCCAAACAATAAAAATATTATTATGGCTGCCGACCAGGCTGCAAAAATGAGTACAGATGTACAGGTGCAGGTAGTGGCAAGCCGTACCATTCCGCAGGGGATTGCAGCGCTGATGGCATACGACAGCGAAGGCGAACTGGATGACAATGTGGAAGCTATGACAGAATCTATGCAGTATGTGCGTTCCGGTGAAGTAACTTACGCGGTGCGCGACACTTCTATCGATGCGTTTGAAATCAGAGAAGGCCAGCTGCTGGGGATTGTGGAAGGCAAAATCAAAGCAGTAGGCGATGAAATGCAGCAGCTGATTCACGATACACTGGAAAATATGCAGATGGATGATGCGGAACTGGTAACTCTGTACTACGGTGCCGATGTAACCGAAGAGGCAGCCAATGAACTGCTGACATATCTGGAAGAAGAATATCCGGATGTGGATTTTGAACTGTACAATGGCGCACAGGCCGTTTACTCCTACCTGATTTCTGTAGAATAAATAATTGACGATAGCATTATCTGATTTTAACGGAGGGACACGACATGTCGAATATCAGAATTGTGACTGACAGTACTGCCGATCTAACACCGGAGCTGGTAGAACGATATGGGATTCGCGTTGTACCGCTGGAAGTTCTGGCAGAAGGAAAAGCGTACAAAGATAAAATAGATATCACCAACGAAGAATATTACGAGATTCTGCGCTCGGCCACTGTTCTGCCGACCACATCGCAGCCGTCGCCGGCTGTGTTTGCTCAAACCTACCGGGAACTGGCAGCAGAAGGCGCAGAGCATATTATCTCCATTCAGATTTCCAGCGAGCTGAGCGGAACCTATCAGAGCAGTGTACTGGCAGCAGGGCTGGTTGCCGATGCTGTAACGGTGCACAATTTTGACAGCCGCACAGCCACTATGGGGCTTGGGCTGATTGTACTGTCCGCTGCCTGTATGGCGAAGGAAGGAAAAAGTCTGGATGAAATTCTGGCACAGGTTGATTACATGATTCAGAATTCTGATTTGTATTTTCTGCTGGATTCTCTGGACAATCTGCACAAAGGCGGCAGAATCGGCAAGGCAAGTCACATGGTTGGCTCGCTGCTGAATATCAAGCCGGTTCTGAATCTGAGCAACGGGGTTATCAGCGCTTATGAGAAAGTGCGCGGCAATAAAGGCAACAAGGCACTGGAACGGCTGATTGCCATTCTGGCCGAGAAAATCGACCCGCATAAAAAGCTGTACTGCACAGTAGGTTACTGCGATAACCGTGAGATTGCCGACTATATGGTAGAAAAGCTGAAAGAACATGTAGACTGTGATGAATTTATTTATCTGCAGATTGGCAGTGTTGTTGCTACCCATATTGGTATGGGGGCTGTAGGGCTGGCGTTCTATCAGCTGGAAGCATAAAAGAAGTATCTGCATAAAAAGGAACAGAGGATTATCAGGAGTTGTCCGGTTTTTGACGGGCAGCTCCTTTTGTTTTGCCCGAAAGAAAAACTAAAAAGAAATACGTTTTTTTCAGAAACCGGTAAAAAGTACTTGCAATTATTCATTTGATGCAAAATAATAGAATGAGAAACATAACGATATAAATCATAAAAAGGAATGAAGCCTGTGAAAAAACAATTACTGACCTTATGCCTTGCAGCCGGGCTGCTGATGGCGCCATCCGGCGCAGCACTGGCCGACGAACAGGTAAATGTGAATCTGCCGGCGTTTCCGGTAACCCTGAACGGCATTACCTTTGACCAGACACAGCTGCAGTATCCGCTGCTGGTATATAAAGATATCACCTATGTGGCGATGACTTATCACGATGCCCGTCTGCTGGGGCTGAAAACGGACTGGACTGTGGAGAACGGCCTTGTTATTGAGAAGCTGGATGTTGTGCCAGAAGCACTTGCGGCACAGCAGGCCTATGTGCCGTATATCAGCGACAGCACCAATGCAGCGGATTACACAGCGGTAAGACCGGCATTTGCCATTACGGTAAACGGGAAATCCATCGACAACAGCCAGGAGGAATACCCGCTGCTGGTATTTCGGGATGTTACATATTTTCCTTTAACATGGCGGTTTGCGGTGGATGAATTCGGCTGGAACTATACCTTTGATGCAGAAAACGGCCTGAATATTGCGCCGGTTCCAACTCCGGCTGTTACAGAAGATGCCCTCAGCCCGGGTACATCGGTTATCAGCAGCGGCACAACCGTGTATGTAACCGGCGATGTGGTGAATCTGCGTACTGGAGCCGGAACCGATTACCAGCGCAGCGGCCAGGTGCTGGAAGGTGATGCGCTGACGGTAACCGGCAACAGCAAAGATAAAGACGGGAAAGTGTGGTATCAGGTACAGATGGAGGACGGTGCCAGATTCTGGGTGGCATCCTGGCTGGTATCGGCCAGCAGGGCAGAGGCTGACAACAGCGCTGCTGTTTCCACTGGTGTGAGAACTGACGCTGAACTGGGGCGGATTGTGCAGGACGGCAGAAAAACCGTATTGTCTGTTCGAAACGGGGAAGGCAATATTTACAGCGTGGATGCTGTTAGTGAAACCCAGCTGAAACTGACACTGGATAATGTGAATGTAAACAATACACTGACCGCACAGGGCGGAGGCTTTGCTGTTACAGTTGCCCCGGCAGAACCCGGCAAAGCGGCTGTGACCGTGGAATATGAGAAAGGCGGCTATGCTGCTATCGTGCAGGAAGGGGACTGGCTGCTTCTGAATGGTTACCAGACCGGCAGCGGCCTGGCAGGCCGTACCATTGTGCTGGACCCTGGGCACGGCGGTGCTGATGTAGGTGCCGAGGGTATTACCATGAAACATGTAACCGATGCCGATGTGGGCTATACGGTGGCTGTGAAACTGCAAAAGCTGCTGGAGGCCGAAGGTGCCAGAGTTGTGTTTACCCGTGGCGATTTAGCTCGCAATGAACGTGTGTTTATGACTGAGCGCATTGAAATGAGCAACAGCTTAGAACCGGATATCTACATCAGTATCCATGCAAACTCCACCGAGGGAGAGACAAAAGCGACCGGTGCCGAAACCTATACCTATAACGGTAAATGCTACAGCCAGAAAGCACTGGCCGATAATCTGGCGCAAAAAATCTGTGCAGGGCTGGGCGCAAGTACCGGAGAAAAATCGGTGACAAAAGCGGCCAACTACTATGTGCTGCGGCTGAACAACCATCCATCAGTACTGGTGGAAACGGCATTTCTCAGCAATCCGCACGATGAGGCATTGCTGGCAACCGATGCATACCGCCAGAAACTGGCGGAAGGCATTTATGCCGGCGTGGTGGATTACTTTAATCAGTTTTAATGGGTTGTGTATAGTTGTTTATAGATGCAAAACAGATAAAGGAGGCTGGTCGTTATTTCGACCAGCCTCCTTTTATACGATCTGTTGAAATAGTGTATTTAATCTGCACACGGCGTAACAAAACCGGACGGTGAGAAAATCATGGTGATGCAGCTTCGCAGCACAGCGTAGGTGTTGCGGCCTTCTTCGGTGTGGTAGAGATGCTGGCACAGATGCGGATAATCGTAACTGAACCGGGTTAAAACGGCATCCAGGTCATCATCGTACGTGGAAATAGAGGCAAAAGGTTCATCCTCGGGCATCATTAAAATGGTTTCTTTTTCGTGTGGTGTTAAATGTAACATGGTAAAATCTCCTTTTATGCGTATCATTGCTTCTTATGGGGTTTCTTCTTCGTATTCATCAAAATGCCAGCTGTCGGCTTCATCGATACTGATACCGGTACCGATACCGGCCAGTGCCCGGCTGGCAGGGTCTTCAAAATCGCTGATTTTTAACAGACCGCTCTGAAATTCGCTTTCGGTGTAATATTCCGGCGGATACAGCAGAATCTGTTTTGTTTTTTCATCGTAATAGACAGCCATGCCAAAGCTGCGGCTGAACTGGCGCAGATGCACATAATAATTGCCGTTAATCTGCACAGCAGGGCAGGCGCAATTTTTTGCGGTGGTGAGTTCATCGGTTACCATGCGGTAGCGCAGGGTGACGGTGGTGTCGGGCTGATAGGGGATACCGTAACATTCCAGAATAGCCCGCACATAGGCTTTGCTCAGTTTTTCCAGCTGTTCCGGTGCACTGTACCAGGCTGCCCGGGGACCGTCGATGAAGAAATTCTCCACCAGAATACACGGTGCGGTTACCTGATTGAGCCATCCCAGATTACGGCTGGTTTTTACACCGCGGGTGTGCACGGTTAAATACCGGCATACATTGCTGTCAAACAGGTTTGCCATCTGCAGTGAGATTTTGCTGTTCGCCCACGGCTCCATCTGGTAGTACACCTCAAAACCGGTGCCGCCTCCTGCATTGGTGTGAATGGCAACGGCAAAGTCGGGCTTATAGGCGTTGCACTCGGCAATCTGTTCTTTTAAGCGGTCTTCCTCATCCTGATAGCGGGACAGCTTTACCTGTACACCATGGCGGCGCAGCTCCTGCTGCATCAGCATAGCGATGGACAGATTGCAGGCTGCCTCCGTCAGCCCCAGTGCTGCATTCACCGCACCCGGGTCAGGCCCGCCGTGCCCTGCGGCAATAAAAATCCGCAGAGGTTCTTTTCTATAATTGCGTGACATATACTTTGTCTCCTTTGTTTTTATAAGATATTGTGTCAGGAAGGACAGACGTGTTCCCTTTCCTGTTTAATGCTGGACATCTTCTCGATTGTTCGGCTTTGTAAGACGTTGTCTTCCACGCCATGAACAATCTTCGGCAATGTCCATCGTAAAGCAGAAGGCGATCCACACGTTCTGTGCTTCCTGACATCTGACTTGAAATTTACCCAGTCCTGTTTTCTCCCCACCAGACCCACAATGCCGATAACATCGTCAGCAGGGTGGATAACAATTCACTGAGTTCTTCTTCTGATATGGGCAGAATGGTATAGCCGAATACCAGCAGCAGCTGGTTCAGCAGTGCCAGAAACAGCACCGCTGTGCGAACCAGCATGGCAATCTGCTCTTTTGTCATGGAGCATCGTCCTTCCTGCTGCTTAAAACAGCGGTTTCTCGGTGATGGTGCGCAGCAGGGCGCTTTCTGCCACACTGATGGCATTGCCTTCCGAGTCGCAGAATACATTTTTGCTGATAATGGTATCCGCTGCGGTGGAAACCTCTTCGGCGGTGATATCGGCACGGGCATCCAGGCTGTGTTTTACTCTGGTGCCGGCATCGGTGCTGTATGTGACTTCTACTTTCTGGCTTGTTGTAATTTCAGACATGGTTTATTTCTCCTTTAAAATTCATAATAGATTGCGGGCGGGAAGCCCCGCCCCTGCAGGTTATACAGATTCTGTACTACTCAATGACCACTCTGGTCTGTACGATGCGGAGCTCTTCTGCCGGATGCGGCATCAGCCCGGCATACTGGTTCATGCATGCTGCCACATCGGTATCGGCTGCATCGGGATTTACATTTGGTAATGTGGTTGTTTTTGTTTTGTTCTCATCAACTCTGCTGATAATCTGTGCTTTTGTACTGTTGCTTACTGCCATAGTATCAATCTCCTTTTTGTTTGTTTCGTTTTGTGTTGATTTGTATCGATTTGTATCGATTGTGCATGTGTCTGTCATGACAGTGTATTTCAGGGTAGGCCCTTACCCTGATATGATTATACCGCAGGAGGGCAGAACCTCTCAAAGCAGGAGATTGAACAGAAAGCAGGACTTACGACGTCATATCTCCTGCTTTTTTGCTGGTTCTCCTGCTTTTTGTGCAGAAGTCCTACATTGGAAAAATTTTTTTGTGTCAACCAGTAGGGTTGAGGCAGGGCAGGACTTATTTTTTTATAAAAATTTTATAAAAAATCAAACGTTTTTCATAAACCATCTGCCGGAACCGCCTGCCTGCAGCCCGTAAACCGGTAAAAAGCGCATAAAAAACTGCATAAAAAAACTGCTGCAGAAGCGGATTGCGCCGCCTTGCAGCAGAATAACAGAACCATAGAATAAAATATTAGAAAAAACATTATCGAATACAGCATGAGAAACAGAACCCCTTGTCACCAGCGGGCTAATACAGCATATGGAAGGTTTCCGATACAGCACGCACATGGGCTTTGCGATATGCTTCGGCAACCATGCGGCCATAGGCCAGATTTTCCAGAATGGAGCGGCGGCTTTCCAGTACCGGAACCGGGCGAGGTCTGCCGTTAAAATAGATATAGCTGCCGCCTCCTGCTTTTATATTTACTGTGCGTACCTTGTGCAGCACCACATAGCCGCTGGCGCAGTCGTTATGGCGCTGCCGACGGCGGCATTTTACCGGTGCCAGGCATAAATCCGGGTGGAAGGGCAGCGGAAGCCGCAGCTTCACCCTACTGGCCAGCCATGCGCGGCTCAGTTCTTTTGCAAGTTCCACGCTGGTGAGTTCTTCTTTTGCCCAGGTATCCAGCACCAGATTCAAGCGGCAGCTGATATCCTCAAATGTGCCGTTATCATAATGCACACGGCAGCCGTTGGTGCCGTCCGGCAGATACACCGGCTCCAGCATGCAGATGTTATCCCATGCCAGAAGCTGTAACTTGTGGCTTTTCTGTGTGGAGTCAGCAGGTTCTTTGTGTAAGTTGCAGGTTTGAGAATGAGTCATAGTATATACCTCCGTTGTATGGTAGTTGCAGGGTAATTGTATGGTAGATGTTAAATGCGTAAATGTTTATAAAATGAGGGAATCAGCGCTCTAAAAACGATAAATCCCGCTGTTCCGGTTTAAACTTCTGGTGTATCGGCTGGCGGCTGCGCTGCTGCTGTTCCATACGAAGCAGCTTTTCGCCGCTTGGTTTGCGCTCGGCCTTTAACGGATAAAAGCCTTTCCACCGCCGGGATACCGACTGCTTCACAATGGCCGCCATGGTTTGCAGATTGCCGCCGGAAAGCGACTGGAGCTTGTCCAGCAGGGCGGTAAGCCCCCAGCGAGTCAGTGTCCAGCCGTTTTTACGGCGCATATCTGCCCACTGCTGCAGCCAGCCCGACAGGGCAGTATCCGGAAAACTGCGGAAAAATTCCTGCAAATCCGCCTGATACCCGCCGTTTAACATAATATCGCCAGACGGATACTGCGGGCGGGAACATTCTGCCTGTGCATACGGGCGGGGAGACCCCGCCCCTACGGTAGGGGACAGGTTTCCCGTCCCGTGATTTTCCATTTCACATACGGTTTCGGTACCCGCATGGACCGGATTTGAGGTTTTGATGCCCGTAGGGGACGGGTTTCCCGTCCCGGGATTTTTTGTTGCACATACGGTTTCGGTACCCGCATAGACCGGATTCGGGGTTTTGATACCCGTAGGGGACGGGTTTCCCGTCCCGTGATTTTCCGTTGCACATACGGTTTCGATTCCCGTAGGGGACGGCGCCCCCGACGTCCCGCAGGATTTCTCCGGCACAAACGAAATGGCTCTGCCGTTTAACAGCAGTGTATAGCTGGTGTGCTGCTGGCTATCCTGCCGGATGGAGAGAAACCCTGCCTCAATCAGCCCCTGCCGTGCACGGCGGAACTGGCTGAGGCTGATGTTCAGCATATCCAGCAGCATTGGTGTATACAGCTGCACATCCTGACGGCGGTAACTGTGCAGAAACTCGTATAATTTGAGCCAGAGCTGCATCTGACGGCCGCTCAGATTGCTGGCAATGGCGGAACGGTTAAAATCTCTGTAAATAGTGGCTGCTGTCATGAAGTATCTCTCCTTCCGGTGGATTTGTAAAACTGGGTGAAGTTTACTATGCATAGAAGTTCCTTCCAGCACAATATACAACTGGAAATGAAATTTGTCAAATATTGTTTTTTGCAATTTATTTTTACAATTTGTCGAAAAAAGGAACCGATATGTTGAAAGTCCTGCCTGAAATGCTGGAAGTCCTGCTTTGACTAAAGAAAACTTATGATTAAAATAAAGAAGATTATGCCCTCTCAGCTTCGCTTGCGCCCAATGTTTATTATGTATTTAAGGTTTTTCCATGTTTTATAATGTTTAAAACATGTTTTTATAATAATATATATAATATATAAGCGTTTGTAGAATTAAATAGGGGTGTCAGATGTGAAAGGGTAGTTTTATACCGGGAATTTTAAAACAGAACATTGCAATCTGAAATAACACATCTGAAAATCAGTCCTTATTTTAGAAAGTACAGCAGATATTGAAATAAAAATTAATTTTCAATTTCTTATTTCAGAAACTATGCCGTTAGTTGAAATAACGGATTGCTTTGTAATGGAAGCTATTCAGCAGCTTTCTGCACTGCACGACCGAAACCTTGCGCTGCAGACGGAGAGGGTATGTATATAAAACTGTTTTCTGGAATATACTTGAAAATGCCGTTGCTATGTGGTATAGTAAAGGCACGGAGATTGAATGCAATAGTTTTCCATGCCTTTAAGGAAAATGAATGCAAAGAAAAAGCAGCGGACGGCCATCCGCTGCTTTTTCTTTTATGTCATTATCTGTAATGTCTTTTTGCTGCCGCTCTCATTTGCGGTTCAGCCACAGGCAAATAAAATTTGCAGTAATGCTGGCCGCAACGGAGATTGCATAAGCAATAATTAATTCCATGCCATTCACCTCCTTCCTGTTCCAGAATAAGGGAAACGACAACAGAGAGGAGTATAGCACAAAGCTCGTGCGAACCTTGTCGAAATAGAAGAGCAGTTCTATAAAAGTTATTTATTGGGAATTGGTTTAGCGCATACCACATGGTATGTGTATTTTATTTACAGATTAATAAGGGCATTTTTCGTCCAGTTATGACACCGGATGGGTTAGTTATGACATTGCTATTGTAAATGTATAGAATATTTTATATAATGAGCAAAACTTCGAAGGCGGTGGGCATCATGGAGCAGATTCCAAGAATTGTAGTATGTGACGACGACATAAATATTCATAAGCGGGTGTACGACCTGCTGCTGGCATATAACCGGCAGCATCCGCAGGAGCAGATGTATTTTAACAGTTTTGCCGATGGTGAATCGTTAATGGAATACAGCGATTCGATTGATTTACTGTTTCTGGATATTGAACTGGGTGAGAAGTCGGGCATTGATATGGTGCCGATGATGCAGCAGAAACATCCGGATATCACTATTATGTTTATTTCATCGCATACAAAATATTTTATTTATTCCCACCGGCTTAATGTGTTTCAGTTTTTAACAAAACCTTTTGATGAACAGATTTTCTTTGAGGAACTAGACCGCTTTTACGAGCGGTTTCACCGTTCCAGAG
The DNA here is from genome assembly GCA_017399005.1 of Peptococcaceae bacterium. Classification (GTDB taxonomy): domain Bacteria; phylum Bacillota; class Peptococcia; order Peptococcales; family Peptococcaceae; genus UBA7185. Next base: position 44,211 of record JAFQEO010000037.1, on the reverse strand, counting down.
AGATGTACACCATAACACAAAAAGGTGAGACAATCTGTTTTCCAGTCAGCGAGATTGTGTATATCGAGTCATCGTTGCGATATTTGAAGATTTATCACTGCCAGAACGGGATATACGAAGTGGTCGGGCAAATCGGGAAGGAGGAACAGCGGCTGAAAGCATACGGTTTTTTGCGCTGTCATCATGGATATCTGGTAAACGCCCGCTATATTGAACTGCTGAAAGGGCAGGATGTCATTCTGAACATTCCAGACCCGCAGAGGCCTGGCGAGCTTCTCAGAATTCCGGTAAGCAAGGGCAGAATACAGCAGACACGGCAGCAGTATCACCAGTGGCTGCAGATGCAAAGGAGCTGATAATATATGATGGCAGCAATGGCAATTGATGCACTGGCAATTGTTCTGGAACTGATTATATATTTTTTCTTCTTCCGTCACTTTTTTGGAAAAGAAAAGTTTTCCTCTGCAATTATGCTTGCCGTATATGCAGCGCTTGGCGTGGTTTCGTTTTGTCTGTCGTGGTTTGCCATACCGGATATGGTGCAGACTACTGGCTATTATGCAGTGATTCTGATTCTGGCTATGTGCTATGAGGGGCAGTTGTTTGTAAAACTGTTTGTACCCTTTCTGTTTCAGACAGTCGGGATAATGGTGGAAGGCTGTTATGTGGTGATTCTTGAACCAATGAGGCAGGCGGCGCTTGTATATGGCCAGGCAGGGCGTAATGTATATTATTTTACCGGTGTTGTGCTCTCCAATCTGACTATTCTGTTAATTGTGCGGCTTCTGGCCAACGCAAAAGATTACTGGTATATAAGAAAGCACGATATCGAGATTCCGTTATATTTTTCGATTCTGTTTATTTTTCCGGCCTCTATGCTGTTTGTAATTCATCAGATAGAATTTTTTGTGCTGGATTCAGGTGCCATCAACCTGATTACTACATTTCCCACACTTATTTTAACCGGCTTTACTGTAGCGTTTTTCTTTTTCTTTGACGGGCTTTTGCGAAGTATTCAGAACAAACAGCAGCTGGAACTTCTACGTAATCAGCTGGAACAGGAGCAGCAGTATCATAAAATTCTGCTGGAAAAGCATCAGAATTTTCAGCATTTACGCCATGATATGAAACACAGCATGAATACAATTGCAGGGCTTATTAAAAACGGTCATACCGATGAAGCTCTGCAATATGCACAGCTTCAGGGTGACCAGCTGGCTGCCACTTCAGTCGTTGAAACAGGTCATCCACTGCTGGATACCATTTTAACAATCCGGGAGGAACAGGCAAAAGCAATGCAGGCTGAGTTTCAGAGTTATGTATCGGCAAATCTGCAGCAAATACTGATTTCTATGGACGACCTGGCTTCTATCTGTTCCAATGCCCTGAGCAATGCATTAGAAGCAGTAGAACAGATTGCGGAGCCATCGCAGCGAAAAATATGGTGTTCCATCACACAGGACAGGCACCATTTATACATTCAAGTGCGGAATACCACTGCCTGTGATGTAAAAATTGCGGATAACACCGTAGAAACCAGCAAAACAGATAAAGCTTTGCATGGCTTTGGATTGCAGATTATCCGGCAGATTACCGAGAAGTACAATGGTACATGCACGTTACAGTATAAAGAACGGCTGTTTACAGTTCATATTATACTGCCGCTTCGCAGGGAAGCTGGGGAAGGCACACAGGCTGAACTGTAAGAAACCAGACTATCGTTTTCAGGAGGCGAGGTTTATGAAAAAACAATCCCGAAAATTCACAGTAGCTTCAATAATGACCATTATGGTTCTGTCGGTTGCGTTGTTTGTATTTGCAAACGAATATGTTCGTGCAAACTCAGAAATTACCGCAGAACGTGCCAGCATAATTTGCAATGACCTGGAGCAGCAGTATGGAGTAGAATTAAAAGTTCCAAAAGAAATAAATGTAGTTATGACAGAAGAAGAATTTCGTATGCGAACAGAATTATTGGCCATTATGGGTGCACATATGAAAGCTCCATCTGATGATTTATTAGCACGACGTGATAAATTAGTAGATGCATTGGCACAAAAATATCCAGAACGCAACAGTACAGAAAGAAATGAATATTGAACTGATAGAAGGCATTTGACTATACAAAAATCCGTTACTGTGATGGATTTTATATAGAAATTGAAAGGAAGTGTCATATGGATATATCAGGTAGAAAAACTAAATGTTTCTTACAATTTGTTTTTTGTTTTGGGCAGATTGGTATATTTTTTACATGGTTCGGGACGCCTAATATCAATACATGCCGTGGTATAGAAACGGTTTTGCTACTCAATTATTTGTATTTGCTTTGTGTAGCTTTGTTTGAATATTTTTTGTGGGAACGGTGGCGGCCAAAGTATCTACTTGCTGTTTATGGTGTACTTTTTCTGGATGCGTTTCTGGCGATTTATATCTGGTGGAAGCGTTACAGCTTTTTTATTGGTGATATTTCATTTGAAATGCGCTATATATTACCGGGATATTATGCGTATCTTGCTATGATGGCGGTTACGTTCATAATTACCGTGATTTATATGAAAAAACAAAAGTTCTAAACCATAGCAGCTCATGATAATCATGGGCTGTTTTTATTTGACTAAAATAATTTGTATTTAGGGTTAGTTATGACATTGAAAGGTCTAGTTATGCAGGGTGTATTGCAATGCAAATCGGTATCTGTTATGGTAGGTGCAAGGAAAGCTTTCTAAAAAAGTTGTTTATTTGCAAAAAGAAAATTTAAAAGGTTTTAAGACAAGAGAGGAAATTTTTATGAACAATAAATTAAAGAAAACAGTTGCAAGTGTGCTGACCGCGACTATGATGATGACTGCCGGTGTACCTGCCTTTGCAGAAACAAATGCCATTAGCTACAATATGCAGAGTATGACCGAAAATATAAATAATTTGATTATTGTCGATGAAGGTGTTATAATTAATGGCGCTTATTATACTCGTGCAGAATTTACAAATTTGTTGTATCAGGCAATAAAGGTGAATAATCAGGATTCTGGTACAGCTCAAACATGCGCTGCTATTGCTGCAGGTGCATATTTTCTTCCGGGAATTGGACAGGTATTAATTGCTGCTACAGGTGTTATTACTATTGCAGGGGTTACAATTGCGGCAGGAACTTGGTTGTATGAAACAATTACAGAATGGTTAAGTGATTCGGAAGCACAGGAAATTGCTGCGATTAAAGCAAAAATTCCTTCTAGATTTCGAACTGATAGCGGGGATGTTGATTTAAGTCAATTTGATGAAAAAGTAAACGGATCAAGCGTTAAGTATAAAGAAGATGGTGGTTGGACTGTTGAAAAAGATACAAGTGGCCATGGTGGAAGTGCGTGGAAGCTTAAAGATAAAAGTGGAAAGAGGATTGCATCGTTAGATAAAGATGGAAAAGTTTTGAGAGGGTAGGCGCTTAATTATGCTTACAGCAATTAGTGAATTGGTGGAAAATGACACATATTATTATATTGATTATATTCCTCATAATCCTAAATCACAGGCTTATCTGGAATTGGAAGAATATTATGAAAATACCTATTTGCCTGTATTTGCGGATAAAATCAGTCGTATTCTGCTGCAGGTGATGTGGGAATATCCATGCAGTGTATGTCTTGGAGAAATGGAGAAACAGATTGAGAAATATAGACTGATACCGCCGTTTACAGACATTCGCCATTACACACCAGAAAAGCTGGCGGACATAATAAAATCTGTAATTCTGCAGGATTTTACTCATTTTTCAGTTCTTTTTTCTGATATGAAAGCGCTTGTTACGATTGGCGGCGGGTTTCAGGTGGTGTTGTATCAGCCGCCAGACAAAATGGTTGCATTTGCAAAGCAATTATGTCAAGCAGAAGGGTTGTTTTTGAAATACAAAACGGAAGAAGGCAACAGGATACTGGTATAATAAAGAGAATAAGCTAATTACTAAGAACTGACCGAAGATGATATTCAGTATTTGTGCGTTAATGCTTAATATCGGAAAAAGAAAATAACTATAACAAGTTAGAGGCTAGTGTATGAAAAGAGATTTATACACTAGCCTTTTTGCTGTTTATGGGTTAGTTATGACACTGGAAGGGTTAGTTATGTAGGAAGTATTGTAATGCAAATTGGTATCTGTTATGGTAAATGCAAAGAAAGCTTTCTGAAAAATTACCGGCCGGTAACTAGAAAAATTAATTTTAGAAAGTGAGGAAACAATTATGAAAAAAGGTTTAAGAAAATTAGCTGCTATTGTATTAACAGCAGCAATGGCATTATCTATTGGAACACCGGTCTTTGCAGCAAGTACTATGGTTAATCTTACAGAGGATAGTGAATATCAAAGTCATCGAAGAAACTTAGAAATCGCTAGGGAAAATCAAAATACAGTAAAATTCAATGAACTTGAGTATTATCAAAAATTAGAATCAATGTCTGTAAAAGAATTACAGCAAGAGGGTTTTTCAGAAGATATAATTAATGAAATCACAAGTAGAGATTTAGAAGCAGAATATATGCAGTTAATGTTTGAGAGAGCAAAGCTGCCTACAGCAGACTTAAAAAGGCTTGGTTATTCAGATGAGGCAATTTCTAAGTTGAGAACATTGGATGGAGATGAAACAATATCAGATATTGAAGCTTTAGCTTTGGCAGCTAGTTTGCTACCGTACACAGCTATAACAGATTATTATTATGATACTTCGAAGAATAAAACATATTTTATTGTGCAGTTTGGCTGGGAATGGGATACGTCTCCTCTGTGGTTGTTGCATGATTGCATTGGCATTGGTTGGAATAATGAATTTGCAATTGATCGAACAATTTCTAGCAATTACAATAAACATACACGCGTATATCGAATTGTTTCTGTTGAGGGAGACAAAGTCTATGGAGCTACAGAACGGAGTAGTTTAAGTGAAGTAGAATTGAATACGATTGAAGATGTATTTGATTTAAATGGGTCTTCAGCAGGTTCTACTTATTTTGCGCAGGAAGGTTACGGCACAATTGCATTGTCCCAGACTGGGCTGGCTAATAATGCAAAACTTCAGTTTAAGTATGGCCATAATAAACTTGGAGGAGAACCAAGTGTAGCGTTACCTTGGGGGATTGGATTTACTTTTACAGGAGTTTCTGATATTTATAGTGCGCCAATAGCTTATCGTTCAACACCTGCTCAAGTTTAAATATGAGGGAAATAAATGAAAGTATTTAAAATTGGAATATTGCTCTGTATTGTAGCACAATATTTATTACAATACTTTATCATGGGAAATTTTACTTCGTTATTCATAGATATATCGCGTTTTGCTTTTTTATTGGGTACTGTTCTAAGTGTAATAGGGATATTTGCTGAAGAAAAATAATAGAATTATTTCACTAGAAACAAACCAAAATCTTGCCTACGGTTTTAAGCCCGCAAATTGCGGGCTTGTTTTACATAATACACAGAATCATTCTTGCTATTCACTGCTGAATCATGTATAGTGATTGTAGAATTACAAATATAAAGTGGAAAAATTAATGGATACGGGGGCTTGAACGTGAATACTCTTTTTGAACAATATATGAACCTGAACATTGATACAACATGGATTGGGCTGGAAAAGCGGGAGGAGATGCGTTATTCCTGTACGCCAATTGGTGCAAGAATATTTGGCTGGGATTGTGGAGGCTTGCATTACTGTTTTATCGATAGTTTTGGTGAAATGGTGTTTGCGGTAAATCCGGAAAATTTCGGCGGCCCCTATGTATATCCGCTGGCAAGAAATTTTTCCGATTTTTTAAGTATGCTGCTTACGTATAAAACAACAAATGCGTTGCATCAGATTATTATTTTTGAAAAAGAGAAATTTTTAAGTTTTTTTAAATTGGACAGTTGGAAGGAATATAATAATCGTCAGGAAGTGGTAGAGACACTGGCGGTGATTCAAAAAGAGCTGAACATTGTGCCGATGGAAGACCCATACGATTATGTTATAGAGCTGCAGAAAGAGTTCGACCATTCAAAAATCCGTTATGTGGATGAATTTTATGAACAGACCGGATGGGAAAAATCGACAGAATAATTTACAGAATGACTATACCAGCCTGCAAATTTGCAGGCTGGTTTTAATTTATGGGTTAGTTATGACATTGGAAGGGTTAGTTATGCAGGAAGTATTGCAAACTGAAAATAAATTTGTTAAGGTAAGAACGAGAAAGCTTTCTGAAAATCACTGGCCAGTGAGAAATAATTTTGTTGATTTTAGGAGGCGAAATTTATGAATGACAAATTAAAGAAAACTGTAGCAGTTGCTTTGGCTGCTACCATGATGATGACCACTGGTGTACCTGCATTTGCATATACACCGGCAGAAAAACTGGAGATGCAGGGACAATATGAACAATTCGTGAATAATAAAACAGATGCACTTGTAGTACTTAATAATATTGAAGCAGCTGTGGAAAAGGAAGGGTATACTGTTATTGAAGGTTTAGAAATTGGAATGGCAAAATTTCAAACTATTTATAACCAAACAGAGGACTTGACTGAAAAAGCCAAACTGCAGGAAATTATTACTGGCTATGAGAATATGATTACAGAATATCAGCAGTTTGAAGCCAACAAAGAAACCGTAAACTTATTAGGTGTAGAGCATCCGGTATTATCCCCAGCAGTATCTGCTATCGTATCCTTTTTTTCTGTGAATAATTATATGCTGTCTGCTGAATTATTGACACATGCGAAAGAAAATGCAACGGAGAATAGCACATACAGACCTGTATTAATGAACCATGTTTATCAAACAACAGAGTATGTAAGAATGCTTAATGGTAGAGATGGTTCTTCCATGGCAGGTGTATTCAACGGAGGTTCCTCTGTGGCAGAAAAAGATTGTTATTATGCAATTCATGGATGTAGGTATTATAAAACAGGTCATAATATTACAATTCACGATGTGTATGATTTTGCGCCAGATGGCGGTGATTTGAATTATGACAATCTTGCTGGAACAGCTGTGAATGCAATGTTTATGGCTCAGACAGCAGGTGTTATTGTACCGTATAATGTAGTTATTAGCATGTAAGACTATGATGCAGTAAATGATGAGGTGGGCTTATGGTAAAAACAAAAAAGATAATATGTTTGTTTCTTTTGTTAACTATCTTTATCGGTTTTGCTAATCCGGCAATGGCGGCAGTATTGGTAACGGTTACATTGGACAATCCTGCTGTGGATACTATTGAAACGATTGAAGATAAACTGGCAGAGCAGAATACAGATGTTGTTGCAGGTTTGAAGCAGGGTAAACAGATGTTGCTAGAACGATTGGAACAAGTTTCAACTGTAGAGGAGCAGAAACAAATTCAGAGTCTGATTGACGGTTATGATAAAATGATTGCAGAGTATACAGTGTATGAAAATTCTGATGTAGAACCTGAAAAAGCAAAGGCCAGTATCCTGGTGTCAGATCAAATGGCCAATCTTTTGGTAACAGCGTTGTTATGCAATTGTGTAATTGAGTATCAGTTATCAAACTTATTTTAAAACCATAAGTACAACTTTTGCTATTCTGAAATGGAAAGTATTAACAACATACAGAGATTATCGATGCACAATAAGCCCGCAAATCGCGGGCTTGTTTTACATAATACACAGAATCATTCTTGCTATTCACTGCTGAATCATGTATAGTGATTGTAGAATTACAAATATAACAGGAAAAGAGGCGTTGTATATGGGAATGTTTGAAACCATTGTGTTCGGGATGTCGGCTGCGTTTATCTGTTTCTATGCGCTGTGTTTTATAAAGAATAAACCGCTGCTTCGTGTGTTCTGGGGTGTGGTAACGATGGTATTTATTACGCTTTCGGCGTATAACTGGCGGCTTGCGCTGATTGACAGCGGCAAAGATCCGGCATGGCTTGGTTTTGAGCAATACCCGACATCGCTGATTCTTGTTATAATCGTGTTTGCAGGCGGGCTGTATCTTGTGGCATCGGGGTTAAAGCAGAAGTTTTGGGCGAACCATACAGCAGGCCGTGTGATTATAGATGATAGCACGGAACGGATAAAAGAACGCCGGGAACGGCACGAATTTCTTATAAAAGAGTATAAGCATAAAATTACTCCAGTGGAAAAGGATTTATCGGCATCAGAACTGGCGGAGTATTTTACATCGGTTCTGGATGTGGAGAGGATTACACTGGCGGAGGTTCCGGAGCGGTTTCTGGCATACAATTTTGAAAATGCTTATGTGAATCCGGAGCGGATACCGCTGGAGGATGGCATCTGGCATGTGTATAAGGTTTTGCATAATCACAAAAGCGACCTGTACTATAAGGAATCGCTTGTACAGCATTCCCCGTATTTGTGGTTTATCTGCGAAGAGAAAACCGGCTATTATACATCCAACAGTCAGCTCTTGTTTCTGGAAATGGAACTGAAACATGGTGTTTCCGTAACGGATTATGTAAATGAAAGCAACTGGCTGTTTAATTATCTGGAACATTATGACGGGTATCTGCACCAGAAGCGATTGCTGGAGAATATGCAGCTCGCAAAACAAAAATAGAGAACCAGTTCATTACATCAGGCAGGGGTGATTTTTATGGCAAAACTAGAAGCAATGTTAGCAGGGGATTTTAAACAGATTCTTGGTGATCTGGAACATGTGATTATGCAGAGTATTTCGGCAACGCTGGAGGATTCCAGTAATTTTATCATAGAGGATGCCAGTTGTGCAGTGCGTGTGTATGAGCGATACAGTGCTTTTGGCGGCAACCGGCTCAGTATGACAATCGTACTGATGCAGAAAGGGGACACAATTCATTTTTCGGCAATTACATCTGGCGGAAGCAATGCGGTATTCTTTAAGATGGATACGATAGGAGAAGAGGCCTTTTTAGACCGGATTCGGGAAGTTGTTTCCCGTTATCGGGTATAGTTTAAGCTCTCGAGAAATCGCAGGCTTGATTTTATAAAGAAAAAAATTACCAGAATAATGAGATTAATTTCCAGAATACTGGAAGGAGTTTCCTGCGGAACGGCGAATCCTGTATCATATATCCGGATATAATTAAAAATACATGGAGGCGTATTGCGTGAGTGCAAACAGAGCGTACAAGGATAGTGTGTTTTCGCTGTATCTGAGTAAGCCGGAACGGCTGATTGAGGTTTACAATGCGGTGGCAGGAACTGATTATCCACTGGACACGCCGGTGGAAATTAATACACTGACAGAGGCGTTGTATAAAAATCAGATGAATGACCTGTCTTTTGTACTGGACAACCAGATTGTGGTACTAATCGAACATCAATCCACCTTAAATGAAAATATGGCATTGCGGTTATTGTTATACAGTGCCAGAGTGTATGAAAAGATGGTAAAGTCTGACGTTATCTACCGTAAAAAACGAATTCCAATACCGGTTCCAAGATTTATTGTACTGTATAACGGGGAGGAACCGTATCCGGAGTACGGAGTACAGAAATTGTCTGAATCTTTTGTTTTCCAGCAGGAGAATCCGCAGTTAGAGTTGAAAGTAGATATATATAATATTAATTATGAAGTAAATGCAGAAATAGTACAGAGAAGCCGAAGTCTGGCGGAATATAGCTGGTTTACAGGGCGTGTACGAGCCAATGAGGCTGGCGGTATGACGCGGGAAGAGGCTATAGAACAGGCGATTAAGTATGGAATTGAACATGATATTATGAAAGAATTTTTAGAGGCAAACGGGGCGGAGGTGGCGAACATGCTGTTTACAGAGTGGGATATGGACAAGGCACTGGCGATATCCAAAGAAGAGGGATATGAAGATGGCAGAATGGATGAACGCAGGGAACTGATTCTGGCTTTGAAAGATGTTTTAAGCCCGGAAGTGATAGCCGAAAAATTTCAGGTGTCGCTGGAATATGTAATGGCAGTACTGAACGACGGCTGGCTGGTATCGGAAGACAGTGTACCGTATAAGGCAGTGAAAAAGGAATAACAAGGAATGAAACGCAGAAAGCCCGCGAGAAATCGCGGGCTTGATTTGTATATTAAAAAATCATCATCCATGCAAAGCAGAAGGCAAGTAGTAAAAACTGGGCAATGGCGGCCGGTTTTAAAGAGCCGAACATGGTGGAGTGGAAATATTCCACGGTTACAATCAGGCAAAGATGTGCCGGCGAGAGCATTACACCGGTTAAACCGCAGATGTAAGTCAGTGCCAGTGCATCCAGGCTGCCTGGCCCCAGCATTGGCAGAATCAGCGGGAAGGCAATTGCGGCAAAGCCCTGCGGCAGACCGGTCAGAAGCCCCATGAAAAAGGCGGTCAGGCATACAACGGCCAGTGCCGGAATACCGGAGGACTGGAAGAATGTAATTAATCCGTCGATGGTGCCGGTTGCATAGAGCATCCCCTGAAAAAACAGAATTGCCAGAATACTGGTGATAATCGGCAGATTCAGAGAGTCGCGGAACATGGCAATCCACTGTTTTGGCGTATAGCGCAGCAGAAGCGCCAGCAGAGCCACGATGAGCAGCATGGAAACAGTGGTGTTCATATTGCATACGGTTACAAAAAACACATTGAGCAGAATTGGCCCGATAGCCAGAACCACGGCCATAATCTGTTCTTTTTTATTATCGCTTGCTGGAACTTCGGCATCTGTTTCAGCGAGTTCGTAATCCTTACCGCGCAGCATCAGCACAGCGCCGATGAAAATGGCAGCAAAGGACATGATAAACTGATGGCTGACAATTTCACCAATCGGAATCATGGTGAAAGAGGATGCCAGCAGCAGGGAAGGCAGAATCGGGTTACAGAATTCCCACACATGACGGAACCAGTAGTTAATGGCTGTTTTCTTTTCCGGGGAGAGTTTGTAAGGCTGAGCCGCTTCTTCTACCATCGGTGCGGAGAAAATGGCACCGCCCAGAGATGGCAGAAAGCCCAGAAAGGCCGGCATAACTGCCAGTATAATGCGGTTGTCGCGAAACAGATTGCCGGCAGCCAGTGTAAAGTTTTTTAAAATGCCGCTGGTACGCAGCAGATATTCCAGGCACATAACCAGATAAAGAGTCAGCACCATGTTCCAGGTGGTAAAGCTGACAGCGGTGCTGTAAAGTGCTTCGCCCAGATGGGCCGGTACAAAGCCCGACAGCACAAACAATACAGCGGTAGCGGCCAGAACGGCATAGCTGATATGAATGCGCCGGTTCAGAAGAAAAATCATAAGTGCAAGTGCAGCAAGAATCTGCAGAAGTGCGTACATAAAAATGCCTTCTTTCTAATGAAATAGCTAATGAAACAGGTCTAAAATATGTCTGTTAAAACAACAGGTGCTATCTGCATTTTATACCACGCTCCTGCTGCCGTCAACTGCGGAAACGGTGCAGATTTTACAGGAATATTAAATGCGTAATGTATCGTGAATACAGTATTTTAGAGTGTTTGGGGGTATTAGCTTTTTTTATATTATTTTAAACAACTTGTAGTTGCAATTTGAAAAACAGCAGTGTATACTAGTCACAATACTTTTGTAGCATAACAGAAAAATCTGTTATAGTACAACATGATAAATACTAGAAACAAGATAAACGTAAACAGCGTTGCTGAAGTTTTGCAGGAGGTGTTTGAATCAGTGTTAGGTGCTGATATCTTATTACATTGTTTAGAATTACATGGTGTTGATACCGTGTTTGGTTTACCAGGCGGCGTGGTAATTCCACTGTATGACCGTCTGAAAGAATTTCCGAATATTCATCATGTTCTGGTTCGTCATGAACAGGGTGCAGCGCATGCAGCCGACGGTTATGCCAGAGCAACCGGCAAAGTGGGTGTCTGCTTTGCAACATCCGGCCCAGGTGCAACCAATCTGGTAACCGGGATTGCAACTGCGAATATGGACTCTATCCCGATGGTATGCATCATGGGGCAGGTTGTAAAAGAACTGTTAGGGAAAGACGGTTTCCAGGAGGCGCACATGACAGGGATCTGTCAGCCAATCTGTAAACACACCTACGCTGTAACCGATGCGGCACAGCTGCCTGACATTGTTGCAGAAGCCTTTTATGTGGCAAGCAATGGCCGTCCTGGTCCGGTTGTGATTGATATTCCAAAAGATGTTTTTGTGCAGGATGTGCAGGTGCCATACGATACCGGTACGGTACGCAACCGCATTGAAATGAAATATAAACCTTGCCAGGTGAATAAAGAACAGGTTATGAAAGTTGCCAGCTACATCAAAGAGGCTGAAAAACCAATGATGGTAGTGGGCGGCGGTGTAAACAACCGTCTGGAAAACCGCGACCTGTTATACAGCATTGCACAGAAAGCCGATATGCCGGTGGCTACTACTCTGATGGCTCGTGGTGTGTTCCCTGACGGTAATCCGTATGATATCGGGATGCCAGGGATGCACGGCACTGTAGAAGCCAACTACACCGTGCAGCACTGTGACTGTCTGGTGGCCGTAGGGATGCGTTTTGATGACCGCGTAACCAGTAACGTAAGCGGTTTTGCACCAAATGCAAAGAGAATTATTCATGTAGATATCGATGCAGCGGAAATCGGTAAAACAGTAAAACCAACCTATCCGCTGGTAGCCGACAGTGCAGATTTCCTGGATGCACTGGCAGAAGTTCTGCAGCCGTGTGAACACAAAGCATGGATGGAAGAAGTACAGCAGAGCCGTTATGAAGTGAAATCTCCGGCAGGCAGCGTTCTGCCTCCGAAAGAAACCTTCGGTTTTATCGATAAATATGTAGACGAAAATACTATCGTGGTAACAGACGTAGGCCAGCACCAGATGTGGGCAGCGCTGTTCCTGAATACAAAAGGCCCAAGACAGTTCATTACATCCGGCGGTCTGGGTACTATGGGCTTCGGGTTCCCGGCAGCCATCGGGTCTCAGTTCGGGTTCCCGAATCGCAACGTTATCCTGATTACCGGTGACGGCAGTTTCCAGATGAATATGCAGGAACTGGCGATTATGAAACAGTTTAAACTGCCAATCAAAATCTGCTTAATGAACAACGGGTTCCTGGGTATGGTGCATCAGTGGCAGAAACTGTTCTTTAACGGCAACTATTCTGCAACCATTCTGGACAGTGCGCCAAACTGGGAAAAACTTGCGGATGCATATGATATCAAATATATGCGCATTGATACACTGGAACAGTGTGATGAGAAACTGGCGGCAGCGTTAACCTCCAATGAAGGCTGGTTCATCGATTTCCGGATTGATGCAGGCGCTGACGTATATCCAATGGTACCGGCAGGGAAAACTCTGGACGATATTTTAGTGGGGGAGTAGAGATATGAAACATAAGGTAGCAGTATTAGTAGAAAATAATCCTGGTGTACTGGCGAAAGTTGCCAATCTGTTCTCCAGAAGAGGATACAACATTGACAGCCTGGTTGTAAGTGACACCGAAGACAAAAGCATTTCCAGAATGACCATCGTGGTAGACGGCGATGAAAAAACCGTTGAGCAGGTAACAAAACAGCTGCACAAACTGGTAGATGTAATCAAAGTAAACGATTTAACCCATGATGATACCGTATGCCGTCAGCTGCTGCTGGTGCGTGTAGCGGCCGACAGAGAAACCAGAGGCGAAATTATTCAGCTGATGGATATCTTCCGTGCAAGAATCATTGATATTGGTCGTCGTTCTTTAATTATTGAGGCAACCGGTGATGAATCCAAAATTGAAGCGATTCTGAAATCTCTGCAGCCGTTCGGGATTCAGGAGATTGTAAAGACTGGGATCTCGGCGATGGTGCGCAGCCCAAAAGAAAAGTAAGAGTGCAGACTCGTTCTTTTTGCGCCTGACTTCGTTGTTTTCAAAATTGCTTGCTTGCGTACCTCATGTACGCGGCGCGGCACAATTTTGAAAGCCGCCTGGTCAGCCACAAAAATAACTTCGTCTTAGGGATGCGGTAACGCATGAAATAAATTTTTTGAATTTTTAGTTTAGCTAAAAACAGATGGCAATCTGTTACACATAAATTTTTGAATTGATTTGAGGAGGAACTTTATTATGGCAGTTATGTATTATGATCAGGATGCAAATTTAGAATATTTAAACGGTAAAACAATCGCAGTTATTGGCTACGGCAGCCAGGGTCATGCTCAGGCTCAGAATATGCGCGATGCTGGTATGAAAGTGGTTGTAGGTCTGCGTGAAGGCAGCAAAAACTGGGCGAAAGCAGAAGAAGATGGTCTGCAGGTTATGACTGTTGCAGATGCAGCAAAAGCAGCAGATATCATTCATATTCTGATTCCAGACGAAAAACAGGCAGAAGTATACAAAAGAGATATCGCGCCTTATATGACAGCAGGCAAAGCTCTGAGCTTCTCTCACGGCTTCAACATTCACTTCAAACAGATTGTTCCGCCAGCTGATGTAGATGTATTTATGGTAGCTCCAAAATCTCCTGGCCACAGCTTCCGTAAAGCGGTTCAGCAGGGTACCGGTGTACCTGGTCTGGTAGCGGTTGAGCAGGATGCAACCGGCAACTGCAAAAATATTGCACTGGCATTTGCAAGAGCAGTAGGCTGCACAAGAGCAGGTGTACTGGAAACAACTTTCAAAGAAGAAACCGAAACAGACCTGTTTGGTGAACAGGCAATCCTGTGCGGCGGTATCAGCGCTCTGGTACAGGCTGGTTTTGAAACTCTGGTAGAAGCAGGCTATCAGCCGGAAAGTGCATACTTTGAATGCTTCCATGAATTAAAACTGATTGTAGACCTGATGTATGTAGGCGGTCTGGAATACATGCACTACTCCATCAGTGACACAGCGGAATATGGTGATTATGTAAGCGGTCCACGTGTAATCACAGAAGAAACCAAAAAAGAAATGAAACGTATTCTGGACGATATCCAGAAAGGCGTATTTGCGAAAAACTGGATTCTGGAAAACCAGGCAGGCCGTCCATCCTTCAATCGTATGCGTGCAATGGTAGCTGACCATCAGATTGAACAGGTTGGTAAAGAATTAAGAGACAAAATGCCTTGGTTACAGAAATAAGCTATAGAAATAAGTTACAGAAACAATCTGACAGAAATAATTAGATAGAATGATTTTTCAGGGGTGAAAGCAATGCAGCAAAACGGAGCGCAGATTTTAATCAGTGCACTGGAAGCCCAGGGAGTTGATACCATTTTTGGCTATCCGGGCGGGGCAGTGCTGGAAATTTATGATGCATTAAAGACAAGTAATATTCGTCACGTGCTGGTTCGCAATGAACAGGGCGGTGCTCACGCAGCAAGCGGTTATGCACGTGCAACAGGGAAAGTCGGCGTATGTCTGGCAACTTCCGGCCCAGGGGCAACAAACCTGGTAACCGGGATTGCAACAGCAAATATGGACTCCGTTCCGCTGGTGGCTATCACAGGCCAGGTGCCTCGTTCTATGATTGGTACCGATGCTTTCCAGGAAATCGATATTACAGGGATTACCTCCCCGATTACAAAACACAATTATCTGGTACAGAATGTAGAAGACCTCCCGCGTATTATTGCAGAGGCGTTCTACATTGCCAGCACAGGCCGTCCAGGCCCTGTACTGATAGATATTCCGCGCGATGTGTCTCAGGCAAAGACCGAATATGTACCAGTAAAAGAAGTGGATATCCGCAGCTATAAGCCGACCGTTTCCGGCCATATGGGCATGATTAAACGGGCTGTGAAAACCATCAAAGCCTCCAGAAAAATGGTTATCTGTGTAGGCGGCGGTGTTGTTGCCAGCAACTCCACAGCGGCGGTTATGAAACTGGCTGAAATGAAAAATGCAACGGTTGTGTCTACAATGATGGGGCTGTCCGGTTATCCGGATAACGACCCGCGTTTCCTGGGTATGCTGGGGACTTACGGCAACGAAGGTGCCAATCTGGCAGTGCAGGACTGTGACTGTCTGCTGGCTCTGGGGATGCGTTTTGATGACCGTGTTATCAGCACACCGGGCAGTTTTGCACCAAATGCAGAAATTATTCATGTGGATGTTGACCCGGCGGAAATCGGTAAAAACGTAGAGATTAATATTCCAATCGTTGGTGATTTGCGTTTTGTTCTGGATGATTTGAATGCTCAGCTGGAAAAACAGGATGACATGATTGTATGTGAAAACCTGTATCCGCAGATTCCGCTGCCAATGTCTGACGGCATTAATGTGCCATGGACCATGCAGCTGGTGGAATCACTGGTTGATAAAGAAAAGACCATTGTTACCACTGATGTTGGTCAGCATCAGGTATGGACAGCAAACAGTTATCGGTTTACTACACCGCGTAAATTTATCAGTTCCGGCGGTCTGGGGACTATGGGCTACGGGATTCCGGCAGCTGTTGGTGCTCAGGTGGCATGCCCGGATAATCTGGTAATTGCGGTTACCGGTGATGGCAGCTTCCAGATGTGTATGCATGAGCTGGGAACTATCCTGGAACAGGAACTGCCGATTAAAATTATGGTATTCAACAATAATGTTCTGGGTATGGTGCGTCAGCTGCAGTATCATTACAGCGGGCAGCGTTACAGCGGTGTACATTTCAGCAAAACGGTAGACTTTATGATGCTTGCAAAAGCGTACGGTGCGGCTGGTTATCAGATTACCAGTAAAGAAGAGGCACCGGACATTCTGAAAGAGGCGTTCAGCAACGGGCGGTTCTCCATTATCGAGATTGCCATTGACCCGGATGACTTATGCCTGCCGATTGTACTGGGCGGTCATGCGCTGGATGACATGTTCCTGCAGCCGGAGGAATAAGCGTAAGAATGCGCGAAAAAGTGCATATAGAACTATCGCAGAGATAAAGAATGATAAGAGGTTGAGACATCAGTTTCAACCTCTTTTTTTCTGTTTTGTATTTACATAGATGCATGTGAAATAGTAAAATAGCAGTACAGAAAGAGAAAATGTTCAGCTGTGAAGGACAGGAGGTTGGAATATGAGTGAATACAGTTGTTTTGATATTATCGGGCCGGTGATGGTTGGCCCATCCAGCTCTCATACTGCCGGTGCGGTGCGTCTGGGTCGTTTTGCCAGAGCTATTGCAAAAGAACTGCCGCAGGCGGTAGAAATTTATTTGCATGGTTCTTTTGCCCAGACTTATAAAGGCCATGGGACCGATTTAGCGCTGCTGGGCGGCCTGCTTGGCATGGAAACCGATGATGTGCAGATTCGGGAATCCTATCGGCTGGCAGAGGAAGCCGGGCTGCAGTATCAGTTTATTGCAACGGATCTGGGCGAAGGCTACCATGCCAATACCGCCAGATTTGTAATGACGCTGGCAGACGGCAGTAAAAAAGAGGTAACCGGCTGCTCGATAGGCGGCGGCAAGGTTCTGATTACCGAACTGGACGGTTTCCCTGTTGAAATTGAAGGGATTTATCCAACCCTGATTGATACCCATCTGGATCAGCCGGGTGTGATTCATAAAATTACCGGTGTACTGGTGGATTATCATGTGAATATTGCGGCCATGAAGGTATTCCGTCAGGAAAAAAATACGGTTGCGTATATGGTAATTGAGACAGACCAGGAAGTGCCGGACGATGCATTGAAAGAAATTATTGCGATGCGGTCGGTGCTGGATATCAAATTTATTAAACCGTTTTAATGCGCAGAAGAGGATTTAAACGGGTGAAACAGGAGGAACGCACATGGTAATTGGTTCGGTGGAAACATTGATTCAGCTTGCACACGATAACAGCGGTACAATCGGGCAGGCGATGATAAAACAGGAAGCAGTTCTGAAACAGATTTCGGAAGAGGCTGTACTGGAGCAGATGAAATACAACTGGCAGGTTATGAAAGAATCTATTGCCACCGGCATAAACAATCCGCAGAAATCCAAAGGCGGATTGATTGGCGGGGAAGGGCGTAAACTTTATGATTACTGCCGGAGTGAGCAGCCGTTATTGTGCGGCAGTAATGTTATGGAGGCTGTCAGTTATGCACTGGCAGTGGCGGAAGTAAATGCAACAATGGGTCGAATTGTAGCCTGCCCGACAGCAGGGTCTTGCGGGATTGTGCCGGGTGTGCTGAAAAAACTGCAGGAGATGGATCATTTATCAGATGAGCGGATTGCCACTGCATTAATGACTTGTGCAGGATTTGGCATGGTAATTGCGCATCGTGCATCGGTATCTGGTGCGGTAGGAGGCTGCCAGGCGGAATGCGGTGCGGCATCGGCTATGGCTGCAGCAGCTGCGGTAGAATTAAGAGGCGGCACACCGGAACAGGCCGGGGAAGCCTGTGCAATGGTGCTGAAAAATGTAATGGGGCTGGTATGTGACCCGGTGGCAGGGCTGGTGGAAGTACCTTGTGCCAAACGAAATGCGCTGGGAGCCTCTCTGGCTATGGTAATGGCGGATATGGCTCTGGCTGGTATTACCAGTGTAATTCCGGCTGATGAAGTGATTACAGCGATGGGCGCGGTTGGCCGTAGTCTTCCGGAAAGTCTGCGGGAAACGGCAAAAGGCGGTCTGGCGGTTACTCCGACCGGGCTGGAGCTGAATAAAAAAATCTTCGGATAAAACAGGCAGAGGCTTTGATTTTGGAAGGAGTGATTTGTGATGGATTATCAGGAAACGCTGAAAAAAGGCGTGGAGGCAAAAAACTATGAACGCTTTGATGAGGCTCTGGAATGGTTTGCTAAAGCGGTTGCGCTGGATGCAGCACAGCCGCAGGCTTATTTTTATCGCGCCAATATTTATAATCACAGCTTAAAAGAGTACGGCAAAGCGTTGGAGGATTATGATAAAGCCATTGAGTTGAAGCGGGACGATGAAGGCTATTTTTATAATCGTGCGCTGCTGTTTCTGAATATGGGAGATGTGGATGCAGCGCTGGAAGATTATAATGCAGCTCTGGCCATTAATCCGGATTATGCACTGGCAATCTGGGATAAAGCGTTGATTGAAATGGACATGGAAGAGTTTGAATCGGCTCTGGAAGGGCTGAACCGTGTTCTGGAACTGTCACCTTACTCGGCAGCCATTGTGTATAAAGACATGGGGAATCTGTATTACAAGCTGGAAGAGTGGGAGAAAAGTCTGGAAAGTTTTAATAAATCTCTGGAGCTTGACCCGTACTACACTTATGCCTATAAAGGCAGAGGCAGTCTGTATACGGTTCTGAACCGGTTTGATGAGGCTGAGGCTGATTTAAACAAGGCGCTGGAATATGCACCGGATGACAGGGATGCTATGCAGCGTATGGAGTTTTTAAAGAAAAAACGTCAGAATGCCGAAACATAACACGAACAATGACCAAATAAAGCACCTGTATTATTTGTGCAGTCCCGCGTGAAACGTGACACTTTTTCGGATTGTTCCTGCCGTGACAGACATAGTCTGGCAAAGGGGAACAATTCGAAAAGAGTGTCCGGATTCTGCTGGACAAACAGAAATACAGGTGCTTTTGGTTTGTTATTCAGATAAACGGGTTGCTGTTTAAAAGAGCACTTACAGAGGATATTTGCTTTCTTCGATTTCCTGCAGTTTCTGGATGATACTCTGGAAATCTTTTTTTGTTTCTTCCAGTTTGGACGGGTCGCGCAGAATGGCGGACGGATGATACACGGCAGTCATCCAGTAGCCTTTGCGGTGAACCCAGGTGCCGTGCTGTCTTGTGATTTTAAACTGCGGATCAATCAGTTTCTGAGCGGCGATACGGCCAAGACAGACGATAACCGGCGGGCGCAGCAGAGTGGTTTCGGCTCGCAGAAATGGAATACAGGCTTCCTGTTCTTCCGGTTTGGGGTCACGATTTCCAGGCGGGTGGCATTTGATGATATTGGTGATATATACATCCTGCCGTGTTAAACCGGCGGAAGCCAGAAGAATGTCCAGTACCCGTCCGGCAGGACCGACAAAGGGGATTCCCTGTACATCTTCCTGAGCTCCTGGGGCCTCGGCTACAAACATAATATCGGCTTTCAGACTGCCTCTGCCGATTACAGGCTGTTTGCGGCTCTGGCTTAACGGACATCGGCTGCACTGCTGAATCATGGTTTCCAGTTCCTGATGTGTGTACATAGAAATCGCTCCTTTCTTACAGAGTAAATAAATCTTTATGCTGCTTTTCTTTATGCTGCTTTTATTATAAAAGAAATCGAAGCATATGACAATTCCTCTTATAATCTTCCCTGAAGTTCTGGACAAAAGCGTGCAGAACGTGTAAGATGGAAAAAATCCAAAAATTGTGGAACGGAAAAAAAGAAAAGAAGGTGTTTGAAATATGACAGATCCCGTATTGATTCTTGCCGCTGTGCTGCCGGCGGTTTATCTGCTTTATCGGATTTATCAGGCGGACCATGTAGAAAAAGAACCGGCACGGCTGCTGATTTCTCTGGCGGTTTCGGGGATTATAGCAACGTTTCTGGCGATGTTTGCAGAAATGCTTGGTTCTATTGTTTTAGGGGCAATTTTCCTGGAAGGCAGTATTCTTTATAATTTTATATTTTTCTTTTTTGTGGTGGCTTTATCGGAGGAAGGGTTTAAATATCTGCTTCTGAAACGCCGTACATGGAATTCACCACATTTTAACTGCCGGTTTGATGGTGTGGTATATGCGGTATTTGTGTCGCTTGGATTTGCTTTGTGGGAAAATATCGGTTATGTTGGTATATACGGACTGGAAGTCGCTATGCTGCGTGCGGTTACTGCCATTCCTGGTCATGCCTGCTTTGGTGTGTTTATGGGTGTATGGTACGGGCTGGCTAAAAAGTTTGACCGCTACGGTCAGGATGAAAAAGCAAAGCGGTATCGCAAACTGGCTGTGCTGTGTCCGGTAATTCTACACGGCAGCTATGACTTTATTGCTTCGCTGGAAACAGCCTGGTGCACATGGCTGTTTGTTGTATTTATTGCAGGGATGTTCTGGATTACGCTGCGTATGGTAAAACAGCAGGCCAGCCATGATCACTATCTGGATGGAATATCGTACAAATCTGTCATCCGATAAACTGGAACAGGCGCTTTTCTGTAAACATGTGCATATTAGTATTATGAAAGGCAGAGAAGCTGGACAGAATAAAAGATGTATGGTGTTCTATCAGCAAAATAGAACGGAAATGATGCAGGATGCTGGTCTCTGCGTGCAGAAATATTCTGATACAGAGCCCTGTTTTATCTTTTGGGCGTATAGCAAAACGGTTAAAGGAATGAAACAATATGAAAATCACATTTGAAGATATTTTTAACAATCCTGAAATTCAGCTGTATATTCGTCAGGCCGATGAATCAATGAAGGCTATGGGATATACCGAACACAGCTTTGCGCATGTGGGTCGTGTTGCAAGCTGGGCGCAGGAAATTCTGCTAAAGCTGGGGTATTCAGAACGAGATGCGGAACTTGCTCGTATAGCTGGTTTTATGCATGATATGGGCAATATGATTAACCGGCAGGATCATGCGCAGAACAGTGCGCTGATGGCGTTTTATCTGTTAAAGGAAATGAAAGCCGACCCGGATGATATTGCCACCATTGTGACGGCCATCGGAAATCACGATGAAGGCACTGCATTTCCGGTGAATCCGATTTCTGCAGCTATCATTCTGGCCGACAAAGCCGATGTACGCTGCAGCCGGGTACGCAATAAAGACTTTGCAACCTTTGATATCCATGACCGCGTAAACTATTCGGTAAAAAAATCTGACCTGTATGTGGAAAAAGACAGCCACATTGAACTAAGCCTGCAGATTGACACCGAAATCTGTGCCGTGATGGATTACTTTGAAATTTTCATGGAACGTATGCTGCTGTGCCGCAAGGCCGCAGAAAAACTGAACCTGCAGTTTCGTCTGACCATTAACAGTCAGCGGATTCTGTAAATAAAAAAAGATGAATCCATACAAATATGTCTGTGACTTTTCAGTGCACAGGAAAACAGCTGCGCAGGAAGCGATTGAGGCTGCGCTTCTTTCCCTGCTTGATGAAAAAGAGATGCATAAAATTTCGGTGAAGGAAATCTGTGAGCGAGCAAATGTGGCACGCAGTACCTTTTATGCCTATTATGATGTGGCGGATGATTGTCTGCTTGCAATAGAAAACCGGTTTCTGCATAAAATAATTGAATTAAACGAAGACCTGGCGGGATGCAGGAAAATCGAAACGGTTGATTTAACATTTTTTGAAGAAACGCTTCGTTATATCGAAGAAAACCAGAAACTGCTGTATTTGTTTATGATAAAACGCTATAATCACAGGTTCATTAATAAATGGAAAGATGCAATCAAATACCATTTATATCAGCGGATGTCTATCCAAATTGATGAAAAAAACCGGGAATTGACACTGGAAATGATTGCAGCGGTGGCGATTGGTGCGTATCAGTACTGGCTAAATAATCCGTACGATATTGATGTGGATTATGCAAAACAACTGATTCGAAAAACAATAGAAGTGTATACGGAATGGGAATAGAGACTGTCGGTCAGAATAGACCGACAGTTTTTTATACAGATTAAAAAAAACTGTCGTGGTGAAGATAACATATATTTGTTAACATAGAAAGAAGAAAAATGTTGATGTCACGATATTTTTCTAGAAAAAGGGCTGCTATGATGAATTATCAGGAGGGGTAATTATGATTAAAATACGCGTTTTTCATACGGGAAGTGTATGTGTATCACCAGCGCTTCCCTTTGGCGGTGATAATGTCAACCCACTAAAGCTGTCACCGTTAATGACAAGAAAAAAAGACCGGCTCTGGCTTCCGGTGTCATCTTACCTGATTGAACATCCAAAAGGAAACATATTGTTTGACTGTGGATGGCACAGAGATATGAGCCCGGAGGGAGAATTTGACAAACAGGCACAGATTCAGTCTCTAGGTTCTAGATTATTATATATGGTAAATCAGGGGAAAGTGGAGAAAGGCCAGACCATTGATGAACAGCTTTTAAAAATCGGCATAAAACCATCGGATTTAGACTATGTGCTTTTATCTCATCTGGACTGTGATCATGTGAATGGAGCGAGTCTGGTAAAAGAAGCGAAACATATGCTGGTGTCAAACGACGAACTGGCAGGAAGCCGGAAAAAATCTTGCAAGAATAAAATTCGTTTTCAGAGCAAATGGTGGAGCGACTGCCATTTAGAAGGCTTTGACTGGAATGATACAGAAGGCCCTTTTGGAAAAGCTTTTGATTTATTTGGCGATGGCAGCGTAAAAATGATTGCTATTCCGGGGCATAGTGACGGTTTGTGTGCACTCAAAATAAAAAATGAGGAAGGCAGATATGTGCTGCTGTTTTCCGATGGTGGGTATGCAGATAAATCGTGGAAAGAAATGATTTCGTCCGGTGTGTGTAACGATAAAGAAGCGCAGAAAAAATCTCTGGCATGGATTCGGGAACAGAGCATGCATGAGAAGTGTGTGGAGTCTATTGCCAATCACGATGCGGATGTCATACCGCATAATATATGTTTTTGAGAAAAGGGGTGCGGTACTGATATGCTGCTGTGCCGCAAGGCCGCGGAAAAACTGAACCTGCAGAATCGGTTGTCATTAACAGTCAGCGGATGCTATAAGGGTTAGAAAAGTTCATAGAAATGAAATGCAAAGAAGCATCGAATCCGTATGGATACGATGCTTCTTCTGGTATAAGCGTGCAATTTTGCGGCATACTAACACTGATTATTTTAAAATGACTTCCATCACAAAAAGAACGATGCCTGGAACCAGCAGCAGATAGGAAATAATATTCCACTGCATATATTTCTTTTTGCTGATGGCGAAATCGCGGGTTTTGTTGTTCAGGTTCATCAGCGCAATGCCTTTGAACGGAATGGAAAGAAAAATCAGTGCGTAAGCAACGAGTTCGAGTGTTGTGAACATGGGAAACCTCCAGTGAATGATTCGTTAAAATCTGTTTTGATGTTATTATACTCTATTTCTCTGTCTTTGTCTAATGGAGGGATTTTATGCTGAATATTGGTTTGCGAGTGCTGATGGTATACATACTGCTGCTGACAGCTATTCGCATTATGGGTAAGCGGGAAATCGGGCAGCTGTCCAATCTGGATTTTGTGGTGGCGATTGTTGTGGCGGAGCTGGCCACATTGCCCATTACCGACCACCATCTGACACTGGCAGAGACCATTCTGCCCATGCTGATTATTACGGCAATGCAGGTGGCAGTTTCACTGGTGTGTCTGAAAAGCAACCGGTTTCGACGTGTGCTGTACGGGCGGCCCAATGTGCTGATTGCCGGAGGAAAAATGCAGATGGGAGAAATGCGGAAAGCCCGTTATAACATTGACGATTTGTTAAGTCAGCTGCGGCAGAAAGATGTGTTTGATGTAGCCAGTGTGGATTATGCAGTGCTGGAAACATCGGGCGAGTTGACGGTTTTGCTGAAACAGGCATACTGCCCGGCAACACGCAACGATTTGAAGATGGAAAATCATATTCATTTCTGCGGTATGCCGCTGACGCTGATTGATGACGGCGAAGTAAACTGGCGCGGGATGGCAGATCACGGCATTACAGAGCAGTGGCTTACAGAACAGCTGCGCCGTCAGGAAGTGGAAGCGGCAAAAGATGTGTTTTATGCCAGTCTGTCGCAGGACGGCAAGGTGTATCTGATTACCAGGCAGGAGGCCATGCAGACCAGAGAATGCATTCACTGATATTTAGCAGTGCTGACAGGAACATTTCAGAATGCCTCTGCATAAAAATATCAGGAACCATTGAAATCGAAGCGGATTGAATGGAATCTGATATGCGGGGGCGTTGTTTATGGTGATACAGTTACTGGCAGGACTGCTGACAATTTTAATCGGGGCAGAACTTTTTACCAATGCGGTGGAATGGCTGGGCAGCCGTTTAGGATTATCGGAAGGGGCTGTTGGCAATCTGCTGGCTGCTGTGGGTACGGCACTGCCCGAATCCATTGTGCCTCTGGTAGCTTTTCTGGCAGGTAATCCAGAAGCGATGCATATCGGTATTGGTGCTATTCTTGGCGCTCCCTTCATGCTGGGGACACTGGCTATGTTTGTAACCGGTTTTGCTGCTTTGCTATTGAAAAAAAGACGCAGCGGGCAGATGGTTATGCAGGTGGATGCGCAGAGTATCGGCAAAGATTTAAGCTATTTTATAATCATGTATGTTGTTGCACTCAGTGCCGCATTTCTGCCGGAGTGGTGCAAACCGGCGGTGGCAGTGCTGCTGATTCTGGGTTATCTGTTTTATGCGTGGACGGCGGTGCACAGCGGGCAGTCGCTCTCGGAAGAGGGGATGCATCCGCTGTATTTCAGCAGACAGCCGCAGCCTTCTTATTTTCTGATTATTCTGCAGCTTGCGCTGGGGCTTGGCGCTATTGTGGGCGGTGCCCGCTATTTTGTAAACGGTATTGAATATGCGGCAGGTGTATATGGGATTCATCCGCTGGTGCTGTCTATGATTATTGCACCCATAGCCACAGAACTGCCGGAAAAATTCAACAGCGTTATCTGGGTGACCCACGGAAAAGACCGGCTTGCTCTGGGCAATATAACCGGGGCGATGGTGTTTCAGAGTACTATGATACCGGCAATGGGAATTCTTTTGAGCAACTGGGCTCTGAACACGGCAGCAGGCCTCAGCAGCCTGATTCTGCTGGTTACAGCAGGCGGATTGTATCTGACCATCCGGCAGCGAAACTGTGTGCCGGTTCTGGCGCTGATTTACTGCGGGCTGGGATATTTAATCTTTCTTCTGGCAATACTCTGGAGTATACTGTCATAACAGTGACCGTTTAAAATGAAAAACATGACAAAATACAGAAGATTTGTCTATACAAATATTTTCTAATAAGATAAAATAGTTGATGTAAAAATCTTTGAGGAAAGATCAGGTAGACGGAACATGTATCAGCCAAAACATGAGGCGAAAACGCATAAAAAGAAAATCAAACCGGATGCAGTGCAGAACGCAGAACAAAACGCTGTCAAGAAACCGGAAGGCGGCACAGAACCGGTGAAAAAGAAACATAACAGTGTACTGTATGCGGCGGGAATGCTGACCATTATGATGACCATTTCCCGTGTGCTGGGTTTTGTGCGGGATATTTCTGTCAGCGGAATGTTTGGTATCAGCTGGCAGGCGGATGCCTATGCGGCAGCGTTTACCATTCCAGACCTGATTTATTTTGCGCTGGTTGGCGGCGGGCTGAGCTCGGCCTTTATTCCGGTGTTCAGCAGTTATCTGGCAACAAATAAAGAGGAAGACGGCTACGAGATGGCCAGCACCATTTTAAATATTGTTGCGGTGGCATCGATGGTGCTGATTGCCATCGGGATGATTTTTACACCGCAGCTGGTGAATCTGCTGACCAATTTCCAGCATGCAGAGGCGGAGCAGGCAACGGCGCTGACGGTGCTGCTGACTCGCATTATGTTTGCACAGAGCTTTTTTATGTGTCTGGCCGGCATTTCGCAGGGGATTCTGCAGTGTTATAAAGAATTTACCATCCCGGCACTGGGTGCTGTGATTTACAATATTGCAATTATTGTGATTGGTCTGCTGCTGTCGCGGCACATCGGTATTATGGGCTTTACCATCGGTGTGGTTGTGGGTGCAGCGCTGAACCTGCTGCTGCAAATTCGTTCCATGCGGCAGTACCGCTTCTCTTACCGGCTGACCATTAATCTGCATCATCCAGGGGTAAAGAAATTTTTTATGCTGTTTCTGCCGGTGGTGCTGGGGCTGTCTATGAATGAGATTAACCTTCTGGTGAGCCAGTATCTGGCATCCACACTGGGCGAAGGGGTTGTATATGCACTGAAACAGGCGCAGCGGATTATGATGCTGCCGGTTGGTATTTTTGCGGCAGCTATCGGGCTTTCGGTGTTCCCGACTATGACCAGCCATGTGGCGCGCGGTGAGATGGAAGAATATAAGCAGAACCTGACCATGGGGCTGCGTACCATTATTTTTATTACCCTGCCGGCATCAGCCGGGCTGATGGCGCTGAGCCATCCTATTGTGCGTGCCATGTATCAGCAGGGTGCGGTAACCGCAAATCAGGTAGAACTGGTTTCTGTGATTTTAGTATTTTACTGTATCGGGATTGTGGGCTATGGCTCCCAGCAGATTCTGAACCGCGGGTTTTATGCGGTGCAGGATACAAAATCGCCGGTGCTGATTAATGTGTTTGTATTGCTGTTTAACATTGTTCTCAGCATTGCACTGGTCGGGCCGCTGACCTATCGCGGGCTGGCGCTGGCTTATTCGCTGACAGGGCTGTTAAGTATGGCTGTGCTTGGATTTTTTCTGCGTCGCAAAATCGGTTCCTTTGGCGGAACAGCGCTGGTAAAATCTGCAGTGCAGTCTATCATTGCGTCGGCAGTGATGGGCCTTATTGTGTATTTTACCGCTGCAGGGCTGGAACAGGTGATGGATGTATCCGGCAAACTGATGCAGGTTGTGCAGGTTGCAGCAGGTATCTGTGCGGGTGTGATTGTATATGCTGTGATGGCAGTTGTGATGAAAATGGAAGAGGCTCGTATGGTACTGAGCGTTGTGAAGAGAAAACTGCGCCGCTAGGACAGGCAGTTCGGCGTTTACAGTTAAGATAAAGGAGTGGAAGCAGTATGGATAATGTAAGAATCAACGAAGGAAAAGAACTGGTGCGCGAAGTGAACGGGACAAGTTATGAGCGCCATGCTATCAAAACCCATGTTATCAGTAACACCGATAATATTGTGGATGTGGTGAAAAACTATGCAGTGCCGCACATGAAAAAAGGGGACATCCTGTTTATGTCGGAGAAAGCAGTAGCCTGCACACAGAACCGTGCAATTCCAATGGACGAGATTCATCCGCGTCCGCTGGCACGGTTTCTGGTGAAATTTGTGTATCGTTCTCCGCATGGCCTGGGGCGTACTCTGCCGGAAACCATGGAAGTTACTCTGCAGCAGGCAGGGACTGCGCGTATTCTGTTTGCAGCAGCATGTTCTGCTATCGGAAAATTGTTTAAGAAAAGAGGTATTTTCTATGCCATTGCCGGGGAAAAAGTGCGTGCGATCGACGGGCCATGCCCGGGTGCGCTGCCTCCTCTGGACCGCTGTGTAACACTGGGGCCGGAAAATCCGGAGAAAAGTGCAAAAGAAATTGCACAGGCAATTGGTTATGATGTGGCAATCATCGATGCCAACGATTTAAGCATTGAAATTTTAGGCTTTACCGGCAAGAAAAAAATGATTCCGGTTCTGGAAGAAGCACTGCGCGACAATCCACTGGGTCAGGGTACCGAATGCACACCAATGGGCCTCTTGCGGAAAGCATAGAAACATGGCATCAGCAAAGAAAAACTGAAAAATAGTAATGTGAAAAATGATAATGAATGGATATTTGGGGACAGACCCTGAATATCCATTTTTTATTGTAATCTTTTCAGTATGGGGTATGTTGAAATATTGTATGGAAATACTGGATACAATAGTAGCTACAGAAGAAACAAAGACAGGAATTTCAGGAGGTAATCAAAATGAGTGAACGAAAAATAACCGAACATACAATTCAGGAATTTCGCCAGTATCTGATGCAGGAGGAAAAAAGCACAGCAACGATAGAGAAATATCTGCGGGATACGCGTGCTTTTGCTGTTTATGCCGGTGATGAACCGGTGACAAAAGACCTGACAATGAGCTACAAAAAATATTTACAGGTGAAAGAGTATGCGGTACGTTCGATTAATTCCATGCTGGCCAGTCTGAACAGCCTGCTGGAGTTTCTTGGCTGGACTGACTGCAAAGTAAAAGCGCTGAAACAGCAGAAACAGATTTACTGTGCCGAAGAAAAAGAACTGACCAGAGCCGAATATATGCGTCTGCTGGAAGCGGCAAAACGAAAACCGCAGCTGCAGCTGGTAATGCAGGCAATCTGCAGCACGGGGATTCGGGTTTCGGAACTGCGATTTTTTACGGTGGAGGCAGTAAAAAAGGGAGAGGTGAATGTAAACTGCAAGGGAAAAAACAGAACCATACTGATTCCCGGTAAACTGCGAAAACTGCTGCTGGACTATGCCGGAAAAGAAAAAATCCGCTCCGGTGTAATTTTTACAAACCGGAACGGAAAACCGCTGAATCGAAGCTGTATCTGGGCGCAGATGAAAGCATTGTGCAGAGATGCCGGGGTTAATTCCGGCAAAGTTTTTCCGCACAATCTGCGCAAACTGTTTGCCCGTACTTTTTACGGGCTGGAAAAAGATATTGCAAAACTGGCCGACATTCTGGGCCATAGCAGTATTGATACCACACGCATTTATATTATGACCACCGGCACCGAACATCGCAGAAAAATAGAACAGCTCAGACTGGTGCTGTAGGCAGAAAAAAACCTGACATAATTCATATTATGTCCAGCAGAATACAATAAGACTTTTGTGAAAATAAAATTTAACTACACAGGCGGTACAGCTATGGATTATTACGCAATCGGGCAAAGAATTCGAAAAGTACGCAAGGCGCATGGATTATCACAGGAACAGCTGGCTGAACAGGTCGGTATTTCGAAGACACACATGAGCCATATTGAAACCGGCAATACCAAACTAAGTCTGCCTGTACTGGTAGATATTGCGCGCAGCCTGCATGTTTCCACCGACGATTTGCTCTTTGAGGCAGGCAATTTACATACGCAGGCTATGACGCAGGAGGTTTTTGATATTATGAATTCCTGCACATACCAGCAGGCACAGGTGCTTAAGGAATTGTTAAAAACCGCAAAAACAGCCATTGAACAATATGTTTAATGCCGATGTGTTTTTGGAAAAATAAGTGCGTTTTTTCATAAACAGTTCATAAACAGAAAGAAGGTAATAGGCTATATGAATAAAAAAATACTGAAAATTCTGAACGGTGTCAGCACAGGGCTTGTGGCCGCTGTTGTAATACTGGCATTTCTACTGGTAGGGGTGCGGTTTATTGGCTTTGATGTGTATGTGGTGTTATCCGGTTCTATGGAACCAACCTATCAGACCGGCTCACTGATTTATGTAAAAGAAGTAGACCCGATGACACTGGAAAACGGTGATCCGGTTACCTTCCGTGTATCGGAGGATACTCTGGTAACCCACCGTATTGTAGAAGTGGTGCCGGATACGGAAAATCCGAATAACCAGTATTTCCGAACCAAAGGCGATGCCAACGAAATGGAGGACGGCAGCTTAGTGGCCTGTAACCAGGTAGTCGGGAAACCGGTGTTCAGTATCCCGCAGCTTGGCTATCTGGCAAGTTATATCCAGCAGCCGCCGGGCATGTACATTGCGGTTTCGGTGGCAGCAGGGCTGATGCTGTTTGTATTGCTGACCGATTCTCTTGCCGGTGAGAGCGACAAGCCACAGAAAAAGAAAAAACGCAAAGAAAATGAGAATGAACCGGAAGAAAAGCCGGAACAGGAAGAACCATCCGATACGCTGTAATGTTCAGAGCGTTTACCGGTTCTGAACTGCAGATATACACTCAGAGAATAAAGCAAACCGCTTTTTCTGAAAAAAATTAAAAAGGAGGTGCGACAATGAAAGGAAAATCTAAAAAACTGATTCTGTTTGTCAGCCTGGCACTGGTACTGTCTACCGCACTGTTCGGTACTCTGGCTTATCTGACATCGGAAGCAAAAGTGACTAATACTTTTACTGTCGGCGATGTAAAACTTGACCTGGACGAGGCAAAGGTAAACGAAAAAGGGGAAATTGTTGATAAAAACGGCGAGCCTGTTGTTGATGCAGACGGTAACCCTGTGAAAGACCCTGATGCTGTTCCAGAAGAAGATGTTGTTCGTACAAAAGATGGTAACAAGTACAAACTGGTTCCTGGCAAAGAGTATGTAAAAGACCCTACTGTGACTGTAAAAGCTGGTAGTGAAGATGCATATGTACGTATGCTGGTAATTGTAAACTGTGCAGATGAACTGGATGAAATTTTTGATATTCTGCGTGCTGCCGGTGCAGGAAATGCGGATTTAAGAAGCATTTTTAACGGCTATGATGAAAAGGAATGGATGTATGTAGGTGATACACGTTCTGAAGACGAAGACGGCAAATACATTACTTATGAATTCCGTTATAAAGAAACTGTGGATGGTGTTGTTTCTGTAACTGACGCTGCAGGCAATGTAACTGAAAAAGATGAGGATGTAAAACTGGATGCATTATTCGATTCCTTTACTCTGCCAGGCATTATCAACAACGATCAGCTGAAAGCACTGTATGATAACGACTTTGAAATGGTTGTAGTTGGCCAGGCAATTCAGGCTGAAGGTTTTGCTGATGCAAAAGCTGCATGGGCTGGTTTTGAACAGCAGATGAGCGTAAACGCTCCAGCTGATTCTGACACAACTGATTCAACTGATGACAATTCTAATAATGGCGATTCCAACGGTGACAATGCTGACTCCGGAAATACCGGTACAGACACTGGCACTACTGGCGGAACCCCTGCTGGCGGAACCCCTGCTGGCGGTTCCAGCGATGGTGACGAATAATAAAAAATCTCGGCTGAAAGGAGCAGAACGGCATGTATCGCATGTATCAATGTAAACATGCTAAAAAGGCAGCGTTACAGATGAAAACCATAAACAAATTAATACTTTCGCTGGCGGCGGTGGCACTTATCTGCTCTGTATCCATCAGCGGAGTACTGGCCTGGCTGACCGGGCAAACCGGGGTACTGGTAAATACCTTTACCTACGGCGATGTGCAGCTTGTACTGACGGAAGATTATACCATTCCGGATGATAATCCGGACGATGATGTTATCCCGAATGAGTATATCATGCTGCCGGGCAAAGCAATTACCAAAAATCCTGTAGTGACAGTTGCCGGCGGAAGCGAATTTTGCTGGCTGTTTGTGCATCTTGAGAAGTCTGAAAAATTTGACAGTTATCTGACTTATGATATTGCAGACGGCTGGATTGCCCTGCCGGAATACGACGGCGTTTACTACCGGGAACTGGCCGATGAAGCATCCATGGAAGAAGCAGCTGGCGGGCTGCATGTGATTCAGGAAGATATGGTATATGTGCAGGAAAACGTAACCCGTACCGACTTGCAGATGCTGCATGAACAGGGGAATGAATTTTATCCAACGTTAACGGTAACCGCCTATGCTGTGCAAAAAGAAGGCTTTGACGAACCGGAAGAAGCCTGGCTGCTGGTACAGGAACAGATGGAATTAGAACAGGCTCAGGAAGAACCTGAAGAAGAGTAAGGTAACAAACCAGCTTCTGACGATTGTCGGCAGGCGGGAGTGTGGGTAAAAAATGCTGACAAATAACAAAACTGAGCAGGCAAATAATTATGAAAAAATTTGCAACAGTAGCGCTGAGCGTTGGCTTAATCGGTACTATGGTAGCCGGCGGCTCTTTAGCATATCTGACTAGCGAAGACCGTGATGTTAACGTTATGACACTGGGCAATGTAGAGATTGCGCAGCATGAGTATCAGCGTGCAGAAAATATTGAGCATACTGGCACATTGACCGATGGCGATCTGGTAGATTTTAAACAGGGGTCGAGTCTGATGCCGGCTGTACCTGCAGATGATAGTGCATATACAGCTGAACAATCTAACTTGCTTTCTTGGGGACCTTATGTTACTGCACCAGGTGCTGGCAATGGTTTGTGGAATGACGACAAACTGAGCAATGTCGTAGATAAAATGGTGTTTGTTGAAAACACCGGGAAATCTGATGCATATTACAGAACAATCATTGCATTTGAATGTCCGGAAGGTACTGAATACAGTCAGGGGTCGGATAAAGAATTTATGATGAATGTGAATGGTCATGATTTATTTGATTGGGAAGAAGTTGGTTACACAACTATTGATGGAACTAGATATCTTGTTGAGGTTGCAACCTATCAGGAAGCTCTGAAACCTGATGAAATTTCCCGTCCATCCCTGCTGCAGGTGGTTATGACACACAATGCAACAAATGATACAGTTGAAAAACTGGGTGATACTTATGAAATTTTAGTAGTGTCTCAGGCTGTTCAGGCTGATGGTTTTGCTGATGCTACAACAGCATTAGACGCTGCTTTTGGCGATATTACAGCTGAAAATCATCCTTGGGTTAACGCTACTTTTGTTAATGAACTTGGAATTACAGATGCTGGCACATACGAACTGACAGGTGATATTATCACCATTGACACAGGCTATTTCCATACTCAGGATGTAACTGAGGCTGTAACTATTAACGGTAATGATAACACTGTTGTAGGTACAGCAACTTCCGTTGATGCATTCCAGTGGGAAGGTGGTACTATCCCGGCAATGTCTGCTATTTTCTCTTCTGCGGACGGTAGTACTGTTACTGTAAATGATTTGTCCTTTAGTGGTACAATGTCTGCTATTATGCTGGGGCATTATCAAGGGTCAACTTACAACAATTACAATACTGTTTTCAATAACGTGGACGTAATTAATACTGAGGTTGTATCTTTCTCCAATAATGTTTCTCCTGCTGTTTGCATTTACGGTACTGCAACTCTTAATAATTGTAATGTATACGGTACTACCTTATCTCCACTGGATACAGATCCAATGTGGCCAGTTTATGATGTAGCAGCTGTAAACTATACAGATGTTACCATTAAGAACAGTACAATTGGTTCTATTATAATGTGGAATCAGGCAAAAGTTACTGTTGCGGATGGTACAGTAGTGGATTCTATCAAGATTTTAGGCAATATGAATACCACTAAATATGGTCTGACTGTTAAAGCAGGTGCTACAGTTAATACTATCGACCTGAGTAATATCAATGACCCGAACGGAGTGAATATCACCATCGAAGACGGTGCAAATGTTGGTGCAATCGTTGACAATGGCGTAGAATATGCTTCTATCGATGCATGGAAAGCAGCTCAGTAATTAAATAATCTTAATTATTTTACCGTCCCCTCTCCTCATGAGCGGGGCGGTAATCAAAGGGCATTGGAATGTGCAGTGTCTTTTGATTGCCGAAGGTGAACGAATAATGTAAACATTCTGGCAAAATGCTATTGGGGAAATGATAAGACAAAATAAAGGAGGCAAAACTTATGAAGAAATTTGCAACAATGGCGATTAGTATTCTGCTGATTGCCTGCATGGTAGCTGGCGGCTCTCTGGCATATCTGACCAGCGATGACAGTGATGTAAACGTTATGACACTGGGTAATGTTCAGATTGAACAGCAGGAATGGCAGCGCGCTGAAGGCGTTAGCCATATTAATGATGGTGCAGTAGACGGGGAGCTGGTTACGTTTGTGGATGGACCGCTTTATCCAGCAGTTCCTAAGAATGGCTTAGCGACTGACTATTCTGCAGAAACTACAGACTTGTTTAATTAGGGCTATTACACCAATGGTGTAGGTGGAAACGGTCTTTGGGATGATTCGAAACTTTCTAATGTAAAAGACAAAATTGTTATGGTAAAAAACACTGGTGCATCTGATGCTTATTACCGTACTTTAATTGCTGTCGAATGTCCGGAAGGCATTACTATCGGTGAAGCTGCTGCTGGTGCTGAAATTATGCTGAATGTTAATGGCAATGAACGCTTTGTTTGGGAAGATGCAGGTTTCATTACACTTAAAGATGCGCGGTATGCGTTGCTTGTAGCGAACTATACAGAAATTCTGAAACCAGATGAAGTATCGCGTCCATCCCTGTTACAGGTTGTGATGACACATAATGCGACTAATGAAGATTGTGCTCTCTTTGGCGAAAATATGAAAATTTATGTATTATCTCAGGCAGTTCAGGCTCAGGGTTTTGCCAGTGCCGCTGTTGCATTGGATGAATCTTTTGGTGATGTGACTGAAGGAACAGCCACTGGTTGGTTTGATAAAGTAGTTAAGGATGAAGCAGAAGCAAATGGCGAGGCGGATTTAACTGAGAATCCTCAAGCGGAGTATAACAGCATTGTATATGACGATATTTATAAAGCCGTAGAAGCTGCCAATGCAAATGGTGGCGGTACGATTAAAATTCTGGGAACTACTGATAAAGTAATCAATCGTCCTGTAGAGATTACATTCGATATTACTATTGAAGCTGATAACTACCAGTACAGTCGTGTAGAAGGTTATACCGGTACAATGTTTACTGTAAAAAATGGTGCAACATTGACTGTGGAAGGTTTACATCTGAATGGTGAAGGTGCAACTGCAACTGGCAATCTGATTGCTACAGAAGGCAATGGTAGTATTGTTCTGAATAAGGGGACTGTTCTGCAGAATAACAATGGTGCAAATGCAGTATCTTTAGCTACTCGTGGTGGCGGGAGCTTAACCCTGAATGGTGCAGCAATTATTAACAATACTTCTGCTGCTGGTGCAATCTGGGGTGGCGGTGACATTATCATTAATGAAGGTTCTAAAATTAATGGTAACCATGCAACAACTATTGGTGGTGCCATCCGTATGGTTGATGGATATAATAAAATCACCTTTACTATGAATGGTGGCGAAATGAAAAACAACACTTCTGATGGCACTGGTGGTGCTATCTGGGGCGGTAATAGAGCAACATACAATTTCAATGGGGGCATTGTTGCTAATAACTCTGCGACAGCAGGTGGTGCTATGTGGACTGGTACCTATGAAACTATTAATGTAAATGGTACAGTTTTTGTTAATAACAAGGCAACTGAGTTGGGTGGTGCATTCCGTTTATGTGATCATACAACACTTAACATTAAAGATGGTTCTGTTGACGATAACTATGTAAATAATGAAGAAAGCAATATTTTTGCGAATAACAATAATATGAGCATTACTGGCGGTACAGTGGGTGTAATGTCTTATGCTGGTGGTCTTGGGCTGACAGTAGGTGATGCAAATGTTGAGTGCATTACTTACGATTTAGGTACAAATCACAATACTGCATATCTGGCAGCGGACTTCAATTCTTTCAAATTTAAAGTGAATGAAGAAAGTTCAAAATTCAGTAACTTTAACTTCAAACCAGCTGCAGATTATACCTACACAGCTGGCGATGAAGCGAAACTGATTTGCCTGAATGAAGGATACAGCACTTACTGGGATGCTAATACCAGTACATTCAGATTACAGGCAAACTAATTAATTTAAAAATATCTACCGTCCCCGTTTTTTAGCGGGGCGGTAATCAAAGGGCATTAGCCTTATGTTAGTGCCTTTTGATTGCCGAAGGTGAACGAATAATTCAAACATTCTGGCAAAATGCCATATGTAAAGGAGTCAGAAAATTATGAAAAATGTACAAATGGCAAAATTAAATTTCGGGGGGGGTAAAAATTACCAGTTGAAATTGGTAATTGATGAAACCCGTAACAACAGTTAAACAGCCGCCTCTGAGGGTTGTCAGTATCGGCAGAGGATGGTTTACTTTGTGATGCTGGCAAAACTAAATAGAGGAGGCTAATATAAATGAAAAAATTAGCAACAATGGCGTTAAGCGTTGGCTTAATTGGTGCAATGGTAGCTGGGGGCTCTCTCGCTTATCTGAGTGATACCGACAGCGACGTTAACGTAATGACACTGGGCAATGTAAAGATTGAACAGATTGAAAAAGAACGTATTGAGCAGAGTGACAGCAATACTGCTGACACAAATCTGCAGGAGTTTAAGCAGGACAAACCGCTTTTCCCAGCTGTATATAACACAATGGATTTCGCGGATAGTTATCAGCAGTGGCCTACTGGCGGTGGGTCTGCAATGTTTACAGATGAAATGAAAAATGTGCAGGATAAAATTGTTTTTGTTGAAAATACCGGAGCAAGTAAAGCGTATGTTCGCACATTATTTGCTTTTGAACAGGGCGATTTAACTGAAGCAGAATTTGAAGCACTGGTTGGTCAGAACATTAATGCTACTCATTGGGCTTGGGAAACAGTAGCATCTAATGTAGAGATTGAAGGCAATAAATATCTCATTAAAGTTGCGACTTATACTGGCAACGCTGGTGACAATAGAGATGTACATCCAAATGGTGTACTTGCTTCTGGAGAGACCACACGTCCATCTTTATTACAGGTAATGTTGTACAATACTGCCACTAATGAAGATGTTGAAGCAATTGATGGTAATAAAGATGGCAACTACAACATCTTAGCCCTGTCTCAGGCAGTACAGACAGCAGGTTTTGAAAATGCTGCAGAAGCTCTGAATGCAGGCTTTGGTGAAGTAACAGCTGAAACAGCTGCTGAATGGCTTAGCGGTGTAATTCCTCAGGGTAATCCGGTTTCTACTGCAGCGGAACTGGTTGCAGCAATGGAAGCTGGGGAAGATGTATATCTGACTAGCGACATTACTCTTGATAGTGCGGTAACAGTGAGTGAAGAAAGTGCTATTGATTTAAATAACCACACTCTGGCTACTGTTGGTCTGGACTTTGCAGCTGGCGGTTCTATCCAAAACGGTACAATTGAAAGTGCCGGTGCAACCAGCATGGTTCCACATCTGAAAGTATCTTCCGGCACTCTGACAATGGAAGATGTAAATGTTGTGATTGATGATTATCTGAATTATCAGGTTTCTGGTAATCGTTCCTATGGAGAATATACCGGTCTTGAAGTGGCTGATGCGACTGCAGTTTTAAATGATTGCAATGTTAAAGTTTCTAATGAAACCTATCGGACATGGAACTACACATACGGGATTACAGTAAATAATGCTAATGTAACTCTGAATGGCGGTTCGATTGTTATTGAGAGTGCCGGTGCATCCAGTACCGATTTGGAAACTGCAATTTCTGGAATGGGGAACAGTACGGTTACAATGAATAATGTTTCTGTACAGGCCGAAACAGTTGGTACTACAATGGGTAATTTAGTTCTGAAAACAACTGATAAAACAGTAACCGATTCTGATTTTGCTTCTTATGGTGGTTCTTTTGAATTAAGTTACATTTAAAATTTCTACCGTCCCCTCTCTTATGGGCGGGGCGGTAATCAAAGGGCATTGGGAAATGTCAGTGCCTTTTGATTGCCGAAGGTGAACGAATCATGTAAACATTCTGGCAAAATGCCATGTGTAAAGGAGAATGAATAATATGAGAACATACAAATGGCAAAAAATTGATATCGGGGGGGGTAAAAATTACCATCTGATGGTGATGATTACCAGCACCCGGATGGAACAGCACAAAATTTAAAAACCGCCTCTGAGGTTTGTCAGTATCGGCAGAGGATGGTTTGCTTTGTGATGCTGACAAAACTGAATAGAGGAGGCTAATAAATATGAAAAAATTAGCAACAATGGCTATCAGTGTTGGCTTGATTGGCGCAATGGTAGCAGGCGGTTCTCTGGCATATCTGACCAGTGAAGACAGCGATGTAAACGTAATGACACTGGGTAATGTTAAGATTGAACAGCTTGAACAGGAAAGAGCTGATGATGGCAGCCTGACTAAATTTACTCAGGGTAAACCTGCTATGCCAGCTGTTGGTCCGATTGAATGGGCTGAAAATGGTGTTACTGTTAATGAAGTTGAGTACAAAATGTTTACACCTGAACTGAAAAATGTTATCGATAAAATCGTTACTGTAGAAAACAAAGGCAACTCCGATGCATATGTACGTACTATCGTTGCTATCGAGGCACCAGGATATGACCAGGATAATTTGATTCATTTTAACTACAATGCAACAGATGTTGCGATTGGTGATCCTGTTAACGTTGCCATTAACGGTGTAGATTTTGTAGTTTTTGATTTCACATATAACGATGCTCTTAAAGCTAAAGAAAAATCTGCTCCATCTTTAATGCAGCTCTTCCTGGATTCTAAAGCAACTAATGAGGATTGCGCTAAATTTGGTGATACATGGGAAGTATTAGTTCTGTCTCAGGCTGTTCAAACAGCAGGTTTTGAAAATGAAACAGTAGTTCAGAGTAATGGTAATAGTCCTGCAGCTACAGCTCTGAACACTGCTTTTGGTGAAGTAAACACAACGAATGTTGTAAAATGGTTTGCTGATATGCAAGCACCTACACTGGTTGATAATTCTGAGGAGGTTTACCAGTCTACTCTGGAAAATGGTAATTTCACTTTGACTTCCGACATCAACACTTCGGATGCCGATAACCATTATAGTGGAAACCGTGAATATGCTATCACAGGTGCTAGAGATTATACCATTAATTTAAATGGTCATACCATTAACCATGATGGTACTTATCAGGATGGAAAAAATACTGGTTATACCTATCTTTACACAACTGCTTATAACGGCAAACTGACTATTAACGGTGAAGGTACCATTAACTCCGCAAATAGCGAAGGCTGTGCAAGCGTTTTTTATGCACAGGGGCCAAGCGAAATTGTGATTAATGGTGTTAATGTTAATGTTGATAAAGGGATTGCCGTCTGGGCAGGGAAAAATGGTAAAGTTACCATAAATGGTGGCAGCTTTGTTTCTACTGGTAGTGCTGGGGATGAAGAACTGATTTACTCCAGTGGTGGTGTAATTGATATTTATGGTGGGTTCTTCCATAATAAAGAATGGGAAAATCGTCCAGTAAATGTGGCAGATGCTAATCGTAGCACGGGCTTTATTAACATCTATGGAGGTACTTTTGTAAACTTTGACCCTTCTACTGGTGGTAATGACCCGGGTAATATTAAAGTTATGGACGGTTATAAAGTAGTATCTGAAACACAGGCTAATGGTGATATCTGGTACACAGTAGTTGCTGAATAATAAACAATAATTATTCTACCGTCCCCGCTCTTATGAGCGGGGCGGTAATCAAAGGGCATTGAGGAAACCAGTGCCTTTTGATTGCCGAAAAATATATCCCGGAAAGGGGTTCGAACATATGAAAAAATTGATTACGATGCTGCTGGCAGTGGGGCTGATTGCAACAGCGGCCATTGGAAGTACTCTGGCAACGGAGGCAGCAAGAAATGACCTTGCTACACAGATAAACAATACGGAAAGTATTTATATTGACCAGAAGGTGCAGCAGAGGGATGCTGCTGGTACATTGCAGCTGGTTGCAGAGGAATTAACCAAACCTTTATTCCCGGCGGTGTATCAGGGGGAAGTGCCTGTTGTAAAAGATGGATATTTTAATGCTGTTGGCAATGCAGTGGATTACTTTGTATCGGTTACCAGAGCTGCTGATGCCGGGGATGCGGCTGCTACAGATGCAGATGGCAGCCAGGATTCTACTGCGGCACAGAACGGCGGTGTTTCTGTGCGTACGGTATTTGCGTTTCAGGATACAAACAATATTGTCGATAAGATGTACTTTAATGTAAATCGGGATGGTGTGACATGGCAGGGTATTGGCCAGAACGGCCGTGTTACAGAAAATGCCGTTAAAACAACAATAAACGGAATTGATTATCGTTTGTTTGTCTGCACCTGCAATTCGGTTGATGTGAATGAAACCATGTATAGCATGAAGCAGTTCTGTTTTGATAAAGGGGTTACCGGTAAAGAATTTAATTTCGGGCAGTATAGAATTATGGTGAAATCGTGGGCAGTGTCTGATGAAACTGTTTTTACAAACATTACAGAAGATGTTCATCCATGGACGGCATCTGTTTTAGAGAAAACTTCCCAGGCTGCAGCACAGAACTCGGAAACGGAAGTATAACAGCAATTATATGCTGCCTCGCATTTTAGTGGGGCGGTAATCAAAAGGCATTGAAAAAACCAGTACCTTTTGATTGCCGAAGGTGAACGAACAATTCAAACATTCTGGCAAAATGCCATGTGTAAAGGAGAATGAATAATATGAGAACATACAAATGGCAAAAAATTGATATGGGGGGGTAAAAATTACCATCTGATGGTGATGATTACCAGCACCCGGATGGAACAGCACAAAATTTAAAAACCGCCTCTGAGGTTTGTCAGTATCGGCAGGGGATGGTTTGTTTATGATGCTGACAAAACTGAATAGAGGAGGCAATAAATATGAAAAAATTTGCAACAATGGCGATTAGTATTCTGCTGATTGCCTGCCTGGTAGCTGGCGGCTCTCTGGCGTATCTGAGCGATACTGCTAGCGATGTAAACGTAATGACACTGGGCAATGTAGAGATTGAACAGATTGAGCAGCAGAGACCATTAGATGAGAATGGGAATCCAAAAGCAGAAGCTTTAACAGACTTTAGAAATGACAAGGGAATGTTACCTGCTGTTATCGTTGCTAATGGCTATGATAGTACTGTTACCTTAGATAATGGTAATACACAAGAAATCTGGGATGCCAACATTAACGGTGAAGTTGATAAAATTGTCACTGTAAAGAATAGCGGTAAAACAGATGCTTATGTACGTACGCTGTTTGCATTTGAGGATAAAGTTCTGAAAGATGGCAGTTACTTAACTGAACAGATTCATACATTATGGGGGGCTTCCGGTATTGTTGAATGGCTGGTGGCTGATGATGGAAGTTATCCTATGATTACTAAAGACGATGTTACTTATACTGTATGTGCATTCACATATAGCGACAAGTTAGTAGCGGGTCAGTCTTCTAATGCAAGTTTAGTTCAGATGTGGCTGGATCCATCTGCAAATAATGAATTTGCAGAAATTGCAGGCGATGAATATAAAGTAATTGCTTTATCACAGGCGGTACAGATTGAAGGTTTTAACAGTGCTGAAGCTGCTCTGACTGCTGGTTTTGGTGAATTTACCCAGGAAAATGCACAGCTGTGGTTTGATGGAGTAAATGCTAGTGATGCTGATACATGGGATGGTACTGCGGATACATCCTGGTATAATGACACAGATACCGAGTTTGTAATCGAAACTGCTGAACAGCTGGCTGGTCTGGCTGAATTAGTTGATGGTGGTAACAATTTTGCAGGTAAAACTGTAAAACTGGGTCAGAATATTGACCTGTATTGCGAAGATGAAAATGGCAATAAAATCGGATTTAACCCTATTGGTCATTCTTCTAACGGGAAGTCCTTCAACGGTACATTTGATGGTCAAGGTTATACCGTTTCCAATATGTATGAACAAAGTGACCTTGGTGCTTGGCAGTACGAAGGCGAATATTATGGTCTTTTTGCATATACCAATGGTGCCACTATTAAGAATGTGACTATCGCAGATGCATACATCTCCAGCGGTAGAAATGAAGCTGCTGGTGTTGTCGGCAATGCGGTGGATACAACATTCTCTGATATCACAATTTCCAACACTACATTGATTGCATACAATAACTCTGCTGGCGGTGTTGCCTCTGAATGTTATGGAACCTGCTCCTTCACGAACATCACCGTGGATGAGGATACTGTAATCGGTCCTCTGTGGGGTACTTACGATGTCCGTCTGGGCGGCGTAGTAGGTCTGGTACATGCCGGCAACAATGTAAGCTTTAGCAATGTTAACGTAGCTTGTAAGTTAGATGCGATTAATGACGTGGCTGCCAACTATCAGTACTGGCTGTACCGTTATTCCGGTATGCTGATTGGTCATGTAGATGGTGTGAATGGTGTGGCAGACCCTACCGGTTATGTAACTTGTGAGAATGTAACCGTTACTTACGGCGATTGGGTCAACTATCACTATTGTGAAGATG
The DNA here is from genome assembly GCA_017399005.1 of Peptococcaceae bacterium. Taxonomy (GTDB): domain Bacteria; phylum Bacillota; class Peptococcia; order Peptococcales; family Peptococcaceae; genus UBA7185. Next base: position 1,707 of record JAFQEO010000037.1, on the reverse strand, counting down.
CCGATCTTGGCGCTGGCAGTTACAACGGCCCAGGTGAATATAAGTATGCGCGCGTTGAAGCTGGTACTGGTACAGATGGCATTGATTTGTCTACCTGTAACCACAATGCTGACGAGTCCCATAATGTACTCATCGTCTTTGATCAGCTGTTCGGTGGTGGACAGGGCGTTAAAGGCCTGAAAACTTATGATGGCGTAACAGTAGTATATCCATAATAAATAATTAACATTGTTTTATACTTACCACCCCGCTTTTGCGGGGCGGTAATCAAAGGGCATTGAGAAAACCAGTGCCTTTTGATTGCTGTAAAGAATTTTGACCAAATGTAATAATGAAACGAAAGAATAATGAGAGGTACTTATCCATAGATTTATTTTTCACAAAAGGGGGACTGTTTCCTTGAAACATAAAATACGGGAACTGATAAAAAACAGAAAAGGGCTGGCGGTTTTGGTATCGGCAGGGCTGGTACTGCTGGTGGGAGCTCAGGCTACGATGGCGTTTCTGGTAGCGGGTACACCGAGTTATGTAAATACGTTTAAGCCGGCAACGTATACGCAGGGTACATTAAGTATTGCCAAAACAGTGCAGCATCCGCTAGGTGCGGATTATGTATATCCGCGGGATTTGGAGTTTGAGTTTGAGGTTAAGTTTGAAAACATGACAGAATCGCAGCCTCCGGAGGAGTATGAGGGTTCGCAGGAGAATCTGCTGGATGATGCAGAGGATGGTTCTGCAATGGAACAGCCTTCTGTAAGTGAACCGGAAACAGATGGAATGGAACCACCGGTTGAGGGCAATGCTGGGATGGATGGTGCGGCAGAACCGGACGTTGTGGTTGAACCTGATACATCTGTGGAGCCGGATGGTGCTGCGGATGTGATAAGCAGTGAAATTGCAAAAACAAATTTTACCGGTGCGGAGGTATCCGGTGGTGAAGCTGGTGGCACTGAGGGGTCTGTAAGTGAACCTGCTGGTGAAACACAAGGCAGTGAAGGTCAGAGCGATGCAGTGCCGGGTAATGAATCGCAGAATAGTGAGAGTCAGAATGATGAAACATTGAACAATGAATCTCAGGGGAATGAGGCTCCAGATGATGAATTACTGAATAACGACTCTCAGAGTAATGAAAGTCAGGATGACGAATCACTGAGCGATGACTCTCAGAATAACGAGAGCCAGAATGATGAAGCACTGAACAATAACTCTCAGAATAATGAGGGGCAGAATGATGAAGCACTGAACAATAACTCTCAGAATAATGAGGGGCAGAACAACAAACCTCAGGACGAGGAACAGGCTACGAAAGAAGAAGATTCTGAAAATTCCTATGTGAATCGCACCTTTAAGGCAGTGCGTATTCTGGGGGAAGAAAGAACAGAGGATGAGGTTACTACCGATGAGAACGGTGTGTTGCTTATCACTCTGAAACCGGGTGAACAGATTGATATTGAAGGTGTGGATGCCTACACCAGAGTAACGGTTACCGAATTGAGTGCTATGCCGGGCTTTAGAGTAAACGGTGATGAACCGGTGCAGATTATCGAAATCGGTGAAGACGGTGAGACGGTTGAGTTTATCAATATCTATGAACCGGCACCGGCTATTGGCGACAATATCAGCATTACTGCCCGCAAAATTCTGCAGGGTCGTGACTGGAAACACAGTGATGTGTTTGTCATCCAGATGGAATATGACCAGGGCAAT
>JAFQEO010000036.1 GCA_017399005.1 Peptococcaceae bacterium | reverse complement strand
GTTCTACTTCAGAACAACAGACGTAACAGGCGTAATCAAATTACCAGAAGGCACAGAAATGGTAATGCCAGGCGATAACGTAAAAATGGAAATCGACCTGATTACCACAATCGCAATGGAAGAAGGCTTACGTTTCGCTATTCGTGAAGGTGGCCGTACAGTAGGTTCTGGCGTAGTATCCAGCATCATCGAATAATTTAGGACGCATTTTTTCAAGTGTGGCCGATAGAAACCCGGACGATTAATCGTCCGGGTTTTTTGTATGCCTGTGTAGTGGATGAAATATGCTGCTATGCAATAAGAAACCATCAGGGGTTAGTTAAGGTACAGGTACGATAAAATGAATATGGGGTAAACCTTGTATTTGGGGCTATAAGATGTGTAAACAGCATACGGGATAAATACATATAAAGAAAAGGATAGCCGGTTAAAACGAAAAATACGGAGTCTCTACTACAAAAATATTGTATGGTTTTCGTGTAATAGTTGAAACAGGATTGGATAATGAGGCAAAAAAATACTCTGGACTCCAAAAGGAATCCAGAGTATCGGAATGTCTTTACAGATTAGAATTAGAACTGGGAACGAGTACCAGTGTTTTCAAATTTGTCACAGTCGTCAGTAACATCCGGGCAAACTTCTTTGCCTTTCCAGCTGTAGGTAGGTTTGGTCCAGCAACGGAATACTTTAATCAGTGCCAGGTTGATGATACCTAAGCCTAATGCCAGAGGAATCAGAGTGTTAATGGACATCAGACCATTACATACCATGATATAGTTTGCTACTAACAGAGTACCAGGAATCATGAATGCGTTCATAGAGCCCATTTCTGCGGAAGCGGTTGTTCTCAGGTTAGGGTCAACTACACGGATTAACGCAACGCCGGATGGGCAAGTACCAGTTGCACAGCCCCACATACCCAGTGTACGTTCGAAGTCGCAGCTGTCGCCGAAACGACGGCCAAAGAACAGACACAGTACCATTGTGAAGATACCTACTACTACACACATAGCGAACATTGGGATAATCCAGGAACCGATAGCGGATGTCTGGATAGCCATAAATGCGCCAACAATCAGGAAGTCTGTGGTGCAGCCAGTGATACGAGCCTGCAGAGCATCGTCGTGGTACTGTTTTACACCGATTTTTGTCATAACAGTTTTAACTACTAACGCTACGAAGTAACCTACGAAGAAGGTCATGCCGCCGAAGGAAGCAATCAGAGCGTTTGGAATCATCAGAATTAATTTCTGAACATACAGAGTTAATACATAAGTTAAACCAACAATTGCCATGTTGAATGCCAGTACGTCAATGTTACCATTGTAAGTTGTGATTTTACCAGCAACTTCAGTCTGTTCTTCCGGTTTGTAGATACCGCGCATAACAGCAGGGCTCAGTTTTTCCGGATGAGAAGCTAAACCTTTTTTCAGACCGATTTTTGCCATTGGAACACCAATCAGGAATGCAAACAGGAAACCGATTACGGAGTAGGTGATTGCAACCTGGCTAGCCAGTGGCATTAAGCCACCTGCTTCAATCTGCATACCGAAGGAAGCAGACTGCCCAGGACCCTGACAGAAAGCAAATGGAATCAGGATACCGTATTCAGCAGGCATACCGAATGCACCACCGAATAATTTAATGCAGAAGTAACCGATAACAGGTGTGAAGCAGTACAGTGCACCCCACAGGAAACCCATACCCATGGAACCGCGCAGCTGCTGTTTTGCAATAGAGCCGCCGGTCTGACCTTCAGCTTTAGGAGTTGCAGTTAACCCCATGGAGATAAAGGACAGGATAAAGAAGAAGTTTACAATCTGGTTGCACATGTTCGGGTCAACACCCAGTGTGGCAGCAACGCCAGGAATGTTCATCAGAATCAGACCTACGATACCACCGATTACGGATGCAGGCATCAGAATATTGCCCAGTGGTTTGATGAATACACGCAGTACAACACCCACTAACAGCATGATACCAATCCAGGAGAAAGTAACCATTGCGGTCATAAAAATACCCTCTTTCTTAAAGAATATAGATTTGTTTTTCGCCTCAGAAATATTATCATTTGAAAGAGTATCATATAGTCGCTTTACTTCCCTGTAACATCAGATAATGGATATAACAAATACTGAAAACGGAATCTGATGTTACAGTGAATCAAAGTTATATAAAGATAACTCTCGCAAAATAAATATTTTTGATTTGAAATATTTCATGAAATTATCTTACAGGAATGAATTGATAATTACAAGTATAAATTTGATTGATTTATGAATAAAAATAATTAGTTGGAATTTATAAAAATATATCAATTACTGAAAAGGAAACTGCGCGGGAAAAGCTGCGTGCAATACTGGGCAACTAATGGAAATAGCTTAACAAATATGATTTGAAAAATGTTTTGTCTGTTTTTTTCTGTTGCGATATCTTGTGAGAATTGTGAAGAACAAGATGAGAAAAATATATGAAAATTTATATTTCGCACAATTCTTTTGCAAAAATATATGAAGAATGTTATACTGAGGAGGACTATTGACGACTATTAATATACGGAAAAATGAAACCGTGACAGAGAATATTCTGATACAGAACTGTAACAAGTGAACACAGAAAGAGGAATGTATATGTTATTATCACAACTGGAGTATTTTCGTGTGGTGGCAAAACACGAACATATCAGTCATGCGGCTGAAGAATTGCGAATTGCGCAGCCTGCATTAAGTACCACAATAGGAAAGCTGGAAAAAGAACTGGGTGTGCCGCTGTTTAACCGAATTGGCCGTAATATTGAACTCAATGATGCCGGACGGCGACTTCTGGCGCATACGAATTATCTGTTTGAACAGATTGCGGATATGGATGCTGCGTTGGAACACACAAGGGAGATTCTGGAGAATGAACTGAACATTTCGGTTAGTAACAGTATGTTCCTGGGAAACTGGCTGCATAGTTTTGTGCTGTCTAACCCTAAAATTCGCCTGCGGCAGAAAATGTTGAGCGAAAGCCAGATGCTGGAGGCGTTAAAGGACGAAAGTATCGATATTGCAATTGGGGAGTTTAATAGTGACGAACCGGGAATTGTGCGTAAAGTCCTGGTGGAGGATGAATATGTGTTTTCGGTGGCGGAAACCCACCCGCTGGCCGGGAAAAACCGTGTTGTATTTGACGATATCCGCAATGTTGATATTATCAGTCTTCCGTCAAATGCAACTTATAAAATTGCCGACCGTGTTTTTGCACAGCATGGGTGTGTACCGAAAATCATTTTTGAAGGCAGTCATCGTATGATGAGCAAACTGGAACTGGAAGGGAAAGGTATCGTATTTGCCACGAAACAGATGATATATATGATGCTGAAAGTAGCACTGCATCAGAACCAGCTGGAGGAAAGTGAGATAATTAAAGTGCACACGATTGCAGATATGGATTGCCGCAGCCAGCTTTGTCTGTGCTGGAAAGAAGGCAGGGAACTGCCGGCGATGGCAAAAAAATTTATTGAAATGATGGATGGTACCTATCCACGCTATAATCAGGATACAGCATTTATGGAACAGTATGGTGTATTGTGGAACTGGAAGGGGGATACAGAATGAATCTGTTACAGCTGGAGTATTTTCAGGAGGTTGCAAAAGTGTCCTCCATCACACAGGCAGCCAAAGTACTTGATATATCGCAGTCAGCTCTGAGTATCATGATGAATAAACTGGAGGCGGAAATCGGTTATCCACTGTTTGAAAAGCAGGGGCGAAATATTGTTATTACTCCTTATGGCAAAACCGTGTTGCATTATAGTTATATTCTGCTGCACGAAATGGAAGATATTCAGAGAGAGTTCCGCGAGCTGCGCGGTGAAGAAAATGAATGGAAACTGACGTTAGGCGTTACAGACAGTAATTACTACGGAGACTGGATTTTGAATCTGATGAATGATTATCCGGATTTGCAGCTGAATGTGCTGCAGATGTCCCGTGAGGAAATTTATGAGAATCTGCTGCTTGGCAAACTGGATTTTGGTATTTCAAACGGTATGGAATATTATGAACAGCTCGATTCTCAATTGCTGTTCAGTCAGCCGTATCAGCTTCTGGTGCTGAAAGATCATCCAATGGCGAAAAAGGGCAGTATAACTATGGAGGAAATGGTCCAGGAACCTGTATTGTCGCTTCCGCCATCGCACAAAAACCGCCTGATTGATAATTTGAGCGCAGCGATGCATTTTCGACCAAACATTGTATTTGAAGGCAATGCCGATATTATGGAGCAGATGTTTCATGTAGGAATTGGCAGTATTCTGACCTGTGCCCATAATCGTGGCCAGTGGATGCGAGGACCGAGAGAGGATTATGCGCTGCTGGATATTGTGGGGACATCGGCACGGTATGAAATGTATCTTGTGTGGTCAAAGAACCGGTATCGTACCAGATGTGCCCGGATGTTTCAGGACTATGTGTTTGATTATTATCATGTATGATTTGTGTATTTTAAACTTAACCGTTGTGCTCTGCCGGGTACAGCGGTTTTTTTTGTTTGTACGGGAGTATTTTGGCAAATCTGGTTGACAAATTAGAGTTGTGTAATATAATGAATATATGAATAATAATTCATATATTCAAACAGATAATAAGAGGTGGCAGAATGAAACAGGTTTATTTTATAGAAGGCCTGGACTGTGCAAACTGTGCAGCTAAACTGGAACGGCATCTGAAAGAAATTCCTTATTTTGATGATGTTGTTATTGATTTTATGGCAAAAAAACTGATTATTACAGCAAAGGATGAAACGGGGCTGCAAACTGGTTTTATTGTGATGCAGACGATAATAAGTCAGGTGGAGCCAGGCGTTATTGTTACGGAAAAAACAGCAGCAGAGAAAAAACGCAGACAGAGTCAGCATAATCATCATCATGGAGAAACATGTGGATGTGGTCATGAACATCATGAATATCATGGGGAAAACTGCGACTGCGGGCAGGAACATGGCCATGAACAGCATGGAGGAAGCTGCAGCTGTGGACATAATCACAGCTATGAACATCATCATGAACATCATGAGGGTTCCTGCAGTTGTGGATGTGATTCGGGAACAGTACCGTATCCAATAACAAGGCTGGAACAAGAAATTCTTCATGCAGAGCCTGTGCTGAAAGAACCTGCACAGAAGGTACAAAATCATTTTACCGATGATATGAAACGTGAACTGGTGAAAATCGGCATTAGTGCTGTTCTGTTTCTGACAGCATTGTTTATTCCGCATCATGGAGCTGTGCAGTTTGATATGCTGCAATTCGCTTTGTTTCTTCTGGCATATCTGACTGCGGGTGGTGAGGTTTTACTCCGTGCCGGTAAGAATATCGTGCGAGGGCAGATTTTTGACGAGAACTTCCTGATGACCATTGCCACTATTGGAGCGTTTTGTGTGGGGGAATATCCAGAAGGGGTTATGGTAATGCTGCTGTATCAGCTGGGAGAACTGTTTCAGAATTATGCGGTGCAAAAATCACGCAATTCCATTGCGGAGCTAATGGATATCAAGCCAGAGGTCGCACATGTAAAAGAAGGTGACCGGTATATATCCATGGCGCCGGAAGAAGTCGTTGCCGGTGATATTATTCAGATTCGTCCTGGCGAAAAGGTTCCTCTTGACGGGATTGTCGTGGAAGGTCATTCAATGCTGGATACGGTTGCCCTGACGGGGGAATCGATACCGCAGGAGGCTGAGCCGGGAAACCGGGTAATGAGTGGATGCATCAATGCCTCTGGGGTATTAACGGTGCGTGTGGAAAAAGAGTATGAGGATTCAACAGTTGCAAAGATTCTGGATTTAGTGGAAAATGCCAGCAGTAAGAAAGCGGAAGCGGAGAACTTTATAACACGGTTTGCACGGTATTATACGCCGGCAGTGGTGATTATCGCAGCCGTTTTAGCGATTATTCCGCCGATTGTACTGCAGCAGCCTTTTAGCGGCTGGATTTACAGAGCTCTTGTATTCCTGGTAATTTCCTGTCCGTGTGCTCTGGTGATTTCGATTCCGCTGACATTCTTTAGCGGGCTGGGTGTATGTTCCCGCCACGGGATTCTGGTAAAAGGAAGTAACTATTTAGAAGCGCTGGCACAGATAGAAACGGCTGTTTTCGATAAAACCGGAACACTGACAAAGGGGCGGTTTGCAGTAACAAGTGTATATCCAGTGGATATTAGTGAAGAGGAACTGCTTTATTATGCAGCGTGTGCGGAAAGTATTTCCAATCATCCAATTGCGGATGCGATACAAAAAGCAAATATGCGGCCATTTTCTGCCGACGCACTGCAGCATGCAGAAGAAGCTGCAGGGTACGGAATTTCGGCAAATGTTAACGGGAAACGTGTTCTGGCTGGGAATCAACGGCTGATGATGAAGGAAAAAATTGCGTATATACCACTCAGTGAAGAAGGAACCGTTGTTTATATCGCCATTGATGGCCGTTTTTGCGGTACTATTGTAATTGCCGATGAACTGAAGGAAAATGCGGCAGATATGGTGAAACGTCTGAAACAACTAGGTGTAAAAGACTGTGTTATGCTGACAGGCGACAATCATAACACCGCACAGCGAGTGGCAGAACAAATTGGTATTACAAGTATATTCAGCCAGCTTCTCCCGGGAGATAAGGTTGCCTGTCTGGAACAATTGCTGCAGCAGAAAAGTCGAAACGGGAAAGTGGTATTTACCGGAGACGGCTTAAACGATGCGCCGGTACTGGCAAGAGCTGATGTAGGGATTGCAATGGGGGGGCTTGGTTCTGATGCGGCTATTGAAGCGGCCGATGTAGTAATTATGAACGACCAGCCGGAAAAACTGGTGGATGCTGTGCAGATTGCACGGAAAACACGGAGTATTGTGAAACAGAACATTGTGTTTGTACTTATTGTCAAACTGGCGGTACTGCTGTTGGGGGCACTGGGCATGGCGACTATGTGGATGGCGGTGTTTGCCGATGTGGGTGTAGCGTTTTTAGCAATACTGAATGCGGTGCGCATTATGAAATATTGAGAATCAGTGAAAAAAACGACCAGAAACATGAGAATCTCTCTGTTTTGGTCGTTTTATTTTTGCTTAGCGCTTTTTATTTTCCGCTTTCTGTTTTTTTGCTTCCTCTTTTTCGGCTCTGGCTACTTCTACGATTTCATCCAGTGTCGGAACGGTTTCACCGGGAGCAGCTTCCGGCGGATTCAGATATCGTTTTTGCAGTAGCTGCATAACAAAAAAGAACATTACCACATACACCAGAAGAGCAACTAAAAATAACTTGTTCTGTTCCAGCTGCGGCAGTATCTGACTGTAGAGGATTCCCAGAACCCCTACGGATAACATCAACGTACCGAAATAGCGGGAATAGGTTGTCGCCATGCCTTTTTTGGCGTATTCTCTAGCGCTTTTATATGGGACAAACAAACCATATGCTCCGTAAGGAATGGCGATGGCAGCGAGATAGTAGCCAATGTACATGCGGTATTTGAAAAACGTAATAACACCGGCTGCACCGATAGCTGCAATGAGAATTTTTTTAATTGTACTTTTGTTTTTTTCTTTTTCAGCCTGTTGTTCCTGTTCGAGCTGACGGGCTTTTTTTCGGTCCTCTTTTTTTTGCTGACTACTCATGAAATACAAATTCCTTTCTATAATGAAATGATATACATCGAGAATACTGTTTATTGTTGCTGAGATTCAGACATTTTTATCAGTTGCTCCAGTACCAGTGCAGCATCCAGATTTATTGAACAGGATTTATCTGCAATTGGCTTTGGAATTTCCGGATAGGCGATTTCAATATCGCTGTCGGCATAATCAGCAGTGATACGGAAAAATTTTACCTGTTGCCGCTCACCAGTAATGCGTTCAAATGGCACGCGAATTACTCCGGGAGAATTGAAGCCTACACCGATTTCGATAATACAAAGCATACCGTTTTCAGATTGTTTCAGCCAGGCATCGTAGCGGGATTTTTCCTCTGCATACTGCGGATAATCGCGAAAAGCAAGCTGTGCCGGTTTCCCGCAGTATGGACAGACTGGCAGATAATCGTTTTTTACCGACATATCTTCTGGGTTGATATGTTGTAGTATGCGACTGCAATCTGCTGCAAACGGCCATGCATTTTCGGTACAGGAAACACTGCAGCGCAGCAAATCGTAAGACCCCTGATATTCAAACAGCCGCTCTGCCGGAAACTGATTGCGAAGAAACTGCCGGTCCACATTGGATGTGAGAATATAGTAATCTTTGCCCTGCAGCAGCTTTTTTAGTTTCTGGTACAGCGGAAGCGGCGGAGTCTCTACGCAGACACGATGAATGTGATCAGCCATATAAGCCCATTGCTGTGCGGCTGTCCAGTCGCGAAAACTGAACATATGATATTCACTGTATCGGCCTCGGGCTGCCCAGTAAGGGTAGCGGGCGGAAAACAATTGTTCATCTGCAAAACTGAGGCCGGCTGCTGCCGATAAGCCGGCACCGGCGCCAACCAGAATGTAATCGGAAGTCTGAATGGCATCGTATAACAGTGCAATGTTTTGAAGTTCTGTCTGCATATGGATTCCTCCTGGCGTCAGAAAATTCCTGTTAAACCATTAAAATATTGTAGCATAGAAATCAGATTTTTTACAGGGACATCTTTATAGACTATGCCGGTTTTGTAAACAGTTCCAGACGTAAAACAGAAGGCAGAAGATAGGTTGACGATCTGATTTGTTCAGGCTCGGTTTGTGAAAAATTTTTTATAAAATACAGATATTTTATTTGCTTATATTACTTTAGCATGTTAAAATAGTAAAGCGAACAGAGTTCGAATTTCAATAAACAGGTGAGAGTTATGAAACGTTATGATAAAGTAACGCCGGAAGGCACAAAAGATTATTTGTTTGATGAATGCAGTCGCCGGTCTCGCGTGACAGGTATTTTAAAAGATATTTTTAAAGCAAGGGGTTATCGCCGGGTGATGACCCCGACCATTGAATTTTATGATGTATTTGGAGCTTCTGCTGCTTATCTGCCGCAGGAGAATATGTATAAACTGATGGATCACAAAGGCAGACTGATGGTATTATGTCCGGATGGTACGGTTCCAATTGCACGTCTGTGTGCAACCAGACTGAGCCAGATGGAAATGCCGCTTCGGCTGTATTACAGCCATAATGTATATCGTATGGCGAACGGGTTGCGCGGGCACAGCAGTGAAATCTATCAGTGCGGCGTAGAACTGATTGGAAGTGGTTCTGTGCGCAGCGATATGGAAATTCTTGAGATGGCAGCAAGCAGTCTGGAAACAATCAGCGGTGACAATGGCTATCGCCTGGAAATCTGTCACATTGGTTATTTTAAAGCGCTGATGGATAGTCTGGGCGCTGATGAAGCGACTCGTGAGGAAATCCGTTACAGTATTGAACAGAAAAATTTTGCCTCTCTGAATGATTTGCTGGAACAGTTCCCGGATAATAAAGCTGCAGTTGCGCTGAAATATCTGCCGCGTCTGTTTGGCGGAGAAGAAGTCTTTGAACAGGCATATGAACTGTTTGACGATGCACAGGCTCGTCAGAGCCTTGACTATCTGAAAACCATTTACAACAGCTTACAGCAGCTGGGGCTGGGTGACAATGTTATTATTGATTTAGGGCTGGTAAATCAAGCGGAATATTATACAGGCATCATTTTCCGCGGCTATTTCGATGAAGTTGGTGAGCCGGTATTATCGGGCGGCCGCTATGATAATCTGCTCAGCGATTTTGGTATGGACCAGCCGGCAACCGGCTTTGCCGTGAATGTGGATCTGGCAAGCAGCGTTATGGAAAAGAAACCGCCACTGACAGCGGATGTACTGGTTATGGCATCCAGTGATGAATATCTGGTAAAAGCTGTTCTGTACCGAAAACAGCTGATTGCCAAAGGGCAGGTAGCAGAAAACTGTGTACTGGATGACCGGGATGCGGCCATTGCCTATGCCGAACGCTGCGGTATTGCGCAGGTGCATATCATCGGGAAAACAACAGAAATTATCGATATTGAATAGCAATATTGCACTGAAAGACATTGCGCTGTAAAATAAACGCAGATAGACAGCAGCGAAAGTGTTGTGTATAGAAAAGCAGGGGATATTATGAGACCAATTCGCATTGCGCTTACAAAAGGGCGCCTGGAAGAAAAAAGTATAGAGATGTTTGAACAGCTGGGCTATGATTGCTCTGAGGTTCGTAATAAAGGCCGTAGACTGGTGCTGCCGATTAAAAATGCCAATATTGAAATTATTCTGGCGAAGGCGGCCGATGTTATCACTTATGTAGAAAACGGTGTATGTGATCTGGGTGTTGTCGGCAAAGACACCATTATGGAAAATGGCGGCACTTTTTATGAAGTCGCTGATTTAGGCTTTGGCCGCTGCCGTTTTGCGCTGGCAGTACCTGCCGGTGCCGATTTTTATGCAGGGTATCATACACGCTGCATTGCCAGCAAATATGTAAATGTAACCCGCAATTACTTTGAAAAGAAGAATATGGATGTAGACATTGTAAAAATCGAAGGGTCGGTAGAACTTGCCCCGATTCTTGGGTTGTCTGATGCCATTGTGGATATCGTGGAAACCGGTACTACTTTAAAAGAAAACGGTCTGGTTGTGGCAGAGGAAGTGTGCCAGGTAAGTGCCCGTATGATTGTAAACATTGCAAGTATGAAACTGCGCAAAGCAGAAATCAATGAACTGATTACAAAAGTGGAAGCCTATGTGCAGGAGCGGGAGGCACAGAAAAAAGCAAAAGCTGAAAAAGAAGCAGAACAGAAAGGAACTGAGCAGGCATGATTAATATTACAGTTGCAGACGGGACTGCGGAAAGAGAACTGCTGAACAGTCTGCGTCAGCGCAGCGGTGAAACCGATAAAAAAGTAACAGCAGCCGTTACGGATATTCTGGAAAATGTAAAAGCCAGAGGTGACGAAGCTGTTAGAGAATATACCATGAAGTTTGACGGACGCTGCCCGGAACAGGCAGAAGTGACGCGTGCTCAGATGGAAGAGGCTGTGGCAAAAGCAGACCCTCGCTTTGTAGAAGCGTTGCGCAACGCTATGGAAAATATTCGCGAATTTCACAGTCGGCAGAAACAGCAGAGCTTTATTGATGCCAGATCCAACGGTGTGATGATGGGACAGCGCATTCGAGGTCTGAAACGGGTAGGGCTGTATGTACCGGGAGGTACAGCGGCATATCCGTCTTCCGTGCTGATGAATGCAGTGCCGGCTAAAATTGCTGGTGTAGAAGAAGTGATTATGGTAACACCGCCTCTGAAAGACGGCAGTGCCAATCCGGATATTTTAGTAGCGGCAGCTCTGGCCGGTGTAGACCGCATTTTTCTGATGGGCGGTGCACAGGCGGTAGCAGCTCTGGCTTACGGGACAGAAACAATTCCAAAAGTAGATAAGATTGTAGGGCCGGGGAATATTTTTGTTGCCACTGCAAAACGGATTCTGTATGGTGTTGTAGATATTGACATGATTGCCGGGCCGAGTGAGATTCTTGTGATGGCTGACAGCACTGCAAATCCAAAATTCCTGGCAGCCGACCTGATGAGTCAGGCAGAACATGATGTGCTGGCTTCCTCTATTCTGCTGACCACTGACAGAACCGTGGCAGAAAAAACTCTGGCCGAGCTGGAACGTCAGATGGCAAAACTGTCTCGCAAAGACATTATTGAAAAATCTCTGCGTGATTACGGTGCAATGATTGTGTGCCGCAGTGTGGATGAAATGGTGGAGCTGGCCAATGAACTGGCGCCGGAACATCTGGAAGTTATGATGGAAAATCCAATGGCATATCTGGGCCGTCTGGACAATGCAGGCTCTGTATTCCTGGGGCAGTATGCGCCGGAACCACTTGGCGACTATTATGCCGGACCAAACCATGTGCTGCCTACCAGCGGAACTGCAAGATTTTTCTCACCGCTGGGCGTGGACAGCTTTATTAAGAAATCCAGCTATATTTATTATACAGAGGAAGCATTACGTGCTGCTCATGATGATATTGTCTGCATTGCAGAACGGGAACAGCTCACAGCACATGCCAACTCGATTAAAGTTCGTTTTGAAAGTGAGGCAGAATCGAAATGACGTACCAGTTACCGGAAAAATTAAAAAATCTGGTGCCATATCAGCCGATTACCGGCAATTATGCTGTGCGGCTGGATGCCAACGAAAGTTTTATCAGTCTGCCGGATGAAATCCGACATGAAATCAGTGTGATGATTCCAAGAATTGCATTTAACCGTTATCCGGATCCATACGCAGTGGATTTATGCCAGAAGTTCAGCAATGTGTTCGATGTGTCGGCTGATCTGGTAGTGGCAGCTAATGGCTCTGATGAATTGCTGTTTTTGTTGACAACTTGTTTTGCCAACGCTGGCGATAAACTGATGGTGGTAAAACCAGACTTTGGGATGTATAAAATTTACGGTGAAATGGCAGGACTGCAGGTAGAAGTATTTGAAAAAGGTTCAGATTTGCAGATTGGTGTGGATGAACTGATTGCAGAAGCAAAAGAAAAACAGATTCAGATGCTGATTTTCTCCAACCCTTGCAATCCGTCATCGCTGATTGAATCCAGAGAAGATGTACTGAAAATTGTGCGCGAACTGGAAGATGTGCTCGTGGTTGTAGACGAAGCCTACATGGAATTTGCCTATGGCTCTGTGCTGGATGAAGTAGAAAACTATCCAAACCTGATGGTGCTGAAAACATTGTCGAAAGCATTTGGTCTGGCTGCTGCACGTCTGGGTTTTGCAGTTTCCAACAAAACGATTATCCAGGCATTGAAAGCAGCAAAATCGCCATATAATGTGAACACTATGTCGCAGGTAGTGGGCAGCATTATTCTGGACCACCCTGCCTATATTGAAGAATGCATTCTGCTGATAAAAGAATCCAGAGATTATCTGTTTGGAATGCTGCAGGCGATGGCAGGCAGCCAGCCGAAAATCAAATCGATTCAGAATACCCGCTCCAACTTTGTATATATGGAAGTGGAGGATGCCGCCGGAGTTTATAAAGCACTGCAGGAAAAAGGCATTGCTATTCGTCTGATGGGAAATTACCTGCGTGTGTGTGCTGGTAGCGATGAAGAAAATGATGCATTCCTGAATGCATTGCGTGATTGTCTGAAAGGAGCCGAATAATGCGCTGTACAGAAATCAAACGGGAAACAAAGGAAACACAGATTCAGCTGAACCTGAATATTGACGGAACAGGAACGTTTACCGGAACCAGTGGTATTGGTTTTTTTGATCATATGCTGACAGCCTTTGCCGTGCATGGCGGATTTGATATCAACCTGCAGATGAAAGGTGATTTAGAAGTAGATGGTCATCACAGCGTGGAAGATGTGGGAATTGTGCTGGGGCAGGCATTTGCTCAGGTGGTAGATAAAAAGCAGATTGAACGGTTTGGCAGTTTTTATGTGCCAATGGATGAAGCTCTGGCATTCTGTGCGCTGGACATCAGCGGAAGAGCTTTTCTGCATTTTGATGCAGCGTTTACAAACCAGAACGTCGGTGCGCTGGATTGCTGCCTGGTGGAAGAATTCTTCCGTGCATTTGCGATGAACAGCGGCATTACTCTGCATATCCGTCTGGAATACGGCAGCAATGACCATCATAAAATCGAGGCCATTTTCAAAGCCGTTGCACATGCACTGCAGCAGGCGGTAAAACTGCGCGATGGAAATATTCTGTCGTCAAAGGGTGTGCTGGCATAACAGAGGTGTGACTATGATTCATATTGTTGATTATGGTGCAGGCAATCTGTTCAGTGTAAAGAATGCACTGGATTATCTGCACATTGAAAATAAAATTACAGCCAATCCGGCTGACCTGGCGGAAGCGGATGGCATTATTCTGCCGGGTGTTGGTGCGTTCCGCGATGCTATGACCATGCTGAATGGCAGCGGCTTTACCGAGGAAATAAAAAAACAGGCGGCAGCAGGAAAACCGCTGCTTGGTATTTGTCTGGGTATGCAGATGCTGTTTGAGAAAGGCTATGAATTTGGCGAAAGCGATGGCCTTGGTCTGATTCCAGGCTGCGTTCAGCTGATTGACGGTGGTGGATTAAAAATTCCCCATATGGGCTGGAATGATTTGACCGTACTGCATGACTGCGCACTCAGTGCGGATGTGGCAGACGGTGACTATGTATATTTTGTACATTCCTACCGGGCAGAAACCAGTGATGAATATATCAGCTGCTATGCCACTTACAACGAAAAAATTCCGGGGCTGGTGTTCCGCGGCAATGTGTACGGTGCTCAGTTCCATCCGGAAAAAAGCGGACAGGTAGGGATGCAGATTCTTAAAAATTTTGCAAAGTTGGTGACAACATGATTATCTTACCAGCAATTGATATTAAAGACGGCAAATGTGTCCGTCTGCGCAAAGGCGAATTTGATACAGCAGAACAGGTGGCAGCAAGTCCTTATGATACTGCGGCTGGCTTTAAACAGGCCGGTGCTGCATGGATTCACATGGTGGATCTGGACGGTGCTAAAGATGCCAAACCGGTCAATGCGGAAATTTTCTGTAAAGTGGCGGCGGAATCCGGCCTGAAAGTGGAACTGGGCGGAGGCATTCGCAGCATGGATACGATTGAATATTACTTAAATCAGGGTATTGAGCGTGTCATTCTGGGTTCGGTTGCAGTAAAAAATCCGGCTCTGGTGAAAGATGCTGTAAATCATTTCGGCAGCCGGATTGCAGTCGGCATTGATGCTAAAAATGAAATGGTAGCCACCGAAGGATGGCTGGATACCAGCAATGTACATTACATTGAGATGGCAAAAATGATGGAGGCTGTGGGAGTACAGACCATCATCTATACCGATATTTCCAAAGATGGCATGCTTTCCGGTGTAAATGGCGAGCAGCTGGATGCAATTAATCGTGCGGTAGGCTGTGGCATTATTGCCAGCGGCGGTGTAAAATCTATTGCCGACATTGAACTGTGTAAACAGCTGAATCTGTACGGTGTAATCTGCGGCAAATCTATTTACAGCGGAAGCCTGAGTCTGGCAGAGGCTGTAGCGAAAGCAGGTGCGCAGACATGTTAGCAAAACGTATTATTCCATGTCTGGATGTGCGCGACGGCAAGGTTGTAAAAGGCGTAAACTTTGTGGGCATCAAAGAAGTGGGTGACCCTGTACAGTGTGCTATTGAATATGACCGTCAGGGTGCCGATGAGATTACTTTTCTGGATATTACGGCCACCCATGAAGGGCGCAGCACTATGATTGATGTGGTACGCAATACTGCAAAAAATGTATTTGTCCCGTTAACAGTAGGCGGTGGTATCCGCACAGTGGATGATTTCCGGGAACTGCTTCGCGCCGGGGCCGATAAAATTTCGGTGAACTCGGCAGCAGTACGCAATCCGCAACTGATTAGCGAAGCAGCCGATAAATTTGGAAGCCAGTGTGTTGTGGTTGCTATTGATGCACGGCGCAAAGCGGAAGGCGGCTTTACGGTAGTGGTAAACGGCGGACGTATCGATATGCAGATGGATGCTATCGAATGGGCGAAAGAATGTGAACGACGCGGTGCCGGTGAGATTCTGCTCACCTCTATGGATACTGACGGATGCAAGCAGGGCTTTGATCTGGAATTAACCGATGCCATTAGTAAAGTGGTGAATATTCCGGTGATTGCATCGGGCGGATGCGGTACCTTGGATCATTTCTCGGAAGTATTCGAAAAAACTGGAGCCGATGCAGCACTGGCGGCCTCTCTGTTTCATTTTAAAGAACTGACAGTGCAGCAGGTGAAGGAGCATTTGCGGATGCACAATATTCCTGTAAGAAAATGACGGACTGGTCTTTTTTGCACCTGACTGTGTTGATGTTCATTTTTCTCGTCTTGCGTACATTGGGTACGCGTCACTCGAAAAATAAACATCTGCCTTGTCAGGCACAAAAAATCCTGCGTCTGTAGAAAGTGGTAAAACGAGGAAGCAGCACTATGGAAGATTTAAAAAAATATTTTGCCAAAAGTGAACTCACCCCTGCAATCGTGCAGGAAAAAAGCACTGGTGAGGTTCTGATGCTGGCATACATGAATGAAGAAAGTCTGCGAAAAACAATGGAAACCGGTTATACATGGTTTTACAGCCGTTCCCGGCAGGAACTCTGGAATAAAGGGGCAACTTCCGGCCATGTGCAGAAAGTGTATGAGATTCGTACCGACTGTGACGATGATACTTTGCTCATTATCGTGGAACAGACCGGTGCCGCCTGTCATACCGGAAACCATAGCTGTTTTTATCGGACAATCTGGGAGGAGAAATAAATGCAGGACGTATTAGAAGGTCTGTATGCCGTTGTACAGCAGCGCAAAGCGGAACCGCAGGAAGGTTCCTACACCTGTTATCTGCTGGATAAAGGCCTGGATAAAATTTTAAAAAAATGCGGTGAGGAATGTAGTGAAGTTATCATCGCGGCAAAAAATGGTCAGCAGGATGAAACCGTAGGCGAAATCTGTGACTTAATGTATCATCTGCTGGTCATGATGGTAGATCAGGGCATTCCGCTGGAAGCTGTAGAAGCAGAACTGGAACAGCGCCGTCAGAAAATCGGAAACCTGAAACAGTTCCACGTAAGCGACCACAATACATGATAAAGCAATCCCTCTGTGAAAAACGATTCGCAGAGGGATTTTTGCTTGTTTTGATGTAGGAGTGTAGGATATGCTGCACTTTTCTAAAAGTATTTTCTAATTATTTTTCATTTTTTATTTTTTTCTGAAAAGTCCTACATCTCCTACACCGGCCTATTGGTTGAGCGATTTCTTCCTGCACCAAAGCTGCATCGATCCTGCACTACCATACACATAGAATAAAAAAGGACAATATCGCATAGTGTTTGTGCAGATATTGTCCCCGTTTTTATTTCTTCTTGCTGGATTTTTTTCCGGTTTTCTTTTTTGTTTTTGTGTCATCTTCCGGTGATTCTTTATGGAATTTGCGGAAGGTCATCATTAGAAAATAGGTGCCGATGCCGGCGCAGATTGAGAACAGCACCACCGGCAGATACTGATGCCACTGTGTTGCGTTTTCGGCAGCGAACCCGCCGGTTGTGAGCATCAGAACATCGTAGTAAACGATAGCCAGAATGGCCCAGATAATCAGAAAAACACTGAATAGTCGCTGATGCGATGTGTTGCCGTCCTGACGGAATTTTACAACAATAGCCACCAGAATCAGCAGCCAGATAATAAGAGCAATAAGAATTCCCATATATGTAATAGCCTCCAGTAATTCTTGATAAAATGCAGTGCTATAAGTGTAACATATTTTTGGATATATGAAAATGGAATTCTCTATTTTTATTAGGTGTTTGCACATCTCCTGATGTATAATGGAAACAGCAAGAACTGTGTAAAGGATGGATGAACATGGATCATAAAGATGAACTGATTCGGATGCAGAATGAACTGATTCGCACCATGACAGAAAATAATCTGAAACGCATGACCGATGATTTCTGGGGCAGTACTGCGTCTAATCTGGATGATTTACAGAAAGAGCTGGAGGCTCGTACTGCGGAAATAGGCAAAGAACGGACTGCAGATTCCAGCAAAGCATTGCGTGAGGAAAATAAAACAGAAGAGGCGGTAGCAGAACCACAAAACAAAGAGCAGAAACAAGAGCAGGAGCCGCCGGAAACCATCGAGGATTTAAAAGCAGAACTTGAAGGTTATGTGGGGCTTACTCATATTAAAGAGGAAGTGCAGGATTTAATCAATCTGGTAACCGTTTATCAGATGCGCCGTCAGCATAATCTGCCGGTCAGCGATTTGTCATTACACATGGTGTTCTCCGGTAATCCGGGCACCGGTAAAACCATGATTGCCCGTCTGATGGCACGGATTTATAAAACGCTGGGGATTCTGGAGGGCGGTCAGCTGATAGAGGTAGACCGCAGTGCTCTGGTGGCTGGATACGTGGGGCAAACGGCAACAAAAACTATGGAGGTGCTGGAAAAGGCAAAAGGCGGTGTACTGTTTATCGATGAGGCCTATACGCTGTCTCGCGGAGCGGAAAATGATTTTGGTCAGGAAGCCATTGATACCATGCTGAAATATATGGAAGATCATCGTGACGAAATTGTAGTTATTGTTGCGGGGTATGTGGAACTGATGGAGGAGTTTGTACACAGCAATCCGGGGCTGGAATCCCGATTTAATCGCTTCATGCATTTTCCGGACTATACCGGCGATGAACTGATGGAGATTTTCCAGATGCGCTGTGACAAAAACTGCTATACACTGAGTGATGAGGCAAAGGTGGAGGTACAGAATTATCTGGCAGATGTTTCGCAGAGTCATAAAACATTTGGCAATGGTCGAGGGGTACGAAATCTGTTTGAGAAAATTCTGGTGGAACAGGCAAACCGGCTGGCAGTTGCGGAAACCATTACCCGCGAGAGCCTGATGGAAGTCACTCTGGAAGACGTGCAGAAGGTACTGAAGCCAGAAGAACAGAAATAACAAAAATAAATTGTGAAAGGCAGACGGAATGGTCTGCTTTTTTGTGTGCTGGATATGTCTGAACAAAAAATCTCCATCCCCGTTGTATGCGTGATGGAGATTTTTATATACGGGATAAAGTGCTGTTTACTGTTTTTGCTGCTTTTCGTAATCTGCGCGAAGCTGACCACATGCAGCGTTTACGGAAGAACCAAATTCACGCCGCATGGTGACGGTGATGTGATTCTTTTTAAGCACGTCGTAAAATTCCAGAATTCGTTCCCGGCTGCTCTGTGTGAAGCCCAGATTCTGTGTTTCGTTATACGGAATCAGATTAACATGAAAAGCATCGCATCCGATGAGGTCGGCCAGCAGCTGAGCCTGCCATGGATGGTCGTTGATCTCCTGCAGCATAACATATTCCAGCATGATTTTTTTGCCGGCTTTCAGAATACAGGAACGGGCTGCATCCATAAGCTGCGCCACTGGATAACGGCGGTTAACCGGCATCAGACGACTGCGGGTTTCGTCATCCGGTGCATGAAGGCTGATAGCCAGCAATCCGTGAGCCGGATGAGATGCATACTGTTCAATTTGCGGTACAAGACCGCAGGTGGATACGGTAACATGACGCGGCCCAAGTGCCAGTCCGTGCGGATGGCTGATGATTTCTAAAAACTGCATCACATTATCGTAGTTGTCAAATGGTTCTCCGATTCCCATCAGAACGATATTGGAAATGGTTAAATGTAATTGTTTCTGGATATAAATAATCTGACCGGTTAATTCTTCCGGCAGCAGATTTCGCACCTTTTTGAAACGACCGCTCTGGCAGAATGCACATGCCATATTACATCCCACCTGACTGGAAATGCAGAGGCTGTTTCCATATTTCTGGCGCATCAGCACTGCTTCGATTAAGCTGCCGTCCTCCAGTGAAAACAGAAATTTCGTGGTGTCGTCCCCTTCGGTCTGTTCCACCAGCCGAGGCAGCGTCATGGAAAAATCTTCTTCCAGCTGTTTTAAGAGTGACTGACGGATAGCCGGAATATCCAGAAGGCTGTCAATCTGCTGTTTATATAATCCCTGATAGATAAATGGTGCTTTACTTTTTTTTTCACCGAGTTCCAGTAAATATGATTCTAACTGTACATAGGTGAGGCCATAAATATTCTTCATGCCGACTCCTCGCTTTCTACTGCTCTATCTTAACACAGGAAAGCCGTAATGAAAATAAAAAGCTTCCCTGACAGTACTCTGTTTCCATTCATTTTTCTCTCGCAGCTGGCGAAGGGTGCCAGGTATAGATTCAAACATAGTAAATTAGTTAAATATAATTTGCAAAATGAATAGAGGCATATCCGGACGGTATCAAACCTGTAGAAAGAGATGTTGCAGACAGTTTATAGGGGAGGTATAAGATATGGCGATTTATGGATATGTAAGAGTTTCGACAAAAGAACAGAACGAGGACAGACAACTCATTGCACTGGCAGAGTTTAATATTCCTCCGGAAAATCTGTATGTGGACAAGCTGAGCGGTAAGGATTTTGAACGTCCGGCCTATAAAGAAATGCTGGGCCAGCTGCGGCAGGATGATCTGATTATTATCAAGAGCATTGACCGGCTTGGCAGAAACTACGAGGAAATTCAGGAGCAGTGGAGGATTATCACAAAAGAGAAATGTGCTGATGTTCGTGTGCTGGATACGCCTCTGCTTGATACCAGTTATCATAAGGATTTGCTGGGAACCTTTATTGCGGATCTGGTGCTGTCTGTGATGTCTTATACAGCGCAAATGGAACGCGACAGCATCCGGCAACGGCAGGAAGAAGGAATTGAGGCGGCGAAAGAACGCGGTGTACAGTTTGGAAGACCACATCTGCAAACCAGTGAATTTGACCGTTGTTATACACTCTGGCTGAGAGGAGAGATTACGATGGTTGATTTTTGTGAACGATGCGGGTTTAGCCGCAGTACGATGTATAGAAAACTTAAGCATTTTGAGAAAACCTGCGATTAATTTGAAAAAAACTGCAAAAAAAACTTTTCTACAGGCGTATTTCGAGTTATAATAGACTCTATGCATAATGTTTAATCATAAAATTAACATATTTTTAGGAGGAATTTTGAAATGACAGTAAGTATCGAAAAACTGGATAAAGTAAAGGCTGAGTTAACCATTACTGTACCAGTAGAAAAATTTGAAGAAGCTATGAAAAGAGCATACAAAGATATGGCTCCAAAAATTAAAGTGCCAGGTTTCCGCCCAGGTAAAGTGCCAATGGCAGTAGTGGAAAAAATGTACGGCGCTGAAGTATTCTTCGAAGATGCTGCAAACTACATGATTATGCCAAATTACATTGATGCATTAAAAGAAGCTATGGCTGCTGATTCCAGCTTCCAGGCTATCTCTCGTCCAGACTTTGAAATCGTTCAGATGGAAAAAGGCAAAGAATTCATCTACAAAGCTGTTGTTGACACAAAACAGACTGTAGAACTGGGCGAATACAAAGGGATCGCAATCGAAGATATCGATCCTGAAGTAACTGATAAAGAAATTGATCAGTATATTGATATGATTCGTTCTAAACAGGCTGAAGTAAAAACTATCACCGACAAACGCAATGTTCTGAAAAAAGGTGACACAGCAAACATTGACTTCGTTGGTAAAAAAGACGGCGTTCCATTCGCTGGCGGTTCCGCAGAAGGTTACGATCTGGAAATCGGTTCCGGTTCCTTCATCCCTGGTTTCGAAGAACAGATGGAAGGTATGAAAGTAGAAGAAGTTCGTGACATCGAACTGAGCTTCCCTGAAGATTACTATGTAAGCGACCTGGCTGGTCAGCCTGTTGTATTTGAAGTAACTCTGCATGCTATCAAACGCAAAATCATGCCAGAACTGAACGACGAATTCGTAAAAGATGTAAGCAACTTTGAAACTGTTGCAGAATATAAAGAAGATATTAAAAATATGCTGAGTGCAGAAAAAACAGCTGAAATCAAAAACAGACACAAAGCTGCAGTTGCTCAGAAAGTAACTGAACAGACAGATGTTGTTGCACCAGAATCCATGGTGAAAGAAGAAGCTGAAAGCTTCCTGCAGGATATCCGTTTCCAGATGAGCCAGCAGGGTATCAAACTGGAAGATTATCTGAATCTGACAAACGGCAAACTGGAAGACGTTGAAAACGAATGCAGAATGAGAGCAGAAACTCTGGTAAAACAGACTCTGGTATTTGAAGCAATTGCTGAAAAAGAAGGTCTGGAAGTTACCGATGAAGATTTAGATGCAGAATATGCAAGAATGGCAGAAATGTATAATCAGCCTGTAGACAGCGTAAAAGAAATTTTCGCTATGAGAGGTCAGGTTATGGCAATTAAACGCAACCTGTTATTAGAAAAAGTTTCTGAATTCCTGTTAGAAAACGCAAAAATTGGTTAAGATATAAGTGAATATTACTTGTAAAGGAGGATAATCAGGATGAGCTATTTAGTTCCAATGGTTGTTGAACAAACCAATCGCGGTGAACGGTCTTACGATATTTATTCCAGATTATTAAAAGACAGAATTATTCTTTTAGGGGATGAGGTTAACAATGCAACAGCAAATGCAATTATTGCACAGCTGCTGTTCCTGGAAGCTGATGACCCGGACAAGGATATTTTCCTCTATATTAATAGTCCTGGCGGTTCCGTAAGTGCCGGTCTGGCAATTTATGATACCATGAACTTTATCAAGCCTGATGTCTCCACTGTGTGTCTGGGCATGGCAGCCAGCATGGGTGCTTTTCTGCTGGCAGCAGGTGCGAAAGGCAAGCGCTTTGCACTGCCGAACAGTGAAATTATGATTCACCAGCCAATGGGCGGTGCCAGTGGGCAGGCTACAGATATCGCGATTCACGCTGAACATATCTTAAGAACCAGAGAAAACCTGAACAAAATCCTTGCGGAACGTACAGGCCAGAGCCTGGAACAGATTCGTCAGGATACCGAACGAGATAATTTCATGACAGCCGAACAGGCAAAGGCATATGGACTGGTTGACGAGGTTATGAGCAAGCATTAAGTTTTTATGAGGTGAGTATATGCCTAACTTTGAGGAAGAAAAAGAATTAATCCGTTGTTCCTTTTGCGGCAAAACGCAGGATCAGGTAAAGAAAATCGTTGCAGGGCCAAATGTGTATATCTGTGACGAATGTATTAACCTGTGTCATGAAATTGTACTGGAAGAACTGGGAGTAGAACCGGATATTGATATTTCGGAAATTCTGAAACCGGCAGAGATTAAAGAAATTCTGGATACGTATGTAATCGGGCAGGATGAAGCCAAAAAAACACTGGCTGTATCGGTATATAACCATTATAAACGTATTAACAGCACCGTTGGAAACGACGATGTGGAATTACAGAAATCGAATATCTGCCTGATTGGGCCGACTGGCAGCGGGAAAACCCTGTTGGCGCAGACCCTGGCCAGAATTCTGAAAGTTCCATTTGCAATTGCCGATGCTACTTCGTTAACCGAAGCCGGTTATGTAGGGGAAGATGTGGAGAATATTCTGCTGAAAATTATTCAGGCGGCAGATTATGATATGGAAATGGCACAGAAGGGGATTATCTATATCGATGAAATCGATAAGATTGCCCGTAAAAGTGACAACCCATCCATCACCCGCGATGTTTCTGGTGAAGGGGTACAGCAGGCTCTGCTGAAAATCGTAGAAGGCACTGTTGCAAACGTACCACCACAGGGTGGCCGTAAACATCCGCATCAGGAATTTATCCAGCTGGATACCAGTAATATTTTATTTATTCTGGGCGGTGCATTTGACGGGCTGGAAAAGATTATTGAAAACCGAATCGGGAAAAAAGGTCTGGGTTTCAATGCGGAAGTAAAAACAAAAGAAGAGAAAAAACAGAACAATCTGCTGAAAGAGCTGATTCCGGAAGACTTGCTGCGGTTTGGTCTGATTCCAGAGTTTATCGGTCGTGTGCCGGTAATTGTAACACTGGAAGCACTGGACAAAGACGCACTGATTCGGATTCTGACCGAACCGAAAAATGCATTAATCAAACAGTATCAGCGTCTGATGAAAATGGACCATGTGGAGCTGGAGTTTACCGATGATTCGCTGGTGGCCATTGCGGATGCAGCATTAAAACGCAACACTGGTGCTCGTGGTTTGCGTTCGATTGTAGAAAAAACAATGAACGATATCATGTACGAAGTGCCATCCAATCCACAGATTGCGAAAGTTGTAATTCATGCGGAATGCATTACGGAAGGAAAAGCACCGGAGGTTATTCTGCATAAAACAAAAAAAGCGGCGGCAAATTAAGCTGCGCGATTACAACAATGTAAAAGAAGACAGAGAACTACTTCATTTTTGAGGTAGTTCTTTTTTTCGCTCTATGCTATAATAGCAACAGAAAAACAGTTACAGCCTTTGGCTGTAAAGGAGAATGTCTATGAAATTACGAAAAATAGTTTATCTGTTGAGCTGCCTGTCAGTAATGCTGATTTTTTGCGGCTGTAATCTGGAACTTGCTTCGCCAGAAAGTCTGATTACCCCGCCAAAATCTAATCAGGAAAAGTTGCAGCAGAAGCAGCTGGTGACTTCTTTTCTGGGCCGTGAGGAGAGTCTGATTATGCCGGAAGCTCTAAACAGTGCCAATGCTTATCAGCATCTGGATCTGGATGGGGATGGGGAAGAAGAAATTGTTGCCTTTTATACGAATAAAGAAAGTAATTTTATGCTGGGTTTTCTGATTCTGAAACAGAGCGAAAACCAATGGTTTTTGAAACATAAAGCAGTAGCATACGGGACGGATATTGATTATTTTTCTGTGCAGGATCTGGATGAGGACGGCAGCACAGAAATTCTTCTGGGTGTCAGCACTGGATATGGCGCTCAGAAAGAACTGTATCTCTACCAGATGACAGAACAGGAACTGGTGGATATCGCAGATGGAGAGCATGTGGTTTATGACCAGATTGCGCTGGCGCATAATGAACAGAACGGTAATGTAATTGTAACTGCCCGTATGGATACTTCTGTGCTGGAAGGAAGCAGCAATATTACTGTATATGATTATAATTACGGGACACTGGCTCCGGTATATAATGAAACATTTACCGGATACTGCAGTGAAATGCGGTTTGAACAGGTTGGAGAAAATACAGAAGGCGTTTATCTGGCCATGCGGCACAATCATTTTGTAAATATTCTGCTTCTGAAAGAAACGCAGGACGGATTTGCGGTGGTTATGGAACATCCATTGCCGTATGATTATGAAGAAATGAGTCGCATTCAGATGTTCCGCGATGAAAATAATGATGGCGTTGTAGAAATTATTTCATTATGGTCACCGGAAATCAATGATTCAACAAAAGGTTATGAAGAATTTATTCAGGTGTGGCTGCAGTGGGATGGTATGGAAGGCCTGCAGGCTGTGGATGCCATTCTGGAAAGCAGCAGTGACGGCTATCGGTTTTCTGTACCACTGGAGTGGATGGATTCGCTTTATTATGATTTCCGCAGCCAGGATACCATTGTATGGGCGGATTTCTACGCGGAAAACGATAATATGGAATTTGAAACCGTATTTTCAATTGCTGCGATTGACCAGATTGTGTGGGATAATATGGAGCAGACGGGAAATATGGTTGTACTGGGAAATAATCCGACAAAAAATAAAATATATGTTGCAGAAATTCGAAAAGGGGAATTCAATGGTTTTCGGGTAGATGCCAGTCGATTGATTTCCTGCCTGCAAATTGAAGGAGGAGAACGCAAGTGACAAAAATACTGGTGCTGGAAGATGAGTCTTCCATTCGTAGTTTTATTGTAGTGAACCTTAAAAAAAATGGCTTTCAGGTAGTGGAAGCAGGGAGTGGCGAAGAAGCGCTGGAAAAACTGGATAATTCCGTGGATCTGGCACTAATGGATGTAATGCTGCCGGGTATCAGCGGGTTTGAAGTTTGTAAACGGGCGCGGGAACAGTATCCATCGCTTGGTATTATTATGCTGACAGCGAAAGGGCAGGAGGAAAATAAAATTGAAGGGTTGGAACTTGGTGCCGATGACTACATTGTGAAGCCGTTTAGTCCGAAAGAACTGCTGGCTCGTATCAATGCGCTGGTGCGGCGTCTGAATATCGTGGACAAAAAGCCAGAGGTTGAGGAAGGCAACCAGATTGTTTCCGGAAAATTTGTGATTCTGCCTGATGAACGTAAACTGTTAAAAGATGGTCAGGAAATTGAACTGACTCCAATCGAATTTACACTGGTGAAATATTTTATGGAAAATGCCAACAAAGCGGTGCATCGTGATGAGATTCTGAATAATGTATGGGGATATAACTATGTTGGTGACTTCAAAATTGTGGATGTAAATATTCGACGGATTCGTCAGAAAATCGAGGATGATCCGTCCAATCCAAAATATATTGAAAAAGTATGGGGTTACGGTTATCGCTGGTCGGGAGGCGATGAATAACAGTGCAGAGTATTCGCAAACAGCTAGTCAGCAATTATGTACTTGTGGCATTGATTGCTGTTCTGCTGCTGGAAAGTATGTTTATGGTGGTTATCAGTCAGTATTATCTGGGCGGTGTGGAACGTATTCTGATGACAGACGTGGAAACCGCAGCAAACTTCTATAATCGTTCTGCAAGTAAAGGCGATATTTATACAAAATCCAATTACATTTTTGAAAATCTGGACATGGAAGAAAACGCACTGGTTGAAGTGCTGGATTTAAACGGACGGGTAATTATTGATAGCTCCGGGTCGTCTTCTGAAGAAATTGTAACAACTGGAGATTTTATTCAGGCTCTGGGTGGTCGTATTGATTCCTGGACAGGCCGTAGTGAACTGAACGAGATGATTATTGCGGTATCGGCTCCAATTTATGATGACAGCAATGTTGTTGGTGTTTTGCGGTATGTATCCAGTCTGGAGCCGGTGTATCAGGTTATTTTCCGCTATGTGATTGTTTCACTGCTGTTCGGACTTGCGGTAGTTTGTGTCGCCTATATTTTTGCGCGTGCTATGTCAAAACGCATTCTGGTGCCGATTCAGGAGCTGGTGCGTGTAACAGAGGAAGTTGCCCAGGGGAACTATAAGGTGACGGCTATTAAATATCATAATGATGAAATCGGGCAGCTGGTAGATGCCGTGAATATCATGACAAAAGAAATTACCAGAGCTGACCAGGCCAAGAGTGAGTTTATTTCTTCGATTTCTCATGAGCTGCGTACACCGCTGACATCCATTAAAGGATGGGCGGAAACCATGCAGGATATGAATGATGATCCGGAAATTATTGAAGAAGGTCTTGGCATCATTGGAAAGGAAACGGATCGTCTGATTATTCTGGTGAATGATCTTCTGGATTTCTCACGCCTGCAGGCGCATCGTATTGAACTAAAAAAAGAAGAATTCTCCATCAGTCATCTGCTGGAAGATATTCACAATCAGTTTGCCGTACGCTGCCATCAGGAACGGGTAAAAATGACGGTGCTGACAGACAATAATGAAGGCTGGGTATTTGCTGATTATAATCGTCTCAAACAGGTGTTTATAAACATTGTAGACAATGCTATGAAGTTTACAGTTGGCCGGCCGAGAGCAGAAATAAAAATTAGCAGCCAGGTGCTGGATGACCAGATTGTCATGATTATCGAGGATAACGGCAGCGGGATTTCGCCGGAGGATTTAAAACGAGTAAAAGAAAAATTCTATAAAGGCAGCAGTAATAAAAGCGGAACAGGCCTCGGCTTATCCATTGCCAGTGAGATTATGGAACTGCATGGCGGCAAAATGCTGATTGACAGTACCCAGGGTAAAGGAACAAAAGTGGTACTGGTTATGCCATATTATTATGATTATCAGCAGCAGTAAAAAAATATGAAAAAAGACTTGAAAAACAAAAAAAACATGATATAATAAGTTTTGTGATTTTCGCTGGGGTATCGCCAAGCGGTAAGGCAACGGACTCTGACTCCGTTATCCCTAGGTTCGAATCCTAGTACCCCAGCCAATGCATATTCACCGGTTTAGGCATTGTCTAAGCCGGTTTTTTTATTTTGTCGCAGAATTGATAACATACTCTGCAGCTTTCCTCAAATATCTGGACATTTTCCTTGTCTGTTCGCTTTTGCCGGATTCTGCAAATCCGGCACAGCAGAACATCCTGCGTTAATGTCCATCTGGTTTTCGAATTCGCTGCTCGCATTGTTATCGGTTCTGCTCCTTCGTTAAAAAACTCTTGTCATGCCTTACACAACAGTGTAAAATATTTGAGGATATTGATTTTTCGATTTTTCTTATATTAAATTAATTAAAAATGGATGGTGGAAACTCATGACAATTTATATTACAGGTCATAAAAATCCAGACACAGACTCTATCTGCTCTGCAATCGGCTATGCCGCTTTGAAAGGAGAAGGCTATGCTGCTGGTCGTCTAGGCAATGTAAATCCAGAGACTCAGTTTGTATTAGACCATTTTGGTATGGCGGCCCCTGAACTGCTGGGCGATATGGCTGGTCAGGAAATTATTCTGGTGGACCATAACGAAGCTGCACAGAGCGCAGACGGCATTGAAGAAGCAAAAATTCTGGAAATTCTGGATCATCACAAAATCGGCGGGCTGAAAACTTCCGAACCAATTCTGTTCTGCAATGTTCCGGTTGGCTGTACCGCAACAATTGTGACCATGTTCTACAAACAGAATGGGAAAACACCGGATGCAAAAGTGGCAGGGCTGCTGTGTTCTGCAATTTTATCTGATACGCTGGCATTCCGTTCTCCAACCTGCACAGAAACAGACAAAGCGACAGCTCTGGAACTGGCTGCTATTGCAGGTATTGAAGATGTGGAAGCTTATGCGAAAGAAATGTTTGTAGCTGGCAGCGAACTGGGCAGCAAAACAGAAAAAGAAATTCTGTATCTGGATTTCAAAAAATTCAACTCCGGTAATACCACTTTCGGTGTTGGCCAGGTAAGCTCCATGAGCGGGGAGGAACTGCAGGAATTAAAACCACGTATGCAGGCATATATGGAAGAAAGCTTTGCGGAACATGGTGCAGATATGCTGTTCTTTATGCTGACAGATATTATGGATGAATCTACTGATTTAATCTACTGCGGGGAAGGCGCTGATGCAGCTGTAAAAGCCGCATTCAAATCTGATGCGGAAGACAGAACCTATCTGAAAGGTGTAATGTCCCGTAAAAAACAGATTGTGCCTCAGCTGACAGACGCTTTAAAATAAGCAAAGTTTGTTCTGCCAAAAAAACATCTAAACTTTTTGCACATTTTTTCTAAAAAGGGTTGCAATCCAAAATCAAAGATGCTATAATATGTCTTGTGATTTTCGCTGGGGTATCGCCAAGCGGTAAGGCAACGGACTCTGACTCCGTTATCCCTAGGTTCGAATCCTAGTACCCCAGCCAGTTGGATATTTGCGGTGTGAGAAATTCTCACACCGCTTTTTTTGTTTTTCAGAGAGATTGAAATTTTTCCATCCGGCAGTGTTGTTTTGGCTTTTTCTTGCCTTGTGTACCTTTAGTATGCGTCGCTCAAAAAATCCAAAGCTGCCTTGCCAGCTGAAAAATTTGAATTCCTTAGAGGCGGACATAAACCGGTTTTTTGTTGTATTTTCGTGAAGAAATCGTTGACTTTGTGAATGGAAAGGCGTATAATACTACTCTGTAAGCGCATGTCGCTGAAACCGCGCGGGCTGGGTTTGAAAACGCACAGTCGGAGATTGGCGCGTTACCTAAGTTCAGGCGAGTATTTTGAAGGAGGTGCAGAGAATGTACGCAATTATCGAAACAGGTGGGAAACAGTACAAAGTTCAGGAAGGCGATGTAATCACAGTTGAATTATTACACGCTGAAGCAGGTGAAACTGTAAACATCGACAAAGTATTAATGGTAAACAAAGACGGTAACTTAACCGTAGGTGCTCCATACGTTGCTGGTGCTAAAGTTGAACTGAAAGTTGAAGAAAACGGTAAAGCTCCAAAAATCGTTGTATTCAAATACAAAGCTAAAAAGAACTCCCGTAGAAAAAAAGGTCATCGTCAGCCTTTCACAAAAGCAACTGTAGTAAAAATCGAAGCGTAAGCTGATGATTAAAGTACAGCTTGTAAAAACGGGAAATACCATAGAGGGATTTCAGATATCAGGTCATGCCGGCTATGCCGAACATGGGCAGGATATCGTTTGTGCAGCGGCATCTTTTCTTGCAATTACTGTAGTGAACAGTCTGGAACTTCAACTGGGCAGTGAAGGTACAGTAAAAGGCGGGGAAGACGGCTATCTGTCTTATCGGCTGCCGGAGGGGTTAAACCCGAAACAGCAGGAGACTGCACAGATTATTTTGCGAACCCTGGAAACAGGGTTTCAGAATCTCAGAGAAGAGTATCCCAAATATATTTCTATACAGAATTTGAGAATTAAGGGAGGTGCATCGAAATGATGAAATTAAATCTTCAGTTATTTGCATCTAAAAAAGGGGTAGGTTCTACAAAGAACGGTCGTGACTCCGAATCCAAACGTCTGGGTGCGAAACGTGCAGACGGTCAGTTTGTACTGGCAGGCAACATCCTGTACAGACAGAGAGGTACCAAAATTCATCCAGGTAACAATGTAGGCATTGGTGGCGATGACACTTTATTTGCTAAAGTGGATGGTATCGTTAAATTCGAAAGAAAAGGCAAAGACAAAAAACAGGTTAGCGTATATCCTGTAGCTGAATAATTGCCGATAAGCGGGCTGCTGATGCAGCTCGCTTTTTTGCTATAGTACAGTGAAAATTGTAGATTAACAATAAACAAAGAAGTGTTCTCTTCTGGCGTGAGGCTGGAAGAAAACACTTCTTTTTTATTGTTCCATTTGTTTTGCCAGAAAAGAGGCTGCGGTTTCCGCGAGCTTTAATTCCAGTTCTGACATCTTTGTCCCGGTTTCTTTTGCGGCAATAATTACAGTGCCGATGGGATCGCCTTCGGCGATGATGGGAGCCATCACCTGGGCGGGGAAATTTTTTTCTATACCGCTATCTGTACTACTACGGAAAAATGTGTGAATAGAAATATCGTTTACACAAATTGCCTTGCGTTCTTCCATTACTTTTTCGGCAGCCCCGCCGATTGATTTGCCAAGGTAATCTTTTTTAGATGCGCCAGCAATAGCAATAATCTGGTCGCGGTCGGTAATGACGGAAATGTGCCCGGTGGCTTCAAATAAAGAGTCGGCATATTCCTGGGCGAATTCACTCAACTCGCCGATTGGAGAATATTTCTTGAGGATAACCTCTCCGTCGTGGTCTACGAATATTTCCAGTGGATCGCCTTCGCGAATACGTAGCGTGCGGCGAATCTCTTTTGGAATGACCACCCTTCCTAAATCATCAATTCTACGCACAATACCCGTTGCTTTCATATTAAAAAACTCCTTTCTGAAGTGGTTCTGATGCGGATATTTCGATGCTGATACAAACTGTACAATTTGTTTGCAATGTATCTTGCTAGAAAGTATTTGTTATTTCGGAAAAAATATGTGGAATTCTTGTCAGTAAAATTTACCTGCTGTCTGTAGAACTGTGGAAAAGATTTTGCGGAAAAAATGATGAAATAATGCGGAAATAAAACGTATATGGTATAATCAAAGTAGGAGGAATTGCAAAATGACAACCGGAACTGAGAAAAAAAGAAAACCAAAACTAAACTGGATAGACGTACTTAACAAACTGGTCATAACAATCGTAGTGCTTGCTATTGCCACGGCTGTGAACTATGTGGTTGTTTTTTTGTATCAAAAAACAACCAATGTGTCTGGTGTATTTTTGTTGTCTATAATTGTTATTTCCGCTCTGACCGGGGAATATTTCTGGGGGATTTTTAGTGCATTTTACAGCATTATTGCCACCAACTTTTTCTTCTTTTATCCGTTTTTTGCCTTTGATTTTTCATTGACTGGATATCCGCTCACGTTTCTTGTGATGATGGCGACATCTGTTTTGACCTGTGCGTTAACAGTAAATATGCATCAGCAGCGTGACAAGGCAAGATGGCGTGAAAAAATGGCGCATCTGATGAATGAAATGGATCGGATGCTGCTGCGTGCGGATACAAAAGAAGAAATCGTTACATTGCTTATGGAAAACCTTCATGCGCAAGTAGGAAGACCAGTTATTTATCTGGAAAATGAGAACAGTGAATTTGTTTTTCTGCAGGAAATTCCGCTTCCGGAAGACCCTGTTGAGGAACCTCCAAAGCGTACAGTTGAAGAAAAGTATCTTCCGGAATATTATCGAAATGCGCGGAAATCGATTGCACAGCGGCGTGTTATAATAGATGATCTGGATCCTGTGCATGGTGATGGAGTGCTCTGCATACCGATTCTGTGGCAGGAAAAGATTTTCGGGACAACCTGTATTATTCTTGGGGAAGATGCATTAAATGATGAAATAGAGCGATTTGCACAAGGCTTAATCAACCACTTTGCTATTGCGTTTGACCATCAGGAACTGCGAGAAGAACAGCAGAGGATTCTGATGGAAAAACAGGAAGAACAGCTGCGTGGCTCACTTTTACGATCCATTTCTCATGATTTGCGTACACCTTTAACCGGGATTATCGGGGCCAGTGGTGTAATTCTGGAAAATGGAACCCGTATGCAGCCGGAACAGCAGCATAAACTGCTGGTGGATATTAATGAGGAAGCTCACTGGCTGTTGCGAATGATAGAAAATGTGCTCTCGGTAACGAAGATTGGAAATCGCAGCACAAAATTTAAAAAAATGCTGGAGCCTGTAGAAGAAGTAATTGCCGATTCCGTAGTGCGGTGCAGAAAATATCATCCTGAATTAAAGGTGACAATTCAGCAGCCTGATGAACTGCTGATGATTCCCATGGATCCAATTCTGATTCGCCAGGTTGTAACCAATCTGCTGGATAATGCGTATCGGCATGGAAAAAGTGATAAAAAAATTGAATTGAATGTTGTTCAGGCCGGAAAATTTGTAGAAATATCGGTGCAGGATTACGGCTCGGGAATGGCGGAAGAAGATTTGCAGCATGTATTCCAGGGGCTTGGCAGACGACGGCAGCAGGATGCGGATTCCAGCCGCGGGCTTGGCCTTGGGGTATCGATTTGCAAAACGATTGTGGAAGCGCATGGCGGACGGCTTTTTGCAGAGAATATTGAGGGGAAAGGCCTGAGAGTAACATTCTGTTTACCGGTAGGGGAGGACGAATGATATGAATGGAAATATTCTGATTATTGAAGATGAAGATGCGATTGTGAATGTATTGACATCCATTCTGATTGCAAACGAATATATGCCGGTAGTGGCAAAGGATGGTCAGCAGGCTATGATGCTGCTGCGCTCTTTTCAGCCCGATGTGATTCTGCTGGATTTGGGGCTGCCGGATATTGACGGGAAAGAATTGCTGAAATCTTTTAGACAGACCCATAACTGCCCGGTGCTGGTAGTGTCGGCACGTGACAGCGAACAGGAAAAAGTGGAACTGCTGGATTTAGGCGCTGATGATTATATTACCAAACCGTTTGGTACTTCGGAACTGCTGGCCCGAATTCGCGTGGTGCTGCGAACCCGCACAGTCAGTGAAGACCGCGGCAGTGTTGCGAAAAATGTATATTGCTGCGGGAAGCTGCACATTGACCTGGACAAACATATTGTTATGCTGGATGGTGAACGGGTGCATCTGACGAAAAATGAACTGCGTATTATCGAACTCCTGGGGCATAATCCGGGCAAGGTGTTAACATATGATTATTTAATCAAAAACATCTGGGGAGAAGATATGCCGGATAATAACCGGATCCTCCGTGTGAATATGGCCAATATTCGTCGCAAACTGGAAGAAAATCCGGCAGAACCGCAGTATATTATGACGGAGATTGGTGTTGGATACCGCATGGCGGATGAAAGCTGTTTTTAGTTGTATGGGTTATATTGTAACGAAAAGTGCATACATTTAATGGATGTTAAACAGGGAGTAGCGATAGGTGAAACCTGTTTTTTGTTTAAAAAAATGAGAAAAAATAAAATGTGTTAAGAAAATTAATTTCTTATTGACAAATTCTTAACATGTATTATAATAGAGATAAGTCAGCGAGATAGTTACATAAGATTATTTTTATGGGTTTTGTGAAAATTATAGCTTTTGCAAAATAGGATAATGAAAATCCGTTATCTAAGAACAATGAAACGCTGATAGAAGCAATGGAATGGTGTTCTGTGTTTAGCTATGTGTAAGAAGCGCGCAAAACATATGGCAATGTACAGAACATGATTCATAATCTGTTATTCAGACAAAACAAAAACAATATGACAAGGGGGTTTTATTTATGGCTGAAAACAAAAATGTACAAAACGTGCAGGCGGGCGACGAGGCGGTCGTTGCCGAGAAATTCCAGTGGTCCGACCTTTATAGAAAGGAAGACTGGTGGGCGATCTGGCTGGGCTTTATCATCATTTTTGCAGGTATCATTTCTACAGTAACAGGAGCATTTGAATTTAAAGCAGTTAAATTCTCCACATGGGGTAATGCTGACGCTCCAACCTTCCTGAGCAACATGACACCGGACTATTTTGCATCCCTGCTGTTCACCTATGTTGTATTATTAGTACTGTTCAGCATCGGTGCACACTTCATGGGCAAAGATGTAAAAAAATTCGCAATTGCATTTACAGGGCTGTTTGCACTGTCCTGGATTGCTTACATCTTCTCCGCACAGGCTACTCTGAAAAACTATCTGGAATACGCATTCTGGGCACTGGCAGTAGGTCTGTTAGTATGTAACACAATCGGTACTCCTGAATGGCTGAAACCGGCTTTAATCAGTGAATACTATGTAAAAACCGGTCTGGTAGTAATGGGTGCGGAAGTACTGTTCTCCAACATTACCAACTTCGGTATCTATGGTCTGGCAATCGCATGGTTTGTAACACCAGTTGTTATCATCTTCATGTGGCTGTTTGGTACTAAATTCCTGAAAATGGTTTCTAAACCAATGGTTATCGTTATTGCAACTGCGACATCCGTATGTGGTGTATCCGCTGCTATCGCTGCGGCTGCTGCATCCGGCGCAAAACGTAACGACTTAACTTTTGCAATCGGTCTGTCTCTGATGTTTACCGTTCTGATGATGGTATTTATGCCAATCGGTATCAAAGCTGTTGGTATGGATGCAATGGTCGGCGGTGCGTGGATCGGTGGTACTGTTGACTCTACCGGTGCGGTAGTACTGGCAGGGGAAGCGTTAGGTCCTGTAGGCGGTCAGGTAGCTGCTCTGGTTAAAATGATTCAGAACATTCTGATTGGTTTTATCGCTCTGGCAATCTCTATCTTCTTTGCTATGAAAGTTGATACAGAATCCACAGGCGGTAAAGTTGGCGCAGGCGAAATCTGGCACAGATTCCCTAAATTCATTCTGGGCTTCTTTGCAGCTTCCGTACTGTTCTCCTTCGTTATCATGCCTGCATTCGGCTCTGAAACTTACAGTGCAATTCTGAAAACATTCAGCAACTTTAAAGGCTGGTGCTTCTGCTTAACCTTTACTGCTATTGGTCTGGAATCCAACTTCAAAGAAATGCTGTACTACATGCAGGGTGGTAAACCATTAACACTGTACGTAGTTGGTCAGACATTCAACCTGGTTCTGACACTGTTAGTAGCATGGATTATGCTGAGCGGCAACTTCTTCCCGATTCCGGATATCTCTACTGTATAAGCTTTGCTGATAATTTCAGGATTATCTGATATAATGAAATAACTCGGGAAAAGCATTTATTCTGAACAGGAAGTGACCTCATATGCGTGAAGAAACAAGAGAAAAAATTGTTACCGTTATGAACCGCTGTGCCATCATTATCTGCTGCTGCGCGCTGGTGATTGCCATTTATCTGGCTTCACAGGATGCAGGATTGATTGATGGAACATTCGGTCCTGGTGCGTATTATTATTCAGACATTCCAGGGTGGGAAAAAATCTTCCTCAGTGATTCCACATGGCATTTAGGGTTTGAAAATCCGGTGGCAGCATACGGTTTCTTTGTCATCTGGGGTATCGTAAGTTTTAAAGGCTTACTGTGGCTGGATAAAAAGCTGAAATAATGACTCGACAATATGCATAACCAAACAAGAGCTGCGGAAAATTTCCGCAGCTCTGACTTTATAAGAACATATACAGCTGGTGGTATATACCGGCAAAATAATTACATAAGATGTTTCACGTGAAACAAAAAGGGGGATGAAAATATGGAAACTGTTCTGATTACAGGTGGTGTTGTATTATGCAGCCTGCTGTGTGTATTTGCATCGCTTCGAGACGGCGGAGAGATTTTGAATGATATTGTTCCGCTTTTGCTGTGTCAGTTTTATATTATGGTGGCAGCGCTGTTCTATCTGGCTGTACTGGCCGATGGATTTTTGCCGAGGACGCTGGGTATGATTATCTTTGCCCTGGGAGCTGCGCCGCTGATTTTAAGAAAAAACAGTTTTCAGGGAGCCCGGTACTGTATTGCGCTGGGCGCAACATTGGCAGCTTGTGCTATGCTGTTTTAATCTGATAAAGCAGGGGATATAACGCTAGAGAAAACGGTTATGATGAATTCACTGGCCTGGAGGTGCATTGCAATGGATTTGAAGACGATGATAATTGGCATGATTGCCGTTTTACTGCTCCTTGGTGTGGCTGCTTCCTGTGCAGCGGTTTATTTCGGGAAACAGTATCAGGCAGGCGGCACAAAAAAACAGAAATATATCTGCGTATGCTGTACGGTGGCGGGATTTGTGTGTGCTGTGACAGCCGTGCAGATTTGGTTAATGTTCCATACCGTTTTGTTTGCAGGGTAACCGAAAAAATGAAATATAAGGGAATACGCAAAGCAACGATTAAGAAAAACTACAAAAGAAAGTGGTTCTGAATCGGACAGTAAAATTGGCTGCCTGATTCAGAACCACTTTTGTGTTTACCGTAAAATCAGAATAGAACCGTAAATCAGCATGATAGTATAAACTACATTTTTCAATCGTTGAGGATTCATGTGATTCAACAGTTTGCTGCCTAGATAAATTCCAGGCGGAATGGCTAGAAGCCCGATCGCGGAATAGTGAACTGCTTCCGGTGTAATTAAACCATTAATATAGCGCATGTAAAGCAGAAATATTTCGGTAACTGCAAACCATGCCTGGACACTGGCGGTATAACGACGGACATCGTTGCTGACAGTCAACAGATAGAGTACAATCGGTGGGCCGCCCACACAGAAGAGACTTTCCAATGTGCCACTTAATGCTCCGGCAATAAAACCATTACGTTTTGTTGGCTGCATTTTGATTCTTTTCTGGAAAAAGATAAAGTACAGGCTCAGACAGATTAATACTACACCAAGGATTTTTTTGATAAATCCATCATCTACAATACTAAGCGCTCGTACGGCAAAAAAACTGGCGATGAAGTAACTGATAAATGTTGGTACAATCCATTTCCATACAATATCATGGCGCATCCTGATTGCATTGATTGCAGTAAATGCCAGAGTGAGCACCGTAACGCAGACAGTGGCACAGGAATAGGTTGGCATCAGAAGCGGAAATACCATAATCGTGATAATACCGAAACCAAAACTGGTGGATGTATGAATAGCGGTAGCTATAAATGTAACAAGAAGTAAAATTACAATAGACATGACAGGACGTCTCCTTGGATAAAAAATTGAAACAGAATAGCTCTTGTATCTAAAATGTTTAAATGCTATACTAATCAGGGTATGTAAAAGGAAATGTTGTTCTTTATGTATTTAATAGGAGTATTAATTCCCTGCAAATAGCAGGATTGCGTTGCAAAATAAAGTGTTGCAGTATCATGATTAAAGGAGGAATCAGATATGCGTATTGATCAGCTGGCAGCGCTAGTGGAGGTAGCCAAGTCGGGTTCCATCAATTCTGCCTCAAAAAAACTGCATGTAACTCAGCAGAGTTTAAATAAATCGTTAAAAAGTCTGGAAAATGAGATGAACTGTCATTTGCTTGACCGCACGAAAAAAGGGATTCGCTTAACAAGCGACGGTGAAAAAGTTCTCAGTGCAGCACAGGATGTTATCAGTCGCCTCGCAAAACTGGAGCGGGAACTGAAAGCAAAGCAAAGTACAGATACAACACTGCGTGGCAACCTGAATGTAAATCTGTCGCCAATGCTGAATATCTCTGTTCTTCCAGTGGCATTTAAAGATTTTATCTCCCATTATCCGGAGGTAAATCTGTTTACGGCAGAACGGTATCGTGACAGTATCATTGAGCGCTGTGTAGAACATCAGGAACTGGGTATGATTTGTGTTTCTCCGCTGATTACAGAATTTTTTGAAAATATTCCGGATGAGGTTGAGTTAATTCCGTTGAAACAGTATCCGATTTATATTGCAGTTTCTGCCGGCCATCCGCTGGCTGACCATAAATCGCTGTCAATCAGCACTATCGCACATTATCCATTTGTTGTATATGAAATTGGCGGTACCGGAGGGGTTCATACATTCCAGAAGCTGGGGCACACGAAAGTTGCGTTATCCACGAACAACTATAAACTATGTGAAGAAATGCTCCGCAACGATACAGCAATTATGTACAGTTTTCCGCCGTATCTGGAGCGAAATGTGTTCCCGTCACTGGTGCATATTCCGGTAAAAGATAAACAGGCAACCTTTGCGATTTACGCAGTTATCAATAAAAATATTGATAAAAATCAGCTGGCGCTTGCTCGTAAATTCATCCATGTATTCAGCGAATATTTATAATACATTGCTTCTGCTGGTTGCAACTGAAAAATGAAAATCTGCAAAAATACAGTAGGATTATAGCATAGCCTGCAGTATTGTGCAATGTTAAAAAAACGACCGAAATAAAGCGATTTTTTCGGTCGTTTTTTTGTTTTCAGGAAAGTGAAATTCTTCATAAAATCAACTGAGCGTAAAAGTTGAAAATGAATGATTGATACAACTAGAAGTGGCAAGGAACAAATTGCAAAATACTTGCTCAGAGGCTATACTTGAAATATAATAAATTTATAAATAATAAGAAGGCAAGCACGGTTCTTGTACTGGTAATAATATTTCTTTTCTGGATATGGAGTATCACGGATTGATGGTGTAATAGCGGCCATGATTCTGATAAAATAAAAGTGAAGGTTTATATTATGAGCAGAAGGATTGTTGCGGCTTTTTTGCGCTTTAAGGCGAATTATCCGGCTGGCGGAACCGATAGCCGGTGCTTAAAGATGGCGGTAATTATCTTCTCTTGTTTTTCTCTGACTTGCAATTCAGAATAATGGATACAGTCAGATAGAATAAGGGCGGACAACTATTATATTATTATTTATGTTTATTATTACTGCGTAGGAGGTGAAATATGAAAGCGTTAGGTTTAATTGAACTTTTAGGTTATTGTCCTACAGTTGTAGCACTGGATACCGCATTAAAAACTTCTGACGTATCGTTCGAGCAGGTTCACAAAATCGATAAAGGGATTGTTTCCTTATCCATTACTGGTGATGTTGCTGCGGTACAGGCGGCGGTTGATGCAGCTGCTGCAGCGGCAAGTCAGGTTGGGGAAGTACTGTATACACATGTAATTGCCCGTCCTCATGACGAAGTAGACTGTACACTGGTTGTTCCAAAAAAAAAAGTAAAAGCTGAGGTACCGCAGACTCCGGCAGAACCGACTGAAAAGGATGGAGAAGCTGAGAAAGAGGAGCCAAAAGCAGAATCCGACGAAGAAGATCCTGCCGGGGAAACTGAAGAAGCGGATGACGAACAGAACGCTGAACTGAAAACTCAGGCAGAAACCCTCACTCCGGAAGTGCTGAATGCCATGACTGTAAAAGAATTACGCAGTGTGGCTCGTGATTTAAATATCACCAACATGACACGGAAAGAAATCAGATTTGGCAAAAAAGAAGATTTAGTTGCTTCTATCTGTGAATTCTTAAAACAGAAATAATCGAAGGAATCGCTTCTTTTTTGTAAATAATTAGAACAGGAGTGTTTAATTATGCAACTTTTTGACAAAGACCTGCTGTCCGTACAGGAAGTACGTGACTTAATGGCTGCAGCAAAAGCAGCACAGGCTGAACTGGCTGAAAAATCCCAGGAAGAAGTAGACAAAATCGTAAAATCCATCGCTGATGCTGGTGTTCGTAACGCTGCTCGCTTAGCTGTAATGGCTAACGAAGATACAGGTTTCGGTATCGTTGCAGACAAAGTAGTGAAAAACGTATTCGGTAGCTACAATGTTTGGCAGGCTATCAAAGATATGAAAACCATCGGCGTAATCAACAGAGACGAAGAAAAAGGTCTGATTACAATTGCATCCCCAATGGGCGTTGTTGCAGGTGTAATTCCATCCACCAACCCAACATCCACAACTCTGTTTAAAGCAGAAGTAGCTATCAAAGCTGGTAACGCAATTGTATTCTCTCCACATCCATCTGCTCTGCGCTGCATCCAGGAAACAGTAAAAGTTATCCGTCAGGCAATTTCCGAAGTTGGCGGTAACCCAGATCTGGTTTCCTGCATCAGCATCCCAACCAGACAGGCTACTGAAACTCTGATGCAGCATCCTGATACTGCTATGATTCTGGCTACTGGTGGTTCTGCAATGGTTCGTGCAGCTTACTCCTCCGGTAACCCTGCTATCGGCGTAGGCCCTGGTAACGGTCCTGCATTCATCGATAAGAGCGCTGACCTGGCACTGGCTGTTAAACGTATTCTGGATTCTAAAACATTTGACAACGGTACCATCTGTGCTTCCGAACAGTCTATCATCTGTGAAGAAGACTACGCTCCAGCAGTTCGTGCTGAATTCGAAAAACAGGGCGCATACTTCCTGAATGACGAAGAAAGTGCAAAACTGAGCAAATTCATTCTGCGTGCAAACGGCACAATGAACCCACAGATCGTAGGTAAAAGCGTACAGACCATCGCTAATCTGGCTGGCCTGAAAGTTCCAGCTGGCGCTCGCGTACTGGTTGCAAAAGAAGATGGTGTTGGCCGTGGTCATACCTACTCCAACGAAAAACTGGCTCCAATCCTGGGCTTCTACACAGGTAAAGACTACAAAGAAATCTGTGACATCGTATGCACAATCCTGCGCTACGAAGGGAAAGGTCACACATTTGCAATGCACACCAACAACCAGGATATGGTTGAATACTTTGCAAAACGTGTTCCTGTATCCCGTCTGTGTGTAAACACACCAAGTGCTCTGGGCGGTATCGGTGGTACAACCGGTCTGTTACCTTCCTTAACACTGGGTTGCGGTGCAATCGGCGGTTCTGCAACATCTGAAAACGTTGGTCCTCTGGATTTAGTAAACCTGCGTTATGTTGCAATTGGTATGCTGGAAATCGAAGATATCCGTGCTTCTCTGCCAGACTGCTCCAGCGGTATCTGCGTAATGAAAAACGCTGACGCTGCTCCTGCACCAGCTGCTGCTCCTGCATCCGCTGGCTTAAGCGATGATCAGATGGATGTACTGGTTCGCAAAATTATCGAAAAATTACAGAACGCGTAAGTTTCGTAAATAACGATAGAAAATAGAAATTCAAATCAGATTTGAATTATTTTTAGGAGGATTATTATTATGGCTACAATGCAGGCTTTAGGTATGATCGAAACAAAAGGTGTTGTTGCTGCAATCGAAGCAGCTGACGCTATGGTAAAAGCTGCTAACGTTACTCTGATTGGTAAAGAACACATCGGTGCTGGTCTGGTAGACGTTATGGTACGCGGTGATGTAGGCGCTGTTAAAGCTGCTGTTGACGCTGGTGCTGCTGCTGCTGAACGTGTTGGTGAACTGGTATTCGTTCATGTAATCCCTCGTCCACACGACGAAGTAGAAGAAATTCTGCCTACTCTGGGCTAATTGCATTAGAATCAGAATATAACACGATTTATTTTTAAAGAATTCTAAAAGGAGTGTATATAGATGGCTGTAATGCAGGCTTTAGGTATGGTTGAAACAAAAGGTT
Organism: Peptococcaceae bacterium; assembly: GCA_017399005.1. GTDB lineage: Bacteria > Bacillota > Peptococcia > Peptococcales > Peptococcaceae > UBA7185. The sequence continues at coordinate 58,804 of JAFQEO010000036.1, read as the reverse complement.
TAGTACCTTCTATCGAAGCTGCCGATGCAATGGTAAAAGCTGCAAACGTTACCCTGATCGGTAAAGTACAGGTAGGCGGCGGTTTAATCTGCGTGATGGTACGCGGTGATGTAGGCGCTGTTAAAGCTGCTGTTGACGCTGGTGCTGCTGCTGCAGAAAGAATCGGTGGTTTACTGGCTGTTCATGTAATCCCAAGACCACATGAAGAAGTAGAATCCATTCTGCCTAAATTAAAATAATTTTAGAAAAAATCCCGGTGCTGGTGCTCACAGCTGGCTGTGAAGCCCGGTGAAACCGAAATTGAAGGAGTGTATATCAATGGCTGTAATGCAGGCTTTAGGTATGGTTGAAACAAAAGGTTTAGTACCTTCTATCGAAGCTGCCGATGCAATGGTAAAAGCTGCAAACGTTACCCTGATCGGTAAAGTACAGGTAGGCGGCGGTTTAATCTGCGTAATGGTACGCGGTGATGTAGGTGCAGTTAAAGCATCCGTAGATGCTGGTGCTGCTGCTGCAGAAAGAATCGGTGGTTTACTGGCTGTTCATGTAGTCCCAAGACCACATGAAGAAGTAGAATCCATTCTGCCTAAATTAAAATAAGATTATCTCTATAAACCCAATAAGGGGGTGTAGCGTTTGAAGGTAATTACGGAAGCAAAAGTGAGAGCGGAAATACCGCGCAGCGAACAGCCTGAGTTTTATGTAGTAGAACCAGGGTATATCCTCTCTCCGGCCGCTCGTGAATATCTGATGGGACGCCAAATTAAAATTACGAACGGAAACAATGCCGGTGACAAACCGGAATCCGTCAGCGCAGCAGAAGTTCCCCCTATGCCTTCTGTTGCTGCACCAGTGAAAGCTGAAGGCGCTAATTATGTAGATTACAACACAGGTGCCTGCTACTTTGAAAAACCGGTACACATGACTGTTTTATACGGTGATGTGCTGGTTGCCAAAGATCATCCGCAGATTCTGTTCCGCGGAAAAACAGAAAGTCTGCAGTCGCAGATTATTCTGATGCAGGCCGTAATTGCAGAACGCGGCGGAAGCCAGAGACTGCTTGACGATTTAAATAATATATTAACAATTCTTTGGAATATTCTGCGGAGTCATGTGCTGAATCAGCCGCTGGTGGTTACTCATATCATCGGTCTGACCCCGGCAGAAGTGCAGGAACGGGCGCAGAACCCGATGCAGTTCTATCCGGTGGAAGAAGCTGGTGTACCGGAGTATACCAGAGGTCTGGAATATGCACAGCTGAATCAGCTGTATACGCAGATGCGTGAAGTGGAAACAGCTGCTATCACAGCGCTTCATGAAGGAAACCGATATACAAGAAATGACATCCTGGAAGTACTGAACAGTCTGTCCAGTGCTTTGCGGGTGATGATGTTTATGCATTTGGCAGGTGAATATAAATGAGCGAAACAAGCATGATCGATCAGGTTGTAAATGCTGTAGTGGATACCATCAGCAAAGAATATGTACAGGTTGAAGTTTCGGCACGTCACGTACATCTGAGCCAGAAAGACTTAGAAACCTTATTTGGCCCTGGTGCTACTCTGACTCCAAAACGTGAACTGTCTCAGCCAGGTCAGTATCTGTCTGAACAGCGTGTTACCCTGGTTGGTCCGAAAGGCAGAAAAGAAAACGTTTCTGTACTGGGTCCAGTGCGTAAAGCAACTCAGGTGGAATTGTCCAAGAGTGATGCCAGAGGTTTAGGGGTGAAAGCTCCATTGCGGGAATCCGGCGATGTAGCTGGCTCCGGTTCTATCACACTGGAAGGCCCAAAAGGCAGTGTAACAATTCCAGAAGGCACAATCGTGGCTCACTGCCACATTCATATGACAACAGCCGATGCACGCAGAATGGGGCTGTCTGACAGTCAGCATGTAAGCGTTGAAATCGGGGGCGAACGCCCAGTTGTATTTAAAGATGTAATCGTTCGTGTAAACGACAATTTCCGTTGCCGTATGCATATCGATACTGATGAAGGTAATGCAACCGAATTAGGCGCTATGCCTCTGGGCCGCATCATTAAATAAGATTCCAGTAAAGGAGTTTTGCTGAAATGATGGATGTGGAGCGCGTAAATGCCTATATGGAACGGGTAGTGAAGTCTGAAACAGAAACATTTAAACCGGTAAGCGACAAGCTGAAAGTTGGTGTGGATTTGGGGACTGCCTATATCGTTCTGGTTGTACTTGACGAGGAAGATAACCCGATTGCCTGTGAAAAACAGGCAGCCAGTGTACTGAAAGACGGTGTAGTAGTTGATTATGTCGGCGCACTGCAGATTGTACGCACACTGAAGGAAAAGCTGGAAGCGCGTATTGGCATGGAGTTACAATACTGTGCCATCGCAATGCCGGCTGGAACCGAAGACAGCGTAAAAACACATCAGTACATTGCAGAGGGGGCTGGTCTGGAAGTTACCAATATTCTCGATGAACCAAGCGCAGCGAATGCAATCTATCAGATTGAAGACGGTGTGGTTGTGGATATCGGTGGTGGTACTACCGGGCTGGCAATTCTGAAAAACGGTGAAGTTGTTCAGATTGAGGATGAACCGACAGGCGGTACTCATTTATCTCTGGTGCTGGCGGGAAATTATAAAATTTCCTTCGCTGAAGCAGAGGAAATCAAGCAGAATTACAAACGGCATAAAGAAATTTTCCCGATTGTGAAACCTGTACTTGAAAAAATGGCATCAATTGTAAACCGTTATGTGAAAAAAGACGAAGTGGATACCCTGTATCTCTGCGGCGGTACCTGCTGTCTGACCGGCATCGAGAAAATTTTCGAGAAAGAAACCGGTATCACTACGATTAAACCGGCAAATCCATTTCTGGTAACACCGACCGGGATTGCAATGAACTGCAAACTGGACGGAACCGTTTTATAACTGTTTGGAAGAAGTAATGGAAAGAAGGGGATCCCTTGGACTTCGATGCGTTGGTAGACGAACTTGCAAATCGTGTGCTTGCAGCACTGGCGGAGCAGGAAGCTGCGCAGAAACCAGCAACAGCTTGTAGTACCACCGGCTTTTGTACTGCAGATGCACCAGAGTCTCAGAAACCGATTTTAATCGGCCTGACTCAGGACAGCGCGCTGCCACCATGTCGCTTTACTCTGCTGGAAAGTGCCAGAGTAAAGGAAAAATATCGCATCAAATGTGCGCAGAAATGCGGCTATGATGTTGATGTTGCCAGCTGCGAAGCCGTGGTACTCCATGATTTGACCAATGAATCTCTGGCGAAAATCGCCAGCGGGATTTGTGACACACCATATACAAAAATTGTGTCGCAGGCCCTGTTATTAGGAAAACCGGTTTATCTGATGCAGGATCAGATTGAACTGTATGACTACCGCAAAACCGCTGCGAAACCATATTACAAAATGTTTCGCGCACAGCTGGGGCTGCTGGAGGAATCCGGTTTAATGATTACCTGTCCGGATAAAGCGGAAGATATTCTGGTGAACGGCGGTGCCTGCACGGCATCCTGTTCGAGTAAACCGGCACCGGCTGCCGCTGACAAAACTGTAAAACTGGATAATCATCTGGTTAGTGAACGCAGTGTTGCTGATGTATACCAGGCTGGTGCAACCCGGATTGTTGTTGGTGCAAAAGCCATTGTAACTGATCTGGCCAAAGAATATGCGCAGAACCATAATGTAGAGCTGGTTCGGGAATAATTGCGCTATAAGAGGAGGAATTTCAGTGCAAATTGCAAAAGTAATCGGCAATATCTGGGCTACCAGAAAAGAAACATCCCTTACCGGTCTGAAACTGCTGATTGTTCAGCCGATTAACATCCTGGACAATGACAAACCAGTCGGGGAACCTGTTGTTGCAGCCGATATCATCGGCGCAGGTACAGGTGAAACGGTTATCATCGCTGTAGGCAGTACTGCGCGAGTGGCAGCCGGCTCCATGGATACAGCAGTGGATGCAACTGTTGTAGGTATTGTGGATGACAAAGAATTTGATGCAGACTTGCTGTAAGTCTGAAAAATATTTGAAATTGTAGGAAAATTCCATAGATTTTCTTTAGAAAAGTGTGGTGTATGACGTTGAGTTTTATTGATACAGTAAAAGATGCAGGTATCGTAGGGGCTGGTGGTGCTGGCTTCCCGACTCACGTAAAACTGAATGCGAAAGCAGAATGCTTTATCGTAAACGCAGCTGAATGTGAGCCACTGATCGAAACCGATAAATATCTGTGCCGTACATTCGCAGACCAGATTGTTGAAGCTGTTAATGCAACTGGTGCTCATCTCGGCGTTAGCCGTAAAGTCATTGCACTGAAAGGCAAATATAAAGAAGAAATTGCTTCTTTAAAAGCTGCTATCAACCGTGCAAATGCTGATATCGAAATTTTCGAAATGCCAACCTTCTATCCGGCTGGCGATGAGCAGACAATGGTACAGATGGTTACCGGCAGAAGCGTGCCAGAACGCGGTCTGCCACTGGACGTAGGTGCTGTGGTAGATAACGTAGGTACTATGCTGAACCTGTACGAAGCGCTGCATGGCGCACCTGTTACAGAAAAATATCTGTCTGTAGTAGGGGAAGTAAAAGAACCAATTATGCTGAAAGTGCCAATCGGTACTCCGATCACAGAATGTATTGCAGCTGCAAACCCAACCATTCGTGATTACGGCATTATCCTGGGCGGTCCTATGATGGGTAAAATCGCTCTGGATGAAAAAGCAATCGCAGATGCGGTTGTTACAAAAACAACTGGTAATGTAATCGTGTTACCAAAAGATCATTATCTGTTCCAGCGTGCAACTCTGCCAATGGAAACAATCAAACGCCAGGCTCGTGCAGCTTGCATCCAGTGCAAAATGTGTACCGACCTGTGCCCACGTCACATGATTGGTCATCAGATTCGTCCAAACGTTGTGATGAGAAACATCTGGCGTGAAGATCAGATTACTGACAATGATGAATACTTAGCAACCTTCGGGGATGCTATGAACTGCTGTGACTGTGGTGCCTGCGAAATGTTCGCATGCCCAATGGGTCTGTCCCCACGTAAAGTAAACGGCTATATCAAAGGTCAGTTACGTGCAAAAGGTATTCAGGTTCCACGTAACATGGAACCAGTTGCAGAAGCTGATATCGACAATCATCGTATTCCAACCCACCGCTTAATTGCTCGTCTGGGTCTGGCTGATTTCGATGGTCTGCATGCACATGAATGCATTGAATTAGCACCAGAAACCGTATATGTTCCATTCCGTCAGCATATCGGTAAACCAGCTGTTCCAGCAAAAGCTGCTGGCGACCGCGTAGTAAAAGGTGAAGTGTTAGGCGCAGCTGCTGAAGGCTTATCCGCTAACATTCACGCAAGTATGAATGGCGTAATTGTTTCCATCGATGAAAACGGCGCTCGTATCAGAAAGGAGGTATAATGCTATGGGAACTGCATTAGGTATGATTGAACTGTCCAGTATTGCCCGCGGCATTGAAACCTGCGATTTTATGGTGAAAGCCGCACAGGTAGACATTGTACGTGCTTCCACAGTTTGTCCAGGTAAATACATCATCATTATCGGCGGTGATACTGCTGATGTAAGAGCCTCCATGACTGAAGGCATGAAAATCGGGGGGGCTTATGTAGTAGATACATTGCTCATCCCTAACATTAACGAACAGGTAATTCCAGCGATTTCTATGACCAATCAGGTGAACGATCGTGACGCTCTGGGCGTTCTGGAATTCTACTCCATCGCATCTGCAATCACTGCTGCCGACGTAGCTGCTAAAGCTGCTGATGTAACATTAATCGAAGTTCGTATCGGTTATGCAATCGGCGGTAAAGGTTTCGTAACCTTAACTGGTGATGTAGGCGCAGTTCGTGCTGCTGTATCTGCAGCAAAAGAAAATGCTGAATTACTGGTTAACACAAGCATCATCCCAAGACCGGCAAATCAGCTGTTTGATGCATTATTATAATATCCAAGAGATGAAACAACATCTTGCCTAAGGAGAGATATAGAATGGATTTACAGAAACTTCAGGAAGAATTAAGACAGAAAGCTCTGCAGAGAGCACAGGCTGAAAAAGCAGCTTCCAAACCAGCTGCACCTGCAGGCAAAGTAAAAGGCCCAATCATTGACTTCCGTTATCGTCCAAACACCAAAAGCATTATCGGCGGTATCGCAGAAAGCCCAATTTTCCGCGCTGGTCTGATTGCTAACGGTGTTGATATTGATGAATTCTACAGCAGAGCAAGAACTATGCCAGAAATCATCGAAGACCTGAAAGCTCACAACGTAATGAAAGCTGTTATCGTTGGTCGTGACGCTGAAACAACTTACGGTTACAAACCAAACAACCCGGAAATCCGTCAGTTCGTACAGGCTTGCCCTGAAATCTTCCTGGGCTACTACGGTGTAGACCCTCACAAAGGTATGCAGGCAATCCGTGACCTGGATGCAGCTGTTAAAAGCGGCGACTTCCACGGTGCAGCTATGGACCCAATGTACGCTCAGCTGAAATGCAGCGATGCTAAAATGTACCCAGTATACGCAAAATGCTGCGAACTGAACATTCCAATCGTTATCACAGCTGGTCCAGCTCGTTACACAGCTAACACTGTTATGGATTACACTCACCCAAGTGAAATCGATATCGTAGCAAAAGACTTCCCAGATCTGAAAATCATCATCAGCCACGGTGCATGGCCATTCGTTGATGAAATGATCGGTGTTACATTCCGTAACAAAAACGTATATCTGGAAATCTCCGAATACGAAGAATACCCAGGTTCCAGCGACTTCCTGGATGCTGCTAAAACTATCCTGAAAGATCAGATGATGTTCGCAAGTGCGTGCCCATTTGTTCCATACCTGGAAGCAGCAGAAAAATATGCTACCTATGGTTTTGACGAAGAAACATACGAAAAAATCATGTGGAAAAACGCTGCGAAAGTACTGGGCCTGGAAGTTTAATTCCATTACCGGTCTTTACAACAGAAATACAAAAGGAACTCCTTCGGGAGTTCCTTTTTTTGTGGTTTTTCAGAGGCTTTTGGCGCGGCAAAACAGCAAGGAAAAAATAAAGACAGACCGGAGAAATTACCCGGTCTGTTGAATAGTAGTTTATTCTGTTTTATACAGTCAAGAACATTGCATCGCGAACTTTTTTCATGGTTTCTTCACCGATTTCGCATGCTTTTGCGGTACCGGTGCTGATGATATCGCGTACTTCGTCTTTGTGTGCTTCGTAGTAAGCGCGTTTTTCACGGAATGGGTCTAATAAGGTGTTCAGGCTTTCGGTCAGCAGTTTTTTGCAGGCTACACAGCCGATAGCACCTTTGCGGCACATTTCGCAGATGTTTTCGTATTCGCCCGGTGTGAAGGTCTGATGATATTTATTTACCACGCAAACTTCCGGGTGACCAGGGTCGCTGGCTTTGATACGGGAAGCATCGGTTACAGCTGTTTTTACTTTACGAGCCACTTCTTCTGCAGAGTCAGCCAGATAAATAGCATTGCCCAGGCTTTTGCCCATTTTTGCATTGCCATCCAGCCCCATTAAACGGGAACAGCTGCTCAGCATGTGCTGTGGTTCTTTTAAAATAGGTGCATACATATCGTTGAAACGACGTACCAGTTTACGGGTTAATTCCATGTGCGGCAGCTGATCTTCGCCAACCGGAACCATATCTGCATTACAGAACGTAATATCAGCAGACTGGCTTACCGGATATCCCAGGAAGCCGTAAGTCATATCATCGTAGCCGTACTGTGCAGCTTCTGTTTTAACAGTAGGGTTATGACGCAGTGCATTCACAGTTACCAGCAGAGAGAAAATTTGTGTCAGTTCGTGAATTGCCGGCACATGAGACTGTTGTACCCATGTTACTTTGTTTGGGTCAAGCCCTACAGACAGGTTGTCGATTGCCACTTCAAAAATGCTGTCGTGAATCAGCTGAGGACGTTCAAAGTGAGTGGTCAGTGCCTGAATATCTGCGATTAAAATAAAGGTTTCATATTCATCCTGTAACTTTACACGATTCTGCAGACTGCCTACATAATGGCCGATATGCAGCTTACCGGTTGGACGGTCCCCGGTTAAAATACGTTTTTTCGCCTGTTCCATGGTTATTCAAACTCCTTGTTGTTTAATTTCGAAATAATCAGATAAAACCGCAGCAGCGGTTCAAATTTTTTTCATCGGTATCTAAAAATTATAAAATGAAATAATATCTTTGTCAATAAATGTGATATAATAAGCGTAACAACTGGGGAAAGGGGTTGGAAATATGCATCCGAAATATCATAACAGTTATTACTGGGAAAACCTTATTCGCAATCGAAAAGTGACAGAAACCTTTAACAATGAACAGATTACGGAAAAATCCGTGTTTTTTCAGGGTATCATTTATAACAGTGCCGGGCGTCGCAAACTGATTGAGGATGTGATGCATTTTACCTCTCTGGATGCGCTGGCAGGCTATCTGCACTATGTATTTCTTCCAACGGCATTTATGTCGTTTACTAATCAGGAGAAAGGCATTATTGTGCCGCTGGGGATTTCGCTGCCGGAACTGATTGATTATGTCAGCGGCAATGATTTTGTGCGGTTTCATAACTATCTGCAGCCGATGTATCAGCTGCTGGAACTGAGTGAACAGATGAGCCGTGCAGAACATTCTGAACAGGAACAGATTCTGAAACGAATCGAAAGTATTTTTAATTATTCGTTTCAGATGGATAGAGATGCCTATGCCATGATGCATGTGTATCATTCCACTACAGAGCTGGGAGAATATTTTTCCAACCTGTATCAGATTGACGGTAACAAACAGCTTGGTATCGAACTGTTCCGTCATAAAACAGGGCTGCACAAAACTGAGTGGGAGCAGTTATATCGTCATGCCTCCGATAATATTTTCTCCAGCCGCAAGTTTATGAACTGTATTGCAAATCTGCTGCATACTATGTAAATACTGTTGCAGACAGAAGAACGATAAAAGAACAAAAGAAATTGAAAAAAATTATAAAAAATGCTTGACGACTTCCTGAAAAAGTGTTATTATAACAAAGTCGTCAGCGACATGCGGGCGTGGCGGAATTGGCAGACGCGCTAGATTCAGGTTCTAGTGGGAGCAATCTCGTGGAGGTTCAAGTCCTCTCGCCCGCACTTTTAAAGAGAGTTCAGTTATCTGGGCTCTCTTTTTTTGTTTTTCAGATGTTTTTAATACATGTTCACGGCCTTTCAGAACCTTCTGAGAGGTCATTTTCTTTATTCTGGAGTGATTTCAGCCACTCAATACTTTTCAGTTTAAACTGAATATGGGTATCTGGTGTCTGGTCTGTATATTTGCCGGAGCTGGATACATTGCTGTCGGTAAAGCAGAGCGGAGGAAACAGCACACACCACCAGTTCCGGCCTTTTCCTTCACCGATTAAAATACGCAGTGCCTCATAATTTCCGGCTGGAAGGCTGAAACTGCCATAATATTTTACCGGGAAATCAAAATAGCCATATTGCAGGGTAACGGTGTCCTTACAGCCGTTTTGCTGCAGTGTCTGCAGAGCGGTCTGTTCAATCTGCGGCAAAGAGGACAGAATAATCCGGCGGCTTTCTGTAAGAGAATCAGACTGTTTCAGCGCAGGCTGCAGATACCGGATTACATCATCCTTTACTTTCAGTTTCAGCTGCTGGTCGGTATCTGAGTTGCTGCTGGCCAGCACATGAATCCGAATCAGGCTGTTCGTATCAATTTCTCTGGTACATTGAATATTAGAAAGAAACAGAAACATCAGCAGCGCAGAGAGCAGCAGAAGGGTCTGTTTCCGGTTCGGATTCTGTTTCAAAACTGGTTTCATATCGTATCTCCCCATTTCCTGTAGTTCTGCTGATAGTGTTGCCGGAAAAGGGTAGCGTTAGACAGAATTTTTATGCTATAATGAAAAAAATCCAGCACATAAGGAGCGAAAACAGATATGGCAGCAAAATCCGATATGAAAACCAACGTGATGCGAGTACTGGATCAGAAGAAAGTGGCCTATGAACATCATTGTTATGCAGATACCGATGCCATCAGCGGCGCAGAAGTGGCAGAGGCGTTACATCAGGACCCTAACCGGGCATTTAAAACGCTGGTGACAACCGGCAAATCGAAAACCCATTATGTATTTATGGTGCCGGTACTGGAGGAGCTGGATTTAAAAAAGGCAGCTGCTGCAGTAGGTGAAAAATCCATTGAAATGCTGAAAGCAAAAGAACTTCTTGGCCTGACAGGCTATGTGCATGGCGGCTGTTCGCCAATCGGAATGAAAAAACAGTTTAAAACGGTGATTCACCAGACAGCAGCCGGGTACGAAACCATTATGTTCAGTGCCGGCAAAATCGGCTATCAGGTGGAACTGCCGCTGGAAAATCTTCAAAAAGTGATTCCGGTGCAGGTGGCAGATATTATCGTAGAATAAATAAACAGAGAGGCTGAAATCGTTTTATTCAGCCTCTCTTTGCGTATATCAGCCTTTGCCTGCCACACACGGGATGCGCAGCGTCTGCCCGATATTTAGCGTATACGGCGCATAAATGTTGTTAAAACGGGCAATCTGCTGCCAGGTGATACCCGGCACTTGTGCCTGAAAAGCAGTTGCAATTTTTGCCAGTGTGTCACCGGCTTTTACTTCATACATATAACCGCCCACCGGGCAGATTTCCTCTTCCGGGTCAGAAGGCGGTTCCGGCTCCGGCATCGGTTTGGTCTGCGGAGGCTGTGTATTACACAGGCCATTGCTGCAGATATTGGTTACCACCATAAAATCCCGTGTCTGGAATGCACATACGCAGATTTCCAGAATAGCCACAGCGCGGATTTTAGATGTTTCGCACGGGCAGCCTTCCAGTTTAACATCCGTATATTCTACCCGTTCTCTGCAGCGAATCATGGTATCTTCGCTGATGCAGTCAAAATTGACAACGGTTGTAAACGGAATATCGGCACTGGTTTCCCGCAGTTCCTGTTCGCAGTTGCAGGCCACATAATATACCTGTACATGAATGGTACCTTTGATAATAACCTTGTTGCATACTTTTTCGTAGCTTACATTGCGCACACAGGCAGTCATGTTTTTTGCGCTTTTCACCAGCATATTATTTACATCCAGCGGAGCATTTACATCAATGGTCTGGTTAACATTCTGCTGACTGCATTTGCGGCCGATGATATCCTCCACACGGATACGGCAGCGGTCAGTCAGAGCGCCTTCCACACCTGTGACGATGTTCATTTTTGTCAGTTCGGTTACTTTTACGGATACCTGCAGAATGGCATTGGCTTTTACCATGTTGCATGGCTGCGGCCCCATCAGCTTGGCTTCGCAGAAATCAATACGGCAGCGGGTATAAACCTCCATATCCGGTTTGGCGCCAGGCACATCCAGAACCACCGAGAATTCGTTGTCGAAGCATTGTGCCTGTACGGTATCATCGCAGGCATCTACATAGTAAATCTGTTTGTGCAGTGTACCCCGCACAATTACACGGCCAGGCAGCACTTCATAATCCAGATCACGGCAAACTGCCTCCATATCATAAATTTTGCGTGCCGGTTTACACAGCAGATGTTCCACAGAAATTGTGGATTGCTTTTCTGCAGCGCCAATCAGGCACTCCACAGAAAACGGTGCTTTCTGTACGCTGATGCCTTCCCCGTAAGCATCGGTGACAACATCCAGCGCCATTGTTTCAATAACCTTTACATCTACTGCCAGTACAGCAACCTGATACAGCAAATCGGTCGGGAACTCTCCGTTGGCAGGGTTGGTGTTCACAAACAGAATGTGGCCATCCAGCATGGCTTCCATATCAGGCCGGGCTCCCTGAATATGTACAAAGTCTGTGAATTCCTCCCGCATAATGGTAAATTCCTTAACGACGTAATCTCCCTCCTCCACATAATAAACCTGTTTATGCAGAGCCCCTTTAATGATGATTTTATTCGGAATAATTTCATAATCCAGTTCCACAATTTCCGCATGGATATCCACAATTTTGCGCGCACGGGCTGGCAGCTGGATATTACGCGTAATATCCGCCTGTGCTGTTCCGGTACCCACAATATGCTGTACCCGAATCCGCTTTTTGTTCTGTGTAATTGGCATGCCCCTCATCTCCTCCCTCAAAGCGATTTGTCGCTTTATCAGTATAATGTATGAGCCTATCCTGCGATTTGTGTCTTGTGCAGAAAAATTTTCAGAAAACTTTCATATTTTTTCTGTTTTTGTGAAGCCAGATGCCTGTGTTTTTCGTCTAAACAAGTGACACAGATTACCAGAAAAATTTTGCAAGTAGGAATAGTAATTTTACGCAAAGTATAGTATGATAGGTAAGCTTACAAAAGTGGAATTAAACAGCGCAGATGACAGAGGAGAACATGACCATGAAGAAATTGAAAACAATCAGACAATTTTTATATATTGCAGGCTGTAGTGCAGCCATTGCACTGCTGGCGGCAGGCTGTGTGCCGCATAACGAATCACAGCCGGAACAAAGTGTGCAGGTATCAACTGCTGGCAGCGAAACCGTTTATGAACAGGGCACAACGCAGCAGGCCATTGTACAGGTGCCAGTGGATGAAAAAGAACCGGCTGCCGATACGATGCTGCCGAATGATAATCCGTACGGTATCGATCCGGCAAAGCCAATGGTAGCGCTTACATTTGACGATGGGCCAAGCAAATATACCTGGGATATTGTGCATAGTCTGCAGAGCCATAGAGCCCGTGCCACCTTTTTTATTATCGGCAATCAGGTAGCTACACATCAGGCAGCTATCGATTATACACTGGCAAATCATAACGAAATTGCAAGCCACAGTTTCGGGCATCAGAACCTGACAAAATTGAGCGATGTAGAAGTGCTGAACCAGATTCGTCCGGTGGATACCGCCCTGTTAGAGCAGCATGAATATATTCCGGTGCTATATCGAGTACCTTACGGCAGCAGAGATGAGCGTGTGCTGGAAATTTTAAAACAGGAAGGCAAACCGGTAATCGGCTGGTCGGTTGACCCGTATGACTGGAAAGTAAAAGATAAAGAAACCATTGTAAATCATGTTTTAAACAGTGTGCAGGATGGCGATATTATTCTGCTGCACGATATTTATGAACCTACCGCCCAGGCGGTGGCAGAACTGGTGCCAGCATTACAGGAACGTGGTTATCAGATTGTGACCGTCAGCGAAATGTTTCAGTTTCGCGGCATTACTCCGGAGCCGGGAGTGTATTACCGTGAACTGCCGCCGGTGAAAGAAACAGAGTAGGTAACGGATAACGGCACAAAAAAGATGTATTTCAAAGCAGTATGGATGAATTCCTATCGCTTTTTCATCCCGAAAAATGGGTTATAGTTATTATAAAAACCAATAAATACTGTTATTCAAATACAAAAATACAACTTATAATACCGATATAGGTGATATGTCGACAGCCTGAATGAAAAATATATAAGGATTATTTAAAAGAGGTGTCTTTATGTCCAAATTAAACGAAAACGCGAAATTTTACCTGATTATCGGTATTTCTATTTTAATTATGATTGGTGTAGGGCAGTTGCCGCCGTTTGGTGAAATGACCGAATACGGTATGCAGATGCTAGGTGTATTCTTAGGATGTATTTTTGGCTGGCTGTTGGGGATTGTTATTCCGGTAGCTCTGGTCGGGATTGTAATGGCCGGGATTCTAGTTACCGGGCAGACCGTTGACAGTATGATGATTGCTGTACAGAGTGCCCAGATGGTGCTGGTTATTTTCTGGGCATTGATTTTTGTTTATGGTCTTGGGAAATGCGGGATTCTGGATTTTCTGGCAACAAAAATCATGTCGATTAAATGGTGTGTAAAATCTCCATGGCATCTGGCTGTGTCATTATGGATTTGCACAATGGCTTGTGCGGCATTTTCCAGTCAGCCGTTTGCTACTATGATTCTGATGTTCAGTATGTATTACAGTATTGCGAAAAAAGTTGGTGCACAAAAGCGTAGCGCATATACCGTATTCGTATTAGTGTTTATTGCGGCTGTATCTGCAGTCGGGGTAGGGATGGTTCCTTACTCTTCTATGATTTTAATGTCGCTGTCTGTTATGTCAGCAGCTGTTCCAGGGATTGCATATAATATTCCGCTGATTTGCGTTGTAAACTTTCTGGTAACCTCTGGTTTTGTTTTAGTAGGAGCAATTTTCCTGAAAGTTATGATAGCAACCAATCGCATTAAACCGGAATTTACAATGGAAAATGCGTCGAATCTGGTAGAACGGGAAGCCGTATTTGATACCAAAGTAAAATGGGGGTTCTTCTATATTGTTTTTTTAGTTGCTTTGATGATGATTCCTGCGTTTCTGCCTGCAGAAAGCGCATTAAAAGCATTCTTTGGCAGAATCGGTATGGTTGGGATGTTTGCAGTTGTAGTTACCATGATGTGTTTAACTACCGTAAATGGGCAGCGCATTATTGATTTTGAACAAGCCATGCGTAATGGTGCAGTAAACTGGCAGGTATATTTTATGATGGGGACAGCACTGGTTGTTTCCGGACAGTTGGTAACTGATCAAGCGGGGCTGGCGTTAACAATTAAAGGTGCAGTAAGCGGTATTGTTGGTGATATGAGTCCTTATCTGCTGGCATTAATTTTTATTCTGGTTGGTCTGGCATTAACAAACTGTATCACAAATATTGTTGCTATGAATCTGGTTATTCCTTTATTAACAACCTTTATGATGATGAAAGGTATCAACCCTGCATTTCTGGTAGGGATTGCCGGGATTGTTCTGGACCATGGCTTAATTCTTCCATCCGGTTCGCCACTGGGGGCGTTTATTCACGGGAATACGGAATGGATGACATCCAAACAGGTATATCTTTATGCAACCTGTGCAGCATTATGTCTGGCCGTTAGCTGTGCAGTTATCGGGGTTCCAATTGCTCTTTACTTTGCCGGCATGTAAGATTCTGAATTATCAGCCATAATAAAAAGCACTGTTCTGCATTGCTGCAGAACGGTGCTTTTTTGTTTACAGAGAATTCGTGATTATAAAAGACTATTTACTGGTAGATTTTAGAAGGGCAATTACATCATGAAAACTTGGATGCACTTTATAGGCATCTTTATAGATGGCAAGACTTTTCATGGTAATTGGCTCGTCCAGAACGACCGGAATAGCTTTGGCTTTTTTACCGGCGAAATAAATCTGATAATCTAACCCATAATCGCTGTTGTGCCAGTCAAAAAAGAGCTGTGACGTGGATTCTACCAGATTGGCAATAGTGCGAATATTGTCATATTGTTTGATGGATAATTCGTCATCTAAAAAAGTATCCAGTGTATTTTTTATTAGTTTTTCCTGACGCGGTTCATATAATAAAACCGGATATTTACTGATAGTAGATATATGGATAGAGTTCTTTTTATATAAGCTGCAGTTTTCGCCTACCCATACATAAAGCTGCCATTCCCGAAGAGGCAGAATGTTAAGGGCACCATCAAGTTTGGGGAAGATAAGTTCATCAGCCAGATATTGGCCAACAAGTAAACCGATATCAACAGAATTATTTTCTACAGAATGAGGAATATTCTCTATTTCTTCAGACTGAATGGAAAGATTAATATTAGGATGTCCCAACAGCATAGCACATTGAAATTCTGGAATATGATTTAGTGCAATAAACGGGATAGATGATATTCTTACATTTATTTCATCAGCAATTTCCGTTGATTCACTGATTTCGTTAATGAATGCGGTATAGGTCATCATAATTTCTTTGAAGTATTTATATGCAATTTCGCCTTTGTAAGTAAGTTCTACCCCTTTATTGCTACGAATGAATAATTGAGTGTTTAAAGTGGATTCCAGATTTTTGATAGAGTTACTTAGAGTTTGTTGTGCCATGTGCAGTTTATCACTGGCTTTGATGAAAGTTCCTTCTTCACAGATAGCAATAAAATGTTCTAACTGCTCTATACGCATACAGTTCACATCCTCGATACAAAAAATAAGCTGATCATACAAAACAACTGCACTCTTTTTCACAATGATAACATTTTGGTGCAAGCTGCGTCAAGTTGTAACAGGAAATGTGAGAGGAAATCTAAATATCACAACTCAAAAAATGGGATAACCTGTTTCAAGAGACTCATAAAGACTGTTATACAAAGCAAAAAACAGAATTTATACTAATAGACATAGGGAAGTGTCGACATATCCTATAGTGGATACCATAAGGTATTTCGGAAACTAAAATATGAAGATCAAAGATTATTTAGCGCAATGCAAAAAGAAATTCAGGAGGAATGAACAATGACTATTAGAAACACTGCATTAGCAGACAAACTGTTTGTTTTAGGGATTGACGGCTTAGATCCTCGTTACAGCCGCAAAATGCTGCGTGAAGGTAAAATGCCAAACATGCAGAAATTTATTGAGCGCGGTGCCGCACGTGAAGATTTAATGATGTTAGGCGGTCATCCGACAGTTACACCACCAATGTGGTCTACATTATCTACCGGCGCATATGCCAATGTACATGGGGTTACCGGCTATTTCCGTCAGGGTTCCGGCATTGACAAAATTGTAGGGAACTTTGACTCCCGTAACTGTAAAGCGGAACCAGTATGGAATATTCTGGCTGAAAATGGCATCAAAACAGCAGTATTCCACTGGCCGGGTAACGCATGGCCTCCAACCAGTGACAGTGAAAATCTGTTTGTATGTGATGGTTCCACTCCTGGTGGCTTAGGCATGGGCGCAGCTACTATCTCTGATGAATTTATCTGCATGGCTGATGTTAAAGTGCAGACTGTTACATTTATAAAATCTGCTACTGCCGATTTAGACAAAGCCTGCATTGTAAAACCGGAAGATGCGATGGCTGCTGTATCTGCAGCATCTTCTGTAAAAGATACCAGCGAAAAAACAAATGTATTATTGAACTGGGAAGACGGCTTAAATGCAAGTACAATTCCAGACCAGTTGTCCGCAACAGTTTCTCCAATTACTGAACCTAAAAAATGGAATATTGATGTTCCGGAAGGTGCAAAAGAATTTACTCTGCTATTATCCAAAGGGTTACTGCGTCGCCCTGGTTTAGTATTAAAAAATGAAGAAGGCAAATATGACAGAGTAGCACTGTACAGAAACAAAAAAGCAGCAGAACCATTCGTAGTATTGGAAGCAGGCAAAATTAAATCTCAGATTTATGACCAGGCAGTATCTTTCGATGGCGAAACAAAAGATGCAAACTATGCAATGAAACTGTTAAATATCACGGAAGACGGAACTCATCTGGAAATTTTTGTTTCCAATGCAACAGACATGCACGCAGACTTTATCTTCTCTCCAAGCAGCCTGTTCTATGAAATCGCGGAAAATGTTGGCTACATTGCTCCAAGTTCCTACTGCGGCAATAATGACCCGAAAATGATTACAGAATGTATGCTGGATTGCTGGAATGAAGTATGCGACTGGCAGAGCAGAGCGATTCACTATCTGATGGAACAGAAAGAATGCCGCGCTGTATTCTCTCACCTGCACAGCATTGATATGCAGGAACACAGATTTATCCGTTTCCTGACAAAAGGGGATAAAGACTACGACAAAGATTACGATGCAAAAGAACCGGAAATGTATCAGAAATTTATGGAAGATATCTATGTACAGGCGGATAACTACATCGGTACTTATCTGCACCTGCTGGATGAAGGCTGGACAGTTGTAATCACATCTGACCACGCTCAGGTATGCCCGGAACATAAGCCACCAATGCTGGGTGACCCACAGGGCGTAAATACCGGTGTAATGGGTGAACTGGGTTATACTGTTCTGAAAACCGATGAAAACGGCAACAAACTGAAAGAAATCGACTGGACAAAAACAAAAGCGGTTGCTAACCGTGAATGTAACATTTATCTGAACATTAAAGGCAGAGATAAACATGTACTGGCAGACGGTACCGTGATTGATGGTCTGATTGATCCAGAAGATAAATGGGAAGTAGAAGAACAGCTGATTACAGACCTGTACAGCTATAAAGATAAGAAAACAGGTCATCGTGTAGTAGCTATGGCGCTGCGTAATAAAGACGCTGTACTGGTAGGTTACGGTGGCCCTGAATGTGGTGATATCTGCTACTGGATTGCAGATGGTTACAACATTGACCATGCTGACGGTTTATCCACTGCATGGGGCGATGAAGAAACCAGCTTATCCCCAATCTTTATTGCTGCAGGGAAAGGGATCAAAGAAGGTTTTGTTACAGACCGTATGATTCGTCAGGTTGACCTGGCACCAACTGTATCTGCACTGTTCAATGTAAGAATGCCTGCACAGTGTGAAGGTGCACCTGTATATCAGATTCTGGATCAGGAATTCTAATCTGCTATAAAGAAAAATAACAGAAAAATTTTGACATAGACCGCAAAGCGGAACAACTGCAGTATTGCGGGTGTTCCGCTTTTTACATAGAGCTGAAATCGGCTCATGAAGAAGTGATAGTTCATATTTTAATTTGATACAAAAACAGAGGTGTAGATTTATGGAACAGGGAGAAAAAATGAACTTAGTAGAAGTGGAAAGAATTCATAAAGACAAAGAACGTTTAGAGGAATTAAAAATTCGTACCAAAAACTGCTGTTGCAGATATTGCGGCGGAAAACTGAATTTGAGAAGGATTCTGTATGGTGTGACTAATAATGGTCGTGTAGAAATTTTCTGTGATGAATGTGACCGCATTGAGTACGGCACCAATCAGGAAATTTACGAAATCGCCAAATATTATGTGGATGAGTTTGAATTTAATCATTATCCGGATAATGATGATTCTTTAAAAACCTATCAGATGAATGTAGCAAAAATCTGTGATATTATTTCCTGGGGTTGCAAGAATCTGGGCATTCTGGATTACGACGGCTTTAAAGTGCCGATTAACATTAACGATACAATTATGGGCGAAGAAGTGATTATTTATAAAGCAGACATGAATTCGGAAGTAGAAATTCGTGATATGGACGAGGATGCAATCTTTGGAAGACAGACGGGGGTGGAAACATGTCTGTAATTATAAAAGCCGAAAATCTAGCCTGTCAGTCAGGGCGAAGATTTCTGATTCATCAGATTAACTGGGATGTGCAGAAAGGCGACCACTGGATTTTATTCGGTATGAACGGCTGCGGTAAAACAACATTGTTATCCATTATAGCAGGATTTAAAGGTTATACAAAAGGGAAGCTGCAGGTGTTTGGGCAGGAATATAATGAAGAAAATATTTTTGAACTGCGCAGACGAATCGGCTGGGTATCCAGTTCCTTTTTTGATAAGTATCTGTCCTGGGAAAGTGCGTTAAGTATTGTGCTTTCTGGTGTGAGCGGTACATTGAGTATGAGCAGGGATATTACCGATGCTGATGTGAAACGTGCCCGTACATTACTGAAAGAACTACGCCTTGGAAGTAAGATTGACCAGCCTTTTGCTCTAATGAGTAAGGGGGAACGTCAGTGTGTACTGATTGCCAGAGCGTTAATCAGTAATCCCGAAATCCTGATTTTGGACGAACCGGGCACCGGGCTCGACATCTACGCTCGTGATTATGTGCTGCGTGCTATTGATGATTTAGCAAAAAACAGCGATATGACCATCATCTATGTAACGCATTATGCAGAAGAAATTTTGCCGTCGTTTGATAAAACAATTCTGATGAAAGACGGTAGAATTTTCAAAAAAGGCACAACAGAGGAATTGTTTACGAATGAGGTATTCAGCGAGTTCATGGAATACGAATCTGAGGTTGCTCAGAAAGACGGCTATGTAGAGATTAAAATGAAAATAGACAGTACGTTTGGAGATGCTTTTAAGGTGAAGCGGGAGGTGGAGGAATAATGGCAGAGAGAGAACATAAATTTTCCAGTGCAATGCGGGATAACGAGAAGAAGTTTTTTCACAATGAGGATTTACAGGCTGGTGTGGATTATGAAACAGCGTTAAAACTTGGCTGCTTTGACAAGGAATTTCTGTATTATGCCGCAGCATATCTGACACCTGATGGTATTGCCTGCCGGGTTAGTGCAAAAGAACGACAGATACAGCAGTTTATGCATGATGCCATGGAGCAGGGTCTGTATCCGACACCAATTAAACAGTATATTCGCCGGCTGCCTGCACCGTCCGGGCACGAAACAAAAATAAAAGAATCTGTAAAAAAAGAGGCTGCTGAAAAAGTATTTGCGTTGTATGATGAAAACTATTTTAACAGCTTACATCAGCTGACAATCATCGGAGCCAGTGATAGTGCAAGAGTGTTGCTTGAGCAATGGCGGGAACAGCTGGAAGGGTTATATGACCGGGAACTGCTTGATTTATATCAGGGGCTGGTATATACAGCACTGGAAAGTAAAGTGCTAACCGTAAAAAGTTATCTGGAACTGAAACAATGGATGAGCAGTATCTATAAACAGCTGGAAAGCGATATTATCCCGAAAGGACAATATAAGAAAACGATGACAGCCTTTGCATACAAAAAAGATGATGGAGAATGGAAGTATTTTTTTGATGCATGGGAAGCAGTTGCGGTAAATCGAAAAATGGAATTTGATAAACAGGGCTATCTCACAACACCGGTATTCGTTCGCACAAAATGGCTGATGGATATGAACGAATTCCGTGTTATGCGGGAAACATTTATGAGAGATTATAAGGCCTATTGTGAGAAGTGGTATCTGAACTGTTTTGAACAGATTAAAGCCTTGCCGGGTGTAATTACTGCTGAACAGTTTGATCTGATGTACCAGAATGTACAAGAACACTGCACAGCAGAAGCCCAAACAGCCTTTTTTGTGTATCGGAATCGGTGGAATATTAAATAGTTCCTTTTTCAATGCATGCTATGTTATAATAATAACAGAATAAGGAGTGTGATTTTTATGAAAGCAATCGCAATTAACGGGAGCCCTCGCAAGGGCTGGAATACAGATTTAATTCTGCAGTCGGCATTAAAAGGGGCAGCCGATGCCGGTGCTGAAGTGGAAATGATTCATCTGTATGATTTGAATTATACCGGCTGCAAAAGCTGCTTTGCCTGCAAATTAAAAGGTGCAGAACCATGTAAATGTTTTTTGAAAGATGATTTAAGCCCTGTGCTGGATAAAATCTTAGCGGCAGATGTTGTGCTCTTTGGTACTCCGATTTATTTCGGCGAAATTACAAGCCAGATGCATGCCTTAATTGAACGGTTAAGCTTTATTCTGATGACTTATGACGATTACAGTAAAAAACTGTTCCACGGAAAAGTAAACTGCGGCTGTTTTTATACGATGAATGTGTGGCAGGAAGGCTACGAAAAAATGTACGAACAGCGCATGAAACAGAGTTTTGCTGTGCTGCAGCGCTTAAACGGCATAGTGATGGATTATGCCTGCTGCGACACCTATCAGTTCAGCGACTATTCCAGATACCAGAGCGCACGCTTTAACGAAGAACACAAACGCCAGATGCGTGAAAACCAGTTCCCGAAAGATTTAGAAGCAGCATATCAACTGGCACAGAAACTGTGCAAAGGTGAATAAGAAAACAAAACGATGCAATGTTTTATTGTTTTATTGTAGGAAAAATGTGTCTGTAAAAAATAGAATACGAACTCCGAGCAGAAACGAATAGTTTCTATTCGGAGTTTTTTTGTTTGTATAAAGAAAAGATTAAGTGTAACAGTGAATTTAAAAATATTAAAGGGTATGTTGAAAAAAGTGAATTTAACAGAAATGCTGTTTCATGCTACGATTAATTTGTAGATTAATAAAAAGAAAAGAGGGATAGTATGACTTATCAGCTACCGGAAAAATTAAAACAACTGCAAGGATATCAGCCTGGTACGATCTGTGATACAAAACTGAGTGCTAATGAAAGTTTTATTTCAATTCCGGATGAAATCCGCAGGGATATTGCAAAGCAGATATGGGAGTTGGAATATAATCGATATCCAGATCCACTGGCCAAAAAACTGTGTCGAAAATTTGCTGAATTTTTCAGTGTACCTGCCGAGCTGGTTACTGCTGCAAACGGGTCAGATGAATTACTGTTTTTGTTGACTACCTGCTTTATGAATGCGGGTGATAAGCTGATGCTAGTAGAACCGGATTTTGAAATGTATCGAGTATACGCAGAAATGGCAGGAGTGGAGACTGTTGTATATGAAAAAGACGCACATTTACGAATTTCGACAGAAACATTAGTTGCACAGGCAAGAGAACAGCAGGTGCAGGCGCTGGTCTTATCCAATCCGTGTAATCCTTCATCGCTGCTGGAGTCGCGAGAAGATATTTTAAGAATCGTTCAGGAACTGGAAAATGTATTGATAATTGTAGATGAGGCGTATATGGATTTTGCGGATGAATCTGTGCTGCAGGATGTTGAATTGTATTCGAATCTGATAGTGCTGAAAACGTTATCAAAAGCATTTGGTCTGGCTGCTTTGCGGTTGGGATTTGCAATAGCAAATAAAACGATTACCAATGCATTGAGAGCTGTAAAATCTCCATACAATGTAAATACTGCGTCACAAATTATTGGAACCATTGTGTTGGATTATCCAGATTTTATTCACTCTTGTATTCGCACAATAAAAAGTTCAAGAAATGATTTGTATCGTAGGGTGAGGGATTTGCAGAAAGAGATTCCAGATATTCAATCAGTACAAAATAGCAGTGCCAATTTTGTATATGTGCAAGTAATCAATGCTGCGGATGTTCATGCGTTCTTGCAGGAAAAAAGTGTTGCCGTACGGTTACTGGGTGAATATCTTCGAATTAGTGCAGGAACGAAAGCCGAAAATGATGCAGTACTGCGTACATTGGAGGAATATTGGGAGGAAAAAGTATATAGTGTGTAACAGAGAGAGAAACTTGGAGATTATCCAGGTTTCTTTCTCTGTGGTATAAAATAGAAGAACAAAGGCGGAAATAAGAGAGAAAGCCTTTAAAGTTTTTAAAGGGTACCGTTAATGCCGTGAAATTTACAAACATTTATTACTATACTATAGTATAGACATAGAAAGAAACGGACAAATGCTTAAACATTCGGACTGGGGAAAGCCGGCAATCATAATTCTATCATGATATAGATGTATAGAATAGATACTCGGGACGATGATTCGGCAGCAAATAGAAATGATGATTCAAAAATAAAGTCCATTAATAAGGAGGTTTTCAAATGAGTAGTCACACTTCAAGCGATAGTGCTTCAAAAAATAAGATGATGTTTTTTATTCACTGGCTTATTTGTTTAGGGTGTATGCTATTTTTTAAATATCTTCCAACAGTAGGAAGTATGACACCGTACGGGATGCAGATTTTTGGTATTTTTCTGGGGCTCTTATGGGGCTGGATGTTTATCGATTTTCTAAATCCGAGTTTGGCGGCGTTGTTAGTAACGATTCTTTTTGTTCCAGATGTAACTTGGGCAACCATTTGTGCGCAGGGGATTGGGAACCAGAATATTCTGATGATGGTTGTGGTATTGGCGCTGGCGCAATATTTTGAAGACAGTGGCCTGAATCAGTATCTGGCAAACTGGTTCGTAGCACGAAAAATCAATGTTGGTCATCCGTGGATATTCTGTGGTGTGTTAATGTTTGCAGCATTTTTCTTCAGTACATTTGCACAGATTATCCCGGCGATGATTCTGATGTGGAGTATTGTATTCAAAATTGCTGAAAAAGTTGGTATTCCAGACAAAAATAAATGGATTACTTATATGATTGTTGGTATTACGATGGCTGCAAGTTACGGCTGTATTGCCGCTCCGTGGCAGATTATGGGGTTGGTATTCCTGGCGGCCATGACCGATGCAGTAGGTGTAGCAGGTAATATCGGTTTATGGTGTGTTGTATTCTTTATCTTCACAATCGCATCAATTATTCTTTATCTGGCGATGGGGCGCTTTATCTTACGTCTAGATGTGAGCAAAATCGAAAACAAAGAAGACCTTTATGCGGATATTCGTTCTGAAAAAATGAATCCAGAACAGAAACAGGCTGGTATTGTTATGGCACTGTTCATCGTGCTTCTGATGGCTCCAAACTTCCTGCCTGCAACGTTCCCGCTAATAGCGCAACTGAACACGCTGTCTGCTACAGGGATTATCGTAGTAATGCTTCTGATTGTGCATTTTATGCGCGATAAGAAAACAGGCGAAGGCCAGTATGACCTCAACAAGTTAATGAAAAAATCAACACAGTGGAATTTGATTATCATGTGTGCGATGTGTTTCCCGTTAATCAATATGATGGAAACCGAAGAAGCTGGCGTTACAGCCACGGCTGTAGAATTGATTATGCCGATTGTAAGCGGTATGGGATTTGTGCCTACAACTATTCTAATCGCAGTTATTCTGGGTCTTTTAACGCAGTTCCTGCACAATATGGTATTAGGGTTAATTTTTATTCCAGTATTTGCACAGATTGCACTTGAATTAGGTGGTAGCCCGGTTGTTATTACGATTGCAATCTCGGCAGCACTGATGACCAGTTTCGGGACTCCGGCGGCATCGACTCAGAGTGCGCTGATGTTTGGTAATACATCACGATGTGAAAAATCCGATTTGTTTAAAATGGCATTTTCATGCGTATTCGTTGGATTGATATGTATGGCAGTGGTTATGGTTCCAATTGCATCGATTGTATTTTAGGAACTGAAAAATAATAGGATTTTGAAATTTGCGATTAAAAAATGATTATAAAGTATTTTCCTGGAGGAGGAAGACGTATGAACAGAGTTTGTGAAATTTTAGGAATTGAAAAACCGGTTGTACAAGGTTCTATGACCTGGATTACATCGGCAGAACTTGCGGCAGCAGTGTCTAATGCAGGCGGCATGGGGATTTTAGGTTTCAATGCAGGACAGACAGAAATGACTCCGGATCCGATTGAAACGGCGGAAAGGATGCGTGCAGAAATCAAAAAAACGCGTGCATTAACAGATAAACCATTTGCAGTGACATACATGATGCCGATGCCTGGTGATGTATTTGGAGAACCACTGTTGAATGTAATTTTGGAAGAAGGTATGAAAAATATCTTTGTGTTAGGGTTTGGTTTTGATCCCGCATATGAAGCAGGTGTAATTCGCGGATTAAAAGAAAAAGGTTTAACTGTTTTGTACCGCGCAATTGATGCGAATGTTATCGGTTCTAAAATGATTGAAGAAGCTGGTGCAGATATCATTGTAGCAACTGGTGCGGATGAAGGCGGTGGCGTATCGGGTTCAAATACTGTAATGGGTACCTTCAGTGTAGTTCCAATGATTGCTGATGCAGTGAACATTCCAGTTATGGCTGCCGGTGGTATTGTAGACAAACGTACAGCAAAAGCTGCGAAAGCACTGGGGGCGGAAGGTGTTTATTGCGGGACTGTATTTATTGCATCGAAAGAATGCCGTGCAGCTCAGGCTTGCAAAGATCAGATTGTAAACAGCAAAGCTAGTGATTTACTGCAGTTCAAAGATGGTGGAAATATCTGGCGCAGCCTGCCAACAGCGGCAGCAAAACGCGCATTTGATGCACATATCAATGGCGAAGGCGGCGAGGCGGTTGCTAAATATATGAATGAACATGGCGGATTATGTGCAGGCCAGCTCTTTGGAGATTTAGAAAATGGTGTGAATTGCACAAGTACAGCGATTGATGGTATTAAAGCTGTAAGAAGTTGCAAGGAAATTGTTGATGATTTAACCGAAGGCGTTGAATGGTAATAAGCTACTGTTAAATACGGCTCCAACAAAATAAAAACTTGAAGCTGTAAAAATATATTAATTATATAAAACATAAAGGAGGAAGTTTTATGAAAAAGATCGACATGCGTTTAAGACCACCTTACGGCCATATTAGAGGCTTATGGTACTATGGTTCTAGAATGGGCGAATTTGCGAAAAAATTCGGCGGCGGTTATCTGGATCAATCTGCAAAAGAAAAGAGCATGGAGCTGCTGTTGAAAGACATGGAAACACTGGATATGCAAGGCTTTGTATGCTTACGTAAAAGTGGTATTGAAACTGTTAATGAATCCGGTGCTGAATTATTGAATAAATACGGCGACAAATTCTACGGTGCTATGGGTATCGACCTGTTTGATGTGGAAGCAGCAAAAAAAGAAATTGACAAATATGTATTAAACGGTCCTTTCACTGCAGTTAACATTGAACCTGATTGCCCGCCAGCAGGTCACGAAGATTCTTACATGTACTATGATGATGAAAGAATTTTCCCAATCTATGAAATGTGTGAAAAGAATGATATTCCTATTACCTTTACCTATGGTTCCCCATGCTTTGGCGATGTTGAGGCAAGAAATCCAAAATCTCTGGCAAAAATCCTGACAACATTCCCGAAAATTAAAATCGCATTAACACATGGTGGCTGGCCATATTTCAATAATACCTTAATGGCTCTGGCAGCAGGGTTCCCGAACCTGTTTATCGTTGCTGACCATTACATGTGTGGTCTGCCTGGCTGGAGAGACTATGTAGATGCTGCGAACACCATTTGTCCAGACCAGATTTGCTTCGGGTCCTCTTATCCACTGAATTCTCTGTTCCATTGTGTAGATTTCTATGAAAAAGCTGGTTTCCGCCCAGATGTTATGGAAAAAGTATACTATGATAATGCAGCTCGTTTCCTGGGATTAAAAGATGTAAACGATAGAGAACCTAGTGAGATGGAACTGATTATGTCCGGTATGATGGGCGAATAAGTTCTGTATATTGAAACGTAAGTTCATGAATCAATGAAAACTATTTGTTAACAACTATTTGCTTATAAAATAAAAAACCCTTTTACATTGGAAAACCTCCTGACGGGTTACATAACATAACCATCAGGAGGTTTTTCTCTAAGTATAGACCAATAAAACATTTAGAATTACTGGCTCAGATTAGATGAGTTTTTTGATAATATCAACAGTATGCTTTTCTGCTGGAGTGATATGCTGTTTATCCGGATAAAAGAGATAAACAAACTGTGTGTAAAAATCATTTTCCAAAGGAACCTGACAGAGCGTTCCTGTCTGATTATATTTTTCGTTCATTTCTGCGCTGGAAGTCAGAAATGAAAATGCGTTTGGATTTGTTTCAATATAGCGCATAATTGCATTACGATTTGGCAGAGCGACAATCTGAGAGTCTTGAAAGGCTTCTAGCAGTGATTGAAAAAATGGATTTTCTTTTGAATTATAAAGAACTACAAAAGAATACTCTTTTAAATCGGAGAGTGTTACATTTTCTTTAGAGGCTAATGGATTATCTGGATGTAAAAAAACACGCAAAGACATTTGGTAAAGTAATTCCGATGTATAACCAAGTGACAGTGCTTTTTGGGATAAAGAAATATAAGAAGAATCATTTTCCAGAAAGATTGCAAACGCTAGGTTTAATGTTTTACTGGACAGCATCTGTTCAGAAAATAAATTGTCTTCAATAATCAGTTCGAGCTGCGGATGATGCTGTTTGGCAACATGAACCACATCAACAAGAAGACTGTCG
Source organism: Peptococcaceae bacterium (assembly GCA_017399005.1). Lineage (GTDB taxonomy): Bacteria > Bacillota > Peptococcia > Peptococcales > Peptococcaceae > UBA7185. Next base: position 31,259 of record JAFQEO010000036.1, on the reverse strand, counting down.
GTAATCATTGGTCGACTGATAATATGAACTGTTCCAGAAATATCTCCAGTTTCTGGATGAAGACGCTGTGGCCAGGAATCAATCAGTGATATAACTGTTTTGGCATCTTCAAAAATCAGTTTACCGGCATCGGTTAAGTACATACCTGTGTTATCACGGACAAACAGTTTTGTCTGCAGCGATTTTTCCAGATTACTGATAGAGACACTTAGAGTAGATGGAGATACATAAAGCTCTTTAGCTGCACTTGCCAGAGACTGTTTCGAAGCAACTTCAACAAAATAGCGAATTTGTAATAGGTTCATATAAGGTCACCTCCATTCATGTTTCTTATATTATAACATGAAAGAAAGGAAAATAGGACCAGTTATTTGTACATAAAAAAGTTGTGATTTTGTGAAAGGGGGACGGGCAATGCTGGTTGTTCTTTGGAAAAATATATTAGCGGATGAAGAACAGAAACGACTGTTTCTAAAAAAAGCAATGGAACTAAGAAATTATATTTTGCAGGAACCAGGGAATAGAGGCTTTGATATTTTGGAAGAGCAGGACAACCCACTGGAAATTACGCTATGCGAAAAGTATTGTGATGAAATCGCAATTGCTGCACATAGCAGTATGGAATATGCGCAGCGTTATTTTACAGAATTGACAGCTATCACAGCAGAATATAATGTAAAGATTCTGAATTGTGTGTCTGAAAACAATTAATAAAAGGAGGGAGTTTATATGCAGGTTGATGGCAGAGGTTTAGGGGAAGAACAATGCAAAGAATCCAAAAAAGCGATGTCGAAATACGGTGTGACACTGGTTTGTGATGAGGAGGATGAAAAACCAACGGTAGATGGTGTAATGACTGCTGGTGAAAACTGTGAAAATGTAAAAGTTATAGCATCCAAACATGGTTTGACTGTCGTATGTGATGAAGACGCGTAACAAAAAAGAGGACATTTTTAATAACGAGAAGAGTATCTAAAAATCATCATTAAGTTAAGAAAAAATAATGTTGTACTACAATGATATGTACCCGGAAAACTGGACACATTGAATACAGAAGCACAAATGGATGTTCTTCTGTATTTAACAGGCAGCATCTATTTGTTTACATTCTGAGGCTCGTCATTATGGCGAGCCTCATTTTTGTGCTGTTATTCTTTTGTTTTCACGGCCTGCAGTAACAGATGCAGGGCATGTTTTGCGGAGCGCTGGCGAATCATTTCGCGGCTGGTCTGTTCGCCGTAGCGGATGATGACCTTTTTCACCTGCTGATAGTTTTCACCGGCCACGGCCATATATACAAGGCCTACAGGTTTTTCTTCGCTGCCGCCGCCGGGGCCTGCGATGCCGGTGGTGCTGAGGCCAAAGTCAGCGCCTGTGGCATTGCGGATACCCTGTGCCATTTCAAGGGCGGTCTGTTCCGAGACTGCACCGTAGGCATCCAGAGTTTCTTTTTTCACATCGAGCCATTTCATTTTCATTTCATTGGAGTAGGAACACACGCCGCCGGGATAAACAGAAGAACAGCCTGCTACATCGGTGATGGATTTAGAAATAAGGCCTCCGGTACAGCTTTCGGCTGTGGCAACGGTAATATTGTGTTCCAGCAGATAATTCACCAGAGCAGTCTGTAAATCGGGCACATCGACACCGTAAAGATACGGCTCGATAACCGGCTGAATCTGTTCCATCATCGGTTGCATCATGGCATAGCCTTCGGCTTCGGTGGGTGCAGAGGCTGTGATGCGCAGCATTACCTCGCCTTCTTTTGCGTAAGGTGCCAGAGTCGGGTTGCTGCTGCCGGTCATAATGTCGCGCAGCATGGTTTCCACCTGGGATTCCCCGATACCAAACAGCCGCAGGTCGCGGGAAACAATGATATGGTCAGAGAATTTCTGCAGGTAAGGCAGCACTTCGCTTTCAAACATCAGCTTCAGTTCGCGGGGTGGTCCAGGCAGCATAATGGCGATTTTATCGCCTTCTTCGATGGCGATGCCCGGTGCTGTGCCGCTGTGATTGGTAAATACTACAGCGCCTTCCGGCTGGTAGGCCTGTTTTTCATTATTGGGCTGCATTTTTACACCGCGCAGTGCATAAAATTCCTGCAATTTTTCAAAAGAAGGTTGATGTAATACCATCTGGCGGTTAAAATATTTAGATACGGTTTCTTTGGAGAGATCATCGTAGGTAGGGCCCAGGCCGCCTGTCATGATAACTAAATCGGCGCGGTTTACGGCAATCTGCAGAGCTTCCTGCAGACGCTGTGCATTATCGCCCACTACGGTATGGTGATATACGTTAATTCCAAGTCGCGCCAGCTGTTCTGACAGATAGGCCGCATTGGTGTTTACAATATTGCCAAGCAGCAGTTCGGTGCCGATGCATAAAATTTCTGCGTTCATAAAGAGATCCTCCCTGTGACAACAAGTAGTTGGATATATAAAGATAGTATCTGTTATAATTGCTGTTCTTATTATATCGCCGATATATAAAATTTGCAAATTTTCTCAAAAAGTTATTGAATAACTATACAAGCAGATGTATAATTATTTCATATTTTCAAGGAGGGACTAATCATGTCTGTTAAAGTAGGGATTGTTGGTGTTACTGGTTATGCTGGCGGCGAACTGGTTCGTCTGCTGCTGAATCATCCGGAGGCGGAAATCGTAGCGGTTTCCTCCCGAAGCAATGTGGGAAATCCGGTGTCTGCCGTTCATCGACAGTTGTTTGAATATATGGATTTAGTAGAATGTGAAATCAAAGCGGAAAATTATGCAGAATGCGATGTTGTGTTCCTGGCTCTGCCGCATGGTGCATCTTCTGGGCTTGCAAAAGAACTGGTTGCTATGGGCAAAAAGGTAATTGACCTGGGTGCCGATATGCGTCTGCGTGATTATGCCACTTATCAGGAATGGTACGGTGCAGAGCATCAGTGGCCGGAAATTCTGCCGGAAACAGTATATGGGCTGCCGGAGCTGTATCGTGAACAGATTAAAGGGCAGAACCTGATTGCAAACCCTGGCTGCTATCCAACCAGCATTATTTTAGGGCTGGCACCGCTTTTGAAAAAAGGCTGGGTAAAACTTGACACCATCGTGTGTGACAGTAAATCGGGTGTAACTGGCGCAGGCAAAAGCCTGACCGCTAATACACACTTCCCGGACTGCAATGACAATATGTCTGCCTATAAACTGGCAGCACATCGTCATACACCGGAAATTGAGCAGGAACTGAGTGCCTTAGCAGGGGAACCGCTGATGATCAGTTTTAACCCGCACCTGATTCCGCTGAACCGCGGTATTTTATCCACTATCACCATGCAGGCATCCACACCGGATTTAACGCAGGAAATGCTGGATGCAGCGTATCATGAATTTTACGACAAAGAAGAATTTGTACGTGTTCGCAATAAGGCAGAACTGCCATATTCCAAACTGGTACAGGGTTCTAACTACTGTGATGTGGCACCGGTATGGGATGCCCGCACAAAACGCATTATTGTGGTATCTTGTATCGACAACCTGGTAAAAGGGGCTGCAGGGCAGGCTATCCAGAATATGAACATTATGATGGGCCTGGACGAAGGCATGGGCTTACGCTACGGTGTAATGTATCCGTAATGGATTTATGCAAGGAGGAAGCAGAACAATGGAAATTTTAGAAAACGGTTCTGTCACCAGTCCGCGCGGGTTTACCGCAGCGGCTGTGGCAGCGGAAATTAAATATATCGGTCGTAACGACTTAACAATTGTTTATTCAAAAGTGCCTGCACAGGCGGCAGCAGTATATACGCTGAATCAGTTCAAGGCTGCACCGCTGCAGGTAACCGAGCAGAACATTGCCAACGGCATGGCGCAGGCCATCGTTGTAAACAGTGGTATTGCCAATGCCGGTATGGGTACCGAGGGCATGATGCAGGCTCGTCAGATGTCTGACTGGACGGCAGATGCTCTGGGCATCGCAAAAGATGATGTGGTTGTGGCTTCCACCGGTGTTATCGGGATGCCTCTGCCAATGGATAAAGTGAAAGCCGGCATCGATAAAGTTTCGAAAGCGTTATATGCTGATGGCGGTCACGATGCGGCAAGAGCCATTATGACCACCGACACCGTGTGCAAAGAAATGGCAGTGCAGCTGCGCATTAACGATAAGCTGGTTACTATTGGGGCTATGGCGAAAGGTTCCGGTATGATTCATCCAAATATGGCAACCATGCTGGGCTTTATCACCACAGACGTAAACATTGATAACAAAGCGCTGCAGGCAGCGTTCAAAGCCAATATTGATGACAGCTTCAACATGGTATCGGTAGACGGTGACACCAGCACCAATGATATGGTGGTAATTCTGGCAAACGGTCAGGCAGGCAACGAGGTATTAACCGAAGAAAGCGCAGATTTCCCTGCATTTAAACAGGCTCTGCGTGAAATCTGCGTCGCTATGGCGCAGAAAATCGCAGGTGACGGTGAAGGCGCAACCAAACTGGTGGAATGCACGGTTACCGGTGCAGCTACCATGCAGGATGCTCGTCTGGCGGCAAAAGCTATCATTGCATCCAGCCTGGTGAAAACCGCAATCTACGGCAATGATGCAAACTGGGGTCGCATTGCGTGTGCAGCCGGTTATTCCGGTGCCAAATTTGACCCGAACAAAGTAAACATCTTTATCGGCGATGTGCAGGTGGCGCAGAACGGTATGGGGCTGGAATTTGACGAGGCAAAAGCAACCGAGATTCTGAAACAGAAAAAAGTAAACATTCTGGTGAAATTCAACATTGGTGATGCGCAGGCAACCGCATGGGGCTGTGATTTAACCTATGATTATGTATCGATTAATGCGGATTACAGAAGCTAGGATGTAACTGCGGAGATAAGGATAAGAAACAAAACAGGAGCTGAACTCTTTTGGAAGATACAATGAAAAATGCAATGAAGACAGCGGAGATTCTGGTAGAAGCGCTGCCATACATTAAAAAATTCTACGGCAAAACTGTGGTAATTAAATACGGCGGCCATGCCATGAATAACGATATCATGAAAGAAAAAGTAATTTCGGATATCGTGCTGATGAAATATGTCGGTATCAATCCGGTTATTGTGCATGGCGGCGGCCCTGCTATCAACTACTGGATTGGCAAAAGCGGCAAAGAATCGCAGTTTATCAACGGACTGCGTGTAACCGATAAAGATACCATGGAAGTGGCACAGATGGTACTGGTAGGTCAGATTAACCAGGAAATCGTTGCCCGCATTCAGAAGCTGGGCGGCAAAGCTATGGGTTTAAGCGGTGTAGACGGCGGGACTATTCTGGCTCGTAAAAAAGGGATGGTAGTAGACGGGCAGGATGTTGATCTGGGTTTTGTAGGCGAAGTGGCAGAAATCAACACCGAACTGATTAATCAGGCTATTGAACATGACTTTATTCCGGTTATTTCGCCAATCGGCTGCGATGAAAACGGTCAGGTCTATAACATCAATGCCGATTACGCAGCAGGCAGCATTGCAGCAAGTTTACATGCCGACAAACTGTTTATGTTAACCGATATCAATGGTGTACAGGATGACAACAAAAACATAATTTCCATTCTGAATTTCGAACAGGCGGAAGAATACAAAAATACCGGTGTTATCAGCGGCGGTATGATTCCAAAAGTAGACTGCTGTATGGATGCTATTCGCGGTGGGGTAAACAGTGTGCATATTGTAAACGGCTGCATGGATCACAGTATGCTGCTGGAACTGTTTACTGATGAAGGTATCGGTACTATGGTGGTAAAGGAGTAGAGAACAATGGGAGCAACCACACAGGAAGTAATTGCTGACGGTCAGAAATATGTTATGAACACCTATGGTCGTCTGCCAATGGTCATTGACAGAGGCGAAGGCTGTTATGTATGGGATTTAGACGGCAACCGCTATCTGGATTTAGTAGCAGGGATTGCAGTAAATTCGCTGGGCCACGGTCATCCGGCTGTGGTGAAAGCCATTCAGGAACAGAGTGAACAGCTGCTGCACTGTTCCAACTTATACTGGATTGAAAATCAGGTGAAACTGGCAAAACTGCTGGTAGAAAAAAGCGGTATGGGCAAAGCCTTTTTCTGCAACAGCGGTGCCGAAGCCAACGAGGCAGCCATCAAACTGGCTCGTAAATGGGGCAAAGGCGAAAAATATCATATCATCACAATGGTGAACTCCTTCCATGGCCGCACCATGGGGGCGTTAACTGCCACTGCGCAGGAAAAATACCAGAAAGCATTTATGCCGCTTCTGGAAGGGTTTTCTGCAGTGCCTCTGGGCGATTTAGAAGCCATGGAAGCTGCTATCCGTCCGGAAACCTGTGCCATTATGCTGGAACCGATTCAGGGTGAAAGCGGTATCAATGTTCCAACACAGGAATACATGGACGGTGTACAGGCACTGTGTAAAAAATACAACATTCTGCTGATTTTAGACGAAGTACAGACAGGTATCGGTCGCACCGGCAAACCGTTCTGCTTCCAGAACTTCGGTTTAGAGCCGGATATTATCTCTCTGGCAAAAGCCATTGCAAACGGGGTGCCAATGGGCGCTATCGTGGCAAAAACAGAAGTAGCCGACTGCTTCCAGCCGGGCGATCATGCATCTACATTCGGCGGCACACCAATTGCTACCGCAGCAGGTGTGGCAGCGTGCAATATTCTGCTGGATGACGAATTCCTGAAAAATGTACAGGAAACCGGTGAATACTTCCGTGCACAGCTGCGTGCCATTGGGGAACGCCAGCCGGGCAAAATCAGAGAAGTACGAGGCATGGGCTTAATGATTGGCTGTGAACTCACCGGCTCTGCAAAAGAAGTCAACGCAGAACTCTTCAAAAACGGCGTACTGGTAAATACCATCGGTGAACATGTACTGCGTTTCGTTCCGCCGTTAACCATTACCAAAAAGCAGATTGACGACTTCATTGTGATTCTGGAAAACGCACTGGCAAAATAAATACGATATACAAACTCCTGACTGGATAACCGGTCAGGAGTTTTTTGCATGTGCAAATTATTTTTATATTGCAATACTAAAATATGTGGTATAATCAGGGCAAGGCGGTGAGGTTAATGGAAAAACAGAACTTTCTTCAAATAATATTTATAGCCAGCCTTATGCCGATATTTCTGGAATGGTTTGGCTCGCGTAATATTATGAGTTATTCTGGCTGGATGGCATTAGGGAGTGGATACGGGATATATCTGTATCTGGCAGGAATTATAATATTTGAATTTCTTTTGTGGAAAAAGGCTTGGATGAAAGCAGCCGGTTTTTCTTATATGCTTTTGCTGGCGGGAATAGCTGTTTCGTTTTTTACATGGCCGGTATTTCGAATTGGAGAAATTAATCCGGAATTTTCGTATGTAATGATGTCATGGGGATATCCAGTTGCAATTGCGGCAGTGATGATAGCATGGATAGTACACATGATTGTGGCTGTAGAGGATTAGGGGGAGATTGATGTAGATGAAGAAACTGATTACAGCATATCAGAAGGTAAGTGCGGAATATGCAGAATAGTAGGCAGTATGAAAGGGCGGTGGATTCTATGGACTTTTTCAATAAACTCTGTTCAGGTAATCAGGGGATAAAGGATGTGCTAGGCATGTTGCTAATTATTGCGATTATGGCCGGTGCATTTATGGCGAATCTGTATGCCGGGATGTGGGGCAGTGCGAATGGGTGGAATCTGCTTGCGTCTGTGCTGTATGTTGTGTTTTGGACTGTGTTTCCTAAGTTTTTTGGCAAAAGTCGTTTTTTGATGAAAGCGGGATATATCATCAGCATCTGCACGCTGGCTGCTTCTATCTGCTGTTCGGTTTGTGTGCTGATGCCATTTACGAATTTTATTTATAAGCTTGTTATTATTCCGGCGTTTATTGGTTTAATCTTTCTGGGGCAGTTTGTAGGGCTGACCTTTTTTGCACATGGTTTTATCGGGATGTATGAAATCCATTATCCGGTGATGATTCTGATTTCTGCACTCTGGGTACTGTATATGCGGCATCATGTAAGAAAACAAAATGCTGCAAGTGAATAACGATGTTTGAAAATGGGCTGTCAGAGGATGAAATTTTCTGGCAGTTTTTGTTTTGTAAGCTTGCGGGTGCAAACATCAATCTGATTTCGAAAACCAGATTAAAAGATTTATAAGACTGCTTGCGGTGCTGAAATAGAACTGCTATAATAATATACAATAAGATTGATGCAGGGGAGATATATCTATGAAGTTTAAAATTGTAGCCGATTCGGCTTCGGATATGCTGGTGCTGGATGAAATTCCGTTTTCGTCTGTTCCATTAAAAATTACAACGGATGAGAAAGAGTACGTGGATACTGCCGCTATGAGTGTGGACGGTATGGTAGCAGATTTACTGAAATACAAGGGAAAATCTACCACTGCCTGCCCTGGGCCTGGTGAATGGCTGGAATCCTTTGAAGATGCAGAGAACGTGTTCTGCGTTACCATTACCAGTAATCTGTCCGGCAGTTACAATGCAGCCTGTGTGGCAAAGGATGAATACGAGAAAACACATCCGGGTAGAAAGGTATGCGTTGTGGATTCGCTGTCTGCCGGTTCGGAAATGTGGCTCTTGGTGGAAAAACTGCGTGAACTGATTCAGAGCGGTCTCAATTATGACGAAATCAGCCAGAAAATTATGGCGTATAAAGAACATACCCATATGGTATTCTCACTGGAATCGTTAAAAAATCTGGCAAACAATGGAAGGGTAAATCCGGCTGTTGCAAAGATTACGGGGATTTTAGGCATTCGTATGGTTGGCTATGCGGAAGATGGTCGTCTGGCTCCGCAGGATAAGAGCCGCGGTGAGAAAAAGGCGATTGCCGATGTGTTAAAACACATGAAAGCGATGGGATACAATGGCGGCAAGGTACTGATTCATCATTGCCAGAATGAGCCGGCGGCACAGGCTCTGAAAGAACAGCTGCAGAAACTGTATGACGGTGCGCAGGTTCGTATCGGGAAAACCCGCGGGCTGTGCAGCTTCTATGCAGAAAAAGGCGGTCTGATGGTTGGCTTTGAAGATGGTCTGGCATAAGAGAATTCTGAAAATTTTATAACGAATTCATCATTTTTATGAGAAAAAACGGTTTGAATCAGGCAACCCCCTTGCTGGTTTTAACCGTTTTTTATTTTGCGGAAAGTTCTTGTCAAGCAGGACGGAAACAGGTAAACTGAAAGGTAATACGCAGAAAGCCAACAAGGTTCTGCGTGAGTATTTATGAAAAACGGAATGGATACCAGATATAGACATAATTTTTGAGGTGATTCGATATGAAAATAGCAGTGGTAGGGTTAGGGTTAATCGGCGGGTCTTTTTGTAAAGCCATTAAAGCATACACCAGTCATACCTGTCTGGGTGTGGGACGTGATTTAAACAGTAAATCGGTACAGATGGCGCTGCACGATGATGCCATTGATAAAGCCATTATTCCGGAGGAACTGGGCGAGGCCGATTTAAGCATTATCTGTCTGCATCCACAGGGAATTATTAAATTTCTCAAAGAAAATGCGCAATATTTCCGTCCGGGCAGCATTGTAATCGATGCCGGCGGTGTAAAGGAAAGTATCGTAACAGAAGTTGATGACCTGCTGCGTGAAAAAGGGGTTATTTTTATCGGCTGCCATCCGATGGCCGGTCGTGAGTTCTCCGGCTATGCGTATTCGCTGCCCGATTTATACAAAGGTGCCAGCATTATTTTTACGCCGTCTGATTATGTGCCCGACGAGGCAAAAAAAGTTGTGGAACAGTTGGCCCGCGATTTGAAATTCGGTCGTGTGGTATATACCACTCCGCAGGAACACGACCAGAACATTGCGTTTACTTCCCAGCTGGCTCATGTGGTTTCCAGCGCCTATATCAAAAGTCCGACCATGCGTAATGAAAGTGGTTTCAGTGCGGGCAGTTTTAAAGATTTAACCCGTGTTGCCAAATTAAACGAGGATATGTGGACCGAACTGTTTCTGATGAATCAGAAAGCATTGCTTTATGAAGTAGATACCATTATCCATTCGTTGCAGGAATATCGTGACGCTCTTGCCGGTGCCGATGAGGAAGGCCTGCGTTCTCTGCTGCGGGATGGCCGTATCCTGAAAGAATGGAGCCTGGCACATTCCATCCAGGAATAAGCCTGAAATTGTCAATGGAAATTGTCAATAGATGGATGGCGACATTTGTCCAAAAATTGTTTCTTTTTCTTAACAGGTATGGTATCATAGATACAGATATGTGCGATGTCATGTCATCTGGTTTTTGATACGATATCGATATGGTTCGGATAAAATCAAGAGAAATCAAGCGAGGGTATGCGTATGGTTCAGATTATTACAGATTCATCAGCGTTAATCACAAGAGCGGAAGGGGAAGAAATGGGCATCGAAGTAATTCCGCTGAGCGTGAATATCCTGGATGAAGAATTCAGAGATCTGGAAGTAGATTTAGACCATTTCTACGGTCAGATTAACAAAGGCGGTGTGCCTAGAAGCTCCCAGCCTCCAATTGGTGAGTTTGTGGAAGCGTATAATAAATACGCAGGGCAGAAAATGGTGAATATTGCAATGGCAGATGGTCTGTCCGGCACTTATCAGACTGGCTGCGGTGCAAAAGAAATCGTGGAAAACAAAGAGGACATCGTTGTATATAACACCAGAACCTTATGCGGCCCACACCGCTATCTGGTGCAGAGAGCACATCAGCTGGCACAGCAGGGCAAATCGCTGGCAGATATTATTCTGATGCTGGATGAAGCCACCAGCAACTGTGAATCCTTCCTGATTGCCCAGGACTTTGGCTTTTTACGCCGCGGCGGCCGTTTAACACCGCTGGCAGCCAAATTCGGGGAAGCGCTGCAGGTAAAACCGCTGTTATGCCAGACTTCCGATGGTAAACGTCTGGATGCTTACGGAATCAGCCGTACCATTAAAGGGGCTGCGAAAAAAGTAATGCATCACTTCCAGAAAAAAGTACCGGCTGGCGGTGAAAACTATCTGATTTCGATTTCCCATGCCAGAGCGCCGAAAGATGCGCTGGAAATTGCACATGTACTGAAAGAATCCTTCAGCAAGGCAAAAGTGGAAATTATCGAGCTGTCTCCTGCGTTTATCACACAGGGCGGCCCGGGCTGCATTGCCATCCAGTATATTAAAATGGTTTAACCGGTTGACGAAGCAAAGCGGAGTTGGAATGTCGCAGGATATTCTGACTCCGCTTTTTTGTGTGCCGTTTTGCCCGTCAGGCAGGAATTTTCTAAAATCTGGATAATATAATAAGGAACAGCAAATCCTGCTTTCTGGAGGTCGTGTATGAATCGGAATAACAGACAGAATAAAAATAGAATGGTTTCCATAACTGCGTTTATCATTGCCGCTGCAGGGATTCTGCTATCACTGCTTTTGCAGATGTCACCGGGCTGGCAGATGGCAAAATATATGGTTCTGGGCTGGCTTCTGCTGGCGATTAGCATTGTAGATTACCGTTCTATGATAATTCCCGATGAGCTGCTGCTTGCCGGGCTAGTGTGTTATGTGCTGGTTTCGTTGTTGAATGGGGAACCCTTCTGGCAGATTGCCGGTGCTATAGTGCTGCAGGGATGTTCGGTTTCGGTGCCGCTTCTGCTGTTTGTGCTGCTGGCTGACCGTATTACCGGCAGAGAAACGATGGGCTTTGGTGATATCAAGCTGTTTTTTCTGCTGGGCGTTTATCTGGGTGTTGCAAAGACCTGGCTGGCGCTGTTTTTAGCCTGTATTGCGGGGCTTATATGTAGCCTGGGTATGATGCTGAAAAACAGCGGTGAGCCTTTTCCTTTTGCGCCGTCTATTGCCATCGGGGCCTGGATTACTGTGCTATGGGGCCAGTCGCTTCTGGAATGGTATAGCGGTTTTCTGCTCTAAGTGTTTATGAAGCTGCGGGCATATATTTTTGAACTGAAAATAAAAGATTATCTGCTTGTTTCTGCCTGCGAACTTTGTTATTATAAAAGTTAGAACATTTTAAGGGGGAACAGCGTAATGAATAATTCTAATTTTGTAATCATTACCGGCCTGTCCGGTGCAGGAAAAAGTAACGCCGTAAAAGTTTTTGAGGATCTGGGATATTTCTGTATTGATAATCTGCCGGCACCGCTGATTCCCAAATTTGCAGAGCTCTGCCTGCAGTCTGACGGCAAAGTAAGCAAAATTGCGCTGGTAATTGATATCCGCGGAGATTTATTCCTGGATGAACTGAATCAGAATCTGAATGAACTGAATGCTATGAATATTTCCTATCAGATTCTGTTCCTGGAGGCTTCCGACGATATTTTAATTCAGCGATTCAAAGAAACACGCCGCAATCATCCGCTGAGCCCGCAGGGCACCATCAGCGAAGGCATTCGTCTGGAACGCCAGAAACTCAGTGAACTGCGCGGCCGTGCCCATAAAATTATCGACACTTCCCGTTTGAAAGCCAGTGAACTGCGCAGCGAACTGCGCAGCCAGTGGGCCGAAATTTCCAATGAATTGTCGGTTACCATTATCACATTCGGTTATAAACACGGGATTCCGATTGATACCGATTTACTGATGGATGTACGATTTATTCCGAATCCGTTTTATATTCCGGAACTGCGCCCTCTGACCGGGCGTGACCCTGCTGTACAGGAGTATGTGTACAGCTCGGCAGAAAGCCAGGAGTTTTTACAGAAATATTCCGACCTGCTGAAATTCCTGCTGCCAAACTACAGCAAAGAAGGCAAAACCCATATCACAATCGGGATTGGGTGTACGGGCGGGCAGCATCGCTCTATTGCTCTGGGCATTAAACTGGGCCAGATTCTGGAGCAGGAAGGCTATACCGTGAATGTGAAGCACAGAGATAACTAAGGGGGCGAGTATCATCGGGAAACAGCCTGCTTATAAAAAGTGGAAGATAGGCAACAGCCGCAGAGAATACAATCACTGGCGCACTCTGGAACAGGGGCCGCGTATTGTTGTAATTGGCGGCGGAACCGGGTTGTCGGTGCTGCTGCGCGGCCTGAAGGAATACAGCAGTAATATTACCGCTATTGTAACTGTTGGGGATGATGGCGGAAGCTCCGGCCGTATCCGCGAGGAATTCGGCATGGTGCCGGTGGGCGATGTGCGCAACTGCATTGTGGCACTGTCTGACCGGGAAGAACTTATGGAACAGATTTTTGACTATCGCTTTAAACAGGGTGAGGGGCTGGACGGGCATAGTCTGGGCAATCTGCTGCTGGTGGCAATGTCTCATTTAACCGGCAGTTTTCACGATGCGGTAACCGATATCAATGAGGTGTTACAAATTCGGGGCCGTGTTCTGCCAGTTACTGATGAACCAATCACATTAAAAGCGATTCTGGATGACGATACCGAAATTATTGGCGAAAGCTGTGTGTCACAGGCCGACCGTCCTATTGTGCGGTTAACTATTGAGCCGGAGGATGTGCAGCCGCTGGATGAGGCGCTGGAGGCCATTGCACAGGCAGAAGCCATTGTGCTGGGGCCGGGCAGCCTGTTTACCAGCATTATCCCGAACCTGCTGGTGGATGGCATTGTAGAAGCCATTCTGAACAGTCACGCCATGAAATTCTATGTATGCAACGTAATGACTCAGGCTGGTGAAACCGATAATTTTACCGCCGAGGATCATCTGCTGTCGCTTCTGGAACATGGCCGGAAGGGCATTGTCGATTATATTATTGTAAATAATCATGCAACGATGAATCAGGAGATTCTGCAGCGCTATGCCGAAGAGGGGGCCGCACCGGTTACTTATAAAAAAGACCAGCTGGAACTGCTCAATGTACGTGTGGTAGAAGCCGATTTACTGAACGAACAGCATGTGCTGCGTCATGACTCGGCACAACTGGCAGAAACCATTATGGATACCATCTACAGTCAGTATGGGTTCTGGAGGGCTTACGGATGGCGGCATAATTATAAAGCGGTGAAAAAGAAAAACCGCCGGCTTCGCAGACGACAGAATATGAAATAAATAATGTGCAGGCAGCTGCACAGGATAAGAGTATAGAGAAAGAACAGGGAGAAAAACAATGTCGTTTTCCAATGAGATAAAAAACGAACTGGCCCATATGGAGCACGATAAAAAGTGCTGTGAAATTGCCGAACTGGCAGGGCTGGTGCGTATGGACGGCACCATTTTAATCGGAAGCCGCAAAGGCATCGGGCTGGAACTGGTAACAGAAAACGCAGCGGTGGCCCGCAAAGCCTTCAAAGGGCTGAAGAAACTGTTTCAGGTGGAAACCGAAATCACCGTACAGCGCCGTACCAGACTGAAAAAGAATAATGTATATCTGGTGCGTGTGCCGGGGCAGCCCAAAGTCATGGAACTGCTGGATACACTGGGGCTTACAAAAGACGGGTTAATGTATAATCCGGAAATCAGTGATGCACTGGTGAAAAAAGAATGCTGCAAACGCAGCTATCTGCGCGGTGTATTTCTGGGTGCCGGTTCGCTCAGCGATCCAATGAACAGCTACCATCTGGAGATTGTGGCCAACAGTGAGGAGTATGCCGATTCGCTGGTGAAACTGATTGAAACGTTCGGGCTGCATCCAAAAATCAGCAGCCGTAAAAATGTTCTGCTGGTCTATCTGAAAGAAAGTGAACAGATTGCCGATTTCCTGAACATCATCGGGGCTCATCAGGCACTTCTGGAGCTGGAAAACATCCGGATTCAGAAAGAGGTGCGCAACCAGGTAAACCGTCTGGTAAACTGCGAGAGCGCCAACATGAACAAAACCATTGATGCCGCTGTGCGTCAGAAAGAAAATATTGAGTTTATACAGAAATATTACGGGCTGGAAAAACTGAACGAAGGGCTGCGTGCTGTGGCAGAAGCGCGGCTGGAGTATCCGGAAATCAGTCTGAAAGAACTGGGTACCATGATGGACCCGCCGCTGGGGAAATCAGGTATCAATCATCGTATGCGCAAGCTGGAGGAACTGGCGGATGAACTGCGCGGCAAAGGCTATGGCGGTGAAGAAGAATAACGCCGGAAACAATCACGCTGTAAAAGGAGGGATAGCATGTCGCATATCTGGAGACAGGTTTGTACCATTGCAACGATTATACTGCTGGTGCTGGTAGTGCTGCTGAGTCAGTTTGGTTCGCCGCTGGCCGGTCTGATAATGGAGCGGCAGGTCTATTCTCTTTTACAGGAGCAGGGCTACGGCGATGAAGATATCCAGGATATTCGGATTCGCTATAATCCAAAGGAACGGCATGTTTATACCGCCGAAGTGGTATTTCAGGACCATGGCGGCTATATGCGCTATTTTATTTATAATGGCAATCAGGAGCTCCAGGAACTGGAACGGCTCAGCAAATAATGTGTACAGGGTGAAAAAAGACGGCTGGCGGGAATCAAATACCGGCAGCCGTTTTTGTGTGCAGGTGAATATACTTAGACTATGGTAACAGAAAAAATCTTTTGCTAAAAAAATGCGATTATAACTATTTTCTATAAGATTGGCGTTGCAAAATTATGGATACGATGATAAAATCATATGCGGACTTGAATTTGTAATAGTAGGACAAGGAGGAACCGTTCGTGAATTTAAACGATAGCAATATCCATAAAACCTATCGTGTTGTGGAAGTAAGCGGGCTGGAACTGCCGGTGGAGCGCCGTCTGGAAGCACTGGGGCTGACCGAGGGAACCAGCGTTACTATATTAAATAAAAAGAACAGAGGGGCTGTTATTGTAAAAGTGCGCGGCACCCGTTTTGCAGTAGGGCAGAATATTGCTGCCGGTATCCGGATTGAGGAGGTGGCACAGGGATGAAAGATGTAGTAAATATCGGGTTTATCGGTAACCCGAACTGCGGGAAGACAACCCTGTTTAACGCCTATACCGGTGCGCGGCTGAAAGTGGCAAACTGGCCGGGGGTTACCGTAGAGAAAAAAGAAGGCTCCATGCAGTATCACGGCCATGAGTTTAAACTGGTTGACCTGCCGGGGATTTACAGCCTGACCTCCTACACCATGGAGGAAAAAGTATCCCGTGAATTTATTCTGAGCGATGATGCCGATGTGATTATCGATATCGCTGATGCATCAGCTCTGGAACGCAATCTGTATTTAACACTGCAGCTGATTGAGCTGGGCAAACCGGTGGTTCTGGCGCTGAACATGATGGATATCGTGGAAGAACGCGGCATGGAAATTGATATGCATCGTCTGCCGGAAATGCTGGGGATTCCGGTGGTTCCGGTATCGGCTCGCAAAAAACGCGGTCTGGATATTTTAATGCATGCTGTGGCGCATCATCATCATGAGGAAGACAACGAAAATGTAGTACTGGTACACGACCATGACGATGTCGAAGAACAGAGCCAGCACAGACATGACCATCACGCCGAATATGCCATGGTGTACAGTGACCTGATTGAAGATAAAATCGACCTGGTAAGCGATGAACTGAGAAAACGCTATCCGGATATGAAAAACTACCGCTGGCATGCATTAAAACTGCTGGAGCGGGATGCGGATATTATGGAAAAATATCCTGTGGACATGCCTGATGTACTGGATAGAAGCTACGAAAAAGATATCATTAACCAGAAATACGACTTTATTGAAGAAATCATCAGCGAAGTTGTGATGAACAAAAGCGAAAAAGAAGAACGCACCGACAAGGTGGATGCGGTACTGACCCATCCGTTCTGGGGTGTGCCAATCTTTTTAGGTGTTATGGCGCTGGTATTTGCGCTGACCTTCACCATCGGTGACGGCATCAAGGGTGCCATTGTGGAACCGGCTATCGAGTGGTGTTCTAACGGAATACTCAATGTTCTGACTGCGTTACATGTAAACGATGTACTGACCTCCCTGATTATTGACGGGATTGTGGCAGGGGTAGGCACCATTCTGACCTTCCTGCCGAACATCTTTATTCTGTTCCTGGCACTGGCGTTCCTGGAAGACAGCGGTTATATGGCTCGCGTAGCCTATGTAATGGACGGTATTATGGGCCGTCTGGGCTTATCCGGCCGTGCATTTATTCCAATGCTGCTGGGCTTCGGCTGTACCGTGCCTGCGGTTATGGCATCCCGTACACTGGAAGACCCGTGTGACAGACGCAAAACCATCCTGATTACACCGTTTATGAGCTGCAGTGCCCGTCTGCCAATCTATGTAGTATTCTCGCAGATGTTCTTTGGCGACAAAGCCATGATTGCTGCATATTCCATGTATATTCTGGGCATTGTGGTGGCGCTGGTTACCGCATTTGTGCTGAAACTGATGGATAAAAAAGAAAGCAAAAACAACCTGCTGATTGAACTGCCGGAATACAAAGCACCAAATGCGTACAGCATTGCCATCTATGTATGGGAAAAAGTAAAAGACTATGTAACAAGAGCCGGTACCGTTATCTTTGTGGCATCCATTCTGATGTGGGTACTGCTGAACTGCGGCCCGGGCGGTCTGGCAGACGATATGAGCCAGAGCTTTGGCGCAATCGTGGGCAGTGTTCTGGAACCGGTATTTGCACCAATCGG
Organism: Peptococcaceae bacterium; assembly: GCA_017399005.1. Taxonomy (GTDB): domain Bacteria; phylum Bacillota; class Peptococcia; order Peptococcales; family Peptococcaceae; genus UBA7185. The sequence continues at coordinate 13,698 of JAFQEO010000036.1, read as the reverse complement.
TCTGGGTTACTGGCAGATTGTAGTGGCGCTGCTTTCCGGTTTAGCGGCAAAAGAAGTTGTTGTATCCAGCTGCGGTGTTCTGTTTGGCATCAATAACCTGAACTCCGACGCCGGTATGGACAGCATGGTAGCAATTCTGGCTGCCATGGGCTTTGGCGCTGTGAACGCATACGCATTGATGACATTCTGCCTGCTGTATACACCATGTACCGCAACTCTGGCAACCATCAAACGTGAATCGGGCAGCTGGAGCTGGACCATTCAGGCAATGATTTTCCAGCTGGCAGTGGCATGGGTAGTAACCTTTATCGTATACCGCATCGGTATGCTGTTTGTGTAAGGAGGGCATCCAGATGGAAGCAACCATTCTTATCGGCGCAGCCATTGTGCTGTACAGCGGCTGGGTAATCTACCGCAAATACAAACAGTATAAATCTGGCAACTATTGCAGTTGCGGCTGCGGAAGCTGCTCTTCCAAAGGTAAATGCGGCAAAATTGAATAACACGTTTGACAAACCCCGACTGGAGAAAATCCGGCCGGGGTTTTTTGATGTGCACAGAAAAACCGGATTTATACACGAGGGAATGTATAAATCCGGTTTGCAAGGAGGGTATGGAGCACGATGTAACATCGATAGATTCATTTGTTTTTCTGATTATACGAAAAACGATATTCGGAAACAATAGACAGAATTACAAAAGCGTAAAGAAAGCTGCGTAGACTTCAATACTGTTACTTTTTCCTGAAAAAATGACTACATATTCTGAATAATCTGGTACATTTGCTGTTTTTTCAATACTTTCCGGGCGCCTGATGGCGTGAATTAGATTATGGATGCGCTATTTACAGATTTTTAAAAGTGTTTAAACAGATTTGAAAAAGTGAAAACAGGAAGAAAGAAAAGTTATAACATAATAAGTAAATAAGAAAAACAAAGCGGGAGGAATTATAATGCGCAATTGGTTTGAAAAACTTGGTTTAAAACTGGAAGGCTGGATGATAGGGCGATATGGGCAGGATGAGTTAAACAGGTTTCTGACGATTATCAGTCTGATACTGATCTTTATGTCGGTGATGCTGCCGGAACTGGTATGGCTGGCTATGCTTCCAATCGGTTTATCGATGTATCGGTGCTATTCAAAAAACGGGGCAAAACGCCGTGCGGAACGGGAACAGTATCTGCGTCTTACCGAAAAACCGCGGCAGTGGAAGAAGCTTCAGAGCCGAAAATGGCACGACCGGAAAACGCATCGGTATTTTGTATGTAAAAACTGCAAAACAGCATTTCGGGTGCCCAAAGGAAAGGGCAGAATTGAAGTTATCTGTCCGAAGTGCGGTGATAAAAAAATAAGAAAAAGTTGAGGCGGGCAGCGTACAACAGGAGGAGTGGATGCTATGTTTGGATATGTCAGACCTGCAATGGACAGCCTAACAGAAGAGGAAAAGCAGAGGTATCAGTCGGTATACTGCGGATTATGCCGGACGCTGGGAAAGCGCTACGGGATTGCTGCCAGGCTCAGTGTGACATACGATATGACATTTTTTGCGCTGCTGCTGTTATCGCTGTATGAACCGGAAGAAGAACAGTATTGTATTCATTGCGGAAAACAGTTCTGGAAAGGAAATAATGTGGTAAGCTGCTGTATGATTGATTACACAGCTGATATGACAATAGCCCTGATGTATCATAAATGCCGGGATGACTGGCAGGATGAACATAAGCTCACCAGTCGGGGGTATCAGTTCCTGCTGGAGAGAGCCTATGGTCAGGTAAAGGGGCAATGGCCGCGGGAAGTTGCACAGATAGAACAGTGCATGTATACGATTGCAGCGTTGGAAGAGATGGAACAGGAGGTACCGGAAAAAGCGGCGAATCTGTTCGGTGTTCTTCTGGGAGAACTGCTTGCAGTACAGAACGATTACTGGGAGCAGTCTCTGAAAGTACTGGGCGAAAGTATGGGAAAATTTATTTATATGATGGATGCGGTTCTGGATTATGAAGAAGACTGCCGGAAGGGACTCCCTAATCCGGTAGCAGCGCTGGAGATGAAGCCGGCCGATATGAAACCGGTACTGATGATGCTGCTGGCACCTGCGTCCGATGCATTTGAAAGGCTGCCGCTGGTACAGGATATATCTTTGCTTCGCAATATTCTGTATTCTGGTGTATGGCAGTCCTATAATCAGATGACAGCAAAACAGGAGGAAGTGCTTCATGATTGAAAATCCGCATCAGGTATTAGGTGTTTCACAGAATGCGACACAGGACGAGATAAAAAAAGCATACAGGCAGAAAACAAAGCTGTATCATCCGGATCTGCATCCTGATGACCCTGGTGCAGCCAGAAAAATGGGCGAAATCAACGAGGCCTATGATATGCTGATGAATCCAGAGAAATATGCGGCCCGAAAAGCACAGCAGCAGGGTTACCGTCCATCGGGCGGCTACTCTCAGCAAAGCAGTCAGACAGGGCAGCAGGGATATGGCGGAGGCCAGTATCAGTATGGCGGTTATGGGCAGAATGGAACTGCCGGAGACTTTACTTTTGAAGATTTATTTGGTTTCGGCTCCTGGCAGGAGTCGCAGCGGGTGACTGAACTGCCGAATGATACCCCGTTTGTAAGAACCATTGTACAGGATATCAATTATCAGCGCTATCAGAGGGCGCTTCAGAAACTGATGCAAATTCCGGGTGCAGAACGCAATAGCCGGTGGTATTATTTAGCGGCAGTTGCAAACCGGGGGCAGGGAAACACGGTACAGGCATATGAACAGATACAGCGGGCGGTGCAGATGGAGCCAGGCAATATGACCTACCAGCGGCTGCTTCGCCAGTTTCAGCAGCAACAGCAGACCTATCAGCGCAACGCCGGTAATCACAATACAGGAGCTTCGGATATGCAGCGCATGTGTATGGGAATCTGTGCGGCCAATATGTGCTGCAATCTCTGCGGGCCGTTTTCGTTTTACATTTAGACGCAGTAGAAAAATATGACAGCAATAGAATAAATATAACTGGAAAAGAGGAAAACAGATGAGTAGAATCATAGGGATAGACCTGGGTACCACAAACAGTTCGGTTGCGGTAGTGGAAGGCGGTAAAGCTGTTATCATTCCAAATGAGCGTGGTGAACGCTCTACGCCAAGTGTTGTCGCTTTCACAAACAGCGGGGAACGGCTGACAGGCAGTCTGGCTCGCCGTCAGGCTGCAGTGAACAGTGCACGAACCATAAGTTCGGTAAAACGGCATATGGGAACCGAGTGGAAAATTTCCATTGACGGGAAAGCCTATAATGCACAGGAGATCAGCGCAATGATTCTGCGCGATTTGCGTAAAAGTGCAGAGGAATATCTGGGGGAACCTGTGACCGATGCAGTAATTACAGTACCTGCCTATTTTAACGATATTCAGCGGCAGGCTACCAAGGATGCAGGCAGAATTGCCGGGCTGAATGTGCAGCGCATTATCAATGAACCGACCAGCGCAGCGCTGGCGTACGGGCTGGATCATGGTGCGGCTCAGAAGATTATGGTATATGACCTTGGTGGAGGCACCTTTGATGTTTCGATTATCGAAATCGGGGACGGTGTGGTAGAAGTTCTGGCAACCGGGGGGGATAACCATCTGGGCGGCGATGACTTTGACCAGGCGGTAACAGATTATCTGGTGCGGGAATTTCAGCGCACAGAGCGGATAGATGTGCGAAAGGATGTTGCTGCAATGCAGCGCATCCGTGAGGCAGCGGAACAGGCCAAGAAAGAACTGTCGGTAACAGAAAGCACAACGGTGCAGCTGCCGTATCTTTCGCAGAATCAGAACGGACCGGTACATCTGGATTGCACCATAACAAGAGCAAAATTTAATGAACTGACCCGGGAGCTGGTGAATCGTACAGCTATTCCGGTTCAGAATGCGCTGAATGATGCAGGAATCGCTGCTTCCGAACTTGGTAAGGTGTTGCTGGTAGGCGGTTCCACCCGTATTCCCGCGGTACAGCAAAAAGTGAAGGAGTTAACCGGCAAGGAACCTTCTCATTCCATTAACCCGGATGAATGTGTGGCACAGGGCGCAGCCATTCAGGGTGAGGTATTATCGGGCGGAAGTCTGCAGCTGGCAGGTTCGGACGGAGGTATTCTGCTTCTGGATGTTACGCCGCTGAGTCTTTCTATTGAAACCGTCGGTGGGGTTGCAAGCCGTCTGGTAGAGCGAAACTCCACACTGCCGGTGCACTACTCACAGATTTTTACCACTGCAGCACCGTTTCAGAGCAGTGTCGATATTCATGTGCTGCAGGGGGAACGGCCTATGGCGAGAGATAATAAAACGATAGGCAGATTCAAACTGAAAGGAATTAAAAAGGCAATGGCTGGCGTGCCTCAAATTGAGGTCACATTTGACATTGATACAAACGGGATACTGAAAGTTTCGGCAAAAGATCTAGACACCGGGAAAGAACAGTCTATCACGATTACCGCCAACAACAAAATGTCGGATGAAGAAATTGAACAGGCCATTCGTGATGCCGAACAGTATGCAGCAGAAGACCAGATTCGCCGGGATGCGATGACCGTTTGCAGTGAGGCTCAGATGCTGCTGACCAATGTGGAACAGGCCCTGGCGGCAGAGAAAAAACAGCTGGAGAAAGCAGAGCGGAAACAGATAAAAGAAGAGTGCAGCCGGTTGAAAAAGCTGATTACCAAAAAAACACCGGAAAAAATGACATACGGAGAACTGGATGAAATAAAAGCAGCTATGAAAGATCTGGAGTATGCCAGTGCCTGCCTGAATATGAGTGAATACAGACCGTAGTGCAGAAAATAAAATAGGCTTTGAAGAAGCCCCGACTGGAGAAAATCCGGCCGGGGTTTTTGTATTGGAGCAGAAAAATACCTGTCAACTCTGGTTGGCACTTATTTTTTTATTGCTGATTCCACAAATGCTTATATATTATTAATATTATATAAAACATAAAAACATAAAACATGATTTAAAACATAGTAAAACACTGCAAAACATTAAAAACATGGTAAACATGATAAACATTCTGCCGGCTGCACTGGCTGATATAAAAAATTTTCTCAAACGTTGCTTATTTGCCTTACAGGGTGCTTATTTCGGCTTTTTATGGCTTATTTGTAGTGAAATAAGCGATGAAATACCGGAATAAGCCACTTTGCAAAGCAGAGGTCTGCTGGTGTATAATGCGCAGCAGAACACGCAGAAAGAATGCAGAAAAAAGTCCTGCCCGGTGTCAGGGATACTGGTTGAGCCAGAAAAATTTTCGCAGGGTAGGACTTTTGACACAAAAAGCAGGAGAACCAGCAAAAAAGCAGGAGAAGTGACGTCGTAAGTCCTGCTTTCTGTCGGAACTCCTGCTTTGCACAAAGGTTTTGGTATGTGTTATTCTTCTGCACAAGGAGTGATGAGTGATGATGTACGCCATTGAACGCTTTAACCAGCATGCTGTAAAAGAAAACCTGTCTGCCGGTGCTATTCTGCTGTGGCATCAGCTGTTTTTCACTATGCAGCGCAAAAACCAGTTTGCCTATGTGCAGCAGCATACAGCGGTGCTGACCGCTATGCTGGATGTAACCCGCCAGGGGCTGCAGGCCATGCGCCAGACCTTAATCGATAAAGGATTTCTGGCAATCCGTCAGGATGAGCATCAGCAGATTTTTTACACACTGCTGTTAAACGGCAAAGTTGTGGGAGAGAAGGCAGCGCCGGTGGAAGTGACTGCTGATAACGGGCAGTCTGACCGCCCTCTCCGTCACGTTTTGCGTGACACCTCTCCCGAAGGGCGAGGTTACGATAAACCGGTATGCTGTATCAGTAAGCTCTCCCATCGGGAGAACTGGCAAGCCGAAGGCTTGACTGAGAGGGCATCCGGCGACATCATTCTCACAAATCGGATTCGGCCGTATATCGAGCAGTTCTGTGAGAAGTTCGGCCCTGCTATGAAGGGCGAGTTAATTCAATGGGCGGAGATGCGCCGCAAAAACGGATGGACGCTGACACTCTGGGGGTTAGAGGCACTGTTTAAAAATCTGATAGAGCTGTCGGCGGGCAATGGAGCTCAGATGAGCCAGATTGTGGCGCAGTCGGTAAAGCGGCGCTGGAAAGGCTTTTTTGCGCTGAAGGTAAAACCGAAGCCTAGCGGGGCAAAGCTGCTGGAGGAAGAGGCGGCACAGAATGGAACACCGTCAGAAGGCAGTGGATATAACAGACGATACAATCCGAAACCGGTGCATAAGTTTAAACCGGAGGGCAGAGATTTATCGTTTCTGGAACGGTAGCGACAGGGGATTTGCAGTGAAAGGTAGAAATCATAAGTTAGAATTGCAAATCTATTCTGCGAAATAAAATCCGAATAATAAATCTGACCTCTGGAGGGATTCTGATGGGAAAGAAAGCATGGGAACAATACGATGAAACACAGCTGAAACAGCTGGAAGTGCTGGCGAAACAGTATCGTCAGTTTTTAGATACAGGCAAAACCGAGCGTGAATGTACCCGGGAGGCTGTGCGGCAGGCAGAGGCTCTGGGATATGTGAATCTGCAGGACATCCTGGACGGCAGAGTGCCGATGCAGAATAAAGTGTATGCGGTGGCTATGGATAAAACCATTGCACTGTTTCAGCTGGGAAAACAGCCTTTAGAACAGGGGATGCAGATTGTGGCGGCTCATATTGATTCGCCCCGTCTGGATTTGAAACAGCATCCGCTGTACGAGGAAGCGGGCATGGCGTATTTTGACACGCACTATTACGGCGGTATCAAAAAATACCAGTGGGTAACTCTGCCGCTGGCTATTCACGGAGTGGTTGTAAAAAAAGATGGCAGTACTGTTGAATTAAACATCGGCGAAAACGATGACGACCCGGTTATCGGTGTGACCGATTTATTAGTGCATTTATCCGGCGAACAGCTGGAGAAAAAGGGCAATAAAGTGGTAGAAGGCGAAGCACTGGATTTACTGGTGGGGAACCGTCCGCTGGCCGGTGAGGAAAAAGATGCGGTGAAAGCTTTTATCCTGAATTTACTGCAGGAACAGTACGGCATGGAAGAAGATGACTTTATCTCGGCAGAGCTTGAGGTGGTACCTGCCGGGAAAGCAAAAGACTGCGGGCTTGACCGCAGCATGATTATGGCGTACGGTCACGATGACCGTGTATGTGCCTATGCAGGGCTGGCGGCTTTTCTGCACACAGAGCAGCAGGAAAAAACCGTGTGCTGCCTGCTGGTGGATAAAGAGGAAATAGGCAGTGTGGGTGCAACCGGCATGAAATCCCGCTTCTTTGAAAATACTGTGGCGGAACTGCTGGAACTGACCGGTGGCTATAGTGATTTAAAACTGCGCCGCTGCTTATCCCGCAGCCGTATGTTATCCACCGATGTGAGCGCAGCCTTTGACCCAACCTATGCGCAGGCATTTGATAAACGCAACTCAGCTTATCTGGGCGGTGGTATGGTAATGAAAAAATTTACCGGTTCCCGGGGCAAATCCGGCGCCAACGATGCCAATGCCGAATACATCGGTGTACTGCGCAAGGTGATGGATGATGCCGGTGTTACCTGGCAGACAGCCGAACTGGGCAAAGTGGATTACGGCGGAGGCGGCACAATCTCTTACATTGCAGCGCGGTACGGCATGGAGGTTATCGACTGCGGTGTGCCGGTGCTGAATATGCATGCGCCGTGGGAAGTAATCAGCAAGGCCGATTTATACGAAGCAGCAAAAGGCTATCATGCGTTTCTGAATATGTAAAAATGTTGAGAATTCCGGGCAGGAAAGCGGTGAAAATATGCAAACAGATACAAAACATTTAATAGCGGAAACGCTGGTGCAGCTTCTGCGGAAAAAACCAGCCGATAAAGTGACTGTGAAAGATGTAGTGGAAGCCTGTCATATCTCCCGGCAGACATTTTATTATCATTTTCAGGATCTGATGGATGTAATGGAGTGGACGGTGGAGCAGACCATGCAGCAGATGCTGGAGGAAAGTATGCAGGCAGAAACCGCTGAGCAGGCGCTGCAGATTCTGGTGGTAACTGTAACAGAGAGAGTTAGAACCCTGTTGCCAAAACTGTTGGAATCTCAGCACCGGATACGTCTGGAAACACTAATGCGAAAAGCGGTACACATCTATTTAGAGACGATGATTCAGCGGAGGTTGCCGGAGATAAATATTGCTTACAATGATTTGCATGTAGCGATTGACTTCTACAGTTACGGGATTGCCGGGCTTTTGCTGGAATACAGCATGAAAGAGAACCTACAGCCGGAACAGCTGACCAGACAGATTTACCAGATGATGAACGGTAAGCTGTTACAAGTGACGGACAGCGGAGAGTGTAATCCACTCTAGTCAATAAGGAAAAAAGCGATACTATCAAAAGAACCTGAGACAGTTTTTACCCCATACTGTCTCAGGTTCTTTTCTGTTATTCAGGAAAAACAACACCTACCGTTATTCGTTACAGGATTCCGGTTTTCTGAGAAACAAAACACCTAAAGTGTTTCTGCCGCAATGGGAAGAAATTGTAGCTCCGGCTCTTGTCAGATGAACTGTGGCATCCGGCAGCAGCTGATGCACCAGCTGTACACATTGCTGACAGATGGATTCTTCACAACCTGCATGCGTGATAAATACATGGCTGGTGATAATATCGGCACCATCGCCAATCCGGTCGGCAATATATTTCTGCAGTACATCCGCAAATTTACCTCGATATTTTCTGTCAACTGTCATTTTTCCATCCTGAACAATGATACATGGTTTCAGATGCAGCAGGTTGGCGCCTAAGTGTTGCAGAGAAGAACAGCGTCCGCCGGCATATAGAAACTCCAGATTATCGATAATAAATGAAGAGTCAATCTGCTTGCGCATTGCCAGACAGGTTTCTACAATCTTTTCAGCGGGGTATCCCTGCTCTGCCATTTCTGCCGCAGCCAGCATCAGAAGACCACCTCCGGTGGACAGGTTTAGGGTATCAATTACATATACATTTTGAAATTCGGATGCTGCCAGGCAGCAGTTTTGATAAGTAGAAGACATTTCGGAACTGATGGTGAAATGAATAACGGTATATCCGTCCTGAACAAGACGGGAGAAAAAAACAGTACATTCTGCCGGATTGATAGCTGTGGTTTTTGGCAGCTTACCAGTCATATCGTAATAAGTATAGATTTCATCCGGCCAGATATCAATGCCGTCTTTTAAGGTGATATCGTTAAGAGTAACACCGAGTGGAATTGTCTGAATATGATACTGTTTTTGCAGTTCCGGGCTTAAATCAGTAGTGCTGTCACTGGTAATGATAATTTTTTCAGGCATAAGCGACTCCTTTTTATAGAGAAACTGGTTCGTATAGTTTTTTCCGGGTGTACTTGCTTGTTCAGTATAAAAAGTTTTCCGGTGAAAAACAATTCGCAGTTTGAGGGAAATGTTTAAACAGAAAACGAAATATGTAAAAAGGCATCTCCCACCGAACAGCAAGGAATGAACCTGTGGATAACCTGTGAATAAAGTGGATAATTCATGTGTATAAGAAGGACATTCTGTGTGGAAATTCTGTTGCTAAATCGGGAATTATAGTGCATATCTGTGGATAAGTCTGTTGATAACTCAAAAAAAAGTGGATAAATCCATTGGTACAAGGTTTTTCGAACAAAAGGTAAGGCAGTGTAACTGCTGTTGATAACGGAAAAAGCTGTTGTGTGCAGTAGGGCTGTGCGCAGCAGCTTTTTTTATGCAAACGGATGCGGAACAAGAAGAACCTGCATGAAATTTACAGAAACATACAGCTTTCTCTGTATTTCTGCTTGCGTAAAGTACCGTATATTCAGTATAATTAAATCTGTATGAGCAAAATATAATGGAGGAATTCCAATTGAATTTAACAGTATCAAAAAAACGCCTGATTTGCACGGCAGCTATGCTGATTTTCAGTGTTGGCCTGGTTGCGGTAAATCTGGATTTGTTCACTTATTACGGCTGGCTGGATGAAGCAAAACTGAGCTTTGTACTGGCGATGCTGCTGATTGGCTGCTATGCCCAGTCGGTGCGTGTGGAAATGCCAAAATGGCTGAACGGAATCTGGATGATTGCATCGTTTCTGATTCTGCCTTATCTGATGGTGTATATTGTCGAATATTTCGGTGGACAGGATGCGGCAGAGCTTCCGGAAAATCTGTTCTGGCTCAATTATTTCTGGTGCCAGGTGGTGTATCTGCTGCTGTTTGCACTGACAAACCACTATCGTATCAGTATCGTTGCCGGATCGGTGTTCTGCTATCTGGTGGGCGGTATTAACTATCACATTCTGCTGTTTCGCGGCAGCCCGCTGCAGCTGACCGATGTGATGGCGGTAGGTACAGCGGCTGATGTGGTATCGAATTATGTAATTACCATGAACTCGGCGCTGCTGTTAACCGGCAGTGTAACATTCTTTGCGGTATGTCTGGCCTGTGTGGCGGATTTTCGGTTAAAACGCCGTCACTGGTACGATTTTGTCGGCACTGTGGTTCTGCTGGCGTATCTGTTTGTCAGTGTGGGCTATTTTTATGAGGATGATACCTGGAAGGAAAACAGCCTGGTTATCAACTTCTGGAATCCGCTGCAGGGTTATGAGGATTACGGCACATCGCTGTCGCTGGCGATGGCAGGCAAATATCTGCGTCCGGAAAAACCGGCGGATTATTCGGCCTCCCATGCGGAGGAAATTATGCTGGCAGCGGTAGAAGCCAGTGAAGCAGCAAAAGAAGAAGCCGATAAAGCAGCCGCACAGCCGTTACCGGAGCCGGACGAAACCTCAGAGCCGGAAGATGCAGTAACCGCTGCTGCCGGTCAACCGAAAGATGCGGCGGTTTCTGTGGAAAAACCGAATATTATTGCCATTATGAATGAATCCTATGCCGATTTGCGTATTCACGGCGATTTTAAAACATCGGTGCCTGTTATGAGCTATTTTGATTCGCTGCAGGAAAACACCATTCGCGGCAATGTGGCAGTCAGCGTTTTAGGCGGTGGTACCTGTAACTCGGAGTTTGAGTTTTTAACCGGGCTTACAACGGCTTTTCTGCCAAACGGTGTTATGGCTTATCAGCAGTATATCGGCAACGAAACACCAAGCATGGCCAGCATTCTGAAAGACCAGGGCTATCGCGCCATTGCATTCCACCCGGGCAAACCGGACAGCTGGCGGCGCAACAGCGTATATCCGTATTTTGGTTTTGAAGAGTTTCTGACCGAGGAAGATATAGAAAATCCTCAGTATATGCGCGGTGCCTATGTAACCGACAGCAGCAACTACAAAGAGGTTATCCGTCTGTTTGAGGAAAAAGAGGACGATGAGAAGCTGTTCCTGTTTAATGTGACTATTCAGAACCACGGCGGCTACCAGCTGGATACCGTAGGGATTCCAAAATGGGTGTCGCTTATGGGCAAATACGGTCACTTTAATGAAACCGAACAGTATCTGTCGCTGATGCATGCGTCGGATAACGCGCTGCGGGAGCTGATTTCCTACTTTGAAAAAGTGGATGAACCGACCATGATAGTATTTTTTGGCGACCATCAGCCGAGCGTGGAAGGGGATTTCATTGCGGCGCTGAAGGGAAAACCATTGAGTGAACTGAATCTGGAGGAAGTGCAGAGCCGTTACATTGCGCCGTTCTTTATCTGGGCAAACTATGACATTGAAGAAGCGTATTACGAAAACATCAGTGTGAACTATCTGTCTACACTGGCCATGGAAACAGCCGGTGTGGAACTGCCGGCGTATAATCAGTATCTGGCGCAGCTGTATGATACACTGCCGATGATTAATGCGCTGGGTTATGCCGACCATAACGGCACATACTATTATCACACCGATGAGACCGAACTGACCGAAGCGATTGAAGAGTATAAAATTGTACAGTACAATTATCTGTTCGGCGGGATGAACCGTCTGGACGATTATTACACCGTAAAACAGGAGGCGACAGAATGACAGCAGTTATTTATGCAATCAGCATCAGTGCCCGCAGAGGTGAACTGAAAAAAGAAATTGAAGAAGCACGCATTGTGGAAGGGTTTGGCATTGAGGGCGACGGCCACGGCGGCGACTGGGACCGTCAGGTAACCTGTCTGAACTGGGGCAGTGTTGTGAAATCCAATGCAGAACATAACTTAAACATGGGCCCTGGCGATTTTGCCGAAAACATTTTAATCGATGGCATGGATGCGTTAAATCTGCAGCCGGGTGACCGGTTCCAGCTGGGCGATACAGCTGTGCTGGAAGTGAGCCAGATTGGCAAACCGGACCATCCAAGCGTAGTGACCCGCACATTTGGCGTCAGCCTGCTGCCTTATGAGGGGCTGTTCTGTAAAGTTATCACCGGCGGTGTAATCCGCAAAGGCGATGCGGTAGTGAAACTGTAAAAGCTATTACAGGAAGGAGTAGATATGGTTATGTCTTTAATGGGAACGATTGTAATGGCGGCACCGATGGTTGTGGGCGCAGCCGTTCTGATTTTCTTGTATATAGCAGATCATAGATAGTAAGGAGTCTGCGTATGAAATCGTTTATTCAGAATATCACCGGCTCTTACGAAGCTGTGCAGCTGGAATATTTCAAACATCTGCATGCCCATCCGGAGCTGTCGTTTGCCGAATATGAGACAAGCGCCTATATAAAAGAACACCTGCAGAAAATGGGTATCGCACTGATGGAAGGTATCAGCGGTACCAGTGTGGTGGGAGTTCTGCACGGGGACAAACCGGGCCCGACCATTGCATTCCGGGCCGATATAGATGCGCTGCCTATTCAGGAGGAAACCGGTATTGCGTGGCAGTCGAAGAACAGCGGTGTGATGCATGCCTGCGGTCACGATGCCCACACAGCCACCCTGCTGGCACTGGCAAACGTACTGGCCGACCATCGGGAACTGGTAAAGGGCACCGTAAAATTTATTTTTCAGAGTGCCGAGGAAAAACTGCCGGGCGGCGGCAAAACACTCTGCGAAGAAGGCGTTATGCAGGATGTGGATGCCGTTTATGCCTACCATTGTTCCGCCATGGTGCCGCTGGGCGTTGTGGCAACCACAGTGGGAGCAACCTCTGCAGCCATTGCCAAATACGATGTGGTGATTCACGGTAAGGGCGGCCATATCTGTAACCCCGACCAGGCTCTGAACCCGGTACCGGTGGCATGTACTATGGCTACCACCATCAATCAGCTGCTGGCGGAAAAAGCCAGCCCTCTGGAAAAAGCTGTGGTAACCGTATCCTACATTCACGGCGGCCAGCGGGAGAATATTATTGCATCCGAGGCCACACTGGGCGGCAGTATCCGCACCTTTAACAACGAGCTGACAGCCACACTGTTTCAGCGCCTGCGGGATGTGTGTAACGGAATCTGTGCTGCATACGGCTGCACCTGCGATGTAACAACCACCCCGGGGTATCCGGCCGCTATCAACACAGCAGCCGAAACCGAAATTATCAACCAGACAGTGGATGCACTGGGCTACGAACGCTGGAACACCGACCCCGCCATGAACGGCGAGGATTTCAGCTATTACCTGATGGAAAAACCGGGCAGCATGTGCTATGTAGGCATGGCTATCGAACAGCCCGAACCCCATCATAACTGTAAATTCCAGCTCAACACCGACGGCCTCATGGTGGCACTCAACCTGGAACTGGG
>JAFQEO010000035.1 GCA_017399005.1 Peptococcaceae bacterium | reverse complement strand
GGCTACATTAACTGGTCGTGGGATGAAAAATATGGAATTCTGGCCGAGGATTCGCTGAATGCGCGTTATGCAAAAATCGAGCAGGCAGCCGGTGAATTTATGGAGATGTTTTATCTGAATACCGAGGCGGCAGAGAGTCAGCGCAAGCAGCAGGAAAAACAGTACCGGGAAGGTGCCATCCGTCATCAGATGCAGTTTTTACAGGAGAAGCTGGACGAACTGAACCCGGACGGAGGCTCGGATATTCAGAAATTTGAGAAGCGGATTGCGGAAGCGGATATGCCGGAGGAGGCTCGCAAAGAGGCGGAAAAGGTATTAAACCGCATGAAGGTGGGCAGCAAAGAGGGCAGCGAGTACGGGGTGCTGTACAGCTATCTGGATTTTGTGACATCGCTGGCATGGAAACCGGAGCCGGTGCCGGAGATTGATTTAGAGACCGCCCAGAAGGTGCTCGACGATGACCATTACGGCCTCGAGAAGGTGAAAGACCGCATTATTCAGCAACTGGCGGTGATGGCGCTGCACAAAAAACAGTCGGGCTCCATTTTATTATTTGTGGGGGCACCGGGCACAGGCAAAACAAGCATCGGGCAGAGTATTGCCGGTGCTATCGGGCGCAAGTCGGTGCGTATCAGTCTGGGCGGTGTGAAGGACGAGGCGGAAATTCGCGGCCATCGCAGAACTTATGTGGGCGCTATGCCGGGCCGCATTATGGAGGGCATTAAGCGGAGCGGTGTGCAGAATCCGGTGATGGTGCTGGATGAGGTGGACAAGCTGGCCAAAGGCTACAACGGAGACCCTGCCAGTGCTCTGCTGGAAGTGCTAGACCCGGAACAGAACCACAGCTTTACCGACCATTACATGAATGTGCCGTATGATTTGTCCAATGTATTGTTTGTGTGTACGGCCAACAGCGTGGATACCATTCCGGAACCATTGCTGAACCGTATGGAGGTTATCCAGTTCCCAGGCTATACCGCTATCGAGAAACAGCAGATTGCCAGAAAGCATCTGCTGCCCAAAGCTATGAAAGATACCGGGATTCCGGAGGATAAGCTGACGGTGAACGATGATGCCATCGCTAAAATGGTGCACGATTACACTGCAGAGGCCGGTGTGCGCGGGCTGAAAAAACAGATGAATATCCTGTGTCGGAAAGCGGCAGTGGAGCTGGTAAATCATCTTGATGATGAAATTGTGGTGACTGCGGATAATCTGAAAGCGTATCTGGAAAAGCCGCCAGTGCGTCACGATAAAAAGCTGGCAGAGGCAATTCCGGGTGTGGCAACCGGGCTGGCATGGACGAAAGCCGGCGGCGAGATTCTGTTTATCGAGACCTGTTTTACAAAAGGCACCGGCAAAGTGCAGATTACCGGGCAGCTGGGCGATGTGATGAAAGAATCGGCACAGATTGCCATTACCCTTGTGAAAAACCGGTATCCGGAATCGGCAGAACTGTTTGAGAAGAACGATTTGCACATTCATGTGCCGCAAGGTGCCGTGCCGAAAGACGGCCCGTCTGCGGGCATTACACTGACCACTGCGCTGGTGTCGCTGGTGCAGAACAGAGGCGTGAATCCAGATCTGGCCATGACTGGTGAGATTTCACTGCGCGGAGCAGTGCTGCCAATCGGTGGTT
Source organism: Peptococcaceae bacterium (assembly GCA_017399005.1). GTDB lineage: Bacteria > Bacillota > Peptococcia > Peptococcales > Peptococcaceae > UBA7185. Next base: position 331,753 of record JAFQEO010000035.1, on the reverse strand, counting down.
TAACCGAAAAACTGATGGCGGCGCAACGAGCAGGTATTACAAAAGTTCTGATACCGCAGGACAATGTGATAGACCTGGATGAAGTGCCGGAAGAGGTTCGCAGCCAGATGGAAATTCTGCCGGTTGCAACCATCGAACAGGTGCTGGCAGAAGCCCTGATGTGAGACCCTGATGTAAGGCGCAAATCTTGACATATAGCACGTATTATGGTATCATAACCAAGTTAAGAATATAACAATTGAATACCTATCATCACAGATGGGGAGGAGTACCTTGCGATAAGGCTGCAGAGAGGAAAACCATGGCTGGAAGTTTTCTGCCGGACGTACGGGAAGGTAGCCCCGGAGATATAATGCCGAACCGGTGGGAATCGTGGTGTTAACGCTATAGAGTTAACAAGCGCGGGAAATCATCACAATAGGGGTTATCGGGTAAGCCCGTTACAGCAGAACGAGTGCCTTGCAGAATTATGATGCGAGGAACAAAGGTGGTACCACGGAGGTTATACGTCTTCGTCCTTGTTTAAGGATGAAGGCGTTTTTTGTTGTAGGGGACGGCCCCCGGACGTCCCGTGATATCCATGTGATTTAATGTATATCAACGGGTCGTCGAGGGCGCCGACCCCTACGGTACAGGATGTATGTAATCAATCAATCAAAATAATATAAAAAGGAGCAATGAAAATGGACGAAAGCAAAAACTTATCCAAAGTTTATGATCCAAAACAGGTAGAAGAACACTGGTACTCTATCTGGGAAAACAACAAATATTTTGCGGGCCGTATGGACGAAGGCAAAGAGAATTTCTCCATCGTTATGCCGCCTCCAAATGTTACCGGGAAACTGCACATGGGCCATGCAATGGACAACACCATGCAGGATATTCTGGTGCGTTACAAACGCTTATGCGGGTTCAATACCTTATGGGTACCGGGTACGGACCATGCCGGTATTGCTACACAGGCGAAAGTGGAGGCTCAGCTGAAAGAGGAAGGCACCAACCGTTACGAAGTAGGCCGTGAGGAATTCCTGCGCCGCACATGGGCATGGAAAGAGGAATACGGCAACACCATCACAACCCAGCTGCGTAAACTGGGCAGTTCCTGTGACTGGGACCGCGAACGTTTTACTATGGATGAAGGCTGCTCCAAAGCGGTTCGTGAAGCGTTTGTGCGTTTATACGAAAAAGGCCTGATTTACCAGGGCAACTACATTGTAAACTGGTGTCCGCACTGCCAGACTACAATCTCGGATATCGAGGTTGAGCACGTAGACCAGGATGGCAAAATCTACTACTTCCGTTACCCAACCGAAGACGGAACAGACAGCATCGAAATTGCCACCACCCGTCCGGAAACCATGCTGGGTGATACTGCAGTAGCGGTTCATCCGGAAGATGAAAGATACCAGCACTTAATTGGAAAAAATCTGGTGCTGCCTGTAGTGGGCCGTGTAATTCCAGTGGTTGCTGATGAATATGTTGAAAAAGAATTCGGTACCGGTGCGGTAAAAATTACACCTGCTCACGACCCGAATGACTTTGAACTGGGCAATCGTCACAACCTGCCTCAGGTGGTTGTGATTGATAAGCAGGGCAAAATGAATGATCTGGCTGGCAAATATGCCGGTATGGACCGTTACGAATGCCGTAAACAGCTGGTGGAAGATTTAACAGCCTCCGGCGTATTAACGAAAATCGAAGACCATCAGAACTCTGTAGGGCACTGCTACCGCTGCCACACTGTTATTGAGCCTCTGGTAAGTAAACAGTGGTTCGTAAAAATGGAACCTCTGGCAAAACCGGCGATTGAAGCGGCCCACACAGGTGCTGTAAACTTTGTGCCGGAACGCTTTACCAAAATCTATCTGGGCTGGCTGGAAAACATCCGTGACTGGTGTATCTCCCGTCAGTTATGGTGGGGTCACAGAATCCCGGTATGGTACTGCCAGGACTGCGGCGAAGTGATGTGCAGCACGACCGATATTCACACCTGTACCAAATGCGGTTCTCAGAATGTTGAACAGGACCCTGACGTACTGGATACCTGGTTCAGCTCCGGTTTATGGCCATTCTCCACAATGGGATGGCCGGAACAGACAAAAGAACTGGATGCGTTCTATCCAACAAGCGTACTGGTAACAGGCCGCGACATTATCTTCTTCTGGGTAGCTCGTATGCTGTTTGACGCGCTGGAATTCACCGGCAAATCCCCATTCCATGATGTACTGATTCACGGGCTGGTACTGGACAGCCAGGGCCGTAAAATGAGTAAATCGCTGGGCAATGGTATCGACCCTCTGCAGGTTATCGAAGAATATGGTGCCGATACTCTGCGCTTTATGCTGATTACCGGCAACACACCGGGTAACGACCTGCGTTTCCAGAACGAACGCCTGGAAGCTAGCCGTAACTTTGCCAATAAAATCTGGAATGCAACCCGTTTTGTATTAATGAATCTGGAAGATTATGAACCGGTTGCTGCCGACCAGATGGAATACACACTGGCAGATAAATGGATTATCAGCCGTTTCAACTCCGTTGCCAAAGAAGTATCCTCCCGTATGGACAGCTACGATTTAGGCGGTGCGGCAAATACTCTGTACGAATTCATCTGGGATGAGTTCTGCGACTGGTATATTGAAATGGTAAAACCAAGACTGTACGGCAAAGAAACCGAAGCAAGCCGTCGTACAGCTCAGCAGGTTATCGCAACTGTTCTGCGCGATACCATGATTCTGCTGCATCCGTTTATGCCGTTCATCACCGAGGAAATCTGGCAGCATCTGCCTCACGAAGGCGAAACCATTATGCTGACCCAGTGGCCTGTGGCGGATGAAACCGCAATCTCTGCGGAAACCGAAGAACAGATGGCAGTGGTTATGAATGTAATCCGTGCAATCCGCAATATGCGCAGCGAAATGAATGTGCCTCTGGGCAAAAAAGCAGACTGCATTATCGCAGCCAACAAAGAGGAGCTCAAGGCAGTTCTGAATGAAACAGCGGCATATATTATCAATCTGGGCACTCTGGAAACTCTGGATGTTCAGCTGGCACTGGCAGAAAAACCAGACCAGGCTGTAACAGCCGTTGTTCAGGGTATCGAAATCTTCCTGCCTCTGCGCGGCTTAATCGACATGGACAAAGAAATTGCCCGTCTGCAGAAAGAAGTAGAGAAAGTAAACAAAGAAATCGAACGCCTGGAGAAAAAACTGAACAACGAAGGCTTCGTGGCAAAAGCACCAGCGGATGTTATCGCCGGTGAGAAAGAAAAACTGGCAAAATATCAGGACAGCAAAGCTGCTCTGGTAAGCCGTCTGGAAAGCTACCAGAAATAAAATCAAAAGCAAACAGTAAAAAATAGAGGCTGAGACAAACCAGTAACTCGTTCTGGAACCAGCATGGTATCATTTTCCTTGTCCTTCTATAGTCGGAATTCAAGGAAATATACGATGCTGGTTCCGGATTTTGAGTAAAGTGTTGTCTTAGCCTCTTTATTTGTATATTCGGTTTTATTTTTTGTTTTATTTTTCGTCTTATTCTGTTGTTTATTTTAATGATGCGCCCTGCGGAATGATAAGCTGCATGCCGGCAGGGAGAATTTCGGCTTCTACCAGATTTGTGTGTGTAACGTTGCCGTCGTAGCCGATTACAATTGGTTTCGGCATGGTGATACGCACTTTTTTGCATTTGCGGTAATCCACCCAGCGGTCAATGCCTTTTTTCTTGAGGTAGGTGCCTTTCTGAAAGGCCGATACATAGCGCAGAAGGGTAAGGCGGGATAATCTGCGGCACAGGCAGATATCGATAAGCCCGTCATGTACAGAAGCCTCTGGAGCTCCGCGGAAAGAGCCGCCATATGTCTGGCCGTTGGCAATCACGGCAAAGAGAAATTCTCCGGTTACAGGCTGGCTGTCGTCGATTTCTATGGTCAGCGGATAACGCATCCGATGAAAGAAGCAGTATACAACGGCAGCGATATATGCCTTTTTGCCTGACAGGAACGGAATTTTGCGGAACCGGTTCATATTATAGGCGATATCGGCATCAAACCCGATGTTGCATACGTTGGATACATAGTTTCCGTTGCAGCGGATTAAATCCAGCGGCACGGCCTGGCCGTTAATCTGTGCACTGACATCCAGCAGATTCTGCGGGGACACGATATTTTTAATAAAATCGTTGCCGCTTCCGCATGGGAATACACCTACCGGCACTCTGCCTGCCGCACCGTTGATGACTTCAAAAAAGGTGCCGTCACCGCCGCATACAAAGAGGACGATATTTTCGTTATGGTGCTGTTCGATGCACTCGGCAGCAATGCGGGTTCCATCACCTTCACAGGAGGTGAAATGGAGTTCATAAGAGCCCGATGGCAGTGTGGTGCGAATCTGGTTCAGAAGTTCCGCCTGAAGGGTCCTTGTTCCCGCTGCCGGATTGATAATAAATATATATTTCATGTCTGGATTCATGGCAATACCTCATAACATCAATCAGAGATTTACAAGTACATCATAACAGTATTACCGTTCCGGATGCAAGAGGAATCGGTTAAAAAGGCATTAAAACGATATAAACGCTGTAGTTTGCAGCATCTCGTATAAAGAAGAAGCAGATACTGAAAATCTGTCACAACATCTAGTTATCAAACTATGCGGATTGAAATTGAATATATAAAAAATATTATTGCGAAAGTTGATATAGATTTACTATATATTTCTAAAAATACTTATTGACAAGTTGAGTTAGTTATATTAAACTGTTAATAGAAATAACAAAGGGAATCGCTGGATTCTCTTTTAGCAATTTTTTGATTTTATAATTTTAAGGATGGTGATTGATATGCCATTAACGATGGCTCCATTAGGTGAAGAAAGAATGATTCTCAGAATTACAGGTCGTGATCATGTGCAGAAGCATCTGGCAAATCTGGGTTTTGTAACAGGCGGGAATGTAACGGTTATCTCCGAGATGGGTGGCAACATGATCCTTAAAGTGAAAGAAGCAAGAGTTGCGTTAGATAAAGCAATGGCAGGCAGAATCCTGGTGTAATGCCAGGGTTTTCTGCTGATTTAGTAAACAGGGAGGGAAAATCAGTGCAGACATTAAAAGATGCAGCAGTAGGGAGTACCGTAACCGTAAAAAAACTGGAAGGTGACGGTGCGGCAAAGCGTCGTATCATGGACATGGGTATTACCAAAGGGGTAAGTGTATATATCCGCAAAGTAGCGCCGCTGGGTGATCCGATTGAAATTACTGTGCGCGGCTATGAACTGTCTCTGCGCAAGGCTGAAGCAGAGAAGATTGTTGTAGAATAGATATTGCAATCATTTTATTTTTTTGCATTTGAGTTAGCCGATGCTATCGAATAATACCGAAAACTTATAACATGAAAGACTTGCTTATATAAAATGACTTTGTTAAATAAAAATGGCTTGAAGCGAAAAGAGGTTGATTTTAAATGATTATCGCACTTGCAGGCAACCCGAACTGCGGGAAAACCACGCTGTTCAACGCCCTGACAGGAAGCAGCCAGTATGTAGGGAACTGGCCTGGCGTTACCGTTGAGAAAAAAGAAGGGAAACTGAAAGGCAATAAAAATGTTGCCATCATGGACCTTCCTGGTATTTACTCTTTATCTCCATACACTCTGGAAGAGGTTGTAACTAGAAACTATCTGCTGGATGAAAAACCGGATGTTATCTTAAACATTGTGGATGCATCCAACCTGGAGCGTAACCTGTATTTAACCACACAGCTGATGGAAATCGGAATTCCGGTAGTGGTTGCGTTAAATATGATGGATATGGTAGAGAAAAACGGCGATAAAATTGATATCGCAAAACTGAGCCAGCGTTTAGGCTGCCCGGTTTATGCCATCAGTGCGCTGAAAGAATCCGGCATTAAAGAAGTGACCGATGCGGCTATCAAAGCGGCTGGTTCTAAAACGAATGTGCCGGAGCATTTTACCGGTGAAACAGGGAAAGCGTTATCCGGTATCGAAGAAGTGCTGACCGGCATGGTAGATGCGGCAAATGCGCGCTGGTATGCGGTAAAACTGTTTGAACGGGACGAAAAAATTCAGGAGAAACTGAATCTGTCTGCCGAACAGCTGGCAAACATCGATGCACTGATTACAGCAGTGGAAGATGCTGAGGACGATGACAGTGAAAGCATTATCACAAATGCACGCTATACTTATATTGCGGATGCGCTGAACGGAATTTTTAAGAAAAAACGCAAAACAACCGAGTTAAGTACTTCCGATAAAATTGACCAGATTGTAACCAACCGGATTCTGGCTCTGCCAATCTTTGCGGCGGTTATGTGGGTAACCTATTATGTATCGATTCAGACCGTTGGCGACTGGACTATCGGCTGGGTAGAAGAGTTCTTTGGCTGGATTGGCGGCGGTGTGGAAGGCCTGTTAGTGGGTATTGGCGCAGCAGACTGGCTCATCAGCCTGTGCATTGACGGTATCATTGGCGGTTTAACCTCTATCTTTGTATTTGTACCGCAGATGATGATTCTGTTCTTCTTCCTGTCTTTAATGGAAGACTGCGGCTATATGGCTCGTGTTGCATTTATCTTTGACCGTATTTTCCGTAAATTCGGTCTGTCCGGTAAATCCTTTATCCCGATGTTAATCGGTACCGGTTGCGGTGTGCCTGCAATTATGGCAACCCGTACCATTGAAAACGAGAAAGACCGTCGTATGACAATCATGACCACAACCTTTATTCCTTGTGGTGCGAAACTGCCGATTATCGCTCTGTTTGCAGGTGCGTTATTCCCGGAAAGCAGCTGGGTTGCTCCATCTGCATACTTCGTAGGTATGGCGGCGATTATTTTCTCCTGCCTGTTCCTGAAACGCCTGAAACCATTCCAGGGCGACCCTGCTCCATTCGTAATGGAACTGCCTCCTTATCATGTGCCTAGCTTTAAAGGCGTTGTGATTCACATGTGGGAACGCGGGAAAGCATTTATCAAAAAAGCCGGTACCGTTATCTTCGTTGCCTGCACCATCATCTGGTTCCTGCAGTCCTTTAGTTTTGGCTTCGAAATGGTTGAGGATACCGCAGACAGCATGCTGGCAGTAGTGGCCGGTTTCATTGCTCCGATTTTTGCGCCTCTGGGCTTTGGTACATGGGAAGCAACGGCAGCCGCTATTACCGGTTTAGTTGCAAAAGAAGTCGTTGTAGCAACCTTAGGTATCGCATATGCAATTGGTGAAGTGGCAGAAGATGATCCATCTCTGCTGGCTGTGATTCCGCAGTATTTCACAATGGCAAGTGCTTATGCCTTTATGGTATTCAACCTGCTGTGCGCTCCATGCTTTGCGGCAATCGGTGCTATCCGCAGAGAAATGAACTCTCTGAAATGGACTCTGGCTACCATCGGTTATCAGTGCGGTTTCGCATGGATTGTGGCCTTCCTGATTTACCAGATTGGTACCATGATGGGGTTCTAATATCTCATCCGTAAACAGAAGTAAACAAATGAAACGAATATATGTATAACGGGATTCCAGTGAATCTGCGGAAAGGAGCTTGAAAATGGGAACTGTGATTGCTTCTCTGATTGTGGCCGGGATGTTCGGGCTGGCGGTCAGAAGTTTGTATAAAGATATGAAAACAGGCGGATGCTGCGGAGGATGCAGCGGATGCTCCGGCTGCAAAGGGATGACAGGAAGCTGCAGCTGCCAGACCTCGATGCAGACGCAGAATCTGTAATACAGGCATAATATTAGAGTGTTAAATTTTCTGGTTGGGCACGCATTACCTAACCAGAAAAATTTTTACTCTGAGTTAGCATGTGCAAATAAAAATATCTTAATTTGTTTCAAATCTATTTTGAATGAGCGGAACGTCTTAGAAACAGAGATAACATATAAAAGCGCGAGAGGAGAATCAGAATGAGTAAACTGGTGATTATTGGCGGCCATGACTGTATGGCTTGTAAGTATAGAGAACTGTGCGAACAGTATAACTGCAAGGCGAAAGTGTTTACTCAGGTTCCTAAAAATCTGGAACAGAAAATTGGAAACCCTGATATGGTGGTGCTGTTTACTAATACCGTTTCTCATCGAATGGTAAACTGCGCTGTGAATGAGGCAAAACGAAAAAAAATCAATGTGGTGCGATGTCATACCAGCAGCGCTGCCGCATTAAAACAGATTTTAGAAGAACATGTCGGATAATTTCAGGAAATCTGGATATTCTCTTGACATTTTCCTGACCTTTGCGATATGGAAACCTGTTATAGTATAAGCGTGGTAAGGAAAGCAAATCCATCATCTCTTTATATTCCCCCTTGTAGAGTCGTCTTGCCAGGACGGCTCTGTTTTATTTAAATGAATTTTTTTAAGTGAATATGTGAAAAAACGGAAGCGACTGCAAGGAATCGTTTCCGTTTTTTGTTTCTGTATGGCTGTCACAGAAACATAAGGGGGTTCCGGTGCAGAGCCTGAGGGAAGGATGCACCAGAGAAAAAAGGAGGTGGACGAGCTAAGTATCGGAACTTTCTTTATCGGTTTGTGCCCCAGTAAATCAGTGCCAGCATCCCCGGACCGGTATGGGCACCAATAACAGGACCGATTTCAGAAAGATAAATATCGGCATCGGGAAACTGATTCAGAACCAGTGTTTTCAGCCGTTCTGCCTCATCGAGGCAGTCAGCATGGCCAATGATAATGCGTCGGCTTATTTCCGGCATCCAGCCGGTTTCCATACATTTCAGCTGAGCCGACATGGCTTTGCGTGAACCGCGTGGTTTTTCTGCTACCTGCAGCTTGCCGGTTTCGTCAATATGGAGCATCGGTTTAATATTCAGCACGGTTCCCAGAGTAGCCGCTGCAGGAGATACTCTGCCGCCATGACGCAGATGCTCAAAGGTATCCACGGTAAACCAGTGGCATACATAAGAACGGTGGGTTTCCGCCCATAAGGCGAGCGCTTCAATGGTTAAACCGCTTCGCTGCTGCAGAACTGCCTCCCATACAAAAAAGCCAAGGCCTACTGACCCGCAAAGTGTGTCTATACAGAATATATGGCGTTCTGGATATGTTTCGCGCAGCTGTTGGGCACAGAGTTCTGCTGCCTGAAAACAGCCGGACATACCGGATGAAAAACTGAAATAAATAATATCCAGTCCCTGCTTCAGATAAGGTTCAAACTGCTTTGTATAAGTGTACGGTGTAATCTGTGAGGTTTTTGCGTGAAACCCGTTGCGTTGCAGATGGTAAAAGGATTTGCTGCTGACCGTTTTGTCTGATTCCCACAGATAGGTTTCCTGCTGGTCTTTGCTGAACAGTTCCACCTGCATGGGAATGACCGAAACCTCCGGCAGGTTTTGAAGAAGTTCCGGTGTTAAATCAACGGTTGCATCGGTAAAAATACGATAAGATGCAGAAGATGTCATATGGTCAGATTCCTTTCTGCTGCTTCCGTTCCTGCTGTTCTGCCCAGAGAGTTTCGGCAGCTGGTTTCCACTGTGCAGCGTAAGGCTCAGTTTTGGCAGACAAATGGTCTACGCTTTCCGGACTCTGGTAATCGGTATTCTGTGCTCCGGAGACATGTACCATTTCCTGAAGCTGCTGCGGATTTTCCAGCATAGGGCATGGCATCAGCATATTTTCGTTAAATGGCTGACGGTCATGGTATGCCTGAAACAGCGGGCTTTTCAGTGCACCCAGCAGGGAGGTGTCGTGAATATTTACATTGGAGTAATGGATGAATACACAGGGCTCTACATCGCCTTTTGCATTGATGTGCAGATATTTGCGTCCGCCTGCGATGCATCCGCCTACATACTGGGCATCGTTCTGGAAATCAATACTGAAAATAGATTTGGTTTTGCGAAATTCCCGAATACGGCGGCAGATTTCTGTGCGCTGTTCTGGATTCGGCAGCAGTTCCGGTACAGCGTCATTGCCTACTGGCATATAGTGGAAGAACCATACGAATAAAGCACCCTGTTCTATCATAAAATCATAAAATTCCGCGCTGGTGATGTCGGTATAGTTCTGACTGGTATAGCAGGCCGAGATGCCAAACGGCAGATGGTGTGTTTTCAGCAGTTCCATAGCATGCAGCACTTTCTGATAAGTGCCCGCACCCCGTCGGCTGTCGTTGGCTGTTTCAAATCCTTCCAGACTGATAGCCGGTACGAAATTTTTTACCCGCAGCATATCTTTACAGAAGGATTCGTCAATCAGAGTGCCGTTGGTGAAGGATAAAAACATACAGTCCGGATGCATCTCGCAGATTTTCAGCAAATCTGTTTTGCGCATCAGCGGTTCACCGCCGGTATAGATATACATATACACACCCAGTTCTTTCCCCTGGCGGATAATAGAGTCGATGGTTTCCAGGCTCAGGTTCAGTTCGTGGCCGTATTCTGCCGCCCAGCATCCTGTACACTGCAGATTACAGGCACTGGTCGGATCCAGCAGAATCGCCCACGGCACATTGCAGTTATGTCTGGCTGCAGTTTCAAACTGGGTAGCAGAGCCGCTCAGTGTAGCGTTAAACAGAAAATTCTGAAAGAAAGCGCGGCGTACTCCTTCATCTAAATCATATAATTTTAAAATAAGCTGATACCAGTTATCTTTCTGCTGAATGGACTGGCGAATCAGTTCTCTTGACTGACTGTACCATCCGGCAGGAAGCAGTTTATCCGACAGTTCCATCAATTTTGGAATATTTTCTTCCGGGTTACCTTCGATATAGCTTAATGCCTGCTGAATTGCAAAATTCTGCATGGTTTCTTTTACCGATGCAAACATATTCATGTAGGTTCCTTCTTTCTTGTATACTTCCTGTTTCGTCTGAAAGCTGAGATTTGACATCATTCAGGATAGTTCTGATTATATAAACGGAACGAAGGAATGTCATGGGACATCGGTTTGGACTTGTCCTGTTTTTTGACAGTTCCATAAATCTGTTCCTATTTGAGAAAATTGGGACACAAGAAAAAAACTGTCCGTTGTGTAAAACGGACAGTAGAGGTACGGTATTAATATGGTTGTCGGCAGGCACTGCAGAATTCTGTCGATTCCTGCCCATAATCGGCAGAAAATTCCCTACAAATCGCATAGGATACATTGTTAATCAGTGTAAACAGCATACTTACAAATTCTTCAGGCGGCATGCAGTCTTTTTTCTGAAGCCAGCGTTCCAGCGCATTGATAAAAGTATCGGAAAGCGTTTCTGTATAAAAGGTCATATACTGATTTTTTACCGGAGGGCATCCGTGCTGTTTTAACAGGGTTTCGATACGGAATTGAAAAATCGGGTGCAGAAATTCCCGAAAATGATCCGAAAAGGAGTTCTGCCCTTTAATCTGCAGTGCCGGCCGGTAAAAATCCCGATTCTGGTAAAAATATTGAGAGAAGATATCCAGCCCCATGCGATAATCATCGCTGCTCAGCGATATTTTGTGAATATACTGTGTTGACGGGGAAGACGCAGAATCCGTTATCTGCGAATATTTGACCGACTCCTGCTGAATTAGTGCAGATAGCTCTGTATCAAAAATCCAGTTGACTAAAGCGTATTTATCCTGAAAATGATAATAAAAACTTTTGCGATTCATATCACACCGCTCACAGATATGGGTAATGGTAATTTTATCAAATGGCATTTCAGCCATCAGCTTTTTCATGGCATCAGCCAGAGCGTGTTTGGTAATGTTTGCATCAGCCATGCAGTCACCTCCGTAAAAGAATGTGTACAACAGAGTAGCAAGAGTACTGGCGCAGAATATAAAAAAGCGAGACCTATCTCCCTCAGATAAGTCTCGCCGATTAAGATGAAACCAGGATATTCATCCATGATGTTGATTTCATCACACAGTCTGTGTTAGCTACTCCCTTAATGTAAGTCTATATTAACAGAAATTTAATAGCTTTTCAATGAACGGGAAGCCAAATCTTTTGGACAATTTCTGAAGAGTGTCCAAAATAGATTTACATATTCCCCCTTGTAGAGTCGTCTTGCCAGGACGGCTCTGTTTTTTATTTATACAGGAATCTGTAGAGAAAACGGCGCAGATATGCTATAATCATAAAAATTGCGGCAGGAGGATGATGTTATGCAGACCCATTATTATTACAGTAAACTGAATAAACAGCAGCAGGCGGCCTATTATGCCATGCTGGAGGGGCTGCAGAATCTGGAGCCTTCGTTTTCGGTACCAAGATTGAGTGATAAGGAACTGCTGGAGATTCATTTTCTGCTGCGGCTGGATCATCCGGAGATTTTCTATTCGGAAGGAATCTCGTGGCGCTATTATGAACAGGCATCCAGCGTGGAAGTGGTGCCAGATTATCTGTTTGATAAGAAGAAAATTAAAATGCATCAACAGGCGATGAGTGCCCGGGTGGAAAAACTGGCCCGCCCTGCAATGAAATTGAGCGAATCGGAGAAATTGCAGTATGTGCATGATTTTGTCTGCAAGAATGTGCAGTATGATAAATTAAAGAAGCAGTACTCTCACGAGATTATCGGGCCGCTGGGGCAGGGTGTGGGCGTGTGCGAGGGCATTGCCAAGACGGTGAAAATGCTGTGCGATGCGCTGGATATCTGGTGCGTGGTAGCCATCAGCGAGGCCAATAAAGAGAAAGAGATAAAATACCGTCATGCGTGGAACATTGTGCGGACAGGCGGGCAGTATTATCATCTGGATGCTACATTTGATAATTCGCTGAGCAAAGATGAAATCATTCGATATGATTATTATCTGCTGGATGACGGGCATCTGTTTTGTGACCATGAGCCTCTGGTGTGGGCGGTACCGCCATGTTCAAACGGAGATAATTTTTATTATCGCCAGAAGAAGCTGTCGTTTACCAAATTTGAAGAGGTACAGAAGCGGGCGGCACAGGCTGTGAAAAAAGGGAAGCCTCTGATTTTCCACTGGCGAGGCGGAGGCTTATCCAGAGATGTGTTTCAGCAGCTGATGCAGATAATCGAGCAGGAGGCAGCAGCGAAGGGCAGACACAGCCGCATATCGGTGAATGTGCCGCAGGCGGTGTTTTATATCACATTTCAGGAGAATGTATCGGCACAGACTGTGGTGCAGGAGCATGTGGATGTGGATGGTGAAATCGTCTGTGAAGATACGCTAGACGTATAAACTATAGATATAGAAAAGAAAACAGAACAGGGCTGTCTCCCCATGATGCGGGAAACAGCCCTGTTTTTATATGCGTTGTTTGTTATGCGATTATTTGTGTTCCTGATACCAGCGATGACGGCATTCGGCATTTACCAGTTTTTCAAAGGCGTAAAACTGTTCATCGCCCACTTCTTCACGAATCCGGTCAACCGTGGCACCGAGATACATGCCTTCTTTTTTTGCTTCCACATCGGCAAGGCTTTCGCAGCATTCTAACAACTGCTGGTCGGTTAAACTGCGCAGTACATCTTCTAATCTCATGGTAATCACAGCTCCTTTGTTGTTTGTTACTAATATTATACCCCTGTGCGAAATATTTGAAAAGGGCAGACAGCTAAAATATCAGGCATATTATATTGTTCAGAGGACAAAAAGCTTGTTATTTTTGGACGCCTTCCGACTATAGATGGACACGATTTTCTCTGTTCATGAGTATGACGGACAGCGCTTGCGCCAGTCCGGAAATACTGAACAGAGAAAAGCTAGTGTCCATGTATGGAGGGAAAGGAAAAAATAACATCTTTTTGTCCTCCGGTAACGCTAACCTATTGACGATTTAGAGATACTATGTAAAAAAACCGTGCAGCTGAATTTCAGCGTACACGGTTTATCAGAAAAGAAAGGGAGAAAATGAAAAACAAAAAATTATCTGTCTAACGACGCATGTCTGTTGTTAGCGGGTCAGTTTTTTACGGCCCACTTTTAATACCATCTGGGCAACGGCGTTTTTTTCCTGATCGTTTGCCGCTTCCCACATTTCTTTCATAAGCGCTTCTTCTGGAGAGTCCGGTTTGACGAACTGCCCCATCAGATTGCCAACACTCACCATACCTTTTACCATCATTTCATCGGTTACCCCGTGTTTTTCGCCATCTTCAATCACGCGGGCCAGTGCCTGTGGAAACTGTGCCGGTTCGTTTGAATGTTTGCCAAACATGCTGATCACCTCCTGCTTTCTGTAGTATGGGCGAATCAGCAGAAAGATATACGCAGAATCAAAAGGCGGTATAAAGACACTATATTGTGAATTTTCAGACATGTATACACGGCTTTTGCGGGAAAAGGACTAGGCAGCGCAAAAAAAATATAGTAAAATATAACGGATAGTCGGTGCTCTGCATCGATACAGGATTAGATAATGACAAGAAATGCTGGAGGCGTTTGTTTATGAATTATATCAGTACCCGTAACAATTGTGAGCCGGTAAGTGCGGCGGCAGCCATTGCTCAGGGCATGGTGCCTGCGGGCGGTCTGTTTGTACCGCAGAGTATTCCTGTGCTGGCAGCGGATGAAATTGCCGCTATGGCCGGGAAATCCTATCAGGAGATTGCCAGATGGATTCTGGGCAAATATCTGACGGACTACACAGCAGAGGATATCGCAGACTGTGTGGCAGGTGCATACAATACCAATTTTGACACTGCGGAAATCGCACCGCTGGTGAAATTAAATGATAACGAATATATTCTGGAATTATGGCATGGCCCGACTGCAGCTTTTAAAGATATGGCGCTGCAGCTGACTCCTCGTCTGCTGGTAAAAGCAATCGAGAAACTTGATCTGAAACAGGAAGTAATTATTCTGGTTGCGACCTCCGGTGATACCGGGAAAGCAGCTCTGGAAGGCTTCAAAAATGTGAAAGGCACCAGAATTATTGTATTTTATCCGGCCCATGGTGTAAGCCGTGTACAGGAACTGCAGATGGTAACCACCGACGGCGATAACACATCGGTTGTAGGGGTAGAGGGCAACTTTGACGACTGCCAGAGCGCAGTAAAAGAAATTTTTGCGGACCAGGCTCTGAAAGAAAAAATGGCGCAGAACGGTTATCAGTTCTCCTCTGCAAACTCCATCAACTGGGGGCGTTTACTGCCGCAGATTGTTTACTATTTTGCAGCATACCTGAATCTGGTGAATCAAAAAGCTATCGCATACGGCGATAACGTGGATTTTGTAGTGCCAACAGGTAACTTCGGCAATATTCTGGCTGCGTGGTATGCCGGTCAGATGGGGCTGCCAGTGGGCAAACTGGTTTGTGCATCCAACAAAAACCGCATCCTGACTGATTTCTTTGCAACAGGCGTATACGACCGCCGCAGAGATTTCTTCCAGACCAACAGCCCGTCTATGGATATTCTGATTTCCAGCAATCTGGAACGGTTCCTGTTTGCTATGACCGGCAATAACGGTGACAAAGTGGCACAGTGGATGGATGCTCTGAAACAGGACGGTATCTTTACCGTAGATGCGGAAACCAAAGCCAATATCGATAAATTTGTTGTAGGTGGTGCTGCAGACGAGGCGGAAACTCTGGCAATGATTAAACAGTGCTACGACGAGCACAATTATGTGCTGGATACCCATACTGCCGTTGCTCTGAAAGTAAGCAGAGAACAGCAGAGCGGAAATGTGTCTGTGATTGACTCCACAGCCCATCCATGCAAATTTGTATCCAGTGTTCTGGCTGCACTGAACGGTGCACCAAGCCAGGCTTCCGAACTGGAACAGCTTGAGGAACTGGTTGCAAAAACCGGTATTGCACAGCACACTGGTTTACAGGATTTAGACAAAAAACCGGTACGCCACAATATGGTATGTGAAAAAGACGGCATCAGCGCGGCGGTGCAGAATATTCTGGGGCTGTAATCGAACCGGAAACCGAACAACAACAGGGCGGTGCTGCATCGCCCTGTATTTTTTATTGAATGAGCATAATCGATAGGAGTGTAGAAATATGTCAGATGGAATTATTCGCGCATTAGCGTATGACGGGCAGGTTCGCGTTTCTGCGGTAATCTGTACCGATGCAGTGGAAACAGCACGCAGCTGTCACGATGCATTCCCTACAGCTATTGCGGCACTGGGAAGAACCATGGCAAGTACCCTGTTATTATCCTGGGGGTTAAAAGGGGAAGGGCATATCACTCTGCGTATTTTCGGCGATGGCCCGCTTGGCGGTATTATTGTAACCGGGGATGCACAGGGCAATGTAAAAGGGTATGTGCAGGAGCCTCAGACACACCTGCCTTTAAACAGCAGAGGTAAACTGGACGTTGGCGGTGCAATCGGCAACGGAGATTTATATATCTCTAAAGATATCGGGCTGAAAGAGCCATATACCGGCAGTGTGCCGCTGGTAACCGGCGAAATCGGTGATGATGTGGCGAGTTATCTGATGACCTCGGAACAAACCCCGTCGGTGGTATCGGTAGGGGTACTGGTAAATCCGGATTATACGGTAGCAGCAGCCGGCGGGATTATTCTGCAGGCAATGCCGAATTGTGACGAGGAAGTACTGGATGACCTGGAGGCAAAACTGCAGGGCGTGCGTCCGGTGAGCACTCTGATTCATGAAGGTGCAGATATCGAGGATATTATCCAGAACTATCTGCCGGGTGTAGAGGTTCAGTTCCTGGAACGTAATCCAGTGCAGTGGCACTGTAACTGCAGCCGGGAACGCATTAGCGGCCTCTTAAAAAGTATTGGTGTAAATGAACTGGAAGATATGATTGAGCGGGATGGAGAAACAGAAGTGACCTGTCATTTCTGCAGCACCCGTTATCATTTTGATAAAGCTGAACTGGAAGAACTGCTTGCCGGCATGAAAGAAGATCTGGCACAGCTTTAAAGTGCGGCTTTAAAAGGAAGTGGCTACAATGGATTATCAGTCCTGTCTGGAATATATGAGCAGAAACTGTGCTCGCAATGTACCGGGCGGTTTTGAACGTACAAAGCGTATGGCAGAGCTGCTGGGCAATCCGCAGGATCGTCTGTCGGTGATTCATATTGCCGGGACTAACGGCAAAGGTTCTACAGCCGCGGCAATTTCGTCTGTTCTGCAGCAGGCGGGGTATCGGGTCGGGTTGTTTACCTCGCCTCATCTGGAGCGATATGAGGAACGGATACAGATTAACGGCGAACTGATTAGTGAGGAGGCGTTTGCATCTGTTATGACGCAGCTCATTGAGCAGGTGGTTCCGGTTCTTCTGGAGGAAGGAATGCAGCATCCCGGTGAATTTGAACTGCTGACGGTGGCGGGATGGATGTATTTTCAGAATAAGACCGATTTTGTGGTGCTGGAGGTAGGCCTTGGCGGCACACTGGATCCGACCAACATTATCAAAAATCCGGTACTTACGGTAATAACACCGGTGAGCCTGGACCACTGCCAGATTCTTGGTAATACCGTTGCAGAAATTGCAGGGGAGAAAGCAGGCATTTTGAAATGGCGTGTTCCGCTTGTGACGGCTCCTCAGCAGCCGGAGGCTCTGGATGTTATTCTGAAAGCGGCAGAAAAGCTGAATGTTCCGGTGACTGCTCTGCGCATGGAGGAACTGGTTCCTGTAAAAACAAAGATGCAGGGCGCGTATCAACAGATGAACTGTAACACTGCCATGGCTGCTGTGCGCAATTTAGCAGAGAGGGATATTATTCAACTGACGGAGGAACATTTGACGGCCGGGCTGCAGGCTGCATTCTGGCCGGGAAGAATGGAATACCGGGAACTGAGCGATAATCGTGCCATCCTGCTGGATGGTGCTCACAATCCGGCGGGTATTTCCTGCCTGGCAGAAAATCTACGCAATATGTACGCAGATAAAGAGATTGTGCTGTTTATGTCCATTCTGGATGATAAGGAACAGATAACCATGTTAAAAGAAATTCTGCCGCTGGCATCTGCAGTGGTGCTGACCCGTCCGGAACATGACCAGCGGGCACAAAACTGGAAAGGAATGGAGCAGGCGGTGCATGAACTGGTTCCAGGCTGCCCGTGCCGGCTGTATGAAGATTATCGTGTCGGGCTAAAAGAGGAAGTCAATCGACTGATGCCGGGACAGATACTCTGTATTACCGGATCGCTGTACCTTCTGGGTGACTGCCGGAAACTGCTGCATGACGGAGACTAGAATATGATTCAAAAGACTTTTTGCTATGGCGGAAGGTCTTTTTTTTTGTTGCCGGCATAGAAATAAAACAGATGACTTGAACGGAGGGTGGCTATGGAGCGGATTCAAAAATTTGCAGCGGCAGCGCTGTCTCTGGTTTTGATGTTTGGTTTTGTTCAGGTTACCGGCAATTATCTGATTAGCGAGCTGAGCCGAAATGCCGGACAGGCTCCGGAACTGCCTGCTGCTGAAGAAATTGAAAAACAGATGGTGCTGCAGCTGGAGCCGGTAGAGTATTACACCTTTCAGCTGGGACTGTATGAAGATGCAGAGGAAGCGCAGGAAAAAATACAGACACTGGCGCAGGCCGGCTACCGGGTCTGTGTATCATCCGGGCCTCCTTATGCCGTATGGCTGGGATGCTTCGGATTAAAGCCGGCGGCCGATACACTTCCGGAGGAGATTCGAAGTATCAGCCCTGATTTGTTTGTGCAAAAACAGATTCTGAATGAAACGATGCTGAAATTCTACGCTGATGACAAGTTGATTATGGAACAGGTGTCGGCACTGTTAAGCAGTTATGATGTGGTTTTGAAACATTCGTTGCAGATGTTTCAGGATTATCGTTATGATGTATGCAGTCCGGAAATCTGGGAGGCGATGACAGCGCAGATTATCGGAGAACTGCGGACGATACAGGAATCTGCTGAACGACTTCTGCTGGATGAAGCCAGTGAACCGGTTGCCGGAGGAATCATAAATCTGTTATCCTATACGGTGGCATATTGTGAAAGTCTGGAACAGATAAATGAGAAACAAAATGACCGGGCGGTACTTCTTGCCCAGAGCTGTTTTATGGAGCTGATTGGCAGTTATCATGGATTTATGAGGGATGAGAGTAGCGATAAAATTAATTTGTGAATATGTGAAAAATTTTTATTGATTATCCAATCACTACTCGGTATAATGTTATGTGGAAAAAATTGAAGCAGATTGACAAAAGGGGTTGTGTGATTTTGAAAGAGCCAAAAATCCCGGAGGCCACAGTCAGCAGATTATCCGTATATTCCAGATATTTAACAGAGGTTGAAAAGCAGGAAATTGTTAATATCTCTTCTGGCGAAATTGCAGAAGGGGTAGGCGGCACACCGGCTCAGGTACGAAAAGACCTGGCATATTTCGGCGAGTTCGGAACACGTGGTGTGGGCTACAATGTGAAACAGCTGAATCAGGAAATCATGGGTATTCTCGGTTTGAAAAAACGCTGGAATGTGATTCTGATTGGTGCAGGTAACTTAGGTTCGGCACTGAGTCAGTATCGCGGATTTCAGGAACGCGGGTTCAATATCGTTGCCGTATTCGACAATGACATGAACAAAGTCGGGCTGAAACTGAACGGTCTGCCGATTTATGCAGTCAGTCAGATGTCGGAGTTTGTGGATAAAAACGATATTTCTATCGGGATTATCACTGTTCCATCCGAATATGCACAGGATATTGCTGATATTCTGGTGGAAACAAGCAGTATCAAAGGTATTCTGAACTTTGCGCCGGTTGTATTAACCATTCCAGAGGAAATTGAGGTTAGAAATGTAGATTTAACCGTAAGTCTGGAAGTGCTGAGCTACAACATCGAGAAGAAGTAAAACAATGAAAACGGCTCTATTGAGCCGTTTTTGTCATATATTCAGGCTCTGTAAAAAAACATATATCCATATATTTATAGAAATATAGACGGGTGAAACTAATAGATTGCATAAAAATGATTCACCTGTTTTTTTGTGAAAACAGGTGTAAATCGATGGAATCTGGCAATGATTTGTGTTATAATACAAACCGGTCTAAGTATTGAATAGGTTTTTCCTGTCAGTACGTGAAAGCCCCTCAGGCGTTGGTAGCGCCGGGGGCTTTTTTTGTTATCTGTAGAATATTTTGCTGAATGATTATTTACAGGAACTGTAAATTTATGCTATAATAAAAGGGTAATTGGAAAACGGATTATTTTACAGTTGTTTTCGATGCGGAATTTTAAATTTTTTCGTGCTGGAATGCAGAATAGCGCTTGTTTCCACTCATTTGTAATGTTATTATAATCTAGTATGGGATAGTAGGCTCAAAAGAAGGGAATGACCCATGTTATGACATTGATTTTAGCTTCTGCATCACCGCGGCGCAGAGAACTGCTTCGTCAGATTGGTGCAGATTTTGAAGTGGAAGTAAGCAATGCACAGGAGATTATCGATGATTCGCTGTCGCCGGAAGAAATGGTGCAGCGGCTGGCACTGCAGAAGGCAACTGCAGTGGCGGGTAATCATACAGATGGTCTGGTGCTGGGTTCCGATACGGTTGTAGTCAGTGACCAGCGCTTGCTGGGCAAACCGGCTACGGAAGAGGAAGCGGCAGAAATGCTGCGAAGTCTGTCAGGCCGATGGCATCAGGTCATGACAGCAGTGGCTCTGGTGGATGCATCCGGGGAACGGGAACCATGGGTATCGGTGGAGAAAACCGGTGTGAAATTCCGTAATCTGTCAGAGGAGGATATTGCAGCTTACATAGCGACCGGTGAATCTATGGACAAAGCTGGAAGTTATGGTATTCAGGGATACGGCGCTCTTCTGGTGGAAAAAATAGAAGGATGTTATTTTAATGTTGTTGGATTGCCTCTTCAGCGTGTAGCAGCAGGGCTGCGAAACTGGGGGATGAATTTGTATGCATACAGCAATTTGCAAAATGAAAGAATATCCGCAGCAGGAACGTCCGCGGGAACGGATGGAAATGCTGGGGGCGGCTCAGCTTTCTGATCGGGAACTGCTGGCCATTTTACTGTCAACCGGAAGCCGGGAATACAGTGTGCTGGAACTGGCGGATCAGATTCTGATTCAGCATCAGGGCGTGGCAGGTCTGCGTGATCTGACTATGGACGAGCTGATGCAGCAGAAAGGCATTGGTTCGGCAAAGGCAGCATCGATTGCCGCAGCTGTAGAACTCGGAAAACGGGTATGGGCAGGAAGTATGGATTACCGACAGGTAATTAATAACTCTGCCGATGCAGCGGAGCTGCTGATTAAAAAAATGCGCGGACTGGATCGTGAAAATTTTCAGGTGATGCTGCTGAATCAGAAAAAAGCACTGCTGGGAATTGAAACTGTATCGGTCGGTACGCTGAATGGTTCTATGGTGCATCCAAGAGAAGTGTTCAAGTCGGCAATCCGGCGCAGTGCTTCTACAGTCATTCTGGCTCATAATCATCCGAGCGGAATCTGTGAGCCGAGCGAACAGGATCTGCTTGTGACACAGCGGCTGAAAGAGGCCGGGCAGATGATAGGAATTGATGTGATAGATCATATCATTATTGGAGAAGATACGTATTACAGTTTTCGTGAGAATCAGATATTCTGACGAGACTGCCGAAAGGAGCAGACATTATGTCAAAAGAAATTGCAATCGATTTAGGGACAGCCAACAGTCTGGTATATGTTCAGGGTAAAGGCATTGTTATTCGGGAACCGTCGGTGGTTGCCATTAAAAAGGATACTGGCAAGGTGTTAGCGGTAGGAGATGAAGCAAAAAAAATGATTGGCCGTACACCTGGAAACATCGTAGCTGTAAAACCTCTGCAGGATGGTTTTATTGCAGATTTTGATGTTTGTGCTACTATGCTGAAATATTTCTTTGACAAGGCAGTTGGTCCAACCGGTTTTTTCTCAAAACCACGTGTGATTATTTGTGTACCGGCTGGAACTACTTCTGTTGAGGAACGTGCAGTACGCGATGCAGCTACACAGGCTGGTGCAAAAGAAGTGCATGTGATGGAAGAACCAATGGCGGCTGCTATCGGTGCAGGGCTTCCAGTATCTGATCCAACCGGCAGTATGATTGTGGATATCGGCGGAGGTACAACAGATGTAGCCGTTATTTCTCTGGGTGGTGTGGTTACCAGCCAGTCTATCCGCATCGGCGGTGACAAAATGGATGACGCAATCGTAAATTTTGTGAGAAAGAATTATAATCTGCTGATTGGCGAACGTACAGCAGAGGAAATCAAAATGGCAATCGGTACCGTGCATATTCTGCCGGAAAGTGAACATCTGACTTATATGGTAAATGGTCGTGATCTGGTGAGCGGTTTGCCTCGTCAGGTAGAAATTTCTGACCATGAGATTCATCTGGCATTCAGCGATATTATCCAGAGCATTCTGGATGCTATTAAGTCCTGTCTGGAAAAAACTCCGCCTGAACTGGCTGGTGATATCATTCAGCGCGGCATTGTGCTGGCAGGTGGCGGTTCTCTGATTCGCGGCATGGATCAGCTGATTTCTGAAGAAACCGGTATGCCGGTTATCTATGCGGAAGATCCGATGACCAGTATTGTTTTAGGTGCCGGGAAAGCGCTGGAAAATATTGATTTACTTCGTAAGGTAGAAAATGGCCATAAACTGAGCCGTGCATAGGAGCTGGCTGCGATGTTCAAAAAAACGTGGATTCGAAATCTGCTTGCAGTAGTAGCGCTGATTGTTGTTTTCTTGTCGCTGGCGATGAATACTGTTCAGCCACGGGAAAACCTGACTATCGTTGAAAAAGGGCTGCGTATTGCATCCAGTCCGTTTCAGTATGGCTTTCGCGCTATCAATGAAAGCGTAAATGGATTTTTTGCCTACTTTACAGAAAAAGAAGCGCTGCAGCAGGAAAATGAAGCATTAAAACAGCAGCTCAGCCAGTTGAACAGTGAACTTGTACAGATGGACGAAATCAGTATGGAGAATGTTCGGCTGCGGGAACTGCTTAACTATAAAGAAGAAACCCGGGGGCAGTATAACCTTCAGCTTGCCGGGATCATTGCAGAAAATAATACGAATCTTCAGCATACCATTACTCTCGATAAGGGCAGTAATGACGGTGTGCGAACTGGCATGACTGTGATGAATCACTCAGGGCTGATTGGCCGTATCACAGCTGTTATGCCGGATTCCAGTGAAGTGATGTTGCTTCCGGACCGTGAAAGTGCAATCGGGGCCCGTGTTTGGAGTACCCGCGAAGTGGTTGGTGTTGTAGAAGGGGATGGCAGTGGCTCATCTAATCTGAAAATGATTCATTTGCCGCACGATGCAGATGTCTATGTAGGAGATTCGCTGGTTACATCCGGGCTGGATGGTGTTTTCCCGGGCGGTATTCAAATTGGTGAGATTATCTCGATTGAGTATAGCGGCAACGGTTTGACAAAAACAGCAACGGTAAAACCGTATGTGAGCTTTAACCGGCTGGAGGAAGTATTTGTGCTGATGAACAGCGGAGGAGGGACTGCCTGATGCGAGTGGTTGTCCTGTTTCTTGTGGCATTTCTGGGAATCGTGCTGCGTGATACTGTATTTAACGGTCTGTCAGTAGCAGGCGGAAAGCCGGATTTTGTACTGATTATGGTGGTCTATTTTGCCATTTTTCGCGGCTCGGTGCAAGGCGGGCTGTTAGGGACAGCTCTGGGGTTGCTGGAAGATCTGATGACAGGTCGTTTTATCGGCATTAATGCGATATGTAAAGGTTTAATTGGTTATGCTGCTGGCTATTCGGAACGTAATCTGCATAAAAATAATTTTACGGTGCCCATGGCAGCTGTTCTGGCAGCTACATTCGGAAATGCCGTGCTGTATTTTATGTTCAGTGTTCTGATTGGCGGCAATGTAGGGCTGAGTACTATGCTGTTCAGCAGTATTCCTGATGCTATTTACAACATGTGCTTCTCTCCTGTGTTTTATGCGGTGTTTTATCATTTTTTTATGGTCAGCAATGACTGATTCTGTCGGAAAGGCAGACGGATTACTGGTTAGAAAGGAGCGATGACATTGCAAACAAAAGAAAAAAAGAATCTGGAAGAACTAACCCGTATCTATACAGTGCTGATGTTTGTTGTCATCGGGATTTTGATTACCCGTCTGGCCTGGCTGCAGCTGGTTGATACGGAAGTATATGCCTCCCGTGCGGATGCGCAGCGAAACAGACTGATGACGATTACGGCGACCCGCGGCGATATTATGACCAGTGACGGCACGGTTCTGGTAACGGACCGGCCGAGTTATCAGCTGACAGTAGAATATCTTTCTATGAGGGAAAACGGCGAGTATAATGAAGAACTAATCAGCCGTCT
This sequence comes from Peptococcaceae bacterium, assembly GCA_017399005.1. Classification (GTDB taxonomy): domain Bacteria; phylum Bacillota; class Peptococcia; order Peptococcales; family Peptococcaceae; genus UBA7185. The sequence continues at coordinate 307,553 of JAFQEO010000035.1, read as the reverse complement.
GGTGGCGCTGGTACAGGATCCGGAACTGACTGTGGAGAAGGTGAAGGAGATCTGCGATGCCAACAGCGGTTATCTGTATAAGCCGGTTGTTCTGAAAAAAAATCTGGATATTGCCACTGTGAGTCGTATTGAGGCAAGCAGAGATACGCTTCCTGGTGTGAGTGTGGAGGCTGTTCCGGAACGAACTTATCTGCATGGGACACTAGCCAGTCATGTGCTGGGTTACATCGGTGAAATCAGTCAGTCGGAACTGGAAACAGCCACTTTAAAGGCAGAAGAAGCTGGTGAAGAAAGCATTTACAAAATGGGCGACTATATTGGAAAAGTTGGCCTGGAGAATTATTATGATGAGATTCTACGCGGGACAGATGGTTATCGGCAGGTTGAGGTAAATGCCGGCGGACGTCCTGTGTCTGATGTAAAAATTATAGAACCGGAAGCGGGAAACAGTCTGGTACTCACCATTGATGCTGATTTGCAGAGGGCTCTGGAAAGTGCGCTGGACAGCACCATTGCCAGTCTGCAGAGTCAGAGTCGTTCTGATAAGGCTGGTGCCGGTGCCGGTGTTCTGTTAAATGTAAAAACTGGTGAGGTTCTGGCTATGGCCAGCCGTCCAGAGGATAATGTAGGCCAGCAGAACAGAGCCATTCAGGGTCGATATATTCCCGGTTCCACTTTTAAACCGGTGACTGCCATTGCAGCGCTGGAAAGCGGTGTGACCACCGATACCGAAATGATATACAACCCTGGGCGTTACTGGATTGCACCGTTTATTAAAACAACAGCGCCGGTTGGCTATTATAACCTTTATAACGGGATGGCGAAATCGGATAACGTATATTTCCAGGAGATGGGTCGCAGAGCCGGAATTGACAATATTGCCAAATACGGTGAGATGCTGGGACTGGAAGGGCCTACAGGCATCGACCTGGCCTATGAAAGCACCGGCGAGCGGGCTACACAGGGGCTGCCGACTGTGGAAAAACGGCAGATGTATCAGGATATGGCGGCAGAAACATCGGATGTGTTATGGGATAGAAAGATTGCCGCTCTGGAAGAGGAAAAGGCTGCTGCACTGGCGGCTGCATCCACTGAGGAAGAAAAGAAGAAAACAGAACGAAAATATAACAGCCAGATTGCTGTTGCAAAGAGTGAAAAACTGATTAACCATAAATGGAACTCGGAATGGCATGCAGCTGATACCTTTAACGTGGCAATCGGACAGGGGCGTCAGAACTATACACCGCTGCAACTGGCTGTTTATGTATCGGCTATCGCTAATGGCGGTACGGTGTACCAGCCGTATGTAGTCAAGGAAATCCGAAATAACGCTGGTGAAGTCATTGAAACGGCTGAGCCTGTAGTGCGTCAGACTGCTGATATCAGCGAGGATACGCTGAACAAGGTTCGTGCGGCTATGTGCAAAGTTACCGATACAGGCGGTGGGGCGTACGGTCTGTTTGCTAATTTTCCGGCAGATATTCAGGTTGCGGCGAAAACCGGTACTGCTCAGCCGGGTGGTAAAGGCTACCGGGTTGGTAATAAAGAATATTACGATGGTCTGTTTATCTGTTTTGCGCCGGCAGATGATCCGGAAATTGCCTTTGCCTGTGTTATGGAATATGGTTATAGCGGTTCCGGTTCGGCCGGGCGTGTGGCAAAAGCGGTTCTGGAGGAATATTTTGGTCTGAACCAGCCGTAAATTGCAGATGAAAACGAATTTGTGTATAATAAAAATTATGTAGAGATACAGAAAAATCAAAAGACAAGAGTCTGGAGAGAGTTGTATGGGAGAAGCAGTAAGTTTTAAAGGAAATAAAGACGGGATTGTTCTGATGCTGGACTGTAGTGTAGAATTTGAGTCGCTGTGTCAGATGATTGTGCAGAAATTGTGGCAGTCTAGAAGTTTTCTGGGAGAGCGTACCACATTAACCGTTCATTCAGGTGATATCTGTCTGGATGCCGGTCAGCGTCTGGCATTGAAAGTGCTGCTGCAGTCGCTTGGCCATGAAGTACGCGCATTTGTACCGGAAGAGTGTGTGGATACCGAAACCAGCCCGGTGGAAAAATCGACATCAATTGCGCCGCAGATTTCGGAAAAACCAGCTCCAGCGAAAAATGTATTACAGCATAAAATTTCGCAGCAGGAGGTTCCGGCAGAACTGACGGATGTGGCGCATTATCTGGCGGACGGTGCTCTGGCTGTGCGGAAAAATGTGCGTTCCGGCCAGAAAATTGCCTATAACGGCACCCTGATTGTGTTTGGCGATGTCAACGCCGGGGCTGAACTGGTGGCTACCGGTCATATTCTGGTGCTGGGAACACTGCGTGGTGTTGCACATGCAGGATGCCAGGGTAATAAACAGGCTATTGTATATGCGACCAGTCTGAATTCGCTGCAGTTGCGTATTGCTGATATGATTGCACGGGCTCCGGATGGTGAAATGCCGGAACGGCGTGTGCCGGAAATGGCCAGAATCATTGATAATCAGCTTGTGATTGAGGAAATATAATATACAAAGTGCGAAAAAGAATGGAGGCTTTCACATGGGTGAAGTAATTGTAGTAACATCGGGGAAAGGCGGCGTAGGGAAAACCACTACTGCTGCAAATATTGGTACCGGTTTAGCGGCACAGGGAAAAAAAGTTGTATTGATGGATACTGATATCGGGCTGCGCAATCTGGATGTGGTTATGGGTCTGGAAAACCGTATTGTGTATGACATTGTAGATATTGCACAGGGTCACTGCAAGCTGAAACAGGGTATGATCAAAGATAAACGCTATCCGGAACTGTATCTGATTCCTGCGGCACAGACAAAAGATAAAAGCGCTGTGACAGAAGACCAGGTTCGTGCAATCTGTGCCGAACTGAAACAGGAAGTGGATTATATTATCGTGGATTGTCCTGCCGGTATTGAACAGGGTTTCAAAAATGCTATTGCCGGTGCGGATAAAGCCATCGTGGTAACGAACCCGGAAGTGTCTGCTGTGCGTGATGCGGACCGTATTATCGGTCTGCTGGAAGCAAATGGTCTGGGCAATCCGCAATTGGTCCTGAACCGTGTACGTCCAAATATGGTGCGCCAGGGCGATATGATGAGCGTGGATGATATTCTGGAAATTCTGGCAATCAAACTGCTGGGCGTTATTCCGGATGATGACAATATTGTCATCTCCACTAACCGGGGCGAGCCAACCGTGCTGGATCAGCAGTCCAGAGCAGGCCAGGCATATCGCAACATTGTAAAACGTATTCTGGGTGAAGATGTGCCGCTGATGAATCTGGAAGTGGAAGAAGGCTTCTTTGCAAAACTGAAAAAACTGTTTAAAGGGAACTAGGAGGACGTAAGATGGCAAGTTTTTTACAAAGACTGTTTGGCAGTGAGAAAGCCAGCAAAGATCTGGCAAAAGACCGTCTTAAACTGGTACTGATTCATGACCGTGCCAGCGTATCTCCAAGTATGATGGAAGATCTGCGCCGTGACTTAGTACAGGTTATCTCCAAATATATGGATTTTGACGAAGCGGCTCTGGATGTGCAGATGGCAGAGCAGGATAATATGACCATGCTGGAAGTGAATATTCCGGTATCCAGCGTAAAACGCAATGCAGGAAACTAATAAGATTATCTGTTTTGATGGACGGAAGAGAGAATTTTGTGATGCCTGAGGACGGGCATTGCAGAAGACTCAGAAGGAAAGGAGCTGTGGCACGGCACTTATGCAGAATTTTTATCGACTGTTGAAAAAAATGGATTTCAGTATGTTACTTACTGTTACCGTAATTATTGTGCTGGGTCTGTTTGTGCTGGACAGTGCTGCAGCCAGCAAGGAAAGCAACTATGTAATGAAACAGCTGCTGTTTGTGGGAATTGGTACAGTGGCAGTGTTTGCGCTGTTGAAATTTGATTACAGTGTGCTGAAGAACTATCCAAAGGAATTTTATATTGCCTCTATGGTATTGCTGGTGGCAGTATTGATTATCGGTGTAGAACGTGGCGGGGCAAAGGGCTGGTTTGCGATTGGCGGCTTTACTCTGCAGCCGGCAGAATTCTGTAAAATTCTTATGATTCTGAGTTATGCCCAGTTTTTATCGGCGCGTCGTGAGAATTTACAGACATTCCAGGAGCTGATACCGTGTATTTTATTTATGGTGCCGCCGGTGCTGTTACTGATGATGCAGCCTGATTTAGGCAGCTCGCTGGTATTTATTTTTATCATGGTAGGGATGCTGCTGATTGCCGGAGCTAATCGAAAGATTTTGCTGGGGCTCTTTGGCGGCAGTACGCTGGCACTGATTATATATCTGATTGGTGTCTGGAAATTCAACTGGTGGTGTCCGCTGAAAACCTATCAGCTGAACCGCTTTTTAGTATTGTTTGATCCGTCATTAGACCCGCGTGGTGCGGGGTATAATGTGGCACAGTCCAAGATTGCTATTGGTAACGGCGGGCTCTGGGGTGAAGGTCTGCATATGGGCAGCCAGAGCAGCGGGGCATTTATGCCGGAGCAGTGGACCGACTTTATTTTTGCGGTGCTCTCGGAGGAACTGGGCTTTATCGGAGCCTGTGCACTGCTTTTGCTGTACGCATTTCTGCTGTTTCGCGGTCTGCGGGTAGCTATGTTGTCGAAAGATTTGTACGGTGCACTGGTGGCGGCCGGAATTGTTAGTATGTATCTGTTCCATATTCTCGAAAATGCCGGAATGACCATGGGTCTGATGCCGGTTACCGGGATTCCGCTGCCGTTCGTCAGTTACGGGGGGAGTTCTATGCTGACGAATCTGGTTGGAATAGCCCTTCTGCAGAATATTTATGTACACAGACAGAGGCTGATATTTTAATGCTATGCGGTAACTACTGCAAAATAGTAAGTCTATAAAACAGAAAACAAGGAGGATGTCTCTGTAACAGAGATGTCCTTTTTTACAGCACTAACCGTTTTATAAATATAGATGATATAAGCAATAATGATATGAAAAAAATTGTTTTTTTATAGGAACTCATATAAACTATAAAGATAGTGCATTTTTCCGTATGGGCTTATTTTGCACTGCTATGTATGACTATATTAACAGGTAAAGAGGTATCTGATGTTAAATTTTGAGACATTAAATCTGAAAGAAGAAATTTTAAAAGCTATTCAGGATATGGGCTTCACAGAAGCGACACCGATTCAGGAACAGGCGATTCCAGTTGCTTTGACCGGTCAGGATGTGATAGGACAGGCTCAGACCGGTACTGGAAAAACAGCAGCGTTCACGATTCCATTTCTGCAGCTGTTAGGTAGTGAACCGGTGGTTCAGGTTCTTATTTTGACCCCGACCCGTGAACTGTGTATGCAGGTAGAGAAAGAAGTTAAGAAATTAAGCAAGTATCTGCGCATGAAGTCGGTAGCAGTTTATGGCGGGCAGGACATCAACCGTCAGATTCGTGAACTGAAGGGTCGTCCACAGGTGATTGTGGCAACACCAGGCCGTCTGATGGATCATATGAACCGTAAAACTATCCGGTTAGATAATCTGAAAATGATTGTGCTGGATGAAGCTGATGAAATGCTGAATATGGGTTTTTTAGAAGATATCGAAACAATTCTGGCAGCCTGCCCGGAAGAACGCCAGACCATGATGTTCTCCGCTACTATGAAAGATGAAATCAAAGCGATTGCCAATAAATTCATGAAAGAACCGGTACTGGTGAAAGTGAAAGCACAGGAACTGACGGTGCCATCCATTGAACAGCAGTACTTTGAAGTGCCAGAGCAGGAAAAATTCAAGCTGTTATGCCGTCTGCTGGATATCCATAATCCAGAGCTGGCTATGGTATTCGGTCGTACAAAACGCCGTGTGGATGAACTGACAGAAGCGCTGCAGAAACTGGGTTATCAGGCGGAAGGTCTGCATGGAGATTTAACCCAGCGCCATCGTGATATCGTTATGAACAAATTCCGTAACGGTCAGATTTCTATTCTGGTTGCTACTGATGTGGCAGCACGCGGGCTGGATATTACTGGTGTGAGTCATGTGTTTAATTTTGACCTGCCGCAGGAAATCGACAACTATGTACATCGTATTGGTCGTACCGGCCGTGCCGGCAAAGAGGGGATTGCGCTGACTTTTGTGGAACCGCGTGAACTGCCTCATCTGAAAGTGATTGAAAAAACCATCCAGCGTAAACTGACTCGAACAAAACTGCCTTCTGCACAGGACAGCCGCCAGAAAAAACAGGATATCCTGTTCGGAAAAATTGTGACAGCTATTAAAGAAGGCCGTGTGCTGGATTATCAGGAATTTGCCAATGACCTGATTCAGGAATACGGCAGTGTAGATGTTGTGGCTGCCGCTCTGGAACTGATGGCCGGTGACAGTGATCACGAGGCTGATATGGAGGAAATCCATCTGTCGGCGGAACGTCCAATCTATGTAAAACGTCTGAAAGAACCAAGAAGAGATGGCGGCAGAGGAAAAGGCGGCCACGGAAAATACAATCGCAATGAGGAACGCGGTGGAAATCGCGATGGCAAATACAGAAAAGACGGCATGAAGAAGGACTTTGGCAAAAAAGACTTCAGCAAAAAGGATGTTTTCAAAAAAGATGCCGGAAAGAAAGAGTATAGCAATAAAGCTGGAAAACATAAAACTTACAGCCGTGACGGCAAAAAAAGCTACAAGAAAAACAAATCTGCTGAATAACAGGGGAGATTCCTATGTACGATCATATTGTTATCCGATATGCGGAAATTGCGCTGAAAGGGAAAAACCAGAAAGATTTTTTAAATCGTCTGGTGCATAATATCAAGGAACAGGTAAAGACAGATCTGGATATTACACCGGTGATTGAGCGTGAAATGGGTCGTTTGTACCTGAAACTGGAAGGCCGTGCACCGGAGCTGTTTTATGATTCGCTGAATCATGTATTCGGCATTTCTTCTTACAGCCCTGCCCGTAAAACCGGATTTGAACTGGAAGAAATCAAAGCCACTGCGCTGGAGGAACTGCGCGCTGCGATTGACGGGCCAAGCCGTTTCCGTGTCAGCGTAAAGCGTGCTAATAAAAAATTCCCGGTGACTTCTCCGGAAATGCAGCAGATTATCGCTGCGCATATGCTGAAGAATGTGCCGGGGCTGAAAGCAGATCTGCATCATTATGATATAGACCTGCTGCTGGAAATCCGTACCGATGGAACTTACATCTACACCCGCAGTTATCCGGGGCTGCGCGGGCTGCCGGTTGGCAGCAGTGGCAGAGGTGTGGTACTGTTATCCGGTGGTATCGACAGTCCGGTTGCCGGGTGGCTGGCGATGAAACGCGGTGTAACTGTGGAGGCTGTGCATTTCCACAGCTATCCATATACCAGTGAACAGGCAAAGGAAAAAGTACTGGAACTGGCAAAACGAATGGCCAAATACTCTAACCGTGTGGTTGTGCATATGGTGCCATTCACCAAAATTCAGGAAGAAATTGCCCATTACTGCCACGATAATATGCGTATCCCGATTATGCGCCGTATAATGGTACGTATTGCCGAAGAGATTGCACGTCAGCGTGACTGTCTGGCTATTTTTACTGGTGATAATCTGGGGCAGGTGGCAAGCCAGACTATGGAAAGCATCTACGCGATTAATAATGTAGCGACTATGCCGATTCTGCGCCCATGTATCACGATGGAGAAAGAAGAAATTATTCGTCTGGCACAACAGATTGACACTTATGAGACATCCATTCTGCCTTATGAGGACTGCTGTACCGTATTCGTGCCGAAAGAACCAAAAACCAGACCGAAAGTGGATGCCTGCGAAAAAGAAGAGGAAAAACTGGATCTGCGAACTCTGATTGCTGATGCGGTTGCCAATACTGAGAGAATCATCATGTACGGGAAAGATAAACCGGAACGTCGCCGCAGTGCCGATGAAGTGATTCTGTCGGAAACCAATCTGTCTGACGCAGCAGAATAATTGTTCAAACCGAAACAAAAGAATGGTATAAAACAAACAAAGAGCAATGTGAACAGATGACGGATTGCAATCTGAACGCATTGCTCTTTTCTGTCTGTGTTGATTAATAACCGCCGGCAAACCACATGCCAAGCCAGAAAATCAGGGCAATAGCAGCGATGTGCAGAACCCACCACCCGGTGCGCAGAAAGCCCCAGGTGCCCATATGACGGTCAATTTTTCTGATTTCATCCATGGATATCACTCTCCTCGATAGTAGTGTGCCGCAAATTGATATAAATATACTGGAAGGATTGCATCTGGTGTGATACAATGAAAAGCACTATGAGAAGATGACTAACAGGATGATAATTCATAAAATTACAGGAATAAGAACAAGTCAGGAGGAAGAGTTTGTTATGACAATGTTTCGTGAAGTAGAGAATCGGGATTTACCATGCCATCTGTTTGGTTATATTATGGATGCCGAAGAAAATAATGCATTTTTTGATACCATGGATATTTATTTTGCAGCGCTTGGTGATGGTTCTGCTGATCTGGAGGTACCGGTTTCTAAAATGCATTACAATACAGCCGGTGTGGTACACGGCGGCGTGTTTGCCGGACTGATGGATGCTGCTATGGGAATGGCTGTGCTGACAAAAAATAAAGTGGCATCCATTACATCTATGAGTACCAGTTATCTGAAAAACGCCGGAAAAGGCGATGTGATTAAAGCAGAAGCTATTGTTACACAGGATGGTGAAGCAGTATGCCATTGCACCTGTACTGTAAAAAATCAGCGGGAGGAACTGCTGGCTACCGGCCAGGGTACCTTCCAGGTAGAAATTGCTGATTTTGTGCAGTATTATGCAGCTAAGCTGCGTGAAAACGGTTATCAGTAAGAAAAAGGAGCGTCTACTATGTCAAACAAAAACTGGAAAGCCAGTTATATGACTGGGATGCGTTCTGGTCTACCGGTTATTCTGGGCTTTGTGCCAGTGGGCATTGCTTATGCTATTATGGCGCGTCAGGCAGGGTTTTCAGTGCTGGAAACCTGCAGTATGTCTATTGCGGTGTTTGCTGGTGCCAGTCAGATGATGGCCGTTGGTATGTATGAACAGGGTGCCGGCCTTATTGCTATGATTGTGGCTACCTTTATTTTAAATCTGCGCCATCTGATTATGAGCACCTGTGTGATGAATCAAATGCAGGACGGCAGCACGGCTGGTCGTTTACTTGCCGCATTCGGTGTAACGGATGAGTCCTTTGCTATTTTTACAACCGAATCAAAAGAAAACAGCAATCTGATGTATTTTCTGGGGCTGATTACAGTGACTTATCTGTCATGGAATGCGGGAACTCTGATTGGTGCTGTGGCTTCAGATTTTCTGCCGGCCATTGTGACTGCCAGCCTTGGCATTGCTCTGTATGCCATGTTTATCGGTCTGTTGTTTCCAAACCTGACTGGAAACTGGAAGCTGGCGGTGCTGGTACTGCTGACAGCAATGTGCAATACTGTTCTGACACAGGTTATGGCTTCCAGCTGGGCGCTGATTATTTCTACACTGCTCTGCGCCTTTATCGGCGTGTTTTTTGTGGAATTAGATGAGGAGAAAGAGGAGGGCAATACCGATGGCATCAACTGATATCTTTCTTCTGATTGCGGGGATGATGGCGGTAACCTATATTCCTCGCGCAATTCCGGCTGTTCTGGTGGATAAAATGAAATTTGGTTCCAGAACCGAGAAATTTCTGAAACTGATTCCTTATACAGCTATGGCCGCTCTGATTTTCCCGGGTGTGTTTCTGGTGGATAACATGAATCCGATTATCGGTATTGCCGGCGGTGCAGTGGCTATTGTACTTGCTATGCGCAAGTGTCAGATTATGGTCTGCGTACTGGCAGCCGTTGCTGTGGATTTTGTGTTGTATCTGTTTCTGTAAATGAAGGATGAACAATGGAGTCTGTCTCTCTGCAGAGTGGCAGGCTCTTTTTTTGTTTCCGCTCAATAACGCAACGAATATAGCTACAAATAAAACATCTTTTTACGAATAATGTCGCACATTTATTTGACATGATGCACAATAATAGCGTACAATATAGATAATATGAGAGTTATAAGCTGTTTTGTACAGGGATAGTTTATAGTAATAACAACTGATAACGGGAGGTTTTGTGAAATGACGGAACTGAAACAGATTTTCCGTGCACCAGAGAAGTATCTGGACCAGGAACTGGAAGTGGCAGGCTGGGTTCGCAACATCCGTGCTTCCAAAAAATTTGGATTTATTGAGTTAAATGACGGCAGCTTTTTTCAGAATCTACAGATTGTGTTTGAAGAGGAACTGCCAAACTTTGAAGAAATCTGCAAGCTGGGCATCAGCACGGCACTGGTGGTAACCGGCCGACTGGTGGCTTCTCCGGGCAGTGGGCAGGCTTTTGAACTGAAAGCAAAAGAAATCGTGGTAGAAGGCAGCTGTCCATCGGATTATCCGCTGCAGAAAAAACGGCACACATTCGAGTATCTGCGTACTATTGCACATTTGCGCCCGCGTACCAATACCTTTTCGGCAGTGTTCCGTCTGCGTTCGGTGCTTGCTTATGCCATTCATCAGTATTTTCAGGAAAAAGGCTTTGTATATGTAAATACACCGATTATTACTGCCAGCGATTGCGAAGGTGCCGGTGAAATGTTCCAGTTGACTACGCTGGATTTAAATCAGGTGCCGACTGGAGAAGACGGAACTGTGGATTATACTCAGGACTTCTTTGGTAAAGCGGCAAACCTGACGGTGAGCGGCCAGCTGAATGCGGAAGCCTTTGCTATGGCATTTCGAAATGTATATACATTCGGGCCGACATTCCGGGCGGAAAACTCTAATACAGCCCGTCATGCGGCTGAATTCTGGATGCTGGAACCGGAGATAGCTTTCGCTGATTTAGAACAGAATATGGCACTGGCAGAAGACATGATGAAATATCTGATTCGTACAGCGCTGGAACGTCTGCCGGAAGAGATGGAGTTCTTCAATAAATTTGTGGATAAAGAGCTGCTGGAACGTCTGCAGCATATTGTAGATTCAGACTTTGGCCGGGTAACTTATACGGAGGCTATTGAGATTCTGAAACAGGCCAATACTGAATTTGTATATCCTGTTGAATGGGGTATCGATTTACAGACCGAACATGAACGATATCTGACCGAGCAGCATTTCAAAAAACCGGTATTTGTCACCGATTATCCAAAAGATATTAAGGCTTTCTATATGCGTCTGAATGATGATGGAAAAACAGTAGCCGCTATGGATTTACTGGTACCTGGCATTGGGGAGATTATCGGCGGCAGTCAGAGAGAAGAACGTCTGGATGTGCTTGAGGCACGTATGCAAGAACTGCAGCTGAATCCAGAGGATTACTGGTGGTATCTGGATTTGCGCAGATATGGCGGAACCCGTCATGCTGGGTTCGGGCTTGGCTTTGAACGCCTGATTATGTATCTGAGCGGCATCGGCAATATCCGTGATGTAATTGCGTTCCCGCGCGTGGTTCGCAGTGCGGAATTTTAGAACTGTTTATAAAAGACGAGAGACAGAGAACAGAAACTGAAGAACGGAAGATAGATAATGAGATGAATGTAAGGAGGAGTCTGCATGGCAAAAGAACCAAGTTTTGACGTTGTATCCGAGGTGGATATGCAGGAAGTTAACAATGCCGTTAATCAGACCGTAAAAGAAATTACTCAGCGTTTCGATTTCAAAGGAACAAAGAGCACTGTGGAGATTGAAAACGGCAATGCTATCAAAATCGTAACCGAAGATGATACCAGAATGCGTAATATTGTAGATATTCTGCAGGGCAAGTTCATCAAACGCGGTGTGGCTATTAAAAATCTGGAATACGGTAAAGTGGAACCGGCAGCCGGTGGTATGGTTCGTCAGAGTATCAAGGTAAAACAGGGCATTGATGCCGATGTGGCAAAAAAAATCACAAAAGACATCAAAAACCTGAAAGTGAAAGTGCAGGCGCAGCTGCAGGACGATCAGATTCGTGTCAGCGGCAAAAAAATTGATGATTTGCAGGCTGTAATTGCCTTTTTAAAGGGGCAGGATTACGGTGTGGAGTTACAGTTCAGTAATTTCCGCTCTTAAGACAGGAGGGCTCAACAATGCAGCTGAATGAACGTCAGGAAAAAATCGTAGAAATTGTAAAAGAACAGGGCCCGATTACCGGGGAGAAAGTGGCAGAAATGCTGAATCTGACCCGTGCGTCTCTGCGTCCCGATCTGGCATTTCTGACTCAGATTGGTCTTCTGGAGGCACGTCCGCGTGTTGGTTACTATTACAAGGGTGAACAGAACCCGTTTAGTCTGTATGAGCAGATGAACGAACTGAAAGTAGCTGATTATCAATCGGTACCGGTAACTGTAGATGAAAGTACGTCTGTATACAATGGCATTGTGACCATGTTTGTTGAGGATGTGGGGACACTGTTCGTAGTAAACGACCAGCAGGAACTGGAAGGTATTAGCTCTCGCAAAGATATGCTGAAAATTGCCATCGGCAAGGCGGATATTAACCAGCTGCCGATTGGTGTAATTATGACCCGTATGCCGAATATCGTGGTGGCGTATGAGGAAGAAAGCCTCTGGGAAGTGGCAAAACGCATGATTGAACACCAGATTGACGGGATGCCGGTTGTACAGAAAACCGAGAAGGGCCGCTTAAAAGTGGTTGGCCGTGTAACAAAGACCAATGTGGCAAAGGCTTTTGTGGCACTGGGAAATCAGAACTGATAAAATATTGCGTATAATGGCGCTTTTATGGATTCTTTTTGCTTTTTTCTGTTGAGAGAAGCAGGAGAATCCTTTTTTTGTGCGAATACAATAAAGATAACACATTTTTAAAGAGCGGATTCTAAAATGGATGCAGTCTGACAGGAACATTGGATGACAGGAAAAGAGGGTGTTTGCTATGCGGATGCGGGAAGAATTAGAAAACTGGGAACGGATGCAGCTGTCGCCGCTGGCAGTGCTGTCGGCAGAGAGTGCCGGGCGGAAACAGCCAGAGGAGCCGGATGATTTGCGTACCTGCTTTATGCGGGATCGTGACCGGATTATCCATTCAAAAGCCTTTCGACGGCTTAATCAGAAAACACAGGTGTATATCACACCGTCTGGTGATCATTATCGCACCCGGCTGACGCATACACTGGAAGTGAACCAGATTGCTAAAACAATCGGCAAGGCGCTGCGGCTTAACGAGGATTTAATCGAGGCGATTGCACTTGCCCACGATGTGGGGCATACCCCGTTTGCTCATACCGGTGAGGAAGTATTGAACGAGCGGATGCCGGAAGGGTTTAAACATAATGTGAACAGTGTAAGAGTATTAGAGAAACTGGAGCGGCACAAAGGCCAGCCCGGGCTCAACATTTCCAGAGAAGTACTGGATGGTGTGCTGTATCACAGCGGTTATGGTTCGGCACAGGCATGTGCATCCACACTGGAAGGTCAGATTATACGGTTTAGCGATAAAATTGCCTATGTGCAGCACGATATTGATGACAGTATCCGTGCCGGTATTTTAAAAGAGGATGACCTGCCGCGTCAGTATACCGATGTGCTGGGTCACAGTCATGGTGACCGCATCACCACACTGGTGACCAATCTGGTGACGCATGCACGTGTAATGATGGAACAGACTAGCAGTAGAGAAGATATACGGCTCTGTTTTACGGAAGATGTAGACGAAGCTTTAAAAGGACTGCGTGCCTTCATGTTTGACAATATCTACAAGGGTGATGTCTGTGCTATGGAGCGTGAACGGGCAGCACTGGTGGTGAATTATCTGTTTGACCACTATCTGGAACATCCAGAACAGATGCCGCAATTATATCAGCAGATTGTCCAGGAGGAAGGGATCCGGCAGGGAGTCTGTGATTATATTTCTGGTATGTCTGATGCCTACTGTATTGCACTGTTTAAAGAGATTACAATTCCACGCTCTTTTATTCAAACACTGTAATTGATAAAAGAATAGAATTTATAAAAATAATTTATTTTCGAAAAAAAGAGGAAATTCGTCTTTTTTAGAGAATTATAAGCAAGATAAATGAAATTCGGGTGATGATTATGTCGACTGGATACATACCGCAGGAAGTTCTGGACGAGATTGCCGCCCGGTGTGATATCGTTTCTGTAATTAATGAATATGTGCCGCTGAAACGGAGAGGCAGCAACTATCAGGGTCTTTGTCCGTTTCATAATGAGAAGACACCGTCGTTTTCTGTTTCGCCGGGCAAACAGATTTTCCACTGTTTCGGTTGCGGGAAAGGCGGCAATGTATTCCGCTTTATTATGGATATTGAGGGAATTTCATTTCTGGAAGCGGTAGAGAAACTGGCAAAGCGTGCCAATGTGCCTCTGCCGGAGAAAGAAATGACTGCCGAACAGCGCAAAAAAATGGAACAGCGAAAACGCTATCTGCAGATTAATGATTTTGCGGCCAGATACTATCATAAAGTGCTGATGGAAAGTCAGCAGGGTAAACCGTACCGGGAATATCTGAAAAGACGACAGATCAGCGATGAGATTATTGAGAAGTTCCAGCTGGGGGCAACGCCGCCCGGATGGGACAGTCTGTATCAGGCGCTGAAGAAACGCGGTGTTAGTAATCAGGAGATGCTGGATTTAGGATTAATAAGCGAGAGTCGCAAAAATGGTCAGTATATTGACCGGTTCCGGCAGAGACTGATGTTTCCGATTGGTGACGAGAAAGGGAATGTGATTGCCTTTGGCGGCCGCATTATTGATAAAGACGCCAGCCCGCAGAAATATCTGAATTCACCGGATACACCGCTGTTTCATAAGAGCCGTAATCTGTATGGTCTGCATCTGGCACGTACGGGAATCCGTAATGCCGACCAGGCTATTATTGTAGAAGGCTATATGGATGTTATCAGCTGTCATCAGTATGGTATCACCAATGCGGTAGCGCCATTAGGTACGGCCTTTACACCGGAACAGGGCAGGCTACTGATGCGAAACACCTATCAGATGGGAATTTCCTTTGACGGTGATGCGGCAGGCATTAAAGCCACCATGCGCTGTCTGGATATTCTGTCAGATCTGGGCTGTACCGCCCGGGTAATCCAGATTCCGGACCAGGCAGACCCGGATGAGTATTTGAAGAAATATGGAAAAGAAGCGTTTGAGCGGCTGATTAAAGAGGCTCAAGAGCTGATTATGTATAAAATTGCCAGATTTATGGAAACAACTAATACGGATACCATTACCGGTAAAATGAAAGTGGTTTCCATGTTGCTGCCGGATTTACGGAAAATGCAGAGCGCAGTGGCTCGTGAAACGGCTATACGGGAGATTAGTATCCGTCTGCAGGTTAGTGAGAAGGCCGTCTGGGACGAGTTGCGTAAAAGCAGTGATGCCGCGGCAGAACCGGGCAGAAAAGAAGAGGAAGCTTCTGTTTCTGTGCAGGAAACTGAGCAGAAAGCAGGGAATATAGAAAGCAAAATAGAAAAAAATATACTGCATATTCTGTTTGACCGGCCTGATTTGCTGGAACTGGTGGAAAGCTACGGCGGCGTATCGCTGTTTGACAGCCCGGCGGCAGAATTGTATCAGGAGTTTCAGTCGAGTATTCGGCGCTGTGGTAAGGTGGACAGTGCTGGAATCGGTCAGGACAAAGGGCAGCTGTTAGCCAATCTGCTGATGGACGAGCTGTATATTACAGATCAGGAAAAAACGATGAACAATGCACTGTGGCAATTGAAAGCAGAACGCCTGGATCAGGAATATCAGCGGTTAAGTCAGAGGCTGACAGAAAATACAAAAGTGGGGGAAACAGGGAACATGCATGAAATACTGCAGAAACTGGACAACATTCGACGCGAGAAAAAAGAACTGGAAACATCGAGGAAGGGGGAATAGCAGATGAGCATGGAGATTCAGAATGAAAAAGAAAAAATCAAGCAGCTGCTAGCCAAAGGGAAAGAAAAAGGGGTGCTGTCTTATGAGGAAATTATGGACAGCCTGTCTACCACGGAGCTTTCCCCTGAACAAATCGATGATATATATGAACAGATTAGCGCCATGGGCATTAAACTGGTGCATACAGATTTAGATCCCGACAAAGAAGATCTTGACGAAGATGATATGGAAATCACTCTGCTGGAAACGGATGACAGCCTGATGGCTGTATCCAGTCTGGAGGATGATGTTCCGCCGGAAGATCTGGAAGAAGAAGTTCTTGATTTGGACTTAAGTGTTCCAGAAGGTGTTGGCATTGATGACCCGGTACGTATGTATCTGAAAGAAATCGGCCGCGTTCCTCTTCTGAGTGCCGAAGAGGAAGTCGAACTGGCAAAACGTATGGAGCAGGGTGACGAGGAAGCTAAGAAAAAACTGGCAGAAGCCAATCTGCGTCTGGTAGTAAGTATTGCAAAACGCTACGTAGGCCGTGGTATGCTGTTTCTGGATCTGATTCAGGAAGGTAATCTTGGCTTAATTAAAGCGGTAGAAAAATTTGATTATGGCAAAGGCTTTAAATTCAGTACTTATGCAACCTGGTGGATTCGTCAGGCGATTACACGTGCTATTGCAGATCAGGCGAGAACCATTCGTATTCCGGTTCATATGGTGGAAACCATCAATAAACTGATTCGCGTTTCCCGTCAATTGCTTCAGGAACTGGGCCGTGATCCATCACCGGAAGAAATTGCTGCTGCTATGGAAATTCCGGTAGAACGTGTGCGTGAAATTCAGAAAGTTGCTCAGGAACCTGTATCGCTGGAAACTCCAATCGGGGAAGAGGAAGACAGCCATCTGGGTGACTTCATCGAGGATGAAGATGCACCTGCACCTGCAGAAGCGGCATCTTACATTTTATTAAAAGAACAGCTGGAAAGTGTTCTGGATACTCTGACACCGCGTGAGGAAAAAGTATTGCGTTTGCGTTTCGGTCTGGATGATGGTCGCTCCAGAACTCTGGAGGAAGTTGGTCAGGAATTTGGTGTAACCCGTGAACGTATCCGTCAGATTGAAGCAAAAGCGCTGCGCAAACTGCGCCATCCAAGCAGAAGCCGTAAATTGAAAGATTATCTGGATTAATCAGAAGTCCATAAAAAACGATACTGCCGTTTCGGATGAGAACTCCGATTTATCGTCTGAAGCGGCAGTATAAGTTTTTTTACAAATTCATGAAAAAGGGCTTGACTTTGCAGGCTGGTTAAAATATAATAATAAAGGCTCCTGAACAAGGGGAGAAACCTCGCGGGCCTATAGCTCAGGGGTTAGAGCAGCCGGCTCATAACCGGCCGGTCCTTGGTTCGAAACCAAGTGGGCCCATTATATTCGTTAATACACTGTATGGCATGTTGGAGAAGGGGCTTAACTCACCAGCCTTTCACGCTGGCATTCACGGGTTCGAATCCCGTACATGTCATTACCCGGGAGTTTAGCTCAGCTGGGAGAGCGTCTGCCTTACAAGCAGGATGTCGGCGGTTCGATCCCGTCAACTCCCATTAGAGAATGGTGTCGCACTTGCGACACCATTTTTCTTTTATCTGCGACTTTTGCAAAGTGGCTGGTTTGTATAAAAATTTCCTGTATGGGAAAGCTGAAAGATAGATTGTGATGACAGTTCATGATGACAGTTCATATTGTTGAAATCTGATTTTCCGAGGGGAATGAATGCGATGATTAAGATTATTACAAAGACACCGCAGGAACTGGAGTATCTGGGTGAACGTATGGCTCAGTTAGTGGAATCTGGTGATTTTATTGCATTGGACGGCGATCTGGGTGCAGGTAAAACCCTGCTGACGCAAGGGCTGGCTCGGGGTCTTGCGGTAACGGAAGAGATTGTAAGCCCGACCTTTACCATTATTCATGAATACGAATCGGGTCGGCTGCCATTGTATCATATGGATGTATACCGTTTGAAACAGCCGGAAGAGATGTATGATCTGGGTTATGAGGAATATTTTTACGGTGAAGGTGTCACTGTTGTAGAGTGGGCACAGATTATTGAACCTCTGTTGCCTGATGAATATCTGGGTATGGAGATTTCCGTTGTACCGGAAGGCAGAGAGCTTCGTTTTGCACCCCATGGTGCCCGTTATGAGCATTTAATAGAGGAGTTGACAGGCTGTGATTATTCTAAGTATCGATAGTTCTACGCCGGTTGCAGGCATTGCCGTTTCCAGCGGGAGAGAACTGCTTGGCGAAATTACGTTAAATACAAAAAACACCCATTCAGAAAAACTGATGCCGCTGGTACAGCAGTTGCTGGATGAGCTGGAGCTGACTGTAAAAGACCTGGATGCTATTGCAGTAACCCAGGGGCCTGGTTCTTTTACCGGACTGCGTATCGGGATGGCAACTGCCAAAGGGCTGGCACAGGGTGCAGATAAACAGCTGATTGCAGTGCCGACATTAGATTGTCTGGCGGAAAATCTGGTACATTATCCAGGCATTGTATGCCCGATTATGAATGCACAGAAAAAACAGGTATACACAGCTATTTATCGCAGTGGTCGTGATGGTATGGAACGACTCAGTGATTATCAGGCCATTGCAGTGGAACAGCTGGCAGAACAGCTGAAAGCACTGGATGAGGATGTGTGGTTTGTAGGTGACGGTGTTGCTGCTTTCGGTGATGTGTTTGCTCGGCTTTTAGGTGATCGCTGCCGCTTTGCTGATGGCCACCAGATTCTGCCGAGAGCCGGTGCGCTGGCAATGCTGGCAGCCAGAAGGGCAGAACAGCAGCAGTTTGATGATTTGTATCAGGCAGAGCTGATTTATATTCGAAAATCGGAGGCGGAAGTGCAATGGGAAGCGCGTCAAGCATCGCAGATGAAGTCTTCGTGTGTCTGATGGAGCCGAAGCATATTGCCGGGGTCTGTGAGGTGGAGAACCGCAGTTTTGCAGTGCCATGGACTGAGCGTATGTTTCACGATGAACTGATAAATCCGATGGCACGCTATGTGGTGTTGCTGGATAAACAGCAGCCAGGGCATGTGATTGCCTATGCGGGCTACTGGAAAATCTTTGACGAGGGACATATCACTAACGTGGCGGTACATCCCGACTGGCGCGGCAGAAAAGCCGCCACCTATCTGATGCAACAGATGATGCAGCTGGCCGCATCAGAAGGAATGAATTCTATGACATTGGAAGTGCGCCGTTCCAATCTGGCCGCTCAGGGTTTATACACAAAACTGGGCTTTGCAGTGGAGGGTGTACGTCCCAAATATTATGAAGATAATGGCGAAGATGCCCTGATAATGTGGTATCGCGCCAGAAAACAGGAGGAGGCCGATACCTATGACAACTGATACCATTATTTTAGCGATGGAATCCAGCTGTGACGAAACAGCTGTGGCAGTTATCAAAAACGGACATGAGATTTTATCCAATGTGGTTTCCACTCAGATTGAGATTCATCGCCGGTATGGCGGTGTTGTGCCGGAGATTGCCTCCCGCAAACATCTGGAACTGATTAACATTGTGGTGCAGGAAGCGCTGGATCAGGCAAAGCTTACACTGGATGATATCACGCACATTGCAGTTACCTACGGCCCGGGGCTGGTAGGGGCGCTGCTGGTTGGTGTGGCAACAGCAAAAGCGCTGGCCTTTGCCTCTGGCAAACCGCTGATTGGCGTGCATCATATTGAAGGTCATATTTGTGCTAATTTTCTGGTAAATCAGGAGTTGCAGTTTCCATTAATCTGTCTGGTTGTATCAGGCGGGCACACCAATATTATTAAAATTACCGACCATGGCCAGTATCTGTTACTGGGGCAGACAAAAGACGATGCAGCCGGGGAAGCCTACGATAAAATCGCTCGCGCTATCGGACTGCCATATCCGGGCGGTCCACAGATAGAGAAACTGGCAAAAGAGGGCGATGCTTCTGCTATTGAACTGCCTCGTGCCTGGATGGGCGATGACAGCTTTGATTTTAGTTTCAGCGGGCTTAAATCAGCAGTTCTGAATTATCTGAACAAGGCAAAAATGAAAGGCGACGAAATTGTGCCAGCCAATGTGGCTGCCAGTTTTCAGCAGGCTGTGCTGGATGTGCTGGTACAGAAAACCGTTCATGCAGCCGAAGTGCACGGTGTGAATACGATTCTGCTGGCTGGTGGTGTGGCTGCCAACGGCACTCTGCGCGAACAGCTGCAGCAGGCCGCAGAAGCAAAAGGGATTCAGGTATATTATCCTCCGGTACAGTACTGTACCGACAATGCGGCTATGATTGGCGCTGCTGCCCACTATAAAGCAGTGAATCAGGAATATGCCGATTTAACCTTGAATGCAGTACCGAATCTCTCGTTTGAAAAACTGTTAATGGAACGCGGACAGGCGTAAAAGGAGCGTGATATCATGTTTATCTTACATGTAACCTATACCGTAAAACCGGGGCAGAAGGAAAATTTTGTGCAGGCCATTGCCGATGCCGGTATTGATGCCGCTTCCCGTGCGGAAGAAGGCTGCCGCCAGTACGATTACTTTTATGCGGCACAGGCCGATGACAAAGTGCTGCTGGTAGAAATCTGGGATAGTGTGGAAGCGCAGCAGGCGCACACAAAAACCGCTCACTTTCAACAGCTGGGCGGCATCAAAGAACAGTATGTGCTGGATACTGCCATCGCAAAATTTATCGGGGAGTGATACTGCATGATTCTGGCTGACTGCCATGTACATTCCTGTTTTTCCAGTGATGCCGAAACACCAGTGGAACAGATGATTGAAACTGCCATTGCACAGGGACGCAAATATTTTTACTTAACAGACCATCACGATTTCGATTACCCGGTAGGCGAGGACGGCAGAGATTTTCAGCTGCCACGGGAGGATTACACCGTCCGTCTGGAACAGCTGAAGAATCTGTATGCTGATAAAATCGAGCTGCGCATCGGTGTAGAGATGGGCCTGATGGCACACATCAGCGATAAAATTAACGAGTATGTGTCGGGCTATCCATTTGATTTCATTATCGGTTCGTCCCATCTGGTACACGGGCAGGACCCGTACTACGCCGAATATTATGAAGGCAAAACCGAAAAGCAGGCTTATGAGGAATATTTTCTGTCCATTCTGGAAAATGCAAAGGCACTGGACTGTTTCCATGTATACGGTCATCTGGACTATGTGATTCGTTACGGCCCGAATAAAGACCGCTTCTATAATCCGATGGACTATTACGATGTGTTTAAAGAACTGCTGACAGTCCTCATCGACAAAGGCAAAGGGATTGAGGTTAATACCGGAAGCCTTTATAAAGGATTCACCTATCCGCATCCCCACGAGACCGTTTTGAAACTGTACCGGCAGCTTGGTGGCGAGATTGTTACCATCGGCAGCGATGCCCATGTGCCACAGTATCTGGGTTATGGTTTTGATGCGGCGGAAGCGCTTCTGAAACGATGCGGATTTCATCATTACACCCTGTTTAAACAGGGCAGACCGCAGCAGATTGCATTTTAAAAAGGGGCGGATGGATATGGAATCGATTACAAAAGAAACCTGGATGCAGGCGCTGTTGGGCATAAACGATGGTGCCCGTTTAAAACAGCTGATGAGTATTATGAGTGGCGGACAGGTACAGGCCATCCAGTGGCTTGCCGATGCACCGCAACATAACGCTGCACAGGCCGAATATCTGCAGGCTGCTCTGCAGCAGGCAGGGGTGGAGAGTCAGTTTGTGATTCCGGCAGAATGCTGGCAGAGTGCCGGCTTAATGCGTACGGATGATGGCCGTACCGGCCTGATTGTTGCCGCAGCCTATGCACAGCAGGATGATTTTCTGCAAAGCGCTTTACAGGCAAAACTACAGTGGCTCCAGCAGATGCTGCAGCTTAACGATTTTCCAATTCGTCTGCTGCTGTTAGCGTTCAGCCGTGTGCCGGACACAGCCGAAACGGAGCAGCCTGGCATGCTGGAAACCTGGCAATGGGAAGAACTTCTGGAAACCGGTGTTCAGATGGCAATTGGCCGTGAGGCAAGCCTTGCTGAAGTGATGATTCTACCAATGGTGGCATACCCTGCCTGGGTAAAAAGTGAATAAATAAAAATTACAGAACTGCTCTGATTCGTCAGGGCAGTTTTTTTGTGTCTGTCTGCAGAAATGTGATAGATTTTCATCGTTCTGTGCGAAATAATAAGTGTAGAGAGTTTTGGTCGGCCGACGGAACAGGAAGGGATTGTTATGAGAATTACAGAGAACAACTTTATAGCGGAACTGCGGCGTGGCAATGAGAAAGCGCTGGAGTATATGGCAGAGCATTACGGCGGGTTGATGTATGCCGTGGTGCGGAAACAGCTGGCCAGTCTTCCGGAGCTGCAGCAGGAATGTATGAACGATGCGCTGTTGGCAGTGTGGCAGCATACCAGCCGCTATGATGAAAATCGAAGCAGTTTTGAGAACTGGCTGGCGGGTATATGCCGCTACAAGGCTATCGATTGCAGGCGGCGGTGGCTGCATCAGATACAGGAGGCACCGCTTGAAAGTGCTGAACATCTGGAAGATGCCGGAAGCCGTTCCGTGCTTCTGGAACAGGAGATTTTTGAAGAAACAGAGCAGATGTTATCCTGTCTGAATGAGGATGACAGGGCATTATTCAGGCAGTTGTTTATTGACGGTGTATCGGCAGAAGAGGCCGCTATACAGCGTGGTATCAGCCGCAGCAATGTATATAACCGGGTAAGCCGCGGGCGCAAACGGATACAGAAACAGTATCTCGCCTTTGGAAAGGAGCAGAAACGATGAGAACGAATATATATAAACCAGAACAACAGACGATATATGATTTATTAAACGATGTTCAGACGGATATCAGCCAGTATGATAACGAACCCGTTACAGAACTTGATATGCAGCGTTTGAAACAGCAGGCAAAGCGGATTACCGGAACGAGCTGCCGTAAGCAACGTGTGCATCAGGCAGCCGGTGTGGCCTGTGCTTTGATGCTGGCTGTGGGACTGGTGGCGGTATCACCGGCCGATTCACCAGTGTATGCGGCAAAAGAGAGTGCAGCCTATCAGATTAGCCAGCTTCTGGGAATGGAGCGCAATCTGGATGTCTATACAGAAACGATTGGCACTGTGCAGTCGGACAACGGCTATACCATTCAGTTAAACGAAGTGATTCTGGACCGGAACACCCTGCTGGTAGGCACAGAGGTTTATGTAGAAAACGGTGAGGCTCTGCCAATGGCCATTCCATCCGGCGATGTATATATTAACGGTCGGGATGCCGCCCGTGTGTCTACAGGCAGTGCAGGCTCCGGTGACGGTGCTGTACAGGGGGCACTGATACAGTACCATCTGGCAGACGGAATCGATACATCCGGCGAGCTGGATATCAAGCTGGTATATCACAACATCAGCCTTAAAGAGGGAAGCCCTTCCGGTAAATGGGTATTTCATTTCACTGCTGACGGCAGCGCTCTGGCCGCCGACACCCGGGTGATACCGCTGGATTACAGCCTCACACTGGAAAATGGTGCAGAGATTCGCCTTACCGATTATACCGGCAATGTGATTGCGCAGCGTATTGATTATTCCATGCACGGGCAAGTAAACCGTGATGTAAAACTGGAAGGTATTGACGACCTCGGTCAGAAAATTGTCTTCCTGTCCAATGTGTATGAGGGGAACCTGACAGGCACCAAAGGGCACGGCTATCTGCAGTGTGATTCCGTTACCGGCACTGCCATCACGGAGGACACAAAATGGCTGGAACTACAGCTGTATCTGGGGCAGGATGATGTGGACGAGGACGGCCGAAGCCGTACAAATTTTGAAACAGCTGGCGAACCGCTGCGGATCATTCTGACGGAGTAATTTCTCTCTAGCAGAGAGGTAATACCGGAGTGGCGGAGATGGCTGGATAGTCCAATAATTTATAGGCGTAGAACAGATTTTAGACAAGAATGCTGTTTTGTCCGGCGGGTTTGCAGCGCTTCTATTCATTTTTTGATACGGACATGATACAATAGAAACAAGAACAGATATCCGTATGATGAAGGAGGCGTTTGTATGAGGAAGGAACCTTATGAATTAGCCTGGACGCAGTTAAAGAACGACTGCCGCCCTGATGATTTTACCTTTGACACCACGGCAGAGCTAAGCCCGCTGGAGGGCATCATTGGCCAGGAACGGGCGGTAAAAGCCTTTGATTTTGGTCTGGCAGTGAAGATGAAGGGCTATAATATTTATATGTCGGGACCTGCAGGTACCGGTAAAACCACTTATGCACGGCGCAGCACTGAAGAACGGGCCGCATTGGAGCCGGTGCCGATGGACTGGTGCTATGTGTACAATTTTCAGAATCCGAAAAAACCGATAGCAATTAGTTTTGCCGCCGGTACCGGCAAACAGTTCCGGGATGATATGGCGCAGCTGGTTGCAGTATTTCAGAAAGAGCTGGCAAAAGCCTTTCAGTCCGAATCCTATGAAAAACAGAAATATGCGGTGACTCACGACTATGAGCTGCGGCAGGATGAACTGCTTGCTGAAGTGCGTGCGGCAGCGGAGCAGTATGGTTTTCAGTTGAAACAGACCGAGGCGGGAGTGTTTTTCCTGCCTACGGTGAACGGTAACGTGGTGGAGGAAGAGGACTATCACAAGTTATCGGATACAGAAAAAGAAACGATTGAGAAGAACACCGGGCTGATGCAGGAGAAAGCAGCCGTGTTTATGCGTGAAATGAATGAACTGGAGAAAGAATGCGACAGGCAGGTAAGCGGGCTTGACCGTACCATCGGCCTGCAGGCTATCGGGGATTATGTGGCACTGCTGCAGCAGAATTATTCGGAAAATGAACGGGTAACAGCCTACCTGGATGCAGTGCAGAATGATGTGCTGGAACATCTGGATCAGTTTATGGAAAAGGAAGAACCGGAGGAAGTGACCCTTTCTGCACTGGTTACCGGCATGGGGAAAAAGCAGGAGGAAGACATCACATTGAAATACCGTGTAAACCTGATTGTAGACCATTCCGAAACAAAAGGCGCACCGGTAATTGTAACCTTTAATCCAACCTACAGCAATCTGATGGGCGAGACGGAGTACGACAGCGAATACGGCAACCTTACCACTGACTTTATGAAAATCAAAGGCGGGCTGTTTCATCAGGCTAATGGCGGCTATCTGATTGTGCAGGCGCAGGATATTCTGTCGTCGGCTCATGCATGGGAAGCCCTGCGCCGTGTGATTAAAACCGGCGAAATCAATATGGACTCCATTCGGGAGATGCTGAATGCGCCGGTAGTGCCTGTACTGAAACCAGAGCCAATTCCGGCCAGTATAAAAGTGATTATGATAGGCAGCGACTACTTCTATGAACTGTTGAGTGCCTACGACGAAGAGTTTGACAAGTTTTTCAAAATTCGTGCTGCTTTCGATTACGAGATGGCGCGCACCGATGAGAATATTGCGAAAATTGCGCAGTTTATCAAAGGTTTTGTAGAGAGGGAGCATACGCTGGAGTTTGATGTCAGTGCTGTGTGTGCCATTATTGAGTATTCGTCCCGCGCGGTTTCCCGGCAGGATAAACTGTCTACCCAGTTTAATCAGCTGTCGGAGATTCTGGGCGAAGCCTTCACCTGGGCTCAGTTTGAACAGGCGGCAGTAGTATCCGAGGCACATGTGCGCAAAGCCATCGACGAAAAAGAACAACGGCTGCGGCTTTACGAAGAAAAACTGAATGAAATGCTGGAAGAAGATGTGATTATGATTGACACCGAAGGTGCAGAAATCGGTCAGATTAACGGCCTTGCCGTGCTGGATACCGGTCGTTATGCCTTTGGTACACCATCGCGCATCACTGCCACCACCTACATGGGACGCTCCGGCATTGTGAATATTGAGAAAGAGGCCCGCATGAGCGGTCAGACCCACGATAAAGGTGTGCAGATTATCACCGGGTATCTGGGGCAGACCTATGCCCAGCAGTTCCCGATGGCATTATCCTGCCGCGTGTGCTTTGAACAGAACTATAACGGTATCGACGGGGACAGCGCTTCCAGTACCGAGCTGTACTGCATTATCTCCTCGCTGGCCGATTTGCCGATTCGTCAGGATCTGGCGGTAACCGGCTCGGTAAACCAGAAGGGCGAGATTCAGGCAATCGGCGGCGTAACCCAGAAAATTGAAGGGTTCTTTGCTCTCTGCCGCAAGCGTGGGCTAACCGGCACTCAGGGCGTGCTGATTCCGGTATCGAATGTCAAAGACCTTGTGCTGAACGATGATGTGATAGACGCGGTGAAAGACGGAATGTTCCACATTTATCCGATATCGCACATCAGTCAGGGTATTGAGCTCTTAATGGGTCATCCGGCCGGTGAGCGGGATGAACAGGGCAATTTCCCGGCCGACAGCGTACACGGCAGAGTATATGCCAAACTGAAAGCCTTTGCCGACGGGGCAAAACATTACGGCGAATAGAGCAGATAACAGCCATTACGGGGAAATCCTTATCCGGTAAGATAGGGGTTTCCTTTTTTGTTTTCTCCAAACAGCTGCTTTTTGTGTTCGGCTGCACAATCCTGCGGATACAAAAGAAATACAGTGCTATCTGACTGGCAGTATGATATAATATTTGCAGAAAGTAAAACTGTCTGCAGTATGGAACAACGAAGGGGGTTGTGCGGATGAAACGATGCAAAAAACAGAACTGGTTCCGATACCTGATGGTGCTTCTGGCAATGCTGTTGTTTTGCGGCTGTACTGGAGTAGATAATGGACCGCAGCAGGATGCTGTGCCGCCGGAAGATGCTGTATATATTGTGCACAGAGAGGCCGGCGTGATAAACAGCTGGAATGTAAGTTACGGTGCAATCCGGCATGACGGCACCATGGTACTGCCGATACAATATCCCTATCTGGAAATTCTGTATGATATGGAAACCGATGAGCCGCGATATCTGCAAACCCGTGATATGAAGCTGACAGACGAAACCTTGATGACCGATGAACTGAAAGAGGCCTATTACCAGCAGTTATATACCGGTGAAGGCGATACCGTTTTTGAGGAACAGTGGCAGCTGTTTGATATGGAGGGCAATCCGGTGAAACAGACGGAGGATTGCGGAATACGCCGTATCTGCGGGGATTTGACTCTGTACAGGGACAACCGGCTGGTGCATGAGCCCACCGGTGAGGTGCTGTTTGATAACTGTGTGACGGTGAATTGGGGCGAGAATGCTTATATAATCAGCTATGACCAGTATAACAGTGTGTGTGTAATGAACCGGAATCTGGATGTGCTGATGGATGTGGCTGGCAGCGACGGGTTTATGGATTCGAAGGGACGTTATCTGATTATCACACAGGAGGAGACAGAACATGGCGAAAAGCAAGGGCTGTGCCGCATTGACGGCACACAGATTGTGCCAAATGAATATGACTATTTTATGACATATTATTCTGTGCAGACCCCTTATGTACAGGCCGTGAAAGACCGGCTGACCATGGTTCTTTCGCTGGATGACGGCCGTGAGATTTATCGCACCGCTGATGAATATGAATATATTCAGGATATGTTCGCCGATTGTATGATGGTGCAGACCCGCCACGAAGCGGAGGATTCCAGCACAGCCTGGCCGGTATATGAATACCGGACGCAGCTGTACAATTATGAAGGCCGGCCTGTGGGTAAATCCTACGAATCGCTCTCGGCCCAGACCGATTTATATGAGCGGACACTGCGGGAAACCGGCGAAGGGGTGCTGCTGTTTACGGCACAGGACGAAACAGGCATTCGCTATCTGATTGATGAAAACGGTAAAGTGCTGTATACATCGGAAGCAGGCGAATGGATTTCGGTGCTGACGGAAGACTGCATTATTGTGAATGGCCTTGACGGCAAAGGCGACCGGATGTGCAGTCTGGATGGCACTGTACTGAATGAGAAGCCGTATGAAAATATCAACAGCCTGTATCTGGGAGAACCGAACGGATATATCAACTGTTCAGAGCTGGCTGTGGGCTGGTATACCTACAACAATGCAAACCTGATGGATATTCTGGATGCCGACGGCAATGTGTTAATTGAGCGGCTGAAATCGGTAAATATGCTGGCGGAAGACCGCTTCTGGATAGAGAAAGGATTTTCCCGCGGGCTGATAGATACGGATGGAAACTGGCTTTATGAAGAGTCGGTGTTTACATCGGCGGCTGACGAATAATGGGAAAAATATACCGTATGATTTACAGACAGGGGGCAGAATTTATGAAACATAAAAAAATAATGCTGATTGCAATTGCTATGCTGACATTGCTTCTGGCAGCAGGCTGCAGCGGAGGAGAACCACAGCAGGAACAGAACGATTTTCCTTTGAACCAGGAGGAAATGAACCAGGAGAAACCGGCGTCCGTTTCTCTTCAGCTTTCGCTGGAGGAGTATCCGGTAATGGATGGCTCCACGGCAAATCTGCCGATGATGGCAGAGATTATGTCGCAGGTATGCGGGATTCCGCTGGAGGAGGCAGAAGAACTGACAACCTGTTCCAAAACACCACGGGCATGGGAAAATGTAGCCAATGGCACATCGGATATTCTGCTGGTGTACGAGGCAGCGGAGGATACAAAAGCATTGCTGGAAAACTCCGGTGTGGAACTGGAAATTACACCAGTTGGACGGGATGCACTGGTGTTTATCACCAATGAGCAGAATCCGGTGAAAAATCTGACACAGCAGCAGTTAATCGATATCTATACCGGCAGTATTACCAACTGGAGCCAGCTGGGCGGCGAAAATCTGGATATTGCAGCCTATCAGCGGGTAGAAACCAGCGGAAGCCAGTCGCTGTTTATGAAACTGCTGATGCAGAATAATACGCCTGTGGATGCACCGATGTCGTTTCGGCCTTCGGAGATGGGCGAGCTGATTGATGAACTGGCTCGTTATAACAATGAGGGCAACGCGCTGGGATACTCGGTATTCTATTACGCAAACTATATGTACAGCCAGCCAGGGTTGCAAATGATTGCGGTAGACGGGGTAGCCCCTTCGGATGAAACCATTGCCGACGGTACCTATCCATTATTAAACGAATACTATGTGGTAATTCGCGCCGACGAACCGGCAGACAGCCCGGCACGAAAACTGCGTGACTGGATTTTAAGCGATGAAGGCAGAAACGCGATTGAAAAAGCAGGATACATTCCGGTATAACAGGAAGAGCCCTGCAATCGAACAGAAAACTACGAAAAATCTGGAGTGTGACAGTATGGCAGAAAAAATTGCGGCAAGCAATTGCGAACAGTGCGAACACTATGTATATGATGAATGGCTGGAATATTATGTTTGTGAGGTAGAGCTGGACCAGGACGAGATGGAGAATTTTCTGAATTATAACACCCATCACTGCCCGTACTTTCGTTTTGCGGATGATTACTATCTGGCACGCAGACAATAACAGGAGGGAGAAACCATGCCGTTTGAAATTGTGCGGAATGATATAACAAAAATGCAGGTAGATGCCATTGTCAATGCGGCCAATACATCGCTGTTATGATATTTCATTCGTGCTATAATTTGCTGTAAAAAAGAACGAAAACTTTGAATTTTATGTTGTAAAAAAGATGTCTATTAACTTAGATATCTTTTTTTTGTGAAAAAATATTGAAATTAATTTTTAATTCATTTAGGCTTATTACAGGACGTCCAGATAATATGATTCTTACCGCTTTACAGGAGGAAGTTTTAATGAAGAAAGTTTTAGATGCTTATTCAAGTAAAAACGATACTAATATAAAGCAGATTGTAGCATATAAAGATGGCATACTCGAAATTGAAGAGTATAAAGATGGTTTTACAAAAGACGATACAATGAATGTAATGAGTGTGACAAAATCTGTAACATCATTGCTGGTAGGTATTGCCATTGACCAGGGTTTCATAAAAAGTGTAGACGACTTTGTGATGGACTATTACAGGGAAACTTACACTCCCAAAAGAGGAGAGCAAACTATATTTAAAGTTACAATTAAACATTTGCTTACAATGACAGCACCCTATAAGGGAAAGAGTGAACCCTGGACAAAGATTTGCACATCGGAAGATTGGACACTGACAACATTGGATATTTTGGGTGGTCGCAAAGGTATCACGAATGAATTCAGATATCACACTCTCGGTGTTCAAATCCTTTTGGGAATTATCAGAATTACGAGTGGTATGAATGTGCTTGATTTTGCTAATGAATATCTTTTTAAGCCTTTAGGAATTGTACCAAGAAGCAATGCGGGTTGCGAGAGCAAAGAAGACCAGTTTGCGTATTTAATGAACAAAAACGACCACGGAAAAGTCTGGTTTTTGGATCCGACAGGTATGCCAACTGCAGGTTGGGGCTTATCTCTTTCTGCTTATGAAATGGCACAGATAGGTTTGATGGTGCTTAATAATGGAGTTTATAATAATACCCGTATTATAAGTGAGAATTGGATTGAAATGATGACCAAATCCTATATATCTACCGATGAAAAATTTGGAAATCAGGATTATGGTTTTTTGTGGTGGCTTCCTCATAGAACAGGAGAGGTAATTGCCGCTATTGGTGATGGTGGTAATATTATATATATTGATAGAAAAAATCAAATTGTAGTAGCCATAACTGCACATTTTAAACCGATGGTTTTTGACAGAGTGGAATATATTGAGAAAAATATTGTTGAAGCATTATTTAAAGCGAAAGAATAATGAATGTATTATTGGCGGCTTTTCTGCATAGGCTAGCATCGGGTGATGTATATGAAGACGATGTGGAAGATTTACGGGCTGTTCATTGCCGGTACCGAGGCGGTGGGGGCGCTGTCGGGCTTTCTGACCCGAACCGGCACAAAAATGTATCAGGCAGAGGTGATAAAGCCGCCTCTAAATCCGCCGGCGATTGTGTTTCCTGTTGTGTGGGCAATTCTTTATGCCCTGATGGGTATTGGTGCGGCAAAAATATGGATGGCGAAGCCGTCAAAAATACGCACATACGGGCTGGCGGTGTTTGGTATTCAGCTGGCTATGAATTTTTTGTGGAGCATTGTATTTTTTAATCTGCAGGCTTACGGGTTTGCCTTTTTATGGCTGGTCGGCTTGTGGATACTGATTCTGTTAATGATTTATCTGTTTGGCAGAGTGGATAAAACAGCAGGCTGGCTGCAGGTGCCCTATCTGATCTGGGTAACCTTTGCCGGATATTTAAATTTTATGGTGTGGATGCTGAACTGAGTATCAGAATGCGTGAGTATCAGAATACAGATGAAAAGCCCGGGGATTCCCGGGCTTTTTTGCTATGTTTCGATACAATTTACAGCATTTTTAATATGCTTAAAATCAGCAGATGCACTGGATAAAAGGCATAATAGGTATATTGCAGTGCTTTGCTGTGGTAGCCCTGTTTTCCGCGGTACAGCCAGATTGGAATAAGAGCTAAAAGGGCAAAGCCCTGGCGGGCAAGGATGAAGGTGTGGCCAAAGAGCGGAATTTCGTAAACAAGGCCGCCCAGCAGTTCCATATTAATATACCACAGGCAGAACAACTGCCCTGCATAACACCACCATGTTCTCCGGCGGAAGAAATAAAATACCAGAACCGTCAGCACACCTGCGTGGTAGAAATCCACCATAGTAATCAGCCCGATGATGGCACCCAGCACAACGCTGGCGAAGCCCACCAGAATCCGCATCCAGAGTTTCTGTGTGGCTTTTGCCTTCTCGTTCCAGTGAATCAGGGCGAGAGAAATCAGAAAACTCCACAGAACATTCTGATGTATCGGATAAAAAATCCGGCTGCCCATGGCAAGGTTAAACGGAATTTCAGACAGCACGGCAAACAGCAGCAAGCGGGTGGCATATTTTTTCAGATTGCTGGTGTGAAAATAGCCTTCCACAATCATAAAGGCGAAGATAGGAAATGAAATACGGCCAATACAGGTAAGCCAGTCGTTACCGGGGATAATGGTGCCCCAGAGATGGTCGCACAGCATAAAGGCCATTGCCATGATGTGCAGTGCCATCGAGGTTACTTCTATATGTAATCGGTTTTGCATATAAATCTCTCCTGCTGGTTTTGGATATCTGCCTTTAAGAGGCATAAAGGATACGTACATAGTATATAATATTTCGCTTTCTGCATCAAGATAGTAAACCGTGAGGTTGAATTGGCCGGATGGATATGCTATAATACGAATAAATGTTCGAATAAATAAAGCGGAGGTGCAGACTATGACAGACAGCCGGATATATGCAGCCATTGATTTAAAGTCGTTTTATGCCTCGGTGGAGTGTGTGGACCGCAATCTGGACCCGCTTGTTACCAATCTGGTGGTGGCAGATAAGAATCGCTCGGAAAAGACCATCTGTTTAGCGGTGTCGCCATCGCTGAAAGCTTACGGCATTGCCGGCAGAGCAAGGCTGTTTGAAGTGGTGCAGAAGGTGCGGGCAGTGAATGCAGAGCGCCGGCGGAATGCACCAGAGCGAAAATTTGCGGCTGCTTCTTATCATGACCCCGATGTGCGGAGCAACCCTTCACTGGAGCTGGATTATATTGTAGCTGTGCCTCGCATGGCACGGTATATTGAGGTTAGCACAGAAATTTATGAAGTGTATCTGCA
Source organism: Peptococcaceae bacterium (assembly GCA_017399005.1). GTDB lineage: Bacteria > Bacillota > Peptococcia > Peptococcales > Peptococcaceae > UBA7185. The sequence continues at coordinate 274,985 of JAFQEO010000035.1, read as the reverse complement.
GTTTGCAGCACCGGAGGATATTCATGTATATTCCATCGATGAAGTGTTTGTGGATGTAACCGATTATCTGCATGCTGCCGGAGTGTCAGCCAGGGACTATGTAAAGCAGATGATACAGGCTGTGTATCAAAAAACCGGCATCACAGCGGCGGCCGGTATCGGGAGTAATCTGTATCTGTGCAAGGTGGCCATGGATATTGTGGCAAAGCATGTAACACCCGACGAAGACGGCGTACGCATTGCCGAACTGGATGAAATGACCTACCGGCGTATGCTGTGGAATCATAAACCGCTCACCGATTTCTGGCGGGTAGGCAGAGGCTATGCCCGAAAGCTGGAGGAGCAGGGCCTGTATACCATGGGCGATATTGCCCGATGTTCCATTGGCGCGGAGAGCGATTATTACAACGAGGAACTGCTTTACAAACTGTTTGGCGTCAATGCGGAACTGCTGATAGACCATGCCTGGGGCTATGAACCGTGCACCATGGCGGATATTCGGGCGTATCGGCCTGAATCAAGCAGTTTGGGGGCAGGGCAGGTGCTGCATCATCCGTACACGGCAGAGAAAGCATTGCTGGTAGTAAAAGAAATGACCGACTCCCTTGCACTGGATCTGGTGGATAAGGGGCTTGTAACAAAACAGCTGGTGCTGACGGTGGGGTACGATGCCAGCCAGAGCTATCAGGGCGAGGTACGCATTGATGAATACGGGCGCAGAATCCCCAAACATGCCCACGGCACTGCCAATCTGGAACGACCGACTTCCTCAGCACAAAAAATGATAAACGCAGTGGAGAATCTGTACCATCAGATTGTCAATCCGGAGCTTATGGTGCATCGGCTTACGATTACGGCCAGTCATGTAATACCGGAGTATGCCGTAAAACAGGAGAAGAAAACCGAGCAGTTAAATCTGTTTTTTGATTATGAAGCCGAGGAAAAACGGCAGGCAGAGGAACAGGCCGAGCTGGATAAAGAAAAGCGCAGACAGCAGGCCATGCTGGAGATTAAGAAAAAATTCGGGAAAAACGCCATTCTTCGAGGCATGAGCCTGGAGGAGGGCGCTACTGCAAAAGAACGAAATCAACAGATTGGGGGGCATAAAGCATGAAAGAAACCCGTCGATATGATGATATAATAAACTTGCCCCGCCCGGTATCGAAAAAACATCCGCCAATGGACAGGCAGAACCGGGCCGCCCAGTTTTCACCGTTTGCAGCATTAACCGGCCATAGTGAGGCCATAAAAAAAGTTGCCGAAAAGTCCGGGGAAGACTGCCGCACAGAATCGCAGAATTCCGATTAACGGTATTGTGGAGCTGCCATTGTGAGCTGCTATTGTGCAGTTGTATTGAAATTTTCAGCAATCCGCACTATAATATAAAACAGGAAATCAGAACGGTATAACGAAAAGAGTGTGGAACAATGCAGGCAATTATGGAAACAATTTTTGATGTAGGCTATCTGGGTGCGGTAATCGTGCTGGGTGTGCTGATGATGCGAAACTGCAGAGGCGACCGGCAGTTTCTTCTGTTTGGGATTATGGGTGTGATTCTTGGCGTGGGCGATGCCTTTCATCTGGTGCCGCGCATTATGGCACTGCATGCCGGTGATATGGAACACTACGCCGCGGCCCTTGGTATCGGTAAAATGATTTCGTCGATTACCACAGCGGTGTATTATACCCTGCTGTATCATGTGTGGCGTATCCGGTATCATGTTACCGGTAAAAACGAGCTGACCATTGCGGTTTATGTGCTGCTGGCTCTGCGCGTTGTGTTATGTCTGCTGCCGTTTAATCAGTGGACAAGCCTGGATGCGCCGCTTTCCTGGGGCATTTATCGCAATATTCCGTTTGTAATTCTGGGCATTATCCTGATGGTGATTCTGTACCAGAGTGCCCAGAAAGAACAGGACACCGCCTTTCGCTGGCTGTGGCTTACTGTGGTAATCAGCTTTGTGTGCTATATCCCGGTGGTGCTGTTTGCAGAAACAATACCGGCAGTGGGAATGCTTATGCTGCCAAAAGCCTGCGCTTATGTGTGGGCCGTGGTAATTGGCTACCGTGCCATGAAACAGAAACAGGTATTAACCGGTTATCTGGACCGCTTCAAAATAATCCGATAAATAAAAATGCGTCTGATGTTTTCAAAAACGAAATGTCAGGCGCATTTTTTATACCGTTTATTTATGCAGTTAAAGAGAGTTTCTAAAGAGAAATAATGCGGGTTGCAATGTTTTCCGTAAATTGCCGTTCATGTTCTACGAAGAGCATGGTTGGCTGAAACTGAAGAATTACATCTTCAAGCTGAAAACGAGAATAGATATCGATATAATTTAACGGTTCATCCCAGATATACAGATGAGCCTGCTGACACAGACTGGCGGCTAGCAGTACTTTTTTCTTCTGACCCATACTGAAAGACTGCATAGGCTGCTCCATCTGTGTGCGGGAGAAATCCAGTTTACTGAGAATGGTGAGAAACTGGCTCAAATCAATCTGCTGTTCTCTTGCAAAATCCTGCAGAGAGCCGGAGAGATGATTTACTGTCTGACTGATATACGACATTTTCAGCCGACTGTTTTTATCAAAGCTGCCGGTATAAGATAAGGGCTCGCCAGTAATCAGTTTCAGTATGCTGGATTTTCCACAGCCATTTGGCCCCTGAATGGCAATGCGATCACCGGCTAGAATATCAAATGTTACGGGACGGTTTACTGGTGTGCCATCGTACATTATGCAGATTTCATGCAGGGAAACAAGACGCTCTGCTGGAGCTGGAAGGGATGAGATTTTTAAGCTGTCTACTCGTTCCACATTTTTAAGTAATGCCGACTTTTCTTCAATGGCTTTCTGCTGCCGGTTTTCTAATGATTTGGAGCGTTTCATCATTTTTTCTGCTTTATGGCCAACATAGCCCCGGTCATAGACATGATTGCCGATTTTTGCAGCTTCCGCTTTATTGGACCATGCAGCCTTTTCGCGGGCGGCTTCCTGAAGCCGGCCGATTTCTTTTTTTAATCGATTATTCTGGGTTTGTTCAAACTGGTCGCGGCGTTGTTTGTTTTCATACCATGAGCTAAAATTTCCATCCTGGATTTCAATACTGGTTTTGTTAATCGATAGAATATGGTCTACACATCCATCCAGAAATGTCCGGTCATGTGAAACAAGAATGAACCCTTTTTTGCTGTTCAGATACCGGCTTACGATTTCGCGCCCGGTCTGGTCAAGATGATTGGTTGGCTCATCGATGAGCAAAAACCGGTTTTCTCTTAAAAACAGTGCAGCCAGCAGAATTTTTGTCTGTTCGCCATTGGAGAGCGTGGCAAATGGCCGATAGAACACATCATCATCCAGATTTAACAGCGACAGTTCTTTGCGAATCTGCCATTGTTCTGCGGAGGGAGCCAGTTCCTCCAGCAAATCCAGAACGAGGGTGTAGGGTTCCTCCACTGAAAACGGAAAATAATCAAATTCCACTTTCGACGAGATGGTTCCGCTATAAGTGTAGGCACCGGTCAGCAGCTTTAAAAAAGTGGTTTTGCCCCGGCCGTTGCGTCCGGTGAATCCAAGCTTCCAGTCTGTATCCAGCTGAAGGGAAACATTTTCAAATACAGGTGTATAACTGCCTTCGTGTGTAAAGGTTAAATTTGTAATCTTAATCTGCGACATATTGTATCCTCCTAAAACAGAAAATAGCCGCAGGAAAGAAATTCCGCGGCTATTAGGGATACAGAACATAAAAGCAGAGAATCTGCCCGTATCATCCAAATAAACAGAAGAATCCATAGCTTTCCTGCAAAAAACAGCACAAAAACAAAGGGTAAAACATACCCGTTTCTTGAATGCTGTGTTGAAACTCTGCAAGAAATGCTTATTTCATCTTCCCACCTCAATTCGTAATATCTGAATTTATTTTATAAGCTGAAAGAGATACTGTCAAGAGGTGAGAATGAAAGGCAGTGCTATTTTCGTTATACAAAAGCGGACACGATTGAAAAGAGGCGAATTATGTGGTAGTATGTCATTGTCAGGCGATATGAACTGACGATTATAAATTATATTTTTAAGGAGATTGCTTTTTGAACAACATGAGCAGAACACTGGAGATTGTATGCTAACCGGGAGGTTTGCGTAAATACATTCTCACCAGACCTCCCGGCATTGCGGTCAACAATCATCAGGAGGATTAAATAATGAATAAAAATGACTACATCATTCGTTTAGAACGAAAAGAAGAATACCGGGAAGTAGAAAACCTTGTGCGGGAAGCATTCTGGAATGTGTACCGGCCGGGATGTTTAGAGCATTATGTGTTAAACCAGCTGAGAACAGATGCGGCTTTTGTTCCGGAACTGGATTTTGTGATGGAAAAAGACGGACAGCTCATTGGGCAGAATGTGTTTATGCATGCGGTTATCAGGGCCGATGACGGCAGAGAGATTCCCATTATGACTATGGGGCCAATCTGCATTACGCCGGAACTGAAACGCAAGGGTTACGGAAAAATTCTGCTGGATTACTCACTGGAGAAAGCGGCAGAACTTGGATGCGGAGCCGTTTGTTTTGAAGGCAACATTGATTTTTACGGCAAAAGCGGATTTACCTTTGCCAGCGAATTTGGCATCCGTTATCACGGGCTGCCGGAAGGCGAAGATGCATCGTTCTTTCTGTGCAAAGAATTAGTGCCAGGCTACCTTAACGGCATTACAGGCGAGTATGCAACACCGCAGGGCTATTTTGTAAGCGAAGACGAAGCGGAGAAATTCGACCAGTCGTTTCCGTATAAGAAAAAAGAGAAACTCCCGGGCCAGCTTTTTTAATATAAGCGAATAACCAGAGCCTCTGTACAGATTCATTGTGCAGAGGCTTTTTCTGTTATCGAGGAGCCGCAGGCGGAAAGAACTGCATCATAGAGAAAACGGTAGAATTTAGAATAAGAAAAATGTAAAGCAGGCTTGACATATTGAGAAGTGAACCGTATAATAAAAATGTAAAGTGTACTTTACTATTGGAGGTGGTTACTTGAACAGCCGGATTAAAGAACTGCGCAAGGAATATAAAATCACACAGGACGAACTGGCCGGGGCTGTGGGCGTAACCCGCCAGACCATTATTTCACTGGAAAACGGAAAGTATAATGCGTCGCTGCAGCTTGCCTATCGCATTGCCAGATACTTTAACCTTCACATTGAGGATGTATTTATATTTGAGGAGGACATATAATGGATTATAAAAAAAGACTGAAACAACGGTTATATGTTGCATATGCCGAGGTAGCAACCGGTATATTATTAATTGCAGGTGCCCTTATTTTAAAACCCGATAATTATTTCTTTTCGTCCTTCGGGCTGTGCCTTGCAATCGTAGGGGCAGCGCGTGTTCGCAAACACCACCTGATTACCCGCAATGAAGAAACCATCCGCAAACAGATGATTCTTGAAACAGACGAACGCAATTTAGCCATTGCCGATAAAGCCAGAAGCTTTTGCTTTATCTTATACTTTTTCGTTTCCGGTATTGCCGTAATTGTGCTGTCGCTTCTAAATATGCATCAGGAAGCAGTGTGGATTTCCTACCCAATGATGCTGATGCTGGTAATATACTTCATTGCCTACTGGGTTATGCAGAAGAGAATATAAGGCAGAGCGGCGAATCATTGGCTTTAGCCGGCTCTTATGGTATACTAGAAAAAAACAATTGGTTTTAGGAGGTGCAGTATGGTACTGAAAAACAGACTGGGGCTTAGCAGTTCTGTAGAACTGGCACATGCCGAAGAAAAAATCAGCAAAAAAAAAGCAATAGAACTGTTTGAAAGCGACCGGTTAAGTCAGCTGGAAGCTGGAACATTCCGCTCGCTGCAGGCTATCCATAAATATCTGTTTGATGAAATTTATGATTTTGCCGGTGAACTGCGCACGGTGAATATTTCAAAAGGCAGTTTCCGTTTTGCATCCGTTATGTATCTGGAATCAGCCATTGCCAGCATTGACCATATGCCGCAGAGCAATTTTGATGAAATTATCGAAAAGTATATCGAGATGAACATTGCCCATCCATTCCGTGAAGGAAACGGACGCAGTATGCGTATCTGGCTGGATGTAATGCTCCGCGCAGAACTGCACAAAGTGATAGACTGGAGCAAAGTGGATAAAGATGATTATCTGCTGGCTATGGAACGAAGCCCGGTGAAAGATTATGAAATCAAACATCTATTACAGAATGCGCTCACCGATGATATTCACAGCCGGGAAATGTATATGAAAGGCATTGACCACAGCTATTATTATGAAGGCTATACCCTGTATAAAACAGAAGAACTGTAAAAAAGCAGCCCTCCGCACACGAATGTGCAGAGGGCTTTTGTATTTTTTATGCGATTGTACGTTTCAGATTTTCAACTTCCTGTTCCGATAAACCGGTTAACTCCGCAATTTTATTTAGAGGATAAAGAGCATCCTTTAGCAGATTTAACGCCAATGTTTTTTGCTGATATGCCAGTTCTTCCTGAACACACTTATTTTTATATTCTTCAATAACACTGGACATAGACTGAACCCCCTTGTCTGAATATTTCAGATAATTGTGTGTACAATGGAGTGGTGTATTGCGTGCTGTGTGTACCATTGCATATAGTATATATTTATTATACGATGTGCACTTCTACTTGTAAAGAATGAATCTGGAAACAACTGGATAGACAATTCGACAGAATACGATTTATTGTAAATAGATTGTCGAAATCTCGTAGGGTGCGGCGCCCTCGACGCACCGGGCTTTCATGGATATTGTCGAAGTGTGAGAAAGCAGGCTCGAAATAACCGAAATGTGATAAACAGAAACTGGCTGCAGGGATAAGAAATGCGGATAAATCAGTTCGCGAATAAAATATATTATAATTGATATACTAAATAGAAAATGATATAATAATTAAAAACAAAGGAGGGATGGCAGGATGGGTTTATACGAAGCTTTACTGGAAACGTATGGACAGAATGAGCCGATTATAAAAGCAGAGATTACTTACGAGAATTATTCAAAGCCCTGGATTGCAAAAGAACTTGCAAAGCTGTGTGCGGATGAAAAACTGGTCCGTTTTGAAAAAGGTGTATACTATATTCCAAGCCAGACCCCTTTTGGGCCGGGAAAACTGAACCCGTACAAAGTAATGGAGAAAAAATATCTGTATAATGGCTCAGAGATAATTGGCTATTATGCAGGGGTGAAACTTCTGAATCAGACCGGCTTATCAACCCAGATGGCAAATACCGTTGAAATATATACCAATAATGAAACCTCTATTGTGCGAGAAGTAAAAATCGGCAGTCAGAAAGTGCTTCTGCGAAAAGCACGTACCGGTATTACAAAAGAAAATGCCGCTGTATTGTGCTTTCTGGAACTGATGAATCAGGTGCCGGCCTCTTATTTTAATGAAGAACGGCGTGAGATTATAAGAAACTATATTCAGGAGAACAATCTGACACGCAAGGACATTACCCGTTATGCACCTGTTTTTCCCGATAAAGCTATGCGAACACTGATAGAAAGCGAGGTTATTTATCTTGTTACATCATAACAGGGAATTATTTGAGCAGGTTGTATTACAAACATCGGAATATCTGCAAATTGATGCAGCCATTATTGAGAAAGATTATTATGTAACACTGCTTTTACAGGAAATTGTGAGACTTCAGCCTGATATTATTTTTAAAGGCGGCACATCCTTATCCAAATGTTATCGCATTATAGACCGTTTTTCAGAAGACATTGATCTTACCATTTTTTTTGACGAAAAGCCTACTGAGTCTCAGCGAAAACGACTGAAAGAAAACATTGTTTCAGCCATTGAACATCGGGAGATGCTGTTAACGAATCCAGATGAAATACGAAGCCGAAGAGAATACAATTGCTATCTGGTAAGTTATTCATCCATATTTTCTGAAAATTATCTGAAACCTCATTTACAGGTGGAAACAACAATCTTTTTTCGCACCTATCCAACACAACTGATGCCTGTAGCCAGTTATATATACGATTACCTGTCAGAAAACGATTATACCGGGTTTATTGCACAATATCAGATGGAGCCTTTTGAAATTCGTGTACAGACAGCAGAACGCACCCTGGTAGATAAGGTTTTTGCTCTATGTAATTATTATCTGAATGGTTCCGTAATAGAACATTCCAGACATATCTACGATATTTTCCGGCTTTTAGAAATTGTATTCCCAGGTCAAAACCTCAAAGACCTTGCCGAAGAAGTAAGAGAAGAACGCCAGCCGCACAAAACATGCTTATCGGCAGCAGATGGGGTATCGGTAAATAAAATTTTACGAGAAATTATAGATAATGAAGCATATAAAGAGGATTATAAAAATACAACTCGTTCTTTACTTTTTACGCCGGTTTCCTATGATACCGCAATATCTGCACTGGAACAGCTGATAGAAGCCAATATTTTTGAATAATAAATGAATAGCAGTACAAATTTTAACCAGGCAAGTATCTGAAACTATCGGATACTTGCCTGGTTTGATTTACATATTATATTGCGCATCAAACTTTGTGAGCAGATATAGACAATACTGATTCATACTGATACCTTCCCGTTTGGAATGTTCTGCAAGCTGACGATGCAGGCTTTTTGGAATACGCAGCTTAAACTGGCCGGAATACTGCTCCAGCTGGTTTGGTTCCGGAATATCGATGCCATCTTCCAGCGCTGCTAAGAGCCAGGCCTTTTTTGCATCTTCGCCGTTTCGGACTGCCGATTCCAGCGTTTCCCCGCAGGAAACACAACCCGGCAAATCCGGATAAGACACCGCATAGCCGCCTTCATCCAGGTCAGGTACAAGCTCCATACGATATGGTAATGCCATATAATCCTCAATTCTTTTCATGGTTCGATTCCTCACTTTCTACCACCTGTTTTACCAGTTCCACATAAACACGCTTGATGGGTTCATGTCTTTATATTATATTATGGTGTCATATATGGGGTCAATATTGATGGTGTATAAAAATGTTTCTGTAGGGGCGTCGTTTCGGCGCCCTGATTTTTTATATATTTACTATATCCAACGGGGAATTTGTCGAAATGATGATTCTATGATATAATTTAGGATTAAGAAGCTATTTTCATAATTATATTGTTACATAATCTAAGGAGAGGAAATAGTAATGGCAAAAGCAGCAAAACCAAAAAAAGAAATAAGTATGGAAGAAGCTTTATGGAAAAGTGCCGACAAGCTTCGCGGTTCTGTTGAACCGGCTGAATATAAACATGTGGTATTAAGTTTATTTTTCCTGAAATTTGCGAGCGATAAGTTTGAAGCACAACGCAAGAAAATTATAGAGAGTTACGGGGAAAAATTTGCGGATACAACCGCATTTTACACAAAAGATAATGTATTTTATTTACCGGCAGAAAGCCGCTGGTCCTATATTATTGAAAATGCAAAGCAGGATGATATTGCATTAAAAATCGACACAGCATTATTTACCATTGAAAAAAATAATCCAGTATTAAAAGGTGCTTTACCCGACAACTATTATTCCAGACTGCATATTGATACTGCAAAACTGGCTTCCCTGCTGGATGAAATCAATAAAATCAACACAGATGATGAAGAAAATGATATCATTGGCCGTGTGTATGAATATTTCCTGAGTAAATTTGCGCTGGCAGAGGGGAAAGGAAAAGGCGAATTCTATACACCAAAATGTATTGTTAACCTGATTGCTGAAATGCTAGAACCTTACGATGGGATTTTGTATGACCCTTGCTGTGGTTCGGGTGGTATGTTTGTGCAGTCTATGAAATTCGTAGAAGCACATAGCGGTAATAAAAAGAATGTGTCTATTTATGGGCAGGAATATACAAATACAACATTTAAACTGGCAAAAATGAATTTAGCGATTCGTGGTATTGCAGCAAACCTTGGTGAAATGGCGGCCAATACATTTACTAACGACCAGCATAAAGACTTGAAAGCCGATTATATTATGGCGAACCCTCCATTCAATCAGAAAGAGTGGAGAGCAGCTAATGAATTAGTTGACGACCCGCGCTGGAATGGTTATGAAGTACCGCCTACCAGTAATGCAAACTACGGATGGATTTTAAATATTGTATCGAAATTATCTCAGAATGGGGTAGCCGGGTTCTTACTTGCCAATGGGGCATTATCAGACGATGGTACAGAGCTGAAAATAAGACAGCAGCTGATTGAAAATAATCTCGTTGAGGCAATTATCATTCTGCCAAGAAACCTGTTTTATACTACAGATATCAGCGTTACATTATGGGTGCTGAACAAGAATAAAAAAGCACGCACGGTAGAACGTAACGGACAGTTAAAACGCTACCGTGACAGAGAAAAAGAAATTCTCTTTATGGATTTACGACAGATGGGCAGTCCGTATGAGAAAAAATATATTGAACTCACCGAAGAAGACAGAGCAAAAGTTTCCACTGTTTATCACAACTGGCAGCAGGAAGGTTTTGAAGAAACGTACGAAAATGTTCCTGAGCTTTGTTACTCTGCCTCTTTCGACGAAGTGAAAGAAAAAGGCTTCACCCTTGTGCCAAGCCGATATATTGAATTTGTGAATCGTGATGAAAATATTGACTTTGACACAAAGATGAAAGCATTACAGACAGAATTAAAAGAATTGCTGATTGCAGAGGAAAAGTCCAAAGCTGATTTACTGAATGTGTTTAAGGAGCTGGGCTATGAAATCAAATTATGATACTTTAGGAAAATACATCCAACTTGTAGACATGAGAAACAAAGATTTAGCAATTACCAATTTGTTAGGTGTAAGTATTGAGAAGAAATTTATCCTTTCTATTGCTAATATCGTTGGAACAGACCTGTCCAGCTATAAAGTAGTTCGAACTGGACAGTTTGCATATGGTCCCGTAACGTCAAGAAACGGCGAGAAAATATCTATCGCCTATCTTGAGGGTGGGGATTGCATTATTTCAAGCTCCTATTCCGTTTTCGAGGTCGTGAATAAGAACGAACTTGACCCTGAATATCTGATGCTTTGGTTCAGCAGACCGGAGTTTGACAGATACGCACGATATAAGTCACACGGAAGTGTTCGCGAAATCTTTGACTGGAATGAGTTGTGCATGGTTGAATTACCTATACCACCTATCGATGAACAGAAAAAAATTGTAAAGGTATATAAGGCCATTACAGATAGAATTGCTTTGAAGAAGCAGATAAATGATAATTTAGAAGCAACAGCACTCACTATTTATAAGTCCTACTTCGTTGATTTTGAACCTTTTGACTTAGCTCAACTTGAGTCTTGGCAAGAAGTTACAATTGATGACATTGCAAAAGAAGTAGTGTGTGGGAAAACCCCACCAACTGCGGATGCAGACAACTACGGTGGAAATGTTCCGTTCATCACAATTCCTGATATGCACGGCAGCGTATATACTACTTCAACTGAACGCTTCTTATCGGATAAAGGAGTTGCAACACAAGCCAACAAAACTTTACCTGAAAATAGTATCTGCGTTAGTTGTATCGCTTCGGTTGGTTTAGTATGTCTTACCGCTGAGCCGAGCCAAACCAATCAACAGATTAACTCTATCGTATGCAAGAAGAATATTAGTCCTTTCTATGTTTACATTAAGATGACTACACTTACTGAGTATCTTAAACAACTTGGTGCAGGCGGTAGCACAACGCTTAACGTCAACAAAACACTATTTGTGCAAATCCCAATTCTTTTACCGGATGAAACAGTAATGAATGAGTTTCACGGAAAAGTAGAACCGCTTTTTTCTGCAATCAGAGCTAATCAATACGAGATGCAACATTTAGAGTCCTTGAAATCATTACTTCTAACTCAGATTTCGAGCCGCTAAATTATCATTTACGAGGGAGGAGATGTATGGATAAAGAGAAAGTGCTTGGCACTATAAAATCAGCTACAAAAAACTTTGCAAACCAATTTGATAATCAATATGTAGAAAATCTGGACGATAGTTTCTACCAAGGTTTTGATTTATGTATGCTGAAAATGATGAACTTATTGGTAGATTCAAATTTGAAAGATGCTGAAATAATCAGTCTTTTGCAGAAGCATTTTGATTTAAGATTATCCGAAGCTGAGGATGAGATAAGAACTGCTAAAAACAGGAAAAATAGAAATAAAGAAAAATAGTAAGACGCTCCTACCAACGGCAGGAGTTTATAAAAAAGAACAGCCGTTGTCTGTCGTTCTCATCAAAGTAAAGGAGATACGACAATGAAACAGAGTTTGATTACAGATGTTATGCAAGGAATGTTGCCGCATTTGAATAATGCACAGATTGAAAAACTACAGGAAGTTATGACGTACGTGTTTTTCGGTTATGAGGTAACGAAAACAAATAAGGAAACTAATAACTTGGAACAGAATTTTGTGGGTTTATTCCTTGCCGCAAAACGAATCGAAGGCTGTTCTGAAAAGTCTTTGAAATATTATGAATCAACAATTACAGCCATGTTGGACGAGCTACAAAAAGATGTGAAGTGTATTGAAACCGATGATATTCGTACCTATCTGACCGGCTATCAGGCACGAAAAAATTCCAGTAAAGTTACCATTGATAATATCCGCAGGATTTTGTCGAGTTTTTTTTCATGGTTGGAAGATGAGGACTATATTTTAAAAAGTCCTGTGCGAAGAATACACAAAATAAAAACAGGTACTTGTGTAAAAGAAACATACACCGATGAAGCACTGGAATTAATGCGTGATAGCTGCACAAAACTTCGAGATTTGGCTATGATTGATATGCTAGCCTCCACTGGTATGCGTGTGGGTGAAATGGTGCTACTCAATCGAGAAGACATTAATTTCAACGAGCGAGAGTGTGTGGTGTTCGGTAAAGGCAATAAAGAACGTATTGTATATTTCGATGCCAGAACAAAGATTCATTTGCAAAATTATTTGCAAAGTAGAAACGATGATAACCCTGCGTTATTTGTGTCGTTCAATGCTCCGCACAATCGGCTGAGTATTGGTGGCATTGAGGTTAGGTTGCGGACAATGGGTGAGCAATTAGGTTTAGCGAAAGTACATCCACACAAGTTCAGAAGAACGCTAGCCACGATGGCGATAGATAAAGGAATGCCTATTGAACAATTACAACAGCTATTGGGGCATAAACGCATAGATACGACCTTGCAGTATGCAATGGTCAAGCAGAGCAACGTAAAGATCGCTCATAGAAAATACATAGGTTGAGGTGAAAAAATGTACAAGACCATAGAAGAACTCGTTGACAAAATTGATGAGCGTAATACTGATGAAAGTGTTTCTGAACTGATTGGTGTCAGCATTGATAAGTGCTTTATTAAGTCTGTTGCAAATACTAATGGAACAGATTTATCAAAGTATAAAGTCATTAGAAAAAATGATTTTGCAGTCAGTTTGATGCAGGTGAGCCGAGACTCCAAGATTCCGGTGGCACGATTAGAAGAATATGATGTCGCAATTATGTCGCCTGCTTATCCGATTTTTAGAGTGAAAGACGAAAATGTTATTCTCCCTGAATACTTGGATATGTGGTTTAAGCGCCCTGAGTTCGACAGAGAAGCTGCTTTTATTGCAGTTGGCGGAGTCCGTGGTAGTATGCCTTGGGAAGAATTTGCAAAGATGAAGTTGCCAGTCCCTTCTATCGAGGAACAGAGAAAAATCGTCCAGGCATACAGAACTGTAACGGATAGAATCGCCTTAAAGAAGCAGATAAATGATAATTTAGCGGCTTGACAGCAGTTTAGGTAACAGCGTACCCATACTGTTCGTAAGCATCTTAATCTGCCTGTTATTCTCGGAAATGGACGAGAAGATTGAGGTCAAAAAGCGATTGATATTGGTAAGAGTTTTATCGTCTGGCACGATAATCTTCACGTTAAGTAAGTCTGAGACATTAAGCGAAGGATAGGTTGATACGCTATTTTCGGCTATTGCCTGCAGATACTCTAACACGGAATCTGTAGTAAGGCACATAAACAAGAAGTCATTTGACACTTCTAATCCTTTGTTGTGAAGAACTGCAAAACCTGTCGAAACAATTAGATTAGCGGGCGGGTTTTGCAGCAACCCATAATGTCGCAGATTGGGACGAACCGTTGAATAAACAATGTCGCCGTGCGTCGCCTTTCGTTTTGCTCGGCTTGGAATTTCATCAGTTGACAAGTTCAATTCTTGTAATTCAACGATATAGTTATCCGTGATGCTACCCGTATCCAGATATAGAATGGTGTCAAAGTCATCGTTTTTTGAGAGATTGCCTATGTTATCAACGCAGTAATCTCCGACTTTGGCGAACTTCCAGCTGTCTGGCAAGGAGTTTTCGGTATCTTTGCCTGCAAAAACAGAACCAAAGTATGTTTGGGCTTGAGCCAGTAAATTATCATTTAGCCTAGAAAAAAGGTGAGAAGAAATGGATAAAGAAAAATTTTTAGAAATATCTCCAATTGATCCTACGCGACAAGATAAACGGTTTGCGATTGAAGAATTTATAGAAAAAGCTAGGCCATTTCTTCCGCATTTTCCTGATGATGTACTAGAACAATGGGTCTATGAAAATTTTTCGATATTTTCCTCCGAAGATAGATGGGAAATTGGTTATGATAGACTTAGATTTTCAGAAGTAATGATAACGTCTGAAATGGTGTGGGATATTTATGATTTGCCTAATTATTATGATGCTGGTATAGGATATGCTGAAATTTGTGAAAAAACCTTAGTCACGATGCTAAGTGATTATATGCTTGCTAATGGCACCTGGCCTCGTCCAATAATTGTTTTGGATACAGAAAATAGCAATGCTGATGGAGAATATGAATATCTTAGACCGTATCATTTATTAGAAGGACATAGAAGATTGGTATACTTAAAGCGAATGTTGGATAGTGGATTAGCTGTTCAGGAGCACCATACAATCTGGAAAGTAATAAGAGTATAATTTTTTGCGATGAAAGTTAGGAGAAAATAAATATGAGATGTGCAAATTGTGGAAATGAAGATCCGGAAACTTTATGGGATGAAGGGGAAACAATTTATTGTTCTTCCTGTACGCATAGAACAAGAAAAACAGATTATGAAGATGATTCTGTGCAGTGCCCATATTGTCATCGCATGAGAGATAAAAGCGCTATGTATTGTAGACATTGTAATGCTTCTGATTGGAATCCAAGTACTCCATCTGAATTTGAAGAAATTGATAATATTTTAAACGGGATAGGTTATTAAAATAGTCATTTATCAAAGAGGCGATATAAAATGTCAAAATACAACTTCTATTATGATGAGACAGAACATAGTCGAATAATTAATTATAGTACGGTAAGTGCTGATAATTATTATGATAATTTTGTGACTATGATTATAGGATGGCCATCTGAAAACGAAGATATTTTGCAAAAACACGCTGCTTTTGAAGCTAAATATGCAGATAGAAAAGACCGTAATGGTGAAATAAAAAGTAAAGTGTTGAAGCAGAACGAATTTAAGTATGGATTTGCTTCTCTTAACAGGCAAAATACACAGTTTGTTGATGATTTTCTGTCTCTTTTTGATGAAGATATTCATATTTATTTTTCTGTTGCCAGCAAGATAGAATATCTTGTTTTACAACTTTTCCAAGGATACAAAAATACCTTTCTTATTGATGCTAACTCGATAAAGTATTCTATTACGAAAGCACTTGTCCTGTATCGCCCACAGGAAATTATAAAATGTCTCTATGAATCACCGGATAATTTTTTAGAGGAATTGAAGAAGTTTTTTCGTGACAGAATTGAATATAATAAAAGTAAACCGGATTTAAAACAAAAAGAGACAGAGGCATTTCAACAAATTTTATTTGTGTTGAGTCGAATTTCAGATAGTGTAGAAATTGCCTGGTCATATCGGATGTCTTTTGATGGGTTTAAAAAATATTTGAATGAAAAAGATATACAGGATTATACTTTGCTTATCGACAAAGAGGGTGAAGAAGGGGAGAAAAGCAAAACTCTAAAAACTGCTCTTGCGATGGGGTTAAATAATTCTGATGAAGCTGATTCTAAAGAATATGCAGGGTTGCGTATGGCTGACATGATGGCAGGTATTTTATCAAAGTTGATGAAAGGCCTGTGTGATTCTTTAAGCTATCAATCTATTGATGATGGTATAAATAAAAAGATTTTGAATGTTAATTGGTTTCGGATAAATGAAAAGCAATTACAGTTATATAAAAAACTCTATCGGATTATTTGTGAATGGCAGCCGGCTTGGTATAAATCATATTCTGGAATATATGCAGATGATTTAATTTTGTTTAATGCTTTGATTAATTTCATGAATCATTTTGAATCAGTTGGACAAATTCAAAATGATTTAGAAATGCAAGGAGAATATTTTAATGCCTTTGCTTGTGAGCAATTAGCAAAGAGTTTTGAACAAGAAAGATAGAAGATATCTAAAATTTTCTAAACGTGCAAAATTGTTTAGGAGGAATAACTTTGACAGAGTTTATATTATGGTGCAATGAAAATCAAGGATTTGCTTCACTTTTATTATCAGCTTTAACATTGCTTGTAAGTATAATTGCATTAGGAGTATCAATTCGTACTGCCAAACTTCCGTATAAGAAAAAACTGTTAGTAAACACAGGGACATATATATCTATAAATAGAATAGGTTTGCATATTACAGTGACTAATGTGGGAAACCGAAATGTTAAAATAAAAAACATAGGGTTTCTTTTGAGCGGTAACAATGTTTATATCAATTCACATACTTTATTTGATAGTCAGGTTGTTTTGACACCGGGTGGAACGACTTCACAATATTATGATGTTGATGATTTTCGAAAGGCTATCAAGGGTACAAATACGTCTGAAAATACAATGATTAAAGCTTTTGTTGAGGATACTGAAGGGAAAAAATATAAAAAGATATTAGTAGAGGATAGGAAATTTATAAAGAAGATAGTAAGGGTAAAAGATATTTGTAAATAAGATTATCCGTAGATGAGAGGTGAACACAATGACAAATTTTAATGAACATGCGTTGGAATTGTCTATCATGGACTTATTCAAAGAAGAAGGATATACGCATTTAAGCGGCTGGCAGATACATCGCGAGAGAACGGAAATATTATTAACGGATGATTTGAGGCAGTATCTTTATAATCGTTATGCAAAGGATGGTATTACACCGAATGAGGTGGATGGGATTCTGCTTATGCTGCGGAATATTTCCGGAACATTGTACGAGGCGAACAGAGCTTTTTATAAGTTGTTTTGTGATGGTTTTATTTTGAACCGTGAGGACAGAAGCCAGAAGGATATTTATATTGAACTGGTTGATTTTGATAATCCGGATAATAATATTTTCAAAATCGTAAACCAGTTTGAAATTGAAGGCATGAATAAGCAGGTTCGGATTCCAGATGGGATTGTGTTCATAAACGGGCTTCCAGTAGTAGTGCTGGAATTTAAGAGTGCTGTAAAAGAAAATACCACTATCATGGATGCGTACAAGCAGTTAACAGTGCGGTATCGCAGAGATATTCCAGAGCTGTTTAAATATAATGCTTTTATTGTTATCAGTGATGGTGTAAATAATAAATATGGTTCTTTCTTTAGCCCATATAATTTCTTTTATGCATGGCGTAAAATTAATGCGGATGATAAAGATGTGGATGGGATCAATTCGCTTATTACCATGGTAAGAGGTCTTTTCCAAAAAGAGCGACTGCTTTCTGTAATGAAAGATTTTGTATATTTTCCTGATAGCTCGGACAAAGATATTAAAATTGTGTGTCGGTATCCTCAGTTTTTTGCAGCAAAGAAATTGTATGAGAATATTAAAGTTCACATGAAACCGAATGGCGACGGAAAGGGCGGCACTTATTTTGGTGCTACCGGTTGCGGCAAAAGTTTTACGATGCTGTTTTTAACCCGTATGCTGATGAAAAGCCCGTATTTTCATTCTCCAACCATTCTGATTATTACAGATAGAACAGACCTGGATGACCAGATTTCCAAACAGTTTACTGTTTCAAAAAAATATATCGGTGATGAAACCATTATCAGTATTGAATCTAGAGAAAAACTGCGTGAAGCACTACAAGGGAGAGAAAGTGGCGGTGTTTATTTGACAACCATTCAGAAATTTACAGAGGATATTCAGCTTTTAACCGATAGAAGCAATGTAATCTGTATTTCAGACGAGGCGCACCGTAGCCAGATTAATCTGGAACAAAAAGTACGTATTACGGAAAAAGGTGTAGAGCGCAAATATGGTTTTGCCAAATATTTGCATGATTCTCTTCCAAACGCTACGTATGTAGGGTTTACCGGTACACCAATTGATGGTACTATTGATGTGTTTGGTCCTGTAGTAGATGCATATACCATGACCGAATCGGTACGTGATGGCATTACGGTAAATCTGGTTTATGATGGTCGTGCGGCACGTGTAGTATTAGATCAGGAAAAAGTAAAACTGATTGAAAAATACTACGAGGAATGCGAACGGCTTGGAGCCAATGAACATCAGATTGAAGAAAGCCAGAAAGCCGTTGCTAATATGGAAGTTATTATTGGCGACCCTGACCGGCTTCGTGCTGTGGCGGAGGATTTTATTCGTCATTATGAAACACGGGTGCAGGAAGGGGCTACAGTTGCAGGCAAAGCTATGTTTGTTTGCATGAATCGTACCATTGCGTATAATCTGTATAAAATTATCATTGAACTTCGGCCAGAATGGGCAGAGAAAAAAGTCTCTGACGAAGGCATAGAACTGACCGAGAAAGACAAAAAAGAGTTAAAACCGGTTGAAAAACTTAAACTTGTTATGACACGCAACAAAGATGATGATGAAGAATTATTTGATATGCTAGGTACAAAAGATGACAGAAAAGAACTGGACAGACAGTTTAAAAATCCGAAATCAAACTTTAAAATCGCTATTGTTGTGGATATGTGGCTGACCGGCTTTGATGTTCCGGAACTGGATACAATTTATATAGACAAGCCGATTCAGCAGCATACGCTGATTCAGACCATTTCTCGTGTTAATCGTGTATGTCCGGGAAAAGATAAAGGACTGATTGTTGATTATATCGGTATTAAAAAAAATATGAATCTTGCACTGAAAAAGTACACGAACTACGAAAGTGATGAGTTCGAAGGTGTTGAACAAAGTGTTGTGATTGTAAAAGACCAGCTGGAAGTATTGGGGCAGATGTTCCATAACTTCAACGACCATGATTATTTTTATGGTACACCTACAGAACAGCTTGCGTGTTTAAATCGAGCAGTTGAATATGTACAGCTGACAGAGGAACTAGAAACCCGTTTTATGGCTGCGGTAAAACGTATGAAACAGGCATTTAACCTTTGCACTTCCAGCGAAAAACTGACACAGGAAGATAAGGATTATATCTATTTCTATAGTGCTGTGCGTTCTATACTGTTTAAGCTTACAAAAGGCGAGGCTCCGGATATTTCACAAATGAACGCTCGTGTACGAGAAATGCTGGAAGGTGCCATTCTTTCAGATGGCATTGAAGAATTATTTGAAACAGGAAAACATATTTCTGTTGATATTTTTAGTGATGAATATCTGGATAAAATTAATTCCATACAGCTGCCGAATACAAAAATTAAAATTCTGCAGAGGCTGTTATCTCAGGCAATTGAGGAGTTCCGTAAAGTTAACAAAATTATGGGGCTGGAATTTAGTGAAAGAATGAAGCGTGTTGTGGATGAATATAATAATCGACGCCGCGACGAGGCTTTTGCAAATGAAGTTCTGGATGATGTAGCGGAACAGCTTGCTAATCTTTTAGAAGAACTGAAACAGGAACGGGAATCCTTCAAAAAAATCGGCATTGATTACGAAGAAAAAGCTTTTTACGATATTCTGAAAGCAGTAGCAAAAAAATATGAGTTTGAATATCCGGAAGATAAAATGATAGCATTATCAAAACGTATCAAATTGATTGTGGATGACAAATCTCGTTATACGGATTGGTCTACTCGTGAAGATATTAAAGCGAATTTACAAGTAGATTTAATACTTTTGCTTGATGAATTTGGCTATCCACCAGTGACCATCGATGATGTTTACAAAGAAGTTCTGGAACAAGCAGAAAATTTTAAAAAGTATGCACCTGTTTCAGGAAAGAAGAAGTCTGTCACATATGAAATAAAAGACACCGGTCTGATGATGGTAGCAGAAAAATAAAATGCATGGAGGTGCCTGTTATGCCGGATTATAATGCGATTTATCATTTTGCAGAGGACTATCTGAAATTATATCAGAGCGATACTACCAAACAGTTTGAAGTGGAAGATGGTTTTGGTGATAAATGTTTTGCCTTAAACTTTAAAATGGATGCGGGGGAATCATTTAAACGGGCATTTCCGGAAGTAGATGCGCTTTATGAGAACGACCACCTGAAACAGATTATTCATCGTGTGGATGATGTAATGGTTCTTGGTAATGCGATTTTTTCAAAATGGCGAGCAATTACCCACTGGGATTATATCAGTGATTTACTTTCTGCTGAAAACAGGGAATGGTTTATTATTGCATTTACTCGTTTATCAGAGCTTTCTTCTGTAACATCAGAGGTGGGGGGATGTTCGTCAGAGTTTAAAGGCACCTTGCAGAAACTGCGGCTTATTTCTGGTGGGCTTTGTTATGGCCCAATGCCGGAGCCGGAAGATGAAATAGAACAGCATTTGACGGTTTGCAGGGATGGACGTGTATGGTTTAGCGGTTATGATTATGGATATGGATTTCCGTATGTGCGCAACCGCAAGGCTCAGTTTAAAATCGAAAAAGAAAAAGCAGAAATTATTTGTGATGCGTTTCAGCGGTATTTTAGTACCATGCGTGTGATATGTTTTGTTACGGATGTAGGTACTTGGGAATTAAAACTGACAAATGATGCAAAAGAGAATTTTTATTTTAACGGTTCAATGTATGCGGAGTTTCCGGTAAACGGAAAGGATATATCGGATATCCTGCGTGAAAATCTAAACATTGATGACTTGTGGGGATTTCGTAGAGTATATCTGGAAGAATACGATGAAGAGCAGGAGTATTTGTATTGTCGTGTGATTTTTGGAGAAGGGCAGAAAAGCTATTATTACATTGCCGATGATGAGAGCATTCGCAAAGGAGACTATGTGGTGGTGCCTGCGGGCAAAGAGAATCGGCTTGAGGTTGCAAAGGTGATAGCAGCAGATTGGTATGTGGAATCAGAAGTGCCTTTTCCAATGAATGAAACCAAGCACATTATACGTCGCTGCCTGGCTGAAGATATTGCCTTGCTGTGGGAACAATGCATGAAGTAGTTTTGAAAATATTCCATCCGATTCTCCACGTAATCCCCAATATGCAAATCAGTGGGAACTGCGGGGAATTGTTTATAACCTTTGCAGGATTCTCCTTTTTAATGTCAAATATTTCTAGTAGAAATAATCTAACATAAGGAGCGATATACATGCGTTTATATCATGGCAGCAATGTGGAGGTTAAAGAACCTAAAATAATTATTTCTCGTAGAATGCTTGATTTTGGTGCTGGCTTTTATACAACTTCCAGTGAAAGTCAGGCCGATAAATGGTCGAAAAACCAGGCGCTTCGTCGCAGGAGTGGAGTACCAACGGTTTCTATATATGAACTGGATGAAGAAAAGCTTTCAGGCCTGGCTGTATTACGATTTGAATCACCGGATGCGGATTGGCTGAATTTTGTGACAGCTAATCGTAAGGGTGTATATACGGGTAAAAAATATGATATTGTCATTGGCCCTGTGGCTAACGATAATACCATGCCGGTCATTAATGATTATATGATGGGCAATATTAACGAAGAAACGGCTTTAATTTTATTAAAACCGCAAAAACTGTCAGACCAGTATGCGTTTCTTACGCAGAAAGGGCTTTCGGTGCTGCGGTATTTGGAGGCGAAGGTATATGACGAAACGGACGGCACCGTCGATTCTTCAGACGTTTGATGCGGAACTGGCGAGGTTGATTGCCCAGAACCGTGAAATATCGGAAATGGATGCACTAAGGCTGTTTCTGGCATCGGAAACGCATGCTATGCTGGCAGATGATGATTTAAAGCTGTGGCATTTCAGTCCGCTTGTAATTTATGATATGTGGGAGAATGAGGAGGCAACGGGGGACCCGCGCAATTCTCTGTATATCAGGGGGGATGAGGTATGAGTAAGGAGTTTCGGTTTTTTACTTACCTGCTGGAAAGCTACGCCATCCATAAGGGTATGACGGCATCGGAGGTATTAAACCTTCTGGATGAAAAAGGGCTGACAGACTTTGTTTATGGTATGTACGAGCTGTATCATGTGGAGGCAATTGAAAATGCGTTTATGGATATGGACAGCCTCATCGCCACCGGAAAAACAGCATGGTAAAATAAATATTCTCCAGGCACTCTCTTCGGAGGGTGCTTTTCGACTTTATTCGACAAAGCTGTAACCGAGTCTAAATATCTGCCCGTGTGTTCCTGTGGTAAAATATTCCTTGAGAGAAAGCCACGCTGTTTTGCGCAGCGCATAACGGTATCAAGACGGCTTGCCCTGTGAGGGGGTGGTAGTCATAGTTACATGGGAAGGTTTATTGTGCATTATTGCATTCGCCTCACTCATTGTCGAGATTATCGCCTTGATAATGGGTAAGAAGCAGTAGTTTTTTGATGAAATAAAAAATTACTCCCGTCTCTGACCTGACAAATCGTGACGGGAGCAATCCAACGATTTAGAGGGTAAGCCGTTGTGCTTTCTCTCTTTTCTTTTTTTATTATAACAAAATGAAAATATTCGTCAAGTGATATTGTAAACCAAATATTCTACAGGCACTCTTTTCGGAGGGTGCCTTTCGACAGGTTTCGACAAAGCTGTAACCAAACGGAATATCGTTTACAGCCACGCTCTTCTTTGTGAAGGGGGTGTTTTTTTATGCTGTTTTATATATAAGTATCGTTAATGCCTTCTATTTTCGTTAAATCGGTGCTAAATCGCTAAAAAATGCAAGCTGGCTGTAAGTGCTGTAAATAGCAGGAAAAAATAAGGCGAAAATATGAAAAATCTGGAATTATTTTTTACCGAATATTGCCTATTAATAACAGATTTTAGGAGGGAAAATGCTAAAAAATAGATTTAGCACAATTTGATGTGCAAAAATAAAATGAAGTATGATACGTTATGGAGCAAGGCTCACAATTCTATTTCGAGGTGAAAACGATGCTTAAATCACAGCAACAAACACAGCAACAAAAGCAGAAAGCAAAGGGCGGAAAAGGAATCCGGCGAAAAAGAAGAAGGAAAATACCAAACTATATTCTGTACTGGCCTTATGTGGTGGCGCTGGTTCCGGTTTATGATATGAACCACAATACCTGGACGCGTGTGCAGTATATTGACGGCCAGAGTGAGGAGTATCCATGCCGCTGTGAGGCGCTTCTGGAGAAGCTGGCGGTGATGTTTCATACAACGCTGGAGGTGGTGCGGGGGCGTGCAGTGCTTCTGGATGAAGGGGCAGAGTGCGGTGAACTGCGCAAGGTGCCGCTGGTGATGTTTGGAAACTACAGTTTTGTGCCGGTGAAGTGCCGCAGAGAGGTTGTACGCAATTCGGGCTCGCTGGCTTATGTGGTGTATCCGTATGTGAAACACATTGAGCAAAAGCCGGGCAATATGTGTGAGATTGTGTTTAAAAATCCGGATGTGGTGCTCCTGATTATGCAGCATATAACCGATGTGGAGGAGCAGATGGAGCGCACCCGCAATCTGCATCGTGCCAAAGAGATGGAGGAGCAGTACTGGCAGTACGAAATCTGCAATGCAAGAAAAGCGGTAAAAAAAATCATTCAAAAACAGGAACTATAATCAATCAGGCAGAGGGGAGTTTTTTTAATGAGTCACAATAGCGGCAATACACAGGAATTATTAAATCTGGCGCTGGAAGAGCTTGCAAGGGAGCGGGCGCAGCGTATGGAGGCGGAGGCAAAGCTGGAGGCACAAAAAGGCAAGGTGCTGTTTGCCGATGCGGTACGGGCCAGTGAAAAGAGCATTAAAGTGGGGGAGATGGCCAATATTTTAAAGCAGAGCGGCATTGAAACGGGCGAGACACGGCTGTTTCAGTGGCTTAGAGAGCATGAGTATCTGTACCGTATGCCGGGTGGCGATAACCGCCCTACGCAGAAAAGCCTGAATCTGGGCGTGATGGATTTTGAAGAGCGGCTGATTATGGGTGCCAGCGGGCGCAGCAAAGTCCGGCGCACGGTGAAAATTACACCGGAGGGGCAGATTTATTTTATGGAGGTGCTCAACCGGCACAAAGAGGAAATCAACACAAAAGAGGCAGCCAAAAAGAAAGAACGAATCAGCCGTGCTACCGAAGTGCGGCGTAAAAAACGGCTGGAGGAAAAAGCGCAGCTGGCAGCAGAACAGCAGAGTGTGTAATCAACAGGAGGCAGTGAACAATGGCAGAAATGTACGAGTGGCTCAAATTAGACGAGGAAGATCCAATCAGTTTTGTTATGTACGGCAGTTATGAGGAACAGATGAAGTTTTTAAAAGATGAACAGCTGGGCAAACTGATTCGCAATGCCATGCATTATGTCAGAACCGGCGAGCAGAAAAGTGAAGAACCGATTATTGATATGATGCTGTCGGTGATGGCAAACGATATCCGCAACCAGAAACGCAATCAGAGAAAGAAGAGCGAAGCCGGAAAAGCAGGCGGAGATGCCAGCGCAAAAGCGAAAGAGGCAAAGAAAGCCGAAAAGAGCGAGTCAAAGAAAGGCGCGAAGAAAGCCGGAAAAAAGCAGGAGCCGAAAACAGGTGAAGAATCGCTGAATCATTTTGAAGCAGCTTTAAGCAGTGCTTCCAGTGACGGCAACGATGTTCAACGACCTTCAACGACTGCCAACCAATATGTAGATGAAGATGTAGATGTAGATAAGGATATGGATGTAGATGGAGATGTAGATGGAGATATGGATGTATGTGATAAAACCAGTCGTCGTCTTCGTCAAGGCGCGGGCGAGGAGGCAGCGGCAGAAAATCCGGACGAGCAGATTCGCTACGGCGAGAATCAGCATCTTACCACCAGAGGCGTTATCGTGCAGATGAAGAACTTTGCCGCCGAACTGACGCGTAAATACTGGGGGCGGGCGGCATATGAAAGCGACGTGGAGAAAGTGTACGACAAATGCTACATGCCCGGAACCCTGCCAGACGGGGAATGGGGTGCCGTATTCAGCACAGAGAAAGCCGACCTGCTGCGCTATGCCTTTCAGCAGGCCGCTATGCAGAACGGCTGCACCTGGAGCTACATCGAGGGCATTTACAAAAAATTTGATGAACGCCGCATCCATACCGTGGAAGAGGCGGTGGAGAAAGAATACGAGTGGCAGCGTGGCGAAATCTCCGCTTAGGAACTTGTCTTTTTGCCAGATAGCGGCGTTGGTTTGGATTTTTTTCGCCTTGCGTATGTTTAATACGCGTCGCTCAAAAAATCCAAATCCGCCTTGTTCTCTGACAAAAATCCTGCGTTCCTGGGATAGTGGCTGGTTCACAGAAAGGAGGCGAACCGATTGGAAAAACATGAAGAATTGCTGGCATTGAGCGAAAAACAACTGCTGACGGAGATTCTGCTGGAACTGCGCCAGAACACCTTTGCGGTGGAGCATTTGCAGGATATCAATGCCGATATCTATGATCTGGTGAAAGGCTCCATCTGGGAAGGCCGATACTAATATTGACGGGACGTCTCCAGCGCAGAAAAGCGCGCTAGTGGCGCCGTCCCCTACGGGCGTAATGTGTAGGGGCTGGCGTCCCCGACAGCCCGTTCGCCGCAGGCGAATTATCCCAACCCCGAAGAAGGAGGCGCTGCCTTATTCAAAAATCATTGCTCCCGCCCCGTTATAAAACCCACTGGCAGCAAATCTGCGCCGTTCTGCCGGTATATCTGCCCGACGGCACCAACGGCACGGAGATTCTTTATTTAGACGGCAGTACAGAGCAAATCCCCGTACGCCTGTGCAGCGTGCTGGATGATATGCTGTTTCACCTGAGAAGCAGCGTGTCGGTATTAACACGGCAGAGCCGCACGGTGCTGGGTCAAAATGCCCGCCGTGTGCCCCTTGTGCTGAAGCAGGAGTTTTGCCTGGTGCCGGTAAAAGGGCGGGAAAAAATCGGCCGGTACGATGCCGTTACCGGCTATGTGGTGCTGCACCATGCAGAGCAGCTCATACAGGATGAGAGCGGTGTGTATATCCGCTTTACCGGCGGCACCTGTGTGCGAGTGTACGATAATTTGCGCGTGCTGGAGGCAAAAATCCATAGCACACAAAAGTTGAGCGGCACGCTCATCGGGCAGAAGCAGGAACACAAATAAAAACCGGATAAAACAGACCGACGATAGAAAAACGGACGCAGCCCCCGGAGGGATTCATAACACAAACCAGAGGGGATGTATCCGAAACATTAGGAACGGAAAGCAAAAAAGAAAAGCATAAAAAGAAAAGGATGACGGCCCTGAACGGGAAGTCATCCTTTGGTAATCATACAGTTTTACGTGAATTCTCTTTACTTTAATCCTAAAAATCCAACCTGGCGCAATGCTTCGTACACAATGATGGCTGCGGAGTTGGACAAGTTTAAGGAGCGGGCTGCGGCGTTATCCAGCATCGGGATTTTGATGCGGGTGTCCGGGTAGCGGTCGTGCATCATCTGCGGCAGACCTTTGGTTTCTTTGCCGAATACGATAAAGTCTCCGTCCTGAAATTCTACTTCGTCGTAGTGTTTATCGGCTTTGGTGGTGGCTAAAAACAGGCGTTTGTCGCCGTGTTTTTCCAGAAATTCATCGAGATTTTCGTAAATGTGTAAATCCAGCAGGTGCCAGTAGTCTAAACCGGCCCGCTTGAGCTGTTTGTCATCGATGGAGAAGCCCAGCGGTTTGATTAAGTGCAGGGAAGAGCCGGTGATGGCACAAGTGCGGGAGATATTGCCTGTATTTGCCGGAATTTCCGGTTCTACTAAAACGATATGAAACATGAGATGGTGCGCCTCTTTTCTGATTTTCTTTTAATGTGTCAATCTTTTTCGATTCTTTCTTAAAAAGTATAGCCATTCCGCCATAGCCCGTCAATAGAGCAGAAGGCGGACCGGCGGATTTTTTTTGAAAAAAGAGGATTTGCATACACGGAAAATGAAATATGTGGTACACTGAGTATGATAGAATCAGCAGACAAAATCAGCAGACAAAATTAGCAGACAAAATTAGCAGAAAGAGGGGATTGCCTTGCAGCATAGAACCTGGGGGCTTGGGATGCGTACCATAAAAACAGGGCTTGCCATTTTTCTGGCGCTGATGGTGTGTGATTTGCTGGAGTTTCAGAATACAACTCTGGCAGCCATTACCACCATTGTGGCCGTGCAGCCTTCGCTGAAAAGCTCGATGAATACCATAAAAAATGAAATTGTTGCCACCGTTTTCGGGTGCATACTGGCCATTATTGTGGCCTATTATTTCCGGGGAGCCAATCTGGCCATCGGGATTAGTGCCATTATTGCCATTATGATTTGTGTGCGGCTCAATGTGCGTGAAAGTGTGGAGCTGCTTCTGGTTACGATTATTGTTATCGGGCAGACACCGCTGGATAACTTTACAATGGCGGTTGCACAGCGTATCTGTATGATTGCCATTGGTCTTTCCATTGGATTCGGGCTCAATTATCTGATTCGTCCGCAGCATAAATATCGCCTGCAGGAGCATGTGGATGACCTGCGTGATGCCTTTGAAACGCTGTATCGGGACTGTGTGGAGGATTTGCGCCGGGATACCCATCTGAATAAAGAAGATGTACAGCAGCGCGTGATGCATTTGCGCGATCAGATTCAGGAAACCCGCAATATTTATAAACTGTCGGTAGACAGCAAACTGGACTATAATGAAAAAACAGCCCGTGATGAGCTGTATCTGGCGCGGCGAACCATTAATGCGCTGGCATCCAATTTAGAGCGTCTGGTAGAAATTCATCGCAGTATTGTGCTGGCACCGCGGCTTGAGGGCAGCGAGGCAGTACGGCAGATTGTGTATCAGTATCTGATGGAAATTTTATATAATCATCAGCGTATTTTTGAATATCTGCTGAAAGATGCGCCTTTTGATGATGAAATGATGAAAGCCTTTAGCTGCCGTGAGGTTCAGCTGGAGCAGGAAATGATGCACATGCTGCAGCATATGGGCGATTTACTGCCGCTTCATTACTGGAATATTACCGTTGAGGCGGAGCGTATCATGTATAAAACCTGGAACCTGACCCGTATCAAGCGGGAAATCGGCGGTGAAAAAGTGGAATACGATGAAATAGAGGAGCATTACAGACTGCAGTAAAGAGAAATACGGGCCGTTGTGGTCAACGGCCCCTACAAGGTATCATTCATTTGTATTTGTAGGGGTCGAACTGGCGCGCTTTTCTGTGCCGAACCACATCGACCCGTAAAATCGCATGATATTGCTTAACGGGTCGTCGGGGACGCCGACCCCTACTGGCGTTCATCGCACATTGGACAACGCTGCGCATATGTTCCGTTTCAATGCAGACACCTGGCAAATCATAATTGCTGCAGGTGGTATAATGGAAATAAGTCTCGCATATCCTGTAATGAGGTGAGGGGGATGTTATCTGGCTGGTTGTTGTTTGCAGGACTTGCTTTGTGTATGGGATTGTCGGTGTATCTGCGTATGCGGGGGACTGGCTACCGGCAGGACTATGTGCTGACAAGCCCTCTGGCGGAGGCTTTACGCCAGCTGGTGGGTATTGCGGGAGGCATTTATCTGTCACTTGTGATGCTGACCGGTTTTCTTGGTTTAGAGCTGCCGGAGCGGATTCTGATTTACCAGATGCAGCTGGACCCTCTTGCTGTTGTTTCAATACTGCTGGCCTGTGTGCAGCCTCTTGTGCTGGCTGTATTGTGCAGAATCCATGCAGGAGGGGGAGGATAACGATGGAGCGAATAACGATGGAGAGTGAAACCATCCGGCTCAGTGATTTAACGGGAAAGAATATTGTAAATTTGTATGACGGCACCCGGCTTGGTGTGATTTATGAGCCCAATCTGTCGTTTGATGCAGATACAGGGCGCATCGAGGTGCTGTATCTGGGCGGACGAAACGGTTTTACCGGCATGTGGTCGGAAAAAAACAGCCTGCAGATTCCGTGGCACTGTGTGCATAAAATCGGGCAGGAGGTTGTAATTGTGGATTTGGGGCACAGCCCGATGCGGTTTAAGAAAAACCTGTTTTAGAAGCAGTGGGTTTCGCAGAATCTGTTTTAAAGTTTTTGCTGGATTTTCGGGATTTTTTTAATTTTTAATTGCAGTCCTATAAAGCGTTGTATTATAATATATAGAATATTATTGTTGTAGGAGGAACGATACTGTGAGTGTAACAAGTACATCCAATTTTGTGCAGGCAATCATTGACGAAGATATCGCAAATGGTGCGAAAGATATATATACCCGTTTTCCACCGGAACCGAACGGCTATCTGCATGTGGGCCATGCAAAATCCATCTGCCTGAATTTCGGGCTGGCACAGCGCAACAACGGGCGCTGCAATCTGCGTTTTGACGATACCAACCCGGTAAAAGAAGATACCGAATATGTAGATTCTATCAAACAGGACGTAGAATGGCTGGGCTTCAAATGGGAAGGCGATGTGCGCTATGCATCGGACTATTTCCACACATTCTATGAATGCGCTGTGCAGTTAATCAAAGACGGCAAAGCCTTTGTGTGCGATTTAACAGCCGATGAAATGCGTGAATACCGCGGCACTTTAACCGAACCGGGTAAAAACAGCCCGTACCGTGACCGCTCTGTGGAAGAAAACCTGGCATTATTTGAAGCTATGAAAAACGGCGAATTTGCCGACGGCGCAAAAGTGCTGCGTGCAAAAATTGATATGGCATCGCCGAATATCAATATGCGTGACCCGATTATCTACCGTATCGCAAAAGCGCATCATCACCGCACAGGGGATGAATGGTGCATTTATCCAATGTATGACTTTGCCCATCCAATCTCCGATGCCATTGAAGGCATTTCTCATTCTGTATGTACACTGGAATTTGAAGACCATCGTCCATTGTATGACTGGGTTCTGGACAACCTGATGGACTTTGCAAAATTCCCGTCCCGTCCGCATCAGTATGAATTTGCCCGTCTGGAACTGAACAACACCATCACCAGCAAGCGTAAACTGAAAAAACTGGTGGATGAAGGCATTGTAGACGGCTGGGATGACCCTCGCATGCCTACCATTTCCGGTATGCGCCGCAGAGGGTATACACCGGAGGCTATCCGCAATTTCTGTGATATGATTGGGGTTTCCAAATCCAACAGCCGTGTGGAATTTGCTATGCTGGAGTACTGCCTGCGTGAAGATTTAAACCAGAACGCACGCCGTGCAATGGTAGTGCTGGATCCATTAAAAATTACAATCACCAACTATCCGGAAGGTCAGGTAGAATGGCTGGATGCAGAAATCAATCCAAACCAGCCGGAACTTGGCAACTATCAGATTCCATTCAGCCGTGAAATCTATATTGAACGGGAAGACTTCAAAGAAGAAGCAAACAATAAATTCTTCCGTCTGAAACCGGGCAAAGAAGTTCGTCTGAAACATGCGTACATCATCCAGTGTGATGAAGTGGTAAAAGACGAAGATGGCAATATCATTGAGCTGAAATGCAGCTACGACCCGACCACAAGAAGCGGTATGGAAAACGCAAACCGCAAAGTAAAAGGCACTCTGCACTGGGTAGAAGCAAGCACTGCGCTGGATGCGGAAGTGCACATGCTGGACTTTTTACTGCTGCCGGAACAGGGCGAAGGCGACTTTATGGAATATCTGAATCCGGAATCTCTGGTAGTGAAAACAGGCTGTAAAGCCACACCGGATATGAAAGATGCAAAAGCAGGCGACAAATTCCAGTTCCTGCGCACCGGGTATTTCTGTGTAGACAGCCGTTACTCCACACCGGAACATCTGGTATTCAACCAGACGGTATCGTTAAAAGACAGCTACAAACCGGAACAGAAATAAAAGGAAATCGATACAATCAAAAAAAGAGTCCTGCGGGGACTCTTTTTTGTATGCAGAAATCGTTAAAAAACAGCCGGAACCAGAGCGATTATTTTAAAAAGCTGCTGCAGCAGAAAGCAGAGCGTAAAGCCTGTGACCGTGGGGAGCAATATGGCCAGCAGGGTCCATTTTATGCTGCCGGTTTCTTTTTGTATGGTGAGGCATGTGGTAGAGCAGGGCCAGTGAAACAGGCTGAATACTAATACCGAGGCAGCGGTCTGCCACGTCCAGCCGTTTGCCGTTAAAATCTGATGCAGGGCGGTGTAGTTTTCCATTTCCACCATAGAGCCGGTGGATAAATACATCATCAGCATCAGAGGAATTACAATCTCGTTGGCAGGCCAGCCCAGCAGAAAGGCAAGCAGGATGATACCGTCCATACCGAAGGGTTCTGCCAGCGGGTTTAAAAAGTTTGCCATACCGAGAATGACAGGCTGGCTGTTTAATTGTGTATGGGTCAGAATCCAGATAAACAGCCCGGCGGGGGCAGCAATCACAATGGCACGCAACAGCACAAACAGGGCGCGGTCACGAAGCGATTTTACAATAATAGCCCCAATCTGCGGTTTACGATAAGGCGGAAGCTCCAGATGAAAGGCAGAGGGCATCCCTTTTAAAATGGTGCGCGATAACAGGCTGGAAACGGTCAATGTGGCAGAAAAACTGAAAATAAGCAGAAAAAGCATTACAAAAGCTGCAAAAAACGTACTGTCGGCTGCAAAAAACATAATAACAATTGCAATCAGCATAGGCAGCCGTCCGTTGCATGGTGTAAAGCTGTTGGTTAAAATTGCAATCAGCCGTTCCCGGGGCGATTCAATCATGCTGCATCCGGTAACTCCTGCCGCATTGCAGCCCAGTGCCATACATGTGGTAAGGCCCTGTTTTCCGCAGGTACCCGCTTTTTTAAAACAGGTATCCAGATGAAAGGCCACACGCGGCAGATAGCCGCATTCCTCCAGAATGGCAAACAGCGGAAAAAAGATGGACATCGGCGGAAGCATAACGGCAACCACCCAGCTCAGTGTGCGGTAAATCCCCTCCGTCAGGCAGCTTCGCAGCCATTCGGGAATTTCCAGAGCCAGAAGCAGGGAATCCAGCAGAGTACCAATCTGTGCAAAAAGCCAGCTTAGAAAATGGGAGGGATAGTTGGCTCCGCAGATGGTCAGCCAGAATATAAAAGCAAGCAGCAGCAGCATAATGGGAATCCCGGTCCACTTGCCCAGAACGAGCCGATCCAGTGTTTCTCTTTTAAAAACAACCGCTTTTATATTTTCGGCTTTTTGAATCGTTTTAGTTTTGCTGCTTTTGTTTGTGGTGTCGTTTTCCATGCAAACAGCTCCTTTGTGCGAGTCCTTGTCGTCAACAGTTTATGCACAGCGGCACAAAAGGGTGATTTGTCCGCAATGACGATAAAAATATGGACAAAAAGCCTTGACATCCTGCGCAGAATCTCTATAATTTATATAAGATAATACAAAATCATATGATAAAAACATGGAAGAGAACATGCTGTATGCTATTAAGTGACAGAGAGAGGCACCCTGGCTGGAAGTGCCTTACGGCGTATCATACAGATACCATCTCGGAGTTTTCGCTGTGAACAGCGAACGGATGACACCGTTATATCGTCATAAAGTGAGTGCAGGGTTTATTCTGCGCTAAACTGGGTGGAACCACGGATTATTAGCATTCGTCCCAATACGGGACGGATGCTTTTTTGTTGTTCTGCGGAACGTAAATTATTTTGAGCAATGACAGAGCAATCTGTTTTTTAGAAAAGGAGAGACGATTATGATTCACATTACACTGCCAGACGGTTCTGTTCGTACTTTTGAACAGGATGTCGTAACACCTCTGGAAGTAGCAAAAAATATCAGCAATGGGTTAGCAAAAAAAGCAATCGTTGCAAAAGTAAATGATGAAATGGTGGGCTTAAACCAGCCAATCACTGCGGATGCCACTCTGAGCATTTACACATTTGACGATGCAGAAGGGAAAGAAACCTTCCGCCACAGTACTTCTCACATTCTGGCTCAGGCTGTACAGAAACTGTTCCCTGGCACCAAACTGGGTATCGGGCCTGCAATCAAAGACGGTTTCTACTATGACTTTGATTCCGAACACAAATTCACACCGGCAGACCTGGAAGCAATCGAAGCAGAAATGATGAAAATTGTACAGGCTGACGAAACCTACACCCGTCAGGAACTGTCCCGTGCAGATGCAATCGCTATGTTTACCGAAAAAGGTGAACCATACAAAGTGGAATTAATCAACGACCTGCCGGAAGATGCTACCATCAGCATCTATACACAGGGTGAATTTACCGACCTGTGTGCCGGCCCTCATATTGTGAGCACAGGTGCTGTTAAAGCAATCAAATTATTAAATCTGGCTGGTGCTTACTGGAGAGGCAGCGAAAAAAATAAAATGCTGCAGCGTATTTACGGTACCTGCTTCCAGAAAAAAGCGGACCTGGATGAACATCTGTTCAAACTGGAAGAAGCAAAACGCCGTGACCATCGTAAACTGGGGCAGGAATTACAGCTGTTTACTTTCGTAGACGAAGCTCCAGGCTTCCCGCTGTTCTATCCAAAAGGCATTGTACTGCGTAACAACCTGGAAGCATTCTGGCGTGAACTGCACGAAAAAGCAGGCTACGATGAAATCCGCACACCGCTGATTATGAACCGTACTCTGTGGGAACGTTCCGGTCACTGGGCGCATTATCAGGAAAATATGTACTTCACCACAATCGATGAAGAACCATTTGCAATCAAACCAATGAACTGCCCTGGCGGTATTCTGCTGTATAACAGCCAGTTACACAGCTATCGCGAACTGCCTCTGCGCTGGAGTGAACTGGGTCTGGTACATCGTCATGAATTATCCGGTGCGTTACACGGCTTAATGCGTGTACGTGCATTTACACAGGACGATGCTCACATCTTCAT
This sequence comes from Peptococcaceae bacterium, assembly GCA_017399005.1. Lineage (GTDB taxonomy): Bacteria > Bacillota > Peptococcia > Peptococcales > Peptococcaceae > UBA7185. The sequence goes on along the minus strand of JAFQEO010000035.1, from coordinate 240,820 downwards.
GCTGCCGGAACAGATTAACGAAGAAGTAAAAGGCGTTATCAAACTGATTGACAGCGTATATAAAACCTTCGGCTTCAACTACCATGTAGAACTGTCCACCCGTCCGGAAGATTCCATGGGTTCCGACGAACTGTGGGAAAAAGCAACCGACGCTCTGCGTGATGCATTAACCGAACTGGGCATGGATTACATCGTAAACGAAGGCGACGGCGCATTCTATGGGCCAAAGATTGACTTCCATCTGCAGGACTGCCTGGATCGTACATGGCAGTGCGGTACCATTCAGCTGGACTTCCAGATGCCTGAAAAATTCGATATGTGCTATATCGGTGAAGACGGTGAAAAACATCGTCCGGTTATGGTTCACAGAACCGTATTCGGCAGTATCGAACGTTTCATCGGTATCTTAACCGAACACTTTGCAGGTGCATTCCCAACCTGGCTGTCTCCAGTACAGGCAAGAGTGCTGCCAATCACCGATAAATTCAACGATTATGCTTATGAAGTGGCTGCAAAACTGGAAGCTGCGGGCGTACGCGTAGAAGTTGACAGCCGTAACGAAAAAATCGGTTATAAAATCCGTGAATCCCAGATGCAGAAAGTGCCTTACATGCTGGTAGTTGGCGAAAAAGAAGCAACCAGCGGCACTGTAGGCCTGCGTAAACGCGGCGAAGGCGACCTGGGTGCAGTACCGGTAGACCAGATGGTAGCAGACCTGGCTCTGGAAATTAAAGAAAGAAGATAAGAGACATAACGAATAACTCAATAGAACGAAACAAAGGCTGAGATGCGTAAAAACATCTCAGCCTTTTTGTGTAGAGTACGGTTATATTTTTCTTATGATCTGCTGCCGTATGAACAATTTTGAACGGTTAATTATGAGCTGTAAGCTGTTCCTTCAGCTGTTCAATTTCCTGTACGGTGAGTTGCGTCAGATTGGCAATTTTCTCGCTGGAAAATATTTTTTCTTTCAACAATGCTACAGCCATTTCTTTGCTTCTTTCATTACGGCCTTCCGTGAGCCCTTCTCTAAGACCGTTGGCATGGCTTTCTTCACGCATTTCATCTATTGCTTTACACATGTTAACATCCTCCTTGTCTCTGGCTTGCAGTGTCAGCCCTGCACTGGTACAAACATTAATTACTTCCGCTGCCAGCGGATCCAATGCCTGATAATGTGGTTTCTGAAGTAATTCCTGCAGTCTGTTTTTATCATTTGCATATTTGATAAAGCTGAATACTTCTCTTGCACTGCTGGTTAACTGATTTAGTGCAGTATCGTTCATTTGATGCGGATCAATCAGTTGTAATGGATAATCTGCGACATAGTGCAGCAGGGCAGGATCATCAAACTGCAGCATATCATGCAGACAGGTTGCCCCGTCCCATGGTTTAGTGCCAAAGTATGCCACCAGTGTAATAACCGGCAGCAATTTATCGGTTTTCTGGAAACCGGATATAAAATTCTTGTTCTCTTTTTTAGTTCGATGTTTTGCCGCAATTTCCTGCAACTGATTTTCGTATTGCAGTGCATCATACAGCATATTGCGTATTGGCATAGCGTAGTGAATATCGCTCTGGTTTTCAATGCCGATAATCAGGTAGGCTGCTGTATCGGTAGCTTTTACTGTCATATATTTTAATACATCACGCTGTTTCTGAACGGGTGATAAATGCTTTGTTGTATTGGAATTCCGAATCAGAGCAAATTCTCTAGGGTCTAATGGATGAAGCTGTTCCGGCTGAATAACCGGTTTGCCATGATAAATGTAATAGTTGCAAATATCTGCAAAAACAGTATTGTTTGAGATATATTGTTTTGTAAGAGTGTCTTTCTGTCCCACGGGTATCGTCCCTTCTGTATGCAAATATAGATAGGAGAAATTCTGATTGCGCAATTATACAGATATTTCTATGTATATATTTTACAGTACTGTAATTCTAATTACAAGCGGGCATTTTTGTAATGTTTTGGCGGGTTGTGTCGAAGATTCATATTGTATGCCACCGATGATACCTGTGCCAGTCACCGGCAGCCGGAAAATTCAAAGCATTTGCTATGCAGTTTACAGGCAAACTGGTTCCGTAAATAACAAAGGCTGAGATGCATAAAAACATCTCAGCCTTGTTTTTTATTTTGCTTTCTGTGTGTGTTTCAGCGGTTAAAAGATATGATTCCAGATATTACTGATAAACTCTCCAATAAATCGTATGCACAGTACGAGCGGGTTTGCTTTTTCAACTGTTTCACTAACGACAACATCTACACGAATACTTTGTTCACCATTTTCAGTTAAGAAACCAGGGTCAGAACTATCGAAATCAAGCGTCAGATAACCGACTTTATCGCCTTTATTGAGTGGTGCAGTCAGGTTTCCGTCTTCATCAAGCATATCGGGATCCAGTACGAGTTTTGTTTTAAGAGATTCTTTTTCTCCCTGTTTGATGATAACATTCAGTGCAGCATCGGTTTCAACTGTTACAGAGGTTTCCTTGCCGTTCGGAACAGACATTGTTGCTACCGGATGTCCTTTTTCTATAATCTCTTCTGCAGAAAAGTTATGAAATGCATAATTCAGAAGTTTTTCCGTTTCGGAAAACCGTGATAATCTGGTTTCTGCATGCATCACAACGGAAAGGTATCTTGTCCCGTTTCGCTCGGCTGTTCCAGTAAAACAGTTGCCGGCGAAACCTGTATAACCGGTCTTTAAACCGTCAACTCCATGGTATTCGGCAATCAGTCCCGGCAGCATCCAGTTGGAATTTGGATATGTTTTTCCGTCCTTAAACAGCAGAGATGGTTTTTTTGCAGTATCCAGAACCTCAGGATAATCGGATAGCAAATAATATGCCAGTCTGGCAGCGGCACGTGCAGACATAAGATTTTCATCATTTTGCTCTCCCGCAGGATATGGATAAGGGAGATCCGAGTTGTTCAAACCGGATGCGTTGACAAATTTATAATCTTTCAGATTCAGCTCCGCGGCTTTTTCGTTCATCAGGATGACAAAATCCTTTTCCGTGCCGCCTATTAATTGTGCCAGCGCTGCCGCGGCAGCATTGCCGGAAAAGATAGCCATTGCCTCATAAAGTTCTTTTACTGTATAAGGTTCTCCTTGTTTCAGGACAATATTCGATAATCCCGGCACTTCTGAAAGTTTATGCACAGATTCATCAATGGTGACATTCTGATTCCAGGTGATGCTTCCGGATTTAATAGCTTCTAATACAAGGTATTCTGTCATCATTTTTGACATGGAGGCCACCCCAAGAAGAGCTTCCGAATTCTTTTCATAAAGAATCTTCCCGCTGACAGCATCCACTAATATAGCGGCTTCTGCCTGGAGTATCGGTTCATCCTGAGCATATGCAGGCAGATTCGCAAATGGAAAAACAAATGTAAATAGTATGGTCAATAAGACAAGGGAAGCAATAAATTGCGTTCTTTTTTTCATATATATGCTCCTTGATTGTTACAGATTGTTGCGGAAACAACTTAGGTCATTGTAGCATAAAAGGGGTAAAAAGAACAGGGGAAGACGACTCAACATCTTTACTACAAAATAAAATGTAACATAAATAAAAAAGGTCTGTTATATTGCTTTCGCTGGATTACGAGCAATATATTCAGACCTTTTTCCTGTTTTGAAATGGATTATGTGGTGTTTATTTATCCCATTTTTCGCACAGGGCGATTTTATTTAATGATGGTCTTGAGTCGTGGCTATAATGGTTTATAAAATTGCAATAGGTTGTCATCCTGCTGTAAAAGTTTAAAACCGTAGTTTTTGTAAAGCTGATGTAGTTTGGTTCGTTCCTGGTCACACTCAATTAAAACGCAGCGGCACGGAATTAAAGCGCTGGATTCTTCAATGATTTCAAATGCATAATCCAGTATTTCTGTTAAATGAACAGAAGCTATATTCCAAGAACCATCCGGCATTTCTTCAATATGTTTTCCAAGCTGACCGATTAGAACGAAATGCAGGGAGTCCGCTTCTTTTAGCCCGCCGGTTACTGTTTTAATTTTTGATTTGCTGATAGTATGCGGAACCATTGCTTTATGCGAAAGTGTAAAATAGGCGAGGATACGATATTTTTTGTTTTCAAGTGCAGCCTCGTCTAGAAGAAGATATACGCTGCACCAGCCTCGATTATCAAAATCAATGGCGCGATGATGCAGGAAGTGTTCAATATCAGAGTCTAAGACACAATGAAAAGAAAACAGAGCCTCCATGCGATATGCTTTTTCAGCATCGTCAGAGGCTCCGTCCAGAAAATCTTTTAACGACACGATAATTGTGCTAATTTTTCTTTTCCCCGTTTCAGAGAGGAGTTTTCACTGGTACGAACAGTTCTTGCAGGACGACTGTCCAGTTCTTTTTTTAACTTCAGATAGTTTTCCTGATCATGAATTACAAAGTTTTTTGTAATAGATGTTGTTGCCATGGTACCCCTCCTTTGCAATGTCGATATAGTATATGCTAAGCATAAAATAACAACACTTCTTGATTCTATTATATAAGAAACAGTTGTTATTGTAAATAGGCGGATTATCTGGATGAAACCTCACAACCAGAATTGTATCAAACTTCCAGTTAATTGTAAATACAATTTGCACAAGTTAATGTAAGAAAATTCCAACAATTTTCGACATTATTTTATTTATCCCATTTTTCGCACAGGGTGATAATCTGTTTTGCAAATTTCTTGAGGTCGGTGTTGGCGCCGTCGCGATATTTTTCGATGATGGCCATGAGCCAGCGGCCTGCTGCCAGTAAATCGCGGAAGGCAGGGGTGACTTTCTGTTTGGCACATTCCACCGGTTTCTTTTCAATGCGTTTGGTATTGCCCTGAATCAATGTAGCGCCGGATAATAAATCATATTCGGCTCCATTGTACGGGGCGGTGGCATTGAGGCCAAGCTGTCCGGTAACCATCTGGGCAAATTCATCGCATACGGTGTCGTGCCCGTGGTTTACAAATACCATTTTCGGTTTCTTTTCAAAAGCATTCAGCCAGTTTAACAGCATATCCCGGTCGGCATGACCGCTGATACCGTCAAGCTGTTCAATCTGTGCGTTAACCTGAATGGTTTCGTTAAACAGTTTTACTTCAGGCGCACCGTTTACAATAATACTGCCCAGTGTGCCTGCTGCCTGATAACCTACAAAGAGGATGGTGGATTCTCTTCGCCAGAGGTTGTGTTTTAAATGATGGCGGATTCGGCCTGCTTCACACATACCGCTGGCAGAAAGGATAACCTTTGGTGTTTTATCCAGATTAATGAGCATGGAGTCATCGCTGGAGATAGATAAGGTAAGCCCCGGGAATTTAATCGGGTTGATGCCCTGCGCCAGTAAATCCAGTGTTTCCTGGTCAAAAAAGGCTGTCAGGTTGCTGCTGTAGATTTCGGTAGCCTCTACGGCCAGCGGGCTGTCTACATAAACCGGGAAGTTTTCGTGCCCGTGAATCAGTTTCTGTTCCTTGATGATGCGGAACAGATATAAAAGCTCCTGCGTACGGCCAATTGCAAAAGAAGGAATTACCACATTGCCGCCCCGGTCAAAAGTTTCCTGCAGAATGCGGGTCAGCTGGCTTACATAATCGGGCCGTTCGCCATGCAGCCGGTTTCCGTAGGTGGATTCGATAACCACATAGTCGGCGTCTTTCGGATTTTTCGGATCGTTAATCAGAGGGCGGTCGTAGTTGCCCAGGTCTCCGGAGAATACAATGGTTTCTGTGTGGCCGCCTTCTGTGATAGAAAGGCGGATACTTGCAGAGCCAAGCAGATGGCCGGCATCGGTAAAGGATACGCGAATGCCTTTGCATAAATCGACAGGGGTTTCATACTGGCACGGCACAAACTGTTTCAGAGCGCGCTCGGCATCTTCTGTGGTATACAGCGGCACATAAGGCTCTGCACCGGAGCGTTTTGCCCGGCGGTTGCGCCATTTTGCCTCGGATTCCTGAATGTGTGCCGAATCCAGCAGCATGATATTGCACAATTTCACGGTTGCTTCGGTTGTATAGATTTTGCCGCGGAAGCCGCCGGCTGTCAGCGATGGAATTTTACCAGAGTGGTCGATATGGGCATGGGTTAAAAGCACATAGTCAATCTGAGAAGGTGCAAAAGGCAGGGTACAGTTTTCATAAATATCCGGGCCCTGTTCCAGGCCGCAGTCTACCAGAATGGTTTTGCCGTTTGCATAAATAATAGTACAGGAACCTGTCACTTCGTGGGCAGCTCCATAAAACGCAATTTTCATATTGTTCCCTTCTTTCTAAGCAATACAAGCTGTTTTTGTTTTAGTCGTTCAAATATATTATACAGGATTTCTGATTGCAAAACAATGGACAAAGTTCCTTAATTGGTGGACGTTGAAATTTTTATATTAGATTTATTATTCGAAATGGATAGAAACTGGTAGAAAGGACTTGTAATAAGCGGGCTGACCATGTAAAATATGATGGAGTCAGAGATTTCATGACCGAAAAATTAATTTGAAAAATAATTAAAAAACAGTTGACAATCAGAATGAAACATTGTATTATATACGAGTTGATTGAAACAAATAAGCTATTCAAGTAGAAACCATCCGTTTCTCACCTTCCGGCCGGTTGCTGTGTTGGTTCATAAAAGTCTTTTACATGGGTATCTTTGTGGATATGTATGTTTATTCAGGCGGATGGGATTCTCCATTCGCCTTTTTTGTTGTTCAGTCAAGTGCTTCATTCCAGGGAGGGAATCACAATTAGTAAAGAATTAAGAATTAACGAAGAGATTCGTTGTAAAGAAGTTCGTTTAATCGATGATGCTGGTCAGCAGCTGGGTGTTATGGCACCTCGCGATGCTGCGAAAATTGCAGCAGAAAAAAATCTGGATCTGGTAGAAATTGCTCCAAATGCAAATCCTCCAGTATGCCGTATCATGGATTATGGTAAATATAAATATGAACAGAGCAAACGCGAAAAAGAAGCGAAGAAAAATCAGAAAGTTATCAGCGTAAAAGAAGTGAAACTGAGACCAAACATCGAAGATCACGACTTCCTGACAAAAGCGAAAAACGCTTCGAAATTCCTGGCTGCCGGTGACAAAGTAAAAGTTACCATCATGTTCCGCGGTAGAGAAATTACCCATCCGGAACTGGGCAAGGAACTGTGTGAACGTTTCGCAGAAGAGCTGACCGGTGTTGCAAAAGTTGAAAAACCTGCAAAAGTGGAAGGCCGTAACATGATTATGATCCTGGCTCCGTCCAGAGACTAATAATAAAAATACATTGTAGTATATACATTGTACCTGATGAATCAGCAAGCGAGAGGAGGAAATTACAATGCCAAAAATGAAAACCCACAGAGGTGCTGCTAAAAGATTCAGCAAAACCGGTTCTGGTAAAATCAAAAGAAACCACGCTTTCACAAGCCACATCTTAGAAAAAAAATCTCCTAAGAGAAAACGTAACCTGCGTAAATCCGCAATTATGTTTGAAGGCGATGCTAAACGTGTAACAAAATTAATTCCTTACAAATAATAGGTAAGATATAGAAGGAGGTTGGACAACCCATGGCAAGAGTAAAACGTGGTGTAACTTCTCACCGCAGACATAAAAAAATCTTAAGACAGGCAAAAGGTTACTATGGTAACCGTTCCAAAATCTACCGCGTAGCTAACCAGGCTGTAATGCGTTCCTTACGTTACGCTTACGCTCACCGTAAACTGCGCAAACGTGATTTCCGCAAACTGTGGATTGCTCGTATCAACGCTGCATGCAGAATGAACGATATGTCCTACAGCAGATTCATCAACGGCTTAACAAAAGCTGGTGTAGAAATCAACCGTAAAGTATTAGCTGACCTGGCTATTACTGATCCAAAAGCTTTCAGCGATTTAGTAGAAGTTGCTAAAAAAGCTTTAGCATAAGGTATCTAAGGATATTTCATAGCCGCAAGGTGAATGGAATATCCTTTTTTTATTGATTTCGAAAGGATGATTGGATGATTTTCACAATACTGAGTATTTATCTGACAGTGGTGAACTTCACCGGTTTTGCAATGATGGGCATCGACAAGCAAAAAGCCCGCAGAGACCAATGGCGGATTCCGGAACGGAATTTTTTTATTACAGCCTTACTGGGCGGCAGCCTGGGCTGTTATCTCGGTATGCAGGTGTTTCATCATAAAACGATGCACAAAGCGTTCACAATCGGCATGCCGGCTATTTTGATAATTCAGATTATAATTCCGGTTATCCTGTATGGTAAAGGGCTTCTGTAGTAGCGGAAATAAAATGGAGTGCTGTCAAAAAACAGCGTTTTTCGTTTATTTCAAGGGTATTGCAGACGATTCAGTACTCTCTTGTAATTTTAAAAGAAGAAGAGTAAAATAAAATCAGGAAGAACAAATTTTATATACAGGAGGTATTTCTCATGGATGTCATGGATAATCTGAAAGAGAAAGCGGAGCAGATACTGGATAAAGCAGAATCGGTGCTGGAACATGCAGCGGAACATCTGGATACAAATCTGGAGGAAGTAAGCAATATTGCCGAGGCGCTGTCGGAAAATGTGGAAGAAAAACTGGATGAAATGCTGGATAAAGTAGAAGAAAAACTGGAAGCTAATCTGGAAGAGGCAGGGAATATTGCAGAAGCAATCGCGGAAAGCATTCAGGAGAAAGCGGAACCTTATGTGGATGCTTATCTGGAAAGCAAACGAAACGATGCAAAGGATATTACAAAATAAATGGGTATTTTCAAACGATTATTCCGAAACAGACGCCGGTTTTTTCGAAACCGGAAAATTGAAAAAAGAAGCCCGCTGTTTCGAAAAACACGCATCTTAAAAAAACGGAAACGGTTTTCCGATAATGGATAACAACGGATATCAATCAAAAATTCCGGTCAGTTAATGGCCGGGATTTTTCTGCAGAAAGTCGGTATTTCTTAACAGGTTCTGTACATTGTATTTTTTCTGTATTTTTCCGCAAAAAGACATTTGTATGGTTGACAGCGAACAGTCGTAATGATAAGATTATAGGCAACTAAATTCTATAACAATATGCCTTGTCTGAGTAGATAGGGTAGAGGCGCGAACCTTATCAGTAGTGTCGGGGAGATTCAGGAAATCGCTGAACCGGTATAAAAGGAAGGCTCGCCGAAGTCTGTTGTTGTCCTGAGGGAACAGGCTGGGGCTGTATCGAACAGGTACAGGACTGTCAGCATCTGAAACCCAAGCAGGTGCTGTTGAGCTATCATGTATGGGGATGGGGGTTATCTGCAGCTATCTGGCTAAAGGGTTGTTTCTCCCTTTAGCTTTTTTTGTAAAGAGATGCTGGAAACTTATCCCTGAGAGTAAGAGGAGGAATTTCATATGATTCGTGTTGGGGTAATGGGAGCCTGCGGCCGTATGGGCCGTGAAATCTGTCGTACAGTAGTGGATGACCCGGAACTGGAACTGGTTGCGGCGTTTGACCGTGAATATCAGGGCATGGAAATCGGGGCACTGATTGGCCGTCCGGTGGAAGGTGTTCTGGTAGAAACCAATCTGGAAAAACTGCTGGCAGAAACTGAAGTAGATGTTATGATTGATTTTACGGTAGCCGATGCTATGCGTGCTAATGTACCGCAGGTACTGAAAAAAGGGATTGCCGTGGTAACCGGCACCACTGGTTTAAGTGCAGAGGAACGCGCTGAAATGGGCAAACTGGCCGAAGAAAACAACACCAGTATGTTCCACGCAGCCAACTATGCAATCGGTGCTGTATTAATGATGAAATTTGCTGCAGAAGCAGCCAAATATATGCCGCATGTGGAAGTTATCGAGCTGCATCATGATAAAAAACTGGATGCTCCATCGGGCACTGCCGTAACTACACTGGCAAAAATTGCAGAAAACCGTACCGCATTTAAACAGGGTATGGCCGACGAATATGAAAAAATTGAAGGTGCTCGCGGCGGCGAATACGAAGGTATGCGCGTACACAGCGTGCGTCTGCCTGGCTTTGTAGCAAGCCAGGAGGTAATTTTCGGTGGCCTGGGTCAGACACTGACAATCCGTCATGACTCCTTATCTAGAGAATCCTTCATGCCTGGTATTGCTCTGGCAGCAAAAAAAGTAAGAAGCTGGACCGGTCTGGTTGAAGATTTGGAAAATATTCTGTAGTTGGAATGTTATTAATGTGTTTGTATCAAAAAGAATGTCATAAATAAATATTACTGGAGGAAGAACAATGAAAGAATTAACAATTGCAGTCGTAGGGGCAACAGGTGCTGTAGGCCAGGAAATTTTAAAAGTAATGGCAGAACGCAAAATTCCTTACAAAGAATTACGCCTGCTGGCAAGTAAAAGAAGTGCCGGCACTGAAATCGAATATCAGGGTAAAACTTACACTGTACAGGAAACAACTGAAAACTCTTTCGATGATGTAGATCTGGCTCTGTTTGCAGGTGGTCCTGCAAGCCGTGCATACGGCCGTATTGCACAGAGCAAAGGCTGTGTAGTAATCGATAACAGCAGCACATTCCGTTTAGAACCGGATGTTCCTCTGGTTGTGCCGGAAGTTAACCCGGAAGCACTGAAAGACCACAAAGGTCTGATTGCCAATCCAAACTGCTCCACCATTCTGCTGGTAAGTGCTCTGTACCCTCTGTACAAAAAAAGCAAAGTAAAACGTGTTATCGTTTCCACCTATCAGGCAGTATCCGGTGCTGGTAAAGAAGCAATTGATGAATTAACTCTGCAGGTAAAACAGACTCTGAACGGCGAAGAAATCAAACCGGAAATCTTCCAGCATCAGATTGCATTCAACCTGATTCCACACATCGATGTATGGATGGATGATGACTATACAAAAGAAGAAATGAAACTGGTTTACGAAACTCACAAAATTCTGGGCGACGACAGCATTGCAATTACACCTACCGCTGTACGTGTACCAGTATACCGCAGCCATTCCGAATCTGTTTATGTTGAAACAGAAGAAACCATCACTCCGGAAGAAGCAAGAGAACTGCTGGCAGCGGCACCTGGCCTGATTATTCAGGACGATCCGCACAACAATGTATATCCAATGCCTCTGTTCACATCCGACACAGACGAAGTATACGTTGGCCGTATCCGTCGTGACCTGGGCTGCGACACCGCACTGAATATGTGGATTGCATTTGACCAGATTCGTAAAGGCGCTGCAACAAACGCAGTGCAGATTGCAGAAGAATTACTGCGTCAGAACCTGATTTAAGAAATTGTTATTATTATCATACAGATATCCAAAGGAGGAGTTCCAATGAATTTCGGCAGAGTATTAACAGCAATGGTTACCCCATTCACAGAAAACGGTGAAGTAGATTACGCGGAAGTAAAACGTCTGGCGGCTCATCTGGTGGAAAACGGCAACGACGGTCTGGTTGTTTGCGGTACCACAGCAGAAACCCCGACTTTAACACATGAAGAAAAAGTAAATATTGTAAAAGCAGTGAAAGAAGCCATTGGCGGTAAAGCAGCCATCGTTGTTGGTACCGGTACCAACAGCACAGCATCTACCATTGAAGCATCGAAAGAAATGGAAGCTCTGGGTGTAGACGGTCTGCTGGTGGTTGAACCATACTATAACAAACCATCTCAGGAAGGGATGTATCAGCACTTCAAAGCGGTTGCAGAAGCAGTTTCCCTGCCAATCATTCTGTACAACATTCCAGGCCGCTGCGGTGTAAACATGAGCCCGGATCTGATTGCTCGTCTGTCTAAAATTGATAATATCGTAGCGGTAAAAGAAGCTGCAGGCAGCATTGAACAGGTTAGCCAGATTCGTCAGCTGGTAGATGATGACTTCATTATTTACAGCGGTGACGACTCCCTGACTCTGCCAATGATGGCTGTGGGCGGTTACGGGATTATCAGCGTGGCTGGTCATGTTGTTGGCAGCCAGATTCACGCTATGGTGGATGCATATGCAGCAGGCAATGTAAAGGAAGCAGAAGCAATGCATCGCAAACTGTATCCGATTTTCAAATCTCTGTTTATTACCTCCAACCCTGTACCAGTAAAATTTGCGCTGAGTCAGGTTGGCTTTGGCAACGGCAAAGTTCGTCTGCCTCTGGTAGAAGCAAACGATGCAGAAAAAGCAGCCGTACTGAAAACCATGAAAGATTTAGAACTGGTATAAGTTCCGTACAGGTTTTATGTAAGTTCCAACATAAGCCGGTTATCATGATACAACATGATGACCGGCTTGTTTTTTGCCCAGACTCTTGACTGGACGGCGATTTTCGGGGATAATATATAAGAATATAGCTATTTTTACTAGGCAGTATCAGGAAGGAGTTTTTATAGATATATGAAACCAGTTGTAGCGATTGTTGGCCGTCCAAATGTGGGCAAGTCGACGCTGTTTAACCGTCTGACCCGCAGCCATCTGGCCATCGTAGAAGACTATCCGGGGGTAACCCGTGACCGTCTGTATCAGGATGCGGAATGGAATGACCGCAAATTTACGTTAATTGATACCGGCGGGATTGAAGTGAAAAGTGATGATACCATCTTATCCCGTGTGCGTAAACAGGCACAGGTGGCGATGGAAGAAGCCGATGTGATTATTTTTATGTGCGATATCCGTGTTGGCGTAACCGTAGAGGATATGGAAATTGCCAATATGCTGCGCCGTACCAAAAAAGAAGTAATCCTGGCAGTGAACAAAGTAGAAAACTTTAACAAGCTGGATGATATTTATGAATATTATCAGCTGGGTCTGGGCGAACCATATCCAATTTCGGCAAGTCATGGTATGAATACCGGTGACCTGTTAGACCGCTTAATGGAACTGCTGGATGATTTTGAGGACGATGATTATGAACCGGACGTTATCAAAATTGCGGTGGTTGGCCGTCCAAACGTAGGGAAATCCTCTCTGACCAATGCAATTCTGGGTCAGGAACGTTCCATCGTAAGCAATATTCCGGGTACCACCCGTGATGCCATTGATACACCGTTTGAACGCAACGGGCAGCGTTATGTAATTGTGGATACTGCCGGCATGCGTCGCAAGAGCAAAGTGGCGGAAACTACAACCGAACGATACAGTGTTATCCGTTCTCTGCGTGCTGTTGACCGCTGTGATGCGGTACTGATGGTTATCAATGCGGAAGAAGGCCTGATTGAACAGGATAAAAAAATTGTGGGTTATGCCCATGAACAGGGCAAGGCCATCATTCTGGTTGTGAACAAATGGGACTTAATCGAAAAAGATGATAAAACATCGGCTGTTATGGAAAAGAAAATCCGCAGTGAACTGTTATTTTTACAGTATGCACCAATGATTTTCGTATCGGCTGAAACAAAACAGCGTGTAAGCCGTATTCTGGATATGGTTAATGTGGCAGTGGAACAGAACAACACCCGTATCAGCACCAGTGTTCTGAATGAAATCATCCGTGATGCAGTTCAGCTGAACCCGCCGCCATCGGATAAAGGCAAACGCCTGAAAATCATGTACGCAACACAGAGCGGTGTAAAACCGCCTACCTTTGTGCTGTTTGTAAACGAACCGGAAATTATGCATTTTTCCTATGAACGTTTCCTGGAAAACAAAATCAGAGAAAACTTTGGCTTTGAAGGCACTCCTATTCGCTTTGTGGTGAGAAAACGTTCTGCTGAAGAGTAAGTGAGGAGTGATTGGTATGTGGATTGTAACCGCAATTTGTGCTTATCTGATCGGGTCGATTCCCTTCGGCTATCTGGTTGGAAAATCCAAAGGGATTGATATCCGGCAGCATGGCAGCGGTAATGTAGGCTTCACCAATGTGTGGAGAACTCTGGGGATTCGCTATGGCCTTGTTGTGCTTCTGTGTGATGGCTGGAAAGGCTGGATGGGTGCGTTTCTGGGTTATCAGCTGGCAGGGGAGGCCGGTGCACTCATTGGCGGCTTTATGGCTGTTATGGGTCATATGTTCAGCTGTTTTCTCAAATTCAAAGGCGGCAAAGGGATTGCAACCGGCGGCGGTGTGCTGCTGTTTATGTCCCCGATTACACTGGCCATTCTGCTGGCAGAAGTGGCTCTGGTGTGTCTGATTACCCGTTATATGTCGCTGGCTTCTATTCTGGCGGCATGGCTGGCTCCAATTCTGCTTTATTATTTTGGCGCGCCAAACAGTTATGTAATTGGTATCGGGGTGGCAGCCATTGTGGTAATCTGTCGTCATATTCCGAACATTAAGCGTCTGGTAAACGGCACAGAAAACAAACTGGGTCAGAAAAAACCGGATCCAGAACCCGTGACAGAACAAGGCACAGAAGGGAGCACTGAAAATGAGTAAAGTAACCGTATTAGGCTGCGGAAGCTGGGGTACTGCTCTGGCAATCGTGCTGGCTCAGAAAGGTCAGCCGGTGCTGATGTGGTGCCGTCGTGCTGAACAGGCAGATGAGATGAACAGCACTCGTGAAAATAAAAAATATCTGCCTGATGTAACTCTGCCGGAAGGTATTCAGGTGACAACCGATCTGGCATATGCACTGGAAGATACCGATTATGTGGTGCTGGCAGTGCCATCACAGACATTGCGCGAAAATTTGAACAATATGAAAGATTTACTGCCGGAAAAGGCTATTCTGATTAATACGGCCAAAGGTCTGGAAGTAGGAACCAATCTGCGCATGAGCCAGGTTGTGGAAGATGTGATTCCGGGCAGTATCAACCGGTTTGTTGCTCTTTACGGACCAAGCCATGCGGAGGAAGTAGGCCGCGAAATGCCGACAGCTGTGGTATCCTGTTCGCAGAATTCGGAAGTGGCCGATGCGGTGCAGGACCTGTTTATGGCACCGGCATTCCGTGTGTATACCAATAATGATTTAATTGGTACCGAAATTGGCGGTGCTATTAAAAATATTATTGCAATTGCTACCGGTATTGCAATCGGCTTAGGGCTGGGTGACAATACCCAGGCTGCGTTATTAACCCGCGGTATGGCAGAAATCAGCCGCCTGGGCACAAAACTGGGTGCCGACCCTATGACATTCTCCGGCTTAACCGGTATCGGTGACCTGGTAGTAACCTGCACAAGCCGCCACAGCCGAAACCATCGGTGCGGTCTGGCACTGGGCCAGGGTAAAAAACTGGATGAGATTCTGAACGATATGGGCATGGTAGTCGAAGGTGTAAAAACCACAAAGGCAACGGTGGAACTGGCTCGCGAGCTGGGCATTTCCATGCCGATTGCAGAAATGATGTACAAAGTACTGTTTGAGGATTTCCCTGTTCAGCAGGCTGTTGGAGAACTGATGGGCCGCAATAAGAAAAGCGAACGGGAGAAAGAAATGCTGGGCGTATAGGCATATAATTGCTGTAAAATAATCGTTTGAACCATTTGACGAGGTGATTTCTATGAAACGCAATCCAATCAGCAAAGGGGTACGGGCAATCTGGAATATGAAGGCCACTCTGCCTCTGGCTGTAAATCTGATGGCGGATTCCCGGGTGGAACGGGCCAATAAACTGGTGTTTCTGTTTGTAACCATCGGTTATCTGCTGTTCCCGTTTGATTTTATTTTTGACTTTCCGCTGTTCGGGCATATTGATGACCTGGCGATTCTGCTGTATATGCTGAACTGGTTTATCACAAAAACCCCAAAAGATATTCTGGATGAATACGGATGGGATGAGGTAGCCGATCAGAAACGCCGTGAGAAAGCAGCGAAAAAACGGGAGAAAGAAGCAAAGAAAAAAGAAGAAAAGAATGCAAAAACCATGGCAATGATTGCAAAAGCAATCGGCAAAGGGGAATAATCAACGGATTATACAGAACAGAAGGTGAGCAGCATGATTATAGATTTGCAGAATGTAAGTTACCGGAAAAACGGCAAACTGATTCTGGATGGTGTAAACTGGCAGGTGGAAGCCGGGGAACACTGGATTATTCTGGGGCTGAACGGTTCCGGGAAAACAACTCTGCTGAACATGATTAACGGCTATATTTTTCCGCTCTACGGCGGGTATGCCAATGTGCTGGGCTATCAGTTCGGCAGTTGTCCAATCGCAGATTTACGCAAACATATCGGCTGGATCAGTAATGCGCTGACCGAAAATATTCCGGTTCATGATACACCGCTGGAAATTATCCTGAGCGGCAAGTTTGCTAGTCTGGGCCTGTGGGAACAGGTTAGCGATGAGGATATTGCCAAAGCGGAAGCTGTGATGGAAAAACTGGGTATTATGAAGCTGCGTGACCGCACCTTCTCCAGTCTGTCGCAGGGGGAAAAACAGAAAGTGGTTATCGGGCGTGCATTAATCAGCGATCCGGAAATCATTATTTTTGATGAAGCCTGCAATGGCCTGGATATCTTCGCCAAGAAGGATTTGTATAACCTGATTGAAAAACTGGCGGAAGACAAAAAGAGCATCTTCTTTGTAACCCACAACACCGACGAAATTCTGCCGATGTTCAATAAGGCACTGCTGATTAAAGAAGGCAGAATCCACTCCAAGGGCGACTTGAAAGATGTGATTCAGCTCGAGAATCTACAGGACTTCTACGGCTCCGAAGTAGATGTATTTGAGCGTAACGAAAGATTCTTTATTCACGCAAAATAGAGAATAAACTGGAAAAATTTGTACACCATACAATTAAAACGGGTATTGTAAAATAAAAGTATATCGTGTATAATGCAAAACAAGGGTGAACGATGCCTTTTCTCATTGGCATCTTATTATTGCGTCTAATTTATTTCATCCTGAAACGATCAGAAGAGCCGTCCATGTGACGGCTTTTTTGATTTTCCGGAAAACGGATGTATGGCTGCTTTTCAGATGCTTTGTAAAAGTTATTTGTACCCTTTTGAAAAACGGTTAAAAACCATTTGCTTGTCTGCTGATACAATGGAAGGTATAATTACATCATGTAGTATGAATGTATCTATTCCATGTATCTATCCAATATATCTGTTTTATGGATATATGGACAAGGGAACTTGCAGAAAGGGGTTTTTATTATGCTGCGAAGCAAAGGGCTGGCAGACAAAATGATTCTGCTGGGCATTGACGGGATGGACCCGAACCTGACACGCAAATTTGTGGATGAAGGCAAAATGCCAAACACCAAAAAACTGATTGAAATGGGCGCTGCCCGCAAAGACCTGGTATTACTGGGCGGTGTTCCAACCATTACACCGCCGATGTGGGCAACACTGGCTACCGGTGCGTATCCAATGACACACGGCATTGTAGACTTTAATATGAGTCCGAAAGGAGAACTGGATTTTACCTACAGCGGTATTTACTCCACCTCCTGTAAAGCAGAACAGCTGTGGAACATCACAGCGGAAGCTGGTAAAAAAACGCTTGTCTGGCACTGGCCTGGCGCTTCCTGGCCGCCAAGCTCCGACAGCGAAAATCTGATGGTTGTTGACGGTACCTCTCCGGGTGCACTGGGGTTCTCTGCACTGCGTGCCGATTTTGAAATGCTGGCGGTAGCAAGCGATATTACAAAAGAGCCTGCCTATCTGCCGGGTGTTATTGTAAAACTGGATGAAATCAAGGGCGACCCTTCCGAAGTGGAAGTTGCACCTCCAAAATGGACACCGATTTATCCAAGAAAACAGAAACACTTTGATGAATTCAAAGAAGCCCTGAAAAACGAAGTGGGCACCTTTAACGACTACAGCGTTGGCAACCTGATGGACTTCCGCTTTGACTTCCTGGATTCGGCACAGAGCCAGATGGATTCTCTGGCCGACGGGGCCATTCCTGTAAGTTACACACCGTTTACCGAACCATCCGGTTGGGCCGGTGAAGTTCCGGAAGGTGCAAAGGAATTCACCCTGGCATGCATGTTTGGCAAAATGCCAAGACCATGTCTGCTGCTGAAAAATGAAGAGGGCTTCTATGACAGAGTAGCCTTCTACACATCCAAGGAACAGGCAGAACCAAATGCCGTTATCCAAAAAGATGTACTGACACAGGTACCGGATGTGGGTATCAACTTTGGTACCAAAAAACCGTGCCGTCTGTATAGAAATATGCGTATCATGGACCTGGCCGATGACGGCAGCATCATTAAAATCTGGATTTCCGACGGTATGGACATCGATACAAAAGCCATTTACTATCCGCAGTGGATTCACGATGAAGTGTATGAACGGTTTGGCTATCCGGCACCAACCTCCTTATCCGGCTGCCATGATTTAGACATTATGTATAAATGCGCACATGCACAGTGGGAACAGGCTGCAAAATGGCAGGCCGAAAGCCTGAAGTACATGCTGGATGAAAAGGGCGTGGATGTGATCTTCTCCCATTACCACGGACCGGACCTGGAAGGGCACAGCTACAACAAATATCTGAAACAGCGTGATAATTCGCCATTCTCGGAAGAAGAGATGATGAAACGTGCAGAAGCTACCTATACCTTAACCGACTGGTACATCGGTCAGTTTATCCCGTATATCGAAAAAGGCTATGTACTGAACGTATTCTCTGACCATGCGTTAATCTGCCGCGAAGGCGACATGCACAACATTGCCGACAACTACGGGCTGAATGTGGGTGTTATGGAAAAACTGGGCTATACCGTTATGACCACCGATGAAGACGGCCACAGAATGGTGGACTGGAGCAAAACACGGGCGGTGCAGCAGCGTTCCAACAGCATTTATGTGAATCTGAAAGGCCGTGACCGTTACGGCATTGTGGACCCGGCTGACAAATACGAGCTGGAAGAACAGATTATCACCGATTTGTATGGTTATAGAGACCCTGTTACCGGCAAACGTGTTGTATCGCTGGCACTGCACAATAAAGACGCTGTTTTACTGGGCGTTGGCGGTGAGTATGCAGCGGATATCATCTTCTTCCTGCACGACGACTACAACTTTGACCATGGCGAATCCTTATCCACAGCAGTAGGGCATGCCAACACCACCACCTCGCCGATTTACATCATTGCAGGGCCTGGTGTAAAAGAAAACTATGAAGTACAGGGCTACATCCGTGAAGTAGACGTGGCACCGACTGCTGCAGTGCTGCTGGGTGTGGATATTCCGGCACAGTGCGAAGGGGCTCCGGCATATCAGATTTTCACCGAAAAGCTGTAAACTAGACGACTGTACAGAGAACACCTGTAAACAGAGTGAATGAGCAAATAGAGAGAACATCGTTAACGGGAAGGGACGCCTTCCCGTTTTTTTATGTTGCGGCGATTGGGCATTGCACAAATCTTTCAGCTGCTGTAAAATAATATGGAAAGAACGGAATGAAGGAATGAAGGAATGACGGAAAGAAACGAAAGAGCAGAGCGGAAAGCGGGGGAAAAGAATGCGTTTTGAACAGCTGGAATATCTGGAAGCCGTGGCGGAAAACGGTTCGTTCAGTGCAGCCGCCCAGAAATTATATGTAACACAGCAGGCGGTCAGTATCAGCATGAAACAGCTGGAAGAGGAAATGGGCAGACCGCTCTTCGTGAAAGAAAACAATAAAACCGTTTTGACCGAATACGGGGAACAGATGCTGGCCTTTGCCCGAAACACCCTTGCGGAGAAAGAAAGCCTTGCAGAGCGCTTTCGGGAAGGGATGCCGCAGATGCGGACGCACGTAAGAATCGGCTCCACATCCTGTGTGGCCAGTCTGGCACTGCCGTCGGTGATTGCCGGATATGAGGCCAGAAAACAGGAACTGTTTTTTGAGATATCCTCCATGGAGACAATGCTTGCGGTGCTGGAACAGGTGCGAAGCGGCGAAAAGGATATCGGTTTTATCAGCATAAATGCGGAGACCTTTCAGCAGAAATTTTCAGCGTTTGAGGAGGAGCTGCAGGCTGAAATTCTGATGAGGGATGAGATTGTAGCAGTCATGAAAAAAGAAAGCTACAGCGGCAGCCGGGAGAGCCTGGAGGAAACGGTTTTTGACAGTCAGAAGAAAACGCTGTTTAATGTTGAACCGGCAGACAAGTGGGACCATAATCTGATGGTTGTTCCGTTTTCCGCAAGTTCAAACGACATCGATTTTCACCGGGCCATGCTTGAGAAGACAAGCGCCAGTGTGGTAATGACCGGCCTCAGCTACCAGTATTTTTTCAATACCCGGAAGTATATTGCACTGCCTATTGAGAATCAGGAAGTGACCATTCTGCACACCGCCGTTTATCGCCGGGATGCAGATGCCGTTATTCAGGAAATTGTGCGAAAAGTGCGAACAGAGCTGCACATAAAATAGTCATACAGCGAAATCACATTATATTAAAATAGCGTATATTCATTACGGGGAATCGTTATCCGGCAGGACAGCGGTTCCCCGTTTTTTGCTCTGTTAAGCTATTTATCGTCTATTTGATTGCATGCAACCGTCTCAATATTGAGACGATTGCGCCGAATCTATTGTATAAAATAGAAAACACAAAAGCTGAGCGGCACGCTCATCGGGCAGAAGCAGGAACACAAATAAAAACCGGATAAAACAGACCGACGATAGAAAAACGGACGCAGCCCCCGGAGGGATTCATAACACAAACATGTTCAAAGTTTCCATGTGTGGCGATGAACAAACAAAGAAAAAAGCAGCGGATGGGGGTCCGCTGCTTTTTTTGTATCCGAACAGGAAATAATATTCTAAATTTACAGATATTACTTGCAGAATGTTTGTTCGCATGTTATAATTTGTTTTAGAGTTGCCGTTTGGCGGTTGGTCACTCTCTTGAGTAAGGGGGTGATGCCTATGGTTACATGGATGGAGTTATTAACATTCTGTCTGGTGTTACTAGGCTTAGCTTCTCTGTTGATAAACAGAAAGTAAAAATGCCGCCCGGTAAGGACGGCTTAGCACCAATTATGGACTGACCGCCTCGCCAAAAGCGGCAACTCCATTTGTTAAGTATATGATACCATAAGGTTCTTTATTCTGTCAACCACACATGCAAAACAAATTAAAATACACATAGCTTAAGCGATTTACTGGAACAGCACCTGCCGGACGGCGGGTGTTTTTTTGTATGCGGCATGTTTTTCAAGTTTCCGTTATCCTGCAGAAACCGTCGTTATCCTGCAGGATGTTTGCGATATCCTGCAGCTTTGTACTGATATCCTGCACGTTTTTGCAGGATAGTGATTTTGCTGATTTTCACAATCTGCGGTATCATATGCACTGTCAGCGAGGCCGGCTGACGCAGTACATAATCATGATTATACCAATGTAGTACCAGTATCAGTGAAAAGGAGAATGAATTGTTATGGCAGTTACAAATGCAGTGAAAGCACAGGTTATCACAACCGACAGCGAGGAGAAGAAAAGCACCACCACCTTCCAGAATGTAAACCCGGAGGCGCAGGATGCCGATGTGGCGGAATGCCTGAATCTGTATGCGGGGTTAATGGAGAACCCGATGAGTGAAATGCGTGTGGTGGAAACAAGAGTATTAAGTGTGTAAGAGAGGAGAATAGAAGATGTCTGAAACAGTAACAAGCCGTAAATTATATGTAAAATACAGTACCGAGGGTGATACCAATGTATCCCACTCTATGCCGGTGCGTGAGGATGTAACAGCGGAGGAGGTGTCCACTGCGGCGGATACCATCATCAGCAAAAATGTGTTTGGCGATAAAGCGGGGAACCTGTTATCGGTGGCGGAGGCTGCCTATGTGCGTACCATCAGCGACAGAACGCTGTTTTAGTGCATAACATAATATGCAGGAAAGGGATGATGCTCGATGACCAAAGAGCAGATTGCCGTGCTGGTTCGTACAGCGGTGCTGTTTCTGGCATTGCTGAACCAGCTGCTTCTGGTATTCGGCTACAGCATTCTGCCGATATCCGAGGAGGAGTTAAGTGAGTTCCTGTCCGCTTTGCTGACGATTCTGTCGTCACTCTGGGTATGGTGGGGCGAGAATCATTAGTCTATGCCAGGAAGGACAGACGTGTTCCCTTTTCTGTTTAATGCTGGACATTTTCTCGATTGTTCGGCTTTGTAAGACTTTGTCTTCCACGCTATGAACAATCTTCGGCAATGTCCATCGTGCCCGACGCCTTTCTGGTCGGGTATGCAGAAGGCGGTCCACACGTTCTGTGCTTCCTGGCATGATGATAATGTTATGATAATGTGAGGAGTGAGGTTACTCAATGGCACGTGATTATATAAAACAGCCGTTACGGATCTTTATTGCGGTGGGGCACGGCGGGCCCGACCCGGGTACGGTGAACAAAGCGCTGGGTTTAACGGAGGCGGGCATCAATTTATCTATTGCGCTTTTAATGCAGCGTGATTTGCGCCGTCACGGGGTGCAGGTGAAACTGTCCCGCTCGGCGGATGAGGAAGACCGTTTAAAAGAGGAGATTGCGGAGTGCAATGCGTACAATCCGGACTTTGCCGTTGCTGTGCATACCAATGCGGGCGGCGGCACAGGCTTTGAGGTGTATTATCAGCTGGAGCCGTGGGAGCATACAAAAGCATCGGTGGAGATGGCGCAGCTGTTTGATAACAATGTGAGCAAATATCTGGCGGTGAACACCAGAGGGTTAAAGAGCCATACCTGCCGCAGTGTGTTGCTGGAGGGCGCCAATTTTGTGCATCTCAGGCAGTTTGCAGTCAGTCTGGGGTTTGAGGTGGCCTACGATGCCGCCACAAAGCAGATACGGATTGTGGATGTTCCGTAAGCGGAAGTTCCGTAAAATGAATAACGCCCGGCGTATAGCTGGGCGTCTGTGTTATGCCTGATGAATCGGACTGGTATCAGGAATTATAAAATTACCAGAAGCAGGAACAGTGCAATAGCACCTACTGCAATACCAATTTTGATGTATTTGTCTTTCTTGGTCTGAGTTGGTTCTGCAGTATCATAGCCTGGTTTTAAGTCTGTGGATAAAATAAAGTTGCTATCATTACGATTGTTTTCTGCCATCGTTATATGCCTCCTCAAAGTCATTCTTTGCAATATTATAGCAGATTACATACGGATTGTGAATACAGGAATTGGGGAAATCTGAAAAAAATAAAGGAAGCCGGCAGGCATACTGGAAAGGCCGGAACTGGAACCGGTGCCGAACAAATGCCTGTTGTTTTTTGTTGTAGCAAAGCGAATCGTCACAACTTTGTGTTGTGGCAAAACCGAATAGGGCAAGAAATATGGTTGTTTTCAATTTTTTGAATGATTCGCTATAATATAACCATAGGGCAATCTATACATTCATTTAATTCACATATTAAAGAAAGGATGATTAGAATGTTAAGAAGTAAAGGCTTAACCAACAAACTGCTGATTCTGGGTCTGGACGGTATGGACCCTCGTTTTTCCAAAGCAATGGTAGATGCAGGAAAAATGCCGAATCTGAAAAAAATGATTGAAATGGGTTCCGCACGTGAAGACCTGGTGCTGTTAGGCGCAATGCCAACCATCACACCTCCACTGTGGGCAACACTGGCAACAGGCTGCTACCCAATGACACACGGGATTATCGACTACAACCTGCAGGTTCCAGGTGAACTGGATATGACTCAGGAAGCATTCATGAGCAAATTCCTGAAAGCGGAACCACTGTGGAACTGCACCGTTGCTGCAGGCAAAAAAACTCTGGTATGGCACTGGCCGGGCGGCGCATGGCCTCCAACCAGCGATGATCCAAACCTGATGGTAGTTGACGGTACCTCTCCAGGTGCTCTGGGCAACAGTACCCATAAAGTGGACGAAGAATTCGTAGTAATCGCTACAACCAAAACCTCTACAGGCGGTTTCCGCGGCTATGCGGCACAGGGCAGCCACATTGACGGCGACATTACCGAACAGAAAGCGCCAAAACGCGCAATGGTAATGGATATTAAAGACCCTCGTATTAAAGAATTCTACGAAAACGAATATCTGGATGGTCTGGTATTCCAGGGCTACGAACCAGGTTTATTCTCTATCCGTAACTCCATCGCATACGAAGGCGCAAACATGGACGAACTGGCTGACTGGCCATGTCACTTATCCATGTCCCCAATCACCGAGCCTGAAGGCTGGGCAAATGCTCCGGAAGGCGCAAAAGAATTCACCATTTACTACAAATGGGGCCATGTGAAAAAATATGCTCTGATTCTGAAAAACGAAGAAGGCAAATACGACAGAATCGCTGTATACGCTGCAAAAGAACAGCCGGAACCATTATTTGTTCTGGAAAACGATGTATACACACCAAACTGCCCGGACATCATGCCGGACAACAAAGGCAACATCGTAAAAGTTGTTCGTAACATGCGCGCTCTGGAAATCCGTGAAGACGGTTCCTATGTTCGTCTGTGGGCAGGCTGTGCAGTTAACTGTGAAAACAGCGACTGCTGGTGCCCAAGATGGATCTTTGACAAAGTTATGGAACGTTTCGGCCCTCCACCAGCAACATCCATGGCTGCATGCCAGGATGAAGACCTGATTATCAAATGTGCGCAGGAACAGTGGGCACAGTCCGCAAAATGGCAGGCTGACGCTATGCAGTACATGATGGACGAAGAAGGCGTAGAAGTAATCTTCAGCCACTTCCACGGTCCTGACCTGGCTGGCCATGCATACATGAAATATCTGAAAAACCGTGAAACATCCAAAGTTGACGAAAGCGTTGTTCGTGCATGGCATGAAAACACCTACAAATGGAGCGATGATTACATCGGTTCCTTCCTGCCATACATCGATAAAGGCTGGACCATTATCGTAACAAGTGACCACGCTCTGATTTGTCCGGAACATGACCATCAGGAAATCGGTTCCAACGAATCGGTTAACGTTGGTGTTATGAAACGTCTGGGCTATACCGTTCTGAAAAAAGATGAAAACGGCAACGAAATCAACGAAATCGACTGGAGCAAAACAAGAGCAATCCAGACCCGTTCCAACTCCATCTACGTGAACCTGAAAGGCCGTGACAAACACGGTATCGTAGACCCTGCCGATAAATACGAACTGGAAGAACAGATTATCACCGACCTGTACGGCTACAAAGATGCAAAAACCGGTAAACGTATCGTAGCACTGGCTCTGCACAACAAAGATGCTGTATTACTGGGTATGGGCGGCGAACTGGCAGCAGATATCGTATTCATGCTGCACGAAAGCTACAACTTCGACCACGGTGAATCCATGTCTACCGCACAGGGTCATAACGATACATCTGTATCCCCAATCCTGGTGGCAGCTGGCCCTGGTGTTAAAGAAAACTACCAGATTAAAGGCTACATCCGTGAAGTGGATATCGCTCCAACCGCTGCGGTACTGCTGGGTGTTGAAATCCCTGCAGAATGTGAAGGCGCACCTGCTTATCAGATTCTGACCGAAAGCCTGTAATTCATAACAGAACCACTGTCTGCCTCCATGCAGACGAAATGGTTGCGTATTGTACGGGAAGTGCATCTGCACTTCCCGTTTTTTTGTAAAACTGCTTGCTATCTTCACCCATTCCTATTAATATAGAAGTATTATGGAAGTGCAGTTAGTGTTTTGTTAATGTTTTGTTCGTGTTTTGATAGAGTATCGTTCAGGAAAGCGGGGGCTGCTATGCGGCTGGAACAGTTGAAATGCCTGGTGGATATTGCACAGACCGGTTCCATCACCGGAACGGCACAGCGGATGTATGCAACACAGCAGGCTGTGAGTAAAAGTATCAAACAGCTGGAGAAGGAACTGGGTGTGGATATTCTGGTGCGCACCAATGTGGGGGTGCGTTTAACGCCTATGGGCGAGAAAGTGCTGAAATTTGCCCAGCTTGTGCTGGATGAGGAGGCCTATCTGCGGCAGGAAATCCGGAACAGTCAGATTCCTCTGGATACAGAAAAAATCAGTATGCAGATTAGCTCTACCTCTTCGGTAACCAATCTGGTGCTGCCCAATCTGATTGCAAAACTGCATGCACAGCAGGTAGATGTACAGGTGAATGTGGTATCCTTTTCAAATGTGGATGATGTGCTGCAGAATGTCCGCAGCGGTATCAGTGATATCGGGCTTATGACCATTAACGGCAGAGAGCTTCAGCGAAAGCTGGACGAGCATCCCGATACGCTGGAAATGGAACTGCTGATGCGGGATGATATGGTGGCCGTTATGGACCGGCGCCAGTACAGCGGCGAAAAAACGGTGATTACCGAACTGGATTTTAACCAGGCGGCGGCAAAGACGCTTTATAACATCATTCCGGTGGATGATATGCGGGAACACATTTTTATGAACAATGTCATCTGTTCCAACGACGCCGACTTTCACCGCAGCATGATGGAAAAGGCCGGCGCCATTACCTTAATGAGCGGGCTGGCGTATCAGTATTACTTCAACAGCAAGAAATATGTGGCACTGAAATTTGAAGGGCTTATGAATCAGGTGGTGCCGGAGCTGGTGCATGTGGCCGTTTACCGCAAGAACGCAGGCGAGCCGATTCACCGGTTTGTCGCCATGATTCGCAAAGAGATGCTTATAAAATAGGACAGGAAACAAGAGAGGAAGGGGTGAGGCTATGTCATCTTATAACATTCACGGGGACGACGTTACCTTTGACGGCAAAATCAGTTATATTCTTTATTTTACGCTGTTTCCGGAAGCGGAGGCAGAGCAGCGAATGGCAAAGCTGCGTCAGAACATAAAGCAGGAATACCCGTATGCAGGGATGGAAGATGATGATTCGCCGGTTTTTCAGGATTTTAAAACGGTTCAGCAGTTTCTGCACGGCGGCGGGCTGCCCTTTGAATGCTGGCGGGCGCTTTTGTGCAACGAGCCGGTGCATATGGACAAGGCTGCAGTGCATCAGATGCAGGTGCTGTTTACCGCGTTCCCGGAAATCAATATCGGCAAACTGACCTTTAATCTGCAGTTTCGCGATGTCCCTACATCGCAGATGGTGTATCTGCATCACTGCAACAGCAATGGCGCAAAGATTCATTTTGATGCATGGGGTGTGTCGCTGTCGGTACATGAGATGTATCAGCAGTTTCTGAAAAAGATGAACTTCTACGGCGAACATGGTCAGCTGGCCCATCTGATTGAACTGAACCGGTTCGGGCAGATGGAGGATATTGCGTATATTATGAAAACCGAGAAGCCTCGCATGTACGGCATTATCAGCGGCGACGAAGGCTGGAACCATATCCCTGCCGAACTGGCCGAGACGCGCATTCAGCCCGACTGGAGCAGCCGTGATTTTGTAGAGTTTATCACCTTCGGCAGCAACTTCCTGCTGCTGAATCTGATTGATTCCCCGGCGGCAAAGCGCTATCGGGAAAACCAGACCAGTTTTGGCGGCACCTATTACGGCGGTATGAATCCGTATTTTGCGTTAAATCCGGCGGTGGCCGGTGTCAACCACGGCATTATCTATGCGGTGGAGCTGGTTATGGCTATGAAAACCATTGCCCATCGCATTCTGGAGTTTCAGGCATCGTTTCAGCAGAGCCGCACCGGCAACTTCCGGGATGACATCCAGCGCACCAAAGATTATCGCCGGGAGCTGATTGCCACTCTGAACCGCGTGGAAAACATTGATATGACCGAACTGGGCGAGCTGGAGAAGGTCATTCTGAACAGTCAGCAGATTACGCCGATTATCGACAAAATCAAATATCTGCTGGAACTGCTGGAATCGGAACTGGATTTAATGTACCAGACCCGCACCAACAACATTGCCAATATGCTGACCGTTTTAGGGCTTCTGTTGACCATCGTCGGTACGGTGCTGGCCTGGATGCAGGTATTTTAACCGGATTCGGCAGGATTCTTGGAAGCAATGGAAGAAACTATAAATAAACCTGTAAACAAATCTATCAACAAACCTATTAATCCGATTACGGAGAAACAGGAGGTGTCTCATATGAAGAAAAAACTTACCATCATTCTGTCTGTCATTCTTGTTCTGGCGCTGTTAATTGGTGCAGGCTATATCGTTAGCGAGCACTTTTATAATCGTACCATTATCGACCTGACCTACGCCTATGACCGTGCTATTATCGAACTGCCAAACGGCGAGATTGTACAGGGCAAAGTGGAAAGCTGGACCGACTACACCGACAGCGACCAGATTCAGGTTCGCATTAACGGCAAGGTATATCTGGTACACAGCAACAATGTGGTACTGATTAAAGATTAATAGTTTTAAGCAATCTAATTTAAGCAATCTAACGGTTGACAAATTTTATGGAAAGTTATACAATTTTATATTGCATAGACAAGACAATTGCCTACTGCCTGTGATAACGGTCAGTAGGCTTTTTTAACAAAAAACAGGAAGCGAATTGTCTGCATGTTTATACAAATTTAAGTATATATAATTGAGGTGTATTCATGCTCTAAGGCAATATCTCTGCATTGACACAAAAAGGAGGCGCATTGTTTTGTCTGGAACTATGAAATCTGCGTATCTGCATGGTTTGCGAAACGGGATACCAATCTGTCTGGGGTATCTGTCGGTCAGTGTCACCTTCGGGCTGATGTGTACCGAAAACGACCTGCCGTTCTGGATTGCCGTTTTAATTTCCATGACCAACCTGACATCGGCCGGGCAGTTTGCCGGTACCGCTCTGATTATCAGCGGAGGCAGCCTGTTTGAAATCGGGCTGACAACCTTCGTTATCAATATCCGTTATCTGCTGATGAGCCTGTCGCTGTCGCAGAAAATCGACCCGGCTCTGCCAATTCCGCAGCGTCTGGTGATGTCCTTTGGTGTAACCGATGAAATCTTTGGTGTGAGTATGCAGCACAAAGGGCAGATTCCCTTTGCCTATTTTCTGGGGCTGATGACTCTGCCGTTCTGGGGCTGGGCGCTGGGCACGCTTATCGGTGCCACCGCTGTTTCGCTGCTGCCGGATATGGTGCGCAGTGCATTAGGCATTGCCATTTACGGCATGTTCCTGGCGGTTATCATTCCACCGGCCCGTACCGAACACGCTCTGGCCTGGGTGATTGTTATCGCGGCCGGTATCAGCTGTCTGTTTTATTATTTGCCGGTGCTGAGCCAGCTCTCCAGCGGCTGGGTGATTATCATCTGTGCTGTGGCAGCCAGCAGCTTTGCTGCCTGGAAATGGCCGGTGAAAGACGAGGAGGAGGCGTAAAGAATGGCACACACCTATAATATGACCTATGTATTGATTGCAGTAGCCGTGATGGCCATTGTTACCTATATTCCGCGTTTTCTGCCGCTGACTTTTATGCGCCGCAGGATTCAGAACCGGTTTATCCGTTCCTTTTTATATTATGTGCCCTATGCGGTGCTGGCTGCCATGACGCTGCCGAGTATTCTGTACTCCACATCCAGCCTGATTTCCGCCGTGTTCGGCATGATTGCGGCAGTGATACTTGCCTATCGGAATTACGGGCTTACACTGGTTGCGCTCGGGGCTGTTTTTGTCGTGTTCGTAACAGAACAGCTGATGGTCATTCTGTAAAATCTGAAGTTTCAGATTTATGTTTTAGAGCAACGTTTTCGACAGAATGTGTTTTAGAGCGACTGTGTTTTAAAAAGAATGTTTAGAGAGAAGGGAAACAGACATGTTTGGATTAGGGACTATTATAAATGTAGGAGGCATTCTGGCAGGCGGTATCTTCGGGATGCTGTTCGGCAACCGGCTGGAAAAACGGTTTCAGGATACTTTGATGGTTGCAACGGCTGTCTGTGTTCTATTTCTTGGAATCAGCGGAGTTCTGCAGGAAATGATGACCGTTGCCGATGGGAAACTGTCCAGCGGCGGAACCATGATGATGATTGGCAGCTTTGCCATCGGGTCTTTAATCGGCGAGTGGATGAATATCGAGCATCACATGGAGCGGTTCGGCGAATGGCTGAAAATCAAAACCGGAAGCACCGGCGATGCCGGCTTTGTGGATGGCTTTGTAACCGCATCCCTAACGGTATGTATCGGAGCCATGGCCGTGGTGGGCGCTATTCAGGACGGCATCAGCGGCGATTACTCCACACTGGCTGCCAAAGCCGTACTGGACCTGATTATCATTATGATTATGACCGCCTCCATGGGGAAAGGCTGCATCTTTTCCGCAGTGCCGGTGGCACTGTTTCAGGGATCCATCACACTGCTGGCCCGTTTTATCGAGCCGATGATGACCGCCGCAGCGCTTAGCAATCTGTCGCTGGTGGGCTCCATTATGATTTTCTGCGTCGGCGCCAATCTGCTGTGGAATCTTAAAATCCGTGTAGCCAATATGCTTCCCGCATTAATCATCGCAGTCGCATGGGCATTCCTGCCGTTATAAAAAGGAGAAACACAATGGACGAATTAATCATGGGCGGGACTTACCGTCATTACAAAGACAAGCTGTATAAAGTGCTTCATGTGGCAAAGCATACGGAAACGGAGGAAGAACTGGTTATCTATCAGGCGCTGTACGGTGATTTTGGCATCTGGGCACGGCCGTTAGCCATGTTTTTAGAGGATGTCACACTGCCGGACGGCAGCGTTGTAAAACGGTTTGCTCCTGTTGAAGATGGCGCAGAGAGCTGATTTGTTTCAGTGAAAGCATCAGGCAAAACATCGAGTAAAACATCGAGCTGTGGACAACTATCCGCTGTACAACCTATACGGTTTTGCTTTTGCATACAATAAAATCGGTTTATCAGAAATTTTTAAGGATGTTTAGTAAAAATACTTGACATCCTTTTTGTTTTACAGTAAACTATCAAAGGTGTTAAGGACAAAGGGTTAACAGATGAGGTGAACGGAAATGACGCTGGAACACAGAGCACAGCTTGTGATGCTGTACGATTTATACGGCGGTCTGCTGACCGAGAAACAGCAGGATGTTTTCGATTTATATCATCAGTGCGACCTGTCGCTTGGTGAAATCGCAGCGGAGCAGAATATTTCGCGGCCTGCGGTTCACGATCTGATTAAACGCACCGAACATCTGCTGGAGAAGTATGAAGAAAAGCTCCATCTGGCAGAACGCGAAATGGAACGCAGAAATCTTCTGGAGAAGCTGGCTGATGCGGTTGAGGGCAATGAAGAGGCTCTGGCCATTCTGAAACAGCTGGGTCTGGAAGAGTAACATAAACGATTGAGATGCCGGCAACGGCATGGAACCTTTGGAAAGGGGGAGCAAACATGGCCTTTGATGGATTAGGCGATAAGCTGCAGGATATTTTCAAACGCATGAAAGGGCAGGGGAAGATTACCGAGAAAGACCTGAAAGCTGTAATGCGTGAAGTAAAAGTGGCTCTGCTGGAAGCGGACGTTAACTATAAAGTAGTAAAACAGTTCATCGATAAGGTAAACAGCCGTGCAGTCGGGGAAGAAGTAATGGAAAGTCTGACTCCGGGGCAGCAGGTGGTAAAAATCGTACACGATGAATTAACCGAACTGCTGGGCGGCAAACAGAGCAAGCTGACAATCTCCCCGAAACCACCGACTGTTATTATGATGGTAGGGCTTCAGGGTTCCGGTAAAACCACCACCAGCGGCAAGCTGGGGCGTCTTTTGAAAAAACAGGGCAAACGCCCGCTGCTGACAGCCTGCGACGTATATCGTCCGGCGGCTATCAAACAGCTGCAGGTGCTTGGCGAACAGCTGGATATTCCGGTGTTCACACTGGGGGATAAAATCAGCCCGGTGGATATCGCCAAAGGTGCCATTGAACATGCAAAAACAAAAGGAAATGACGTAGTCATTTTAGATACAGCCGGTCGTCTGCACATCGATGAAGTGCTGATGGAAGAGCTGAAAAACATTAAAGCGGTTGCGGAACCTACCGAAATCCTGCTGGTTGTAGACTCCATGGTCGGGCAGGATGCGGTGAATGTGGCTGACAGCTTTAACGAACTGCTGGATATCACCGGCGTTGTGTTAACCAAGCTGGACGGCGACACCCGAGGCGGTGCGGCGTTATCCATTAAATCGATTACCGGTAAGCCAATCAAATTTGCCGGTATGGGTGAAAAACTGGATGCGCTGGAACCATTCCATCCAGACCGCATGGCATCCCGTATTCTGGGCATGGGTGATGTAATGACCCTGATTGAGAAAGCACAGGAAAACATCGACCAGCAGAAAGCGGAAGAGATGCAGAAAAAAATGCTCAAAGCCGAGTTTACGCTGGAAGACTATCTGGAACAGATGGACCAGATTAAAAATATGGGCAGTATCAGCAATATGCTGGAAATGATGCCTGGCATGAGCAAAAACAAATTAAAAGATATTCAGGTGAGCGACAGAGACCTGGCGCAGACAAAAGCCATTATCCTGTCGATGACACCGGCAGAACGCCGGAATCCGAAAATCATCAACGGCAGCCGCCGCAAACGTATTGCAGCCGGTTCCGGGATGAAGGTGCAGGATGTAAACCGCCTGATTAAACAATATGAACAGTCGCAGATGCTTTTAAAACAGTTCTCCGGTATGGCTACCGGGAAGAAAGGCAAAAAAGGCGGCGCAGGGAAATTTAAACTGCCGTTTATGTGATAAACGCGGGGGAGCGAGTCCCTCGTATCGCATGATATAAATTACTTTAGCAGTTAGAGGAGGTGAAAAAACATGGCAACAAAAATCAGATTAACCAGAATGGGTGCTAAAAAGAATCCTTTCTACCGTATCGTTGTAGCTGACTCCCGTTCTCGTAGAGATGGTGCATTCATCGAAGTAATTGGTACTTACGATCCAAACCGTCAGCCAGCAGCAGTTGAAATCAACGCTGAGAAAGCTGAAAAATGGTTAAGCGTTGGCGCTCAGCCTTCCGATACAGTAAAATCTCTGTTAAGACAGCAGGGTCTGTTGAAATAAGGAGGGATTTTCGTGTTAGCTTTAGTGGAACACTTAGCGAAATCCTTAGTAGATCAGCCTGAAGCTGTAAAAGTGACTCAGGTTGAGAATGGGAAAGAAATTACCATTCATCTGACCGTTGCGCAGGAAGATATGGGGAAGGTAATCGGCAAACAGGGCCGTATTGCCAAAGCCATCCGCACAGTGGTCAAAGCAGCTGCTGTAAAAGCAAATAAAAAGGTTACAGTAGAAATTATGTAATGATAGAAGCCGACTGCTGACAGGAACCAGGTATGATACTTGTCGATAGTCGGTTTTTTATTGCAGCTGTCTGCATATACTGATACATATTATTTTAAGGAGGCACTTCTCATGGATAAAATTCAGATGATGGGCAAACTGACCATCAAACAGGTTGTTACCGATGGGTATAAAGCAAAAGCCGGCAGCCAGGTGCAGGTGGAAATCGATAAAATCAATGAAGATATCAAAGTGTTTGATGAAAGCATGAACAAAGCAATCACCAAACTGACTCTGCAGGGGGATCCAAATGTGGATATGTACCGTCGTCAGTTTATGGGCGAGAAAGACAAACTGGTTACTTACCGCGACCAGCTGAAAATGAGTCTGCAGGCAATTCTGGAACTGCCGGACGGTGAAATCGTAGAAACAGGGGAAGGCAACTTCCTGCAGGAAATCCGTGTAGGCGAACCATTTACTGCAAATGTAAGCTGCGAAGTTATCTTAAAAGACGATATCGTAATCGCAATCAATCCAAAGGCGTAAGCGTATGGAACAGAAGAACATCCGTATCGGAAAGATTATCAATGCCCACGGTATTAAAGGCGAACTGGTTCTGCTGCCGTTAACCGATAACAACAAACGCTTCCGCAAGCTGAAACAGGCTCTGCTGGAACTGCCGGGCGGCCGCTATGAAGAGGTGGAGGTTATCAGTGCCCGCGAACATAAAAGCAACATTCTGGTGATGTTAAAAGGCATCGAGGACCGCACCCAGGCGGAACGGCTCAAAAACATCTACCTGTGCGTGAAACCGGAAGATGCCGTAAAACCGAAAGGTGCATATTTTATTCATGAACTCATCGGGCTGGAAGTGTTCCAGGGCGATGTAAGCTACGGCAAAATCATCAATGTGGTGCAGAACAGCAGCGTGGATTTATACGAGGCTGACGGTGACTTTGGGGAATTCTATCTGCCTGCCCTGAAGACCGTGGTAAAAAATATTGATTTAGACCAGAAACGCATGGATGTGGAAATTCCAGACGGCCTCCTGGATTAAGGAGAGAGTGAAACACAATGGACATTAAAATTTTCTCGCTGTTTCCGGAAATGTTCTCCGGCCCTCTGGGCTCGAGCCTTTTGGGCAAGGCCAGAAGCAAAGATATTCTGAATATCGATGTTATCAACTTTCGGGAATACTCCACAAACAAACATCGCTCGGTAGATGACTATCCCTTTGGCGGCGGCGCCGGTATGGTGCTTCAGCCAGAACCGGTTATCTCTGCACTGCGCGACAATCTGGATTTAAACGACCCGGACACCGAAATCATTCTGATGTCTCCGCAGGGGAAGGTGTTCAATCAGGAAGCTGCCTGTGAACTGTCCAAAAAGAAACGGCTGGCGTTTATCTGCGGCCATTATGAAGGCTTTGACGAACGCATCCGCTCGTTTGTGACACAGGAGTATTCCATTGGCGATTATGTGTTAACCGGCGGCGAACTGCCTGCCATGGTAATGATTGATGCCATCAGCCGTCTGATTCCGGGTGTTATCAAAGAGCAGGAATCCTACGAGGAGGACTCGTTCTATAACGGGCTTCTGGAATATCCGCACTACACACGGCCTCAGAATTTCGAGGGTATGGAAGTGCCGGAGGTTCTGTTAAGCGGTCATCATGAAAACATTCGTAAATGGCGCAAAAAAGAATCGCTGCGCCGCACGCTGGAGCGTCGGCCCGATTTATTAGAGCATTATGAGCTGAACAAAGAAGAGGCGAAAATGCTGGCAGAAATCAAAGCCGAACTGGAATGTGAATAAGCAAACGGCAAGCTGTTTGTCTGTCTGATATAGTCAATCTATCAGATGGATGAACAGCTTTTTTGTGTTCGCTCACAATTGCGTTTCGCGGCGCAGAGGGATATAATGACTTCAGAGATCGTTTTAATGATTGTTTTAATGATTATTTTAATTCTGAGGTGAAGCATTATGAAATTTATCGATTTTCGTTTTCGTCCGCACACCAGACCGCAGCTGGAAAGTCTGGCTGTGGCATTTAAAGATATGCTGTTAAAAGGCAGAAGCATGGAGGAGTATCTGGATGCGGAGGCTCGTCCGTTAGACGAGATCGTGGATGATTTAAAAGCCCACGATGTTATGGCGGCTGTGATTACCGGTCGTGATATCGAAACCACCTTTGGCAGTGCATCCAGCAACGATGCAGTAAAGGGCTTCTGCGATGAATATCCGGATATCTTTAAAGGCTTTGTGGGTGCCGACCCGCACAAAGGCGGTATCGCGTTAAAAGAAATCGAGCATCGCATCAAAAACGAAGGCTTCTGTGGTGTTTCGGTTGACCCGATGCATGCCCGCCTGGCTGCCAATGATGAGAAGTACTATCATATTTATGAGCTGTGCGATAAACTGAACGTGCCGGTGATTATCACAGGCGGCCCGTCCCGTTTTGTAGACGGCACTGTTATTAAAGATGCGTCGCCGGAATATCTGGACCCGATTGCCCGCGATTTCCCGAATCTGAAAATGATTATCAGCCACGGGGCATGGCCTTATGTAAATGAGATGATCTGCCTGGCATTCCGTCACAGAAATGTGTATATGGAACTGTCCGAGTATGAAACCTTCCCGATGAGCAATTTCTATATCGAAGCGGCAAACACCATCATTCCGGATAAAATTCTGTTTGCCAGCGCTCATCCGGGCGTACATTATGCCGATGCACTGAAATTATACGAACAGCTGCCGTTTAAACCGGATGTGCTGGAAAACATCATGTGGAAAAACGGCGCAAAACTGCTGGGGCTGGAGAAATAAAAAAACAATTATTACTGATATGTCAGGATTAGCTATACCCGTATAATTCTTAACAATGCGCATTTATGCACAAACTGTGGTAAGATGATAACAGAGAGACAAGGTCTGATTATCTGGAGGCGAGTAGAAATGTTTAAACCTGATTATAGTGTGATAAATTGTCCAATTTGCGGCGGAGAACTGGATCGCAAACAGTTTATGGGCTTCGGAATTACGTCCGGTTACAATTCTTCCTGCCCGCACTGTGGAAAATATAATGATATCTGGGCATGCGGCATGCGGGAACTGGATTGCGGCAGCTGGCACAGCGAAACCTTTCAGTCGAATTATGGAACACCGACGGAAGAAGAGGCACGGATTGAAAGGTTAAATTTCAGAAAACTGAACCGCCTGATTTTCATAGAAAAGCTGAAGCGCATATTCAGAAAATAACAAAAAGTAATAAAATGGTCTGAAGCCGAACGGATTCAGGCCGTTTTTCTGTTTGGCGCTTTTTTCACTTGCAAGAAATGGCTGGCTGTGCTACAATCACATGCAGAAAACAAGTATGCAGAAATTTAGAAGGAGAGAGTGGTAAATGGAAGGCTGTCTGCAGAAAGAAACCATTATTGCAGCGTTTGAACGTGAACAGATGAATGTGGAGATTACGGAAAACAAAACCGGAAACATTGTGGTGTCCCATATGTGTGAACTGTATAAGCATCAGGTGTTTACACAGGACATCCCGTGGGATGACAATGTGGAGAAAGCCATCAAAGACAAAGTGTCTCTGCAGGTGAAACCGGATTTGCGCAAAATGATTGTGCAGGAACAGCAGCACGGCAAACCGATAAAACCGATTCTGACACTGGCAGGGCCGCTGCCGAAACGCAACTCCTTTACCTTTGACCTGGTGTTTATGTTCCGCCTAGAGCAGAGCGACAATCAGGTGCTGGAAGATACCATCCAGCTGATTTACAAAATTGATGATTACCTGTCGGCCATACAGCCGGCATAAAGAAACACGCCGCATTCGTCTGTTTATAGCGATGCGGCGTGTTTTCTGTTTTTATGCAATTTTTCTGATTGTACCTATGCTTCGGCCAGTTCAGCGTGCTGCAGCTGTTTAATGTCTTCAATAGAGAGAGAAGGCAAAGCTTTTACAATAATTTCAGCCGGTACCCCTTCTTTCAGCAGGCGTACAGCAGCAGCCTTTTCCCGTTCCTGCGCATATTCCTCTGCATATTCGTCAAATACACTTGCCATAGATGTCACTCCTTTTTCGGATTCCTTAAATTGTTCTACACGGTAACTGAGTTTTTCAAAATTAGGATTGATTCCATTGCTGTTTTCAAAATACTGCATCAGTTCTGCGATAAGTGTGCCGTCGTTAACGGAAGTATTTACATAAATCTCGTGTATTCCATTATACACAGTTGTATCCGTTTCTTCAAGTGACCTGCGAATGTGATAAGTAGATTTGTGTTTCTCAAAGGGGTCTATCTGAGAAATAAAAACGGCATACAAATCGGGCAACTGATGAAATGCCATACCTTTTTCAGCAAAGGTAGTGTCCATACTGGCAAGATTATAACGCACCCGTTTCTGATATTCGTCAGCCTTGGAGTGTTTTCGCTTTTTATCATCTTTCTGTACCTCAATGTTAAAGAGGCTTCCGCTTGAATCTCTGCATAGTGCATCCAGAATCACCGAGCGGGCATGAATATTTCGCAGAGGGCGCTGTGTCTGGCTTTCAATAATCTGCAAATCGGGTTTGTCCAGAAGTATCTGTAGAAGTTCCTCACATACTTCCCGATCTTCGGCAACTTTTTGAAAAAACTGGTCATCGATGACATTCATACGTCGAACGATGGCCTGTTGTTCCTGGAATGTTTTCATCTGTACATCAAACCTTTCTGTCAATTTACTGGACATGATAAGTTGTTATGGGAATAACTGTAATTCCTTGAATTAGATTGTAACAAACTTCCAGTTACTTGTAAATATGTTTTACAAAATAATATGTAAGAATATTCCATCAATTTTCGACAAAGTTTATAGAAATCTGTCTATCGGTCTCGTTTATCATAATATTATTGTCTTTCGGTCATATTATTAAGAAATATTGAACGAAAGGGGCACTTTTATGAGCCGTACGAAAACCTATTACACAAAGGATATTCTGAAACTGGATATTGCCAATCAGCTTGGCTATGCGGAAAAGATTAAGAGCGCGGGATGGGGGGAGCTGACATCCATTGAGAGTGGAAAGCTGGGTGGTCTTGTAAACGGTTATATGCGAAAGCACCACTGGGGATAACACTGGCAGCGGTCATAAAAAATCAAAAACTGTTATAAAACAATTATGAAAATCTGTTGTAGTTATAGAATTGTTATAGTATAATAGATGTGAGGTGAATCGGATGACCGCTACAAAACACGAACAGATTTTAAAATATATTGAAGCATTAGAGGTTGGGACCAAGGTATCGGTACGCCAGATTGCAAAAGATCTGGAAGTAAGTGAAGGCACTGCCTATCGCGCTATTAAACAGGCAGAGAATGTAGGGCTGGTAAGTTCTATTCCGAAGGTTGCCACTGTGCGTATTGAAAAACCGGTAAAGAAACAGCTGGAGGACATGACGCTGCATGAAATTAATTTAATTGTGGAAGGCGCATTTCTGGCTGGTCAGAATCACAGCGGGCGTATTCCGAAGTCCTTTGCAGCATGCTTTACGAAAGAGGAACTGATTCAGAAACATGTGACAGGCAATACTCTGGTGATTGTCAGCAACATGCCGGAATTACAGAGTCTGGCTGTAAAAAAAGGGGCAGCCATTCTGATTGTAGGCGGCTCCGCACCATCGAAAGAGCTGCTGCGTCAGGCAGAGGAAACCGGTACACCGGTACTGGCGACTCCATATGATGCCTTTGAAACCATCTCCATGATTAATAAAGCGATTTACGAGCGTCTGATTCAGCAGGATCTGGTTCGCATCGGCGACATTATGAAACACGATGTATCCACACTATATCCGCATGATACCATTCTGGACTGGCACGAACGCACCCTGAAATCGGGGCACAGCAACTTCCCGGTTG
Organism: Peptococcaceae bacterium; assembly: GCA_017399005.1. Taxonomy (GTDB): domain Bacteria; phylum Bacillota; class Peptococcia; order Peptococcales; family Peptococcaceae; genus UBA7185. The sequence goes on along the minus strand of JAFQEO010000035.1, from coordinate 201,999 downwards.
TGGGCTCGGAAAACAAACTGCTTGGCGTGGTAACACCGTTATCGGTTACCGGTATGAGCAGCAATATGCCGGTCAGTGAAGTTATGGATACGGAAATGCTTACCGCACATCCGGAAAGCCTGGTAAGCCATATTTCCCGCCTTCTGGTATGGGAAGACTGTGACATGATTCCGGTTGTAGATGAAGACAACCGTCTGGTTGGCGTGGTAAACCGTCAGGATATTATCCAGGCTCTGCAGCAGACGCAGAAACAGCCGCAGTTTGGCGAAACAGTGGATAACCTGACACTGAGCGGCTTTAAACTGGGGGACAGCACAGAAGATAATAAAATCACCATTGTGGGCAATGTAACCCAGTTTATGATGAACGAGGCCAACTTTGCCAGCTCCGGTGCTATGACAATGATTATCAGCAATGCCTCTACCATTGCAGCCCGCAAACTGCATCGCCTGCAGACCGTGGTGGACGAAATGCATTTAATCTGCATCAATCCTGTGCATCAGGATGAGGAAATCTCGGTAACGGTAGAGCTTCTGCAGACCGATAAAAAATACTGCAAGGCAGAAGTGGTGGTGCGTTCGGCAGAACAGCTGAAATACAAAGCACACATCATTCTGAAAGTTCATAAAAAATAGAAAACCTATATAGAAACAGCAGCAGAGAGAGTCGTACACAACCGGCACAATCTGCTGTTTTCTATGTCATTTCTGCAGAAAGGAGAACCCAATGGAACCTGATGTAACTGAAATGAAGCCGTTCGTGCATCTGCATAATCATACTGCATACAGCCTGCTGGACGGCGCCAGCAAACTGGATGAAATGATTCAGCGTGCGAAGGACTTAAACCAGCCGGCCATTGCCATTACCGACCACGGCGTGATGTACGGGGTAGTCGATTTTTACAAGGCCTGCAAAAAAGCCGGGGTGAAGCCAATCATTGGCTGTGAGGTGTATGTGGCACCCCGCACCCGTTTTGATAAACAGGCCGGGCTGGATGATGGCGCCTATCATCTGGTGCTGCTGGTGAAAAATGAACAGGGCTACCGCAATCTGTCCCGGCTGGAGTCGCTGGCATCGCTGGAAGGCTTTTATTATAAGCCCCGCGTAGACCGTGAAATTCTGGAGCAGTACCATGAAGGGCTGATTGCACTTTCCGGCTGTCTGGCCGGGGAGGTGGCGCAGAAAATCCTTCAGGAAGATCTGGATGGCGCACGGGAGGCCGCTCTGTGGTATCAGAACACCTTCGGTGCCGACAATTATTATTTTGAAGTGCAGAACCACGGCATCCATGAGCAGATGCAGATTAACTATCATCTGAACATCCTCAGCCGTGAGCTGAATATCCCGCTAGTGGCAACCAACGACAATCATTATGTGAACCGGGAAGATGCCAAAACACAGGATGTTATGATGTGCATTCAGATGGGCAAGACACTGGACGATGTAAACCGCATGCGGTTTGAAAGCGACAACTTCTATCTGAAGAGCTATGATGAAATGCAGCAGATTCTGGGCGACTATCCCGAATCGCTGACCAATACCTTAAAAATTGCCGAACAGTGTGATTTTGATTTCACTTTCGGCGAGAACCATATGCCGATTTTTGATGTACCGGACGGCTATACACTGGACAGCTATTTTGAAGAACTGTGTTATCAGGAAATCAAAACACGCTATAATCCGGTGACCGAGGAAGTCACAAAGCGTCTGGAATATGAGCTGTCGGTTATCAAACAGATGGGCTACTCGGGCTACTTTCTGATTGTATGGGACTTTATCCGCTTTGCCCGTGAGAAGGGCATTTATGTTGGGCCGGGCCGTGGTTCGGCAGCCGGAAGCATTGTTTCCTATGCGCTGCATATCACCGACATTGACCCGCTGAAATACGATTTACTCTTTGAGCGATTCCTGAATCCGGAACGTGTCAGCATGCCCGATATCGATATTGACTTCTGCTACGAGCGCAGAGGTGAGGTTATCGACTATGTAATCGAGAAATACGGGCAGGACCATGTGTGTCAGATTATCACATTCGGTACCATGGCAGCCCGCGGGGCCATTCGTGATGTAGGCCGTGTGCTGAATATCCCTATTGCAACGGTAAACAAAGTATCCAAGGCCATTCCTAATGAGCTGGGCATGACTATTGATAAAGCGCTGCACGCTTCGCAGGAGTTGCGCGGTTACTGTGAGGAAGACGAACAGATTAAAGAATTAATCGAAACAGCACAGAAACTGGAAGGTCTGCCTCGTCATGCGGGCACTCACGCAGCCGGTGTGGTAATTTCCCGAGACCCGCTAGATACCTATCTGCCTCTGCAGAAATCGGCAGAGTGCGGTGTTATCACCCAGTTTGCCAAAGAGAACGTAGAGGAAATCGGACTGCTGAAAATGGATTTTCTGGGTCTGCGCACCCTGACCGTTATCAACAAGGCCGTGGATATGATTAAACAGAATCATGGCGTTACTATTGATTTTAACACCATGCCGATGGATGACCGGAAAACTTATCAGCTGTTATGCGACGGCGAAAGCATCGGTGTATTCCAGCTGGAAAGCGGCGGTCTGCGGGCGATTATGAAAGAGCTGCAGCCAAACGACCTGGAAGATGTCATTGCGCTGGTGGCGCTGTATCGTCCGGGGCCGTTAAACAGCGGCATGGCCGACGACTTTATTCAGCGCAAACACGGGCGCAAAGAAATTGAATATCTGCATCCGCTTCTGGAACCAATTCTGAAACCGACCTACGGGGTTATCCTGTATCAGGAACAGGTTATGCGTATCGCCAGCGATTTAGCCGGCTTCTCTCTGGGACAGGCCGATATGCTGCGTCGTGCTATGGGCAAAAAGAAACCGGAAATCATTGCAGCCATGAAACAGGATTTTCTGGACGGTGCGGAAAAAAATAATGTGGACCGCAGCATTGCAGCAAAAGTGTTTGAGTTAATCGAGTACTTCGCCGGTTACGGTTTTAACAAAAGTCACAGTGCGGCCTATGCAATCGTAGCCTACCAGACCGCTTATCTGAAAGCCCACTATCCGGTGGAATTTATGGCGGCGCTGTTAACCAGCATTATGGATTCGGCGGACCGCGTGTCCTTTTATATCGCCGAATGCAAACGGATGGGGATTCCGGTACTGACCCCGGATGTAAACGAGAGTCAGGAAACCTTCACCGTTACAAACGGCCGCATCCGGTTTGGGCTGGCTGCCATGAAAAATGTGGGCAAAGGGGCAATGCAGTCCATTATCGAGATTCGCAATCAGGACGGGCCATTTGCTTCGCTGCAGGATTTCTGCGCCCGCGTGGATTTAAGCCAGGTAAACAAGCGCATGATTGAAAATCTGATTAAAGGCGGCGCCTTTGATTCGGTGGCAGGCAGCAAACGCCAGCTGCTTACTATTCTGGATTTATGCCTGGAGCAGGGCCATGAAATACTGCGCAGCAAATCCAGCGCACAGATATCGCTGTTTGATTTAGATGAGGAGCAGACCGGGCTGACCTCCCGCTATGCACCGATTCCGCTACCCGATGTACCTGAGTTCAGCAGCCAGGAGCTGCTGGCTATGGAAAAACAGATTCTGGGCCTGTATGTAAGCGGCCATCCGCTGGATAACTACACAAAGGTCATCAGCGAAAAAACGTCGGTATCGCTGGCCGAATTAACCGAAGAGCATGACCAGCAGCGCATCGTGGTTGCCGGTATGATTAATACCTTTAAAATCAGTACGACCAAAAAAGGGGATACTATGGCCACCTGCCAGTTTGAGGATTTAACCGGCTCCATAGAAATACTGGTGTTCCCGAAAACCTTCGTGCGCTATCGTGAAATGATTGAGAAAGATGCCATTGTTCTTGTGAAAGGCCGTTATCTGGCACAGGATGAAAATCCAAAGTTATCGGCTGATGAGATTCTCCCGCTGCCGGATGATGCACAGTGGAATGAAATGAAAGCCAAAGGCCAGACCTTTGCCCGCAGTGTTCCCGATGCTCCGGCACAGCCGTATACATCTGCACCGGAACCGCATTATCAGGCCAGTCCGTCACGGCCTGCACAGCAAGCGGCTCCGCAGGCTGCCTCACCGCAAGTAGCATCTTTACAGGAAGTGGCAAAAAAACAGAAAAAGAAACTGTATCTGCGCCTGGATGCAGAGCACAGCACACCGCAGGTTCAGCAGAAACTGAAACAGATTCTGCGGCAGCATAACGGACCAATGCCAGTCTATTTTTATTTCAGCGAACAGAAAAAAATGGTGCTGGCCGAATATCAATACTGGGTAAGCAGTGACATTGATTTGATTATGGCGTTAAGCCAGCTTCTCGGTGCCGAGAACATCTCGGTAAAAGAGGAGTAACAGGAGGAATTGTATGAAGACAGCTATCTACGCAGGAACTTTTGACCCTATCACCAACGGACATCTGAGCGTACTGACCAGTGCGGCCAGACTGTTTGACCATGTTATTGTGGGCGTTGCTGCGGATAATAATAAAAAAACTCTGTTCTCTCTGGAGGAACGCACAAAACTGGCAGAGGAAAGCGCTGCCCATCTGGATAATGTGACCGTTAAGGCATTCTCCGGTCTGCTGGTCGATTTTGCAAAAGAGCAGGAGGCAACGGCGCTGATTCGCGGTCTGCGTGTGGTATCGGATTTTGAATATGAAATGCAGATGGCGCTGTTTAATAAAGATTTGAACGAGGAGCTGGAAACCGTGTTCTTTATTGCCGATGCGGAACATTCCTTTATCAGTTCCAGTCAGATTCGCAATATCGCCAGTCTGGGCGGCAGTATTGATAAATATGTATCCGCTCCTGTTGCCAGGGCGTTAAAAGCAAAATATGGCCGCACAGAAGAGGAATAGAGGTGCAAAGCATGGCAGATATCTATGATCGCACCCGCATGCTGATTGGTGATGAGGGCATAGCAAAACTGCAGAATTCTCATATTCTGATTGCTGGTATCGGCGGGGTTGGCTCCTTTACGGCGGAGGCCTTAGCCCGTGCCGGCGTGGGAACGCTGACTCTGATTGACAGCGATACCGTGGATATTACCAATCTGAACCGGCAGATTCATGCCACACAGAAAACCGTCGGCCAGCCGAAAGTACAGGTAATGGCAGAGCGGATTCAGGATATCAATCCGGATATTAAGGTGAACCCGGTCAGTGCATTTCTGCTGAATGACAATCTGCAGTCGGTGCTGGGGGAGGCGCAGTACGATTATATCATCGATGCCGTGGATACGGTTACGGCAAAGCTGGCGCTGATTTTATACGCAAGAGAGCGGAACATTCCGGTTATCAGCAGCATGGGTACCGCCAATAAACTGGATGCCACAAAGTTTGAAGTGGTGGATATCAGCAAAACCCACACCTGTCCGCTGGCCCGCGTGATGCGCAAAGAACTGCGCGACAGAGGCATTGCATCCGGTGTGGAGGTTCTGTATTCCACAGCACAGCCGGTTTATCGGCCGCAGGCTGCAGAGGAAGGAAAGAAACCGGTACCGGGCAGCATTTCTTATGTGCCGTCGGTAGCAGGATTGCTTCTGGCCGGTCATGTAATTCAGCAGCTTTTAAAATCCCTATAAAACTGAGGAAATTTTGTGGATTCCCGGTAAACCTGACAGAATGTCATTGACTTTTGAGCCGGTATTCTGTAAACTATATTCATGTTGATTTTTTGTGAATCGTTGTATTTCACTATATCAGGAGGTTAAATATTATGGCAAGCGAAAATGTAATTATGTTAACGGAAGACAATTTCCGCGCTGAAGTTCTGCAGTCCGAACAGCCAGTACTGGTTGACTTCTGGGCAGCATGGTGCGGTCCTTGCAAAATGATTGCTCCAATCGTTGATGAACTGGCAAATGATTTTGCAGGCAAAGCAAAAGTATGCAAACTGAACGTAGACGACTGCGGCAGAATCGCTCAGTCTTACGGCGTAATGAGCATTCCAACTCTGATCGTATTCAAAAACGGTCAGGAAGCTAGCAGAATCGTTGGTTTCCGTCCAAAAGCTGAAATCGCAAGAATGCTGGAAGTTTAATTAAACCTTTAAAACGGACCCGTCGGGTCCGTTTTTTGTTGTCTGTCTTGCATCTGTTTTGTATCTGTACCTTGTGCCTCGTCCGCTTTATGCAGACGGGGCTTTTTTTATAGGAGGCAGTATGGGTTATAGCGAAACAGATTATGATTGCAAAATCAGATAACCAGAATATGTAACGGGGGTAAAAATACCATTTTTATTGTTGATTCATGACGGAAAATCATATAAAATAGGATATGATAACTATAGATAATGTGCTATGAAATAGATGACATCTTATGGAGCGATAAATATGAATGAATATAATCTGAAGAAACTGTCCCGTGCTGATTTGCTGCAGATACTGGTAGATCAGGGTGAGGAACTGGAGGCAGTCAAAAAACAGCTGAAAGAGACAGAGGCACGATTGCATCAGAAACAGCTTGAAATAGAAGAGGCGGGGTCGATTGCGGAAGCATCGCTGCGGTTAAACGGAGTGTTTGAGGCGGCACAGGCGGCCTGTCAGCAGTATATGGATAATATTGAATCTCTCAGCGACCGTCAGAAGGCAATCTGTGAACGACGGGAACGGGAGAGTACGGAAGAAGCAAATGCAAAAATTGCTGCAGCGAAGAAACAGTGTGAATTGATGGAACGGGAAACCAGAGCGCGCTGTGATGAAATGCTGACAAAAGCAAAACAGGAGTCCGAGGCGTACTGGGATGAAGTGGCCCAGAGGCTGGAGGCCTTTTTTAATGCCCACAACGGCCTTCGGGAACTGCTGGCGATTTCGCTGCCGAAGAGAAATCAGGAATGATGCATGATAATCTGCCGATACCTACGATAAAAAGAAATCAGGATGTAACATGATAAAGAGATATAAAGGAAAGCATGAAAAAAAAGAACGGCCGGGGCTGGACGAATTACAGCAGGAACTGGGCCGTGAAATTTATAAGCGCCGTTTTCGCCGACTTCTGCGAAGAACTGTAGATGCACTGATTGTTGTTGCGGCTATATCTGCTATTATTGCAACGCTGGTTCTCCCTGTATTACAAATCGCAGGCACAAGTATGGAACCGAATCTTAACGATGGAGATATCGTTCTTCTGGCCAAAACGGACAAGCTGGAAACAGGCGATTTGTGTGCGTTCTACTATTCAAACAAAATCTTAATTAAGCGTGTAATTGCGACACCGGGCGATTATCTGTGGATTGAGCCTGATGGTACGGTTTTTGTCAATGGTCTTAAACTGGATGAGCCATATGTTCAGGATATGGCGTTAGGAGAATGTGACATTGAGTTCCCATATCAGGTGCCGGAAAATGCCTATTTCATGATGGGAGATCATCGTGAGACTTCTATTGACAGCCGCAGCAGTGTGATTGGGTGTATTTCTACTGATCACACAATTGGAAAAATATTGTGCAAATTCTGGCCGGTTTTTGAGTTTAAGTGGTTAGGATAAACATTTGACGTAAAAGAAAGAAGGAACAGTTTTGAGGGCGCGTGTAAATGCAAACTTGATACAACTGAATAGAATTATGTCCCATAGCACAAGACGACAGGTTGTTGCGCTTCTTTCGCTTTTTGTTGTGCTGGGTGTATTCTGGTGTCTGAAACTGACAGGTATTACAATGGCCGGAGAAGCTTTCTGCGGGATGGAGGAACATCAGCATGGTGAAAACTGTTCGACGGTTTACCTGGTTTGCGATTTAGATGAGTATGCCGGTCATGTACATGATGAAAGCTGCATTGCGCGGGAGTTGATTTGTGGACAGGATGAGTATCTGCCGCAGGATTCCGGGGAAGAAAGCTTGCAAATGGAGTTAATCTGCACCGAACCGGAACAGGCAGAACACTTCCATAGTGAAACCTGTTGTGAACTTGTACTGGTCTGTGATATAGAAGAACAGGAAGGCCATACTCATACGGGTAACTGCTTCACATCGGAATTAATCTGTAACTCTGAAGACGAAGAGCATAATCATGATTCAGACTGTTATGAAAATATAGAAATCTGTGGTATGGAAGAAACAGACGGTCATTTTCACGATGATAACTGTTACGTTCCTGGCGATGAATTCATCTGCGGGCTGGAAGAAACCGAAGGGCACAGCCATACAGATGATTGTTATATCCTGCTCGAAGCGACTGATATGCAGGAAACTGTCGAAAATGTGGTGATGGAAGGGCATACACATACCGAGGACTGTTATTATATCGGAATCGGTTTTGGCTGCGGTATGACCGAAGCCGAAGGCCATGTGCATACTGAAGAGTGTGTGACCGGTGAAACCGAACTTGGATGCGGAGAAACCGCCTCTGCTGTTCATACCCATACAGATGCCTGTTATGAAGTTGCGGATGCCTGTGTGCTGGAAGAACATATCCATGAGGCAAGCTGCTACAGCAATATCGATGCCGATTTAGAAACAGAAGATGACTGGGAGTACAGTCTTCGTGATGTAACCGAAGAAACCTCTACAGCCAGAATGCTGGTTTCCGTGGCTCGTTCACAGCTTGGTTACACTGAAAGCACATTGAACTTTGAGGTTGATTTCCATGGCATTCGCCGTGGTATTACCCGCTACGGCCAGTGGTATGGCAACCCTTATGGTGACTGGTCCGCCATGTTTGTTTCGTTCTGTCTGCATTATGCCGGAGCCGCAGACCTGCCTGCCAATGCAGGGCCGGAATCCATGCGTCTGGAATGGGATGAGGCAGGGCTTTATGAACCGGCTGATACCGGTGTACCGCAGCCGGGCAGCCTGATATTCCTGCGTTTGGATGGATATGCCGATGCAGAACAGGCAGATGTAGCATCTGAATATATCAATGACACTGCGACTACGGCGGTAGCAATCATTACCGATGTGAACGAAGATTCTATCACCATCATTCAGGGTGACTGGAATGACACTGTTTCGGAACGGATGGTTGCTATTTATGACCCAGCCATTCTTGGCTATGGTTTGGTACCGGAATGTTCACCGTTCGCGTTAAAAACAATGGCGACCGGTGATTTGACCTATTTGGCAAACAGCTTGTATTATACAGGCAATGTGAACGAGACCTTTACAAGCGGCAAAAGCTTTGTTCTTTATGTGGAATCGGATGGAGCGTATTATGCATTAGGAAGTCAGCCTGCCAGCGGAATAGAACAAAGTGTCAAAGCCATTCCAATTATGATAGAGAACGATGGCAGTATCTATACGGATATTGGAAATCCAGACAGTCTGCTATGGAATTTCACACAGAGTGACAATAACTATATTATTCAGAATGTGGCCACCGGACGATATCTGCATCCTGGTGGAGACCCAGGTGTTATTTATAGTCGGGACTGGTCTGACGCGGTACAGAACAGCGGTACAGGCGGTATAAAGATTGTTCATCCTGACAATAATCATAATTATGGTATTTGTTACAACATCAATTTACAGCAATTTGAGGTACGCAGTAAAAACAATGCCTCGACTCTTTATCTTGGTGTGACGGAACGATATACCGTATGGCTGGACGGCACGGATGGAGGCCTTGGTCACTTGACAGGTTCCCCAAACACAGCCTACAATGTTCAGCTTGGTTCGACAATGGAACTGCCAACAGAATGGGTCTCGCCTGATAAGTACAGTTATAAGCTGAGAGGCTGGTACGATGTAACGAACGCAAAGTACTATCTGCCGGGCGCGGAAATGGAGATAACCGGAAATGCAGTGCTGTATGCCGACTGGGTTGCAAGTACCTATGATATTGGCGCCTTTAATGCCAAAGTGGCGGATACTGTCAGCACAAACTCCTTTATTACGACGCATGTGTTTGACTACAATTATCTGATTAATCTTCATTCTGTGAATGCAGAGGCTACTATCACTGCAACTAATCATTCAGAAACCTGGTCTATGGTCACATCAGGAACGGTAAACCATGGAAATCAGGAAACACTTGATTTTGTTTTTATTGATAATGATACCGGCGGACTTCTATGTATGCCAAATAATCGAAGCAATCACAATATTTATCCCGGTGAAGGCGTTGTTACACCAAATATTTACTCCGCTGCGCTGGGAGAAATACTGTTTTCTACTAGTAACTGCTTTGACCCGGAAACCGGAGAGGGGATTTTAGGCAAAACCTATTTAGGGACGGGTGACCATCTGTTTCAGATTATGGATGACCCGGCAAATGAGCATTACGGCTATTACTATTATGATTCCAAACATAATGCGGCGTCTTACAACCAGAGCAATGACCGTTTCTATGTATACGAATATCTGGAAGGTACTTCCGATGCCATTGGCTCAACCAATTCCGACTTTCTGCCTTTAAACTCGCCTTATGCCAATCTGAACGGTAAAACAGTAGGTACTTATAATTATGATGGTGTTGATGGAGAATATGCCGGTGTTCCGCACTATAGATACGACTCTAAATATAATTCCGGCAACTACAACTCTGTCAACAACGTACAAACCGATTACGCTTACGGAATGAGAACCGATATCAAGTTCTATCTGCCAAACAATCCAGGAAGCGGAGGAAACAAAGATTTATACGGCAATGATATGCAGTTCCAGTTCAGCGGCGATGATGACCTCTGGGTTTTAATCGATGGACAACTGGTGCTGGATATTGGCGGTATTCACGGTGCAGAAGAAGGGATGATTGATTTCTCCACCGGACAGGTAACCGTACAGGGAAATCTGCAGACCAGTCTGATGAATCTGGACATCACCTCCGGCGACCATACACTTAGCATTCTTTATTTAGAGCGCGGGTCTTCGTTATCCAACTGCTCCATCTATTTTAACTTGGCACCTCGCTACGGCCTGCAAATTCAAAAAGAGGATGTTCTAACGCAGGAATTACTGGATGGAACACAATTTACCGTTTATGAAGACCTGGCATGTACTAACCCTGCAGAACTTTGGGAAAGTGAAGAGGCTTATAATCAGGGGATTGTGAGCAGAAGTACCTTCACCGTGACAAACGGTATAGCGGAACTATGGGGGCTTGGCTCCGGTAACACATACTATATCAAGGAAACAGCTGCACCGGGTGCAGAAGGGTATGGGCTTACGCAGGGTGTTATCCGCTTAACCATTGAAAGAGCCGGACTGGCTACTTACGATGTGGATGTGGTTGCGGACAGTGCAGGCAATGAACCTTCGAAAGGCTATACGGTGCATGGGATAGAGATTGATGAAGAAACCCGGACTGTTTATATTGTGGTGACCAATGCACCGGAAACGGTGACAGAAACCACAACGGTTCAGGTTCTGAAAAAATGGGAGGATACGATAAGCCACTCAAGTGATTATATCACAGCCTACCTGACGGTAACCGACCCGGATGGCAGTGTTCGCAGAATTCGGGAAATTGTACTCAGTGATGAAAATAACTGGCACTATACCTGGACAAATCTGCCGAAATATGATTATGAAACAATGACAGAAGTAGAGTACGGTATTGAGGAAGCCTATGAGTCCGGCTATTACTCCACGGTTCGAAAAATTACAGAGATTGAACTGACTACAACGGAATGGGCGGAGGCAACGAGCTTTCAGAATGGCGAAAGCTATATTCTGAAAAACAGCAACGGCTATCTTTCCACAACTTCGGCTTCGGATACAAAACTGAAGTGGGTGGATGAAGCAACCGCCAGAAACTCATCCCTTGCGCTCTGGAAAGCTACGATTAGTGGCGGAAAATACAAGTTTACCAATGGCGCAGGGCATATTCTTACATTCTATTATGGAAGCGGAAGCTCAAGCAGATACTTCTTTGCCACCACAAACAGTGAGAATTATCAGAGTTTTTCGATAAGGGATGCGGGCAGCGGTTTGCGTTTCTATCTCAATAGATACAATAGTAACTATTACATGGGCACGCTGAATACATCCAATGGACGTATCAGCACTACGACAAACCAGAACAGCGGCATGATTCTGACACCTATGAAAAAAATCTCGACAACCGATATTCAAGACGTAGAGGACTGGGCGTATCAGATAACCAACACGCCGCTTGCCGCCAATAACGAAACATCGGTAACGGTAAACAAAGTATGGGATATTCCGGAAGGTTATGATTCCAATCTGTATCAGGAATATGCCGTGACGGTTCGGTTACTGGCAAACGGAGTGAATACGGGGCGAACCGTTACGCTGAACCTGAAAAACAACTGGCAGGGCAGTTTTTTAGGGCTTCCTTATGCCGATGAAAGCGGGAATGTGATTTCCTATTCTGTAGAAGAAGCGTGGGAACAGGAAAAATGGATTGCCCGTTATGGTGAGGTTACGGCCTCGGATGGGAATCCTCCCGTATATTCGGTGACGATTACCAACAACTATCATCCGGGAGGCCCGGAACTGCCGGCCACCGGTTCGCTGGCACGCTTAATGTATAAACTGTGCGGTCTGCTGATTATGGCAGGCTCACTTATCTGGTATTACGGGCAGAGGCGCAGATATGAAAGGAGGGGACGATAAGCAATCACCTCTTCGGGCGTATAACTCGTATTCTGCGCCGCCCCTGACATAAAAACAAATACTACGACGAAAGAAAGGGACACATTATGAAAAACATGAAAAAAGCGATTAGCGTGATGCTGATTCTGTTTCTGACACTGACTATGGGTCTTCCGGCATTCGCTGACGAAACTGAAAAAGGGTCTATTACTATCAATGGTGTGAGCACAGATACCACCTATGAAATCTACAGACTGCTGGACCTGGAAAGCTATAGTACTGAAGGGAAAGGTGCATACTCTTATAAAGCAAATTCATCCTGGACGAATTTCTTTGCAACAGAGGCAGTTAAAGCGTATTTTACAACCAGTGAAACCGGTTATGTAACATGGATCTGGAAAGCTACAGAAACAGATACTCGCACTGAGGACGAAGCAATTGCAGATTTTGCAAAAGAGGCTCTTGCTTTTGCTAAGACACATAATATTGATCCTGTAAAGTCTTCTAAGAATGCGGGAGAGTTTGTTATTACAGACAATGTCGGCAAGTTCTCTGCTTTGGAACTGGGGTACTATCTGGTGGACTCTACCATGGGTGCACTGTGCGGCTTAACCACTACGAACCCGGATGCTTCCATCAATGCGAAAAACGGTATTCCTACCATCGATAAACAGGTTCAGGAAGACTCCACCAGTCAGTGGGGTAATACAAATACTGCCGATATCGGTCAGATTGTAAACTATCGTGTAACCATCAATGTTCATGCTGGTGCAGAAAACTATGTATTGCACGATACCATGGGTGATGGTCTGACTTTTCAGCAAGTTACCAAAGTTGAACATGTTATTCCAGGTACCGAAACGCATGACACTGAAATCAGCAAGTACGACGTAAAGACTAATACATCTGAAGTGGAAGATGGATGTACTTTCGAAGTTCACTTTACCAAAGATTTGTGTGATAAACTGGAAACCAATGACAAGCTGATTATCTACTATACTGCTATGCTGAATCGTAATGCGGAAATTGCGGGTGAAGGGAACAAGAATACTGCGTGGCTGACTTTTGGTGAAGGCGGCGAATCCACCGAGGATGAAGTTACTACTTATACCTATGGTATAGATATCGTTAAAACAGACAGCCAGAATACTTTAATTAACGGTGCTGAGTTCAAAATTTATGATGCTCAAACTGGCGGTAATGAAGTTGCAGTTGTTCTGATGGACGACGGAGTAACCTATCGCCGTGCCAGAGCCGATGAAACCGGAGGTAGCATTGTAGTGAAAGATGGTAAAGTTCGTGTCGTTGGTTTTGACAATGGGACATACTATCTGGAAGAAACTGAAGCTCCTGACGGTTATAACAAACTGACTGCCCGTCAGAAATTTATTATCAGTGATGGCAATCTGGATGCAATATTTAATGGCGATATCTATTCCACAGGCTCCGGTGTACATGTCGTGAACAAAACCGGTTCTATGCTGCCTGAAACCGGTGGTATGGGCACGGTGATGTTTGTTACCTGCGGTATGATTGTAGTTTTAGGTGCTGGTGTGCTGCTGGTAACCAAGAAACGTATGAGTATGATCCAATAGCAATTCGTTAATATTATAACAATCTGATTAACATGAATGATTCCGGCGGGGCGTTTTGCCCCTGCCGGAAAATTTATGACGTTAGGGGGAGGCCTATGCAAAGCAGAAAATCGACCATCATTCTTCTTGTATCCTTTTTCATAGGTCTGTCCGTGATGTTATATCCGGCTGTCAGCAGCTACTGGAACTCCAAAACGGCCAGTGAGGCCATTGTAGACTACGAAGCCATGCTTGCGGCCTATGAGCCGGAAGATTATACCCATATTTTTGAACAGGCCAATGACTATAACAAAGCACTGGCAGGCCTTACGCTTCCATTGGAGGAATATCCAAAGCTGGATGAGCAATACTGGAATACGCTGGATATCAGCGGAACAGGAATGATGGGCTATCTGGCCATTCCCAAAATCGGTCAGGAGCTTCCGGTATACCACGGTACATCCGATGCGGTACTGAGTATTGCGGTCGGCCATCTGGAGGGTACAAGCCTTCCGGTTGGAGGAGAAAATACGCACTGTGTTGTTTCCGCACATCGCGGTCTTCCGACAGCGGTACTCTTTAGCCATTTAGATCGTTTAGAAGTAGGAGACACCTTTTATTTTAAAATACTGGACCGTAAATATACATACGAGGTTGACCAGATTCATATTGTAGAGCCGGATGATACCAGCCTGATTCAGATTGAGGAAGGTAAGGATTATTGTACCTTGCTGACCTGTACTCCATACGGGATTAATACGCAGCGATTGCTGGTCAGAGGCCATCAGATTGATGCATCGCAAAAACGCAGTATCTACATTGCCAATGAGGCTTATCGTGTAGATCCGCTGGTTGTGATGCCGATGGTGGCACTGCCGATTATTTTTGTGCTGCTGGCTTACGTGATGGTTGCACCGGTTAAAAAAGAAATGTTGGGAGAGGATGAGCTATGAGAAAACGAATCGTCTGTGCGTTCTGTACATTATTGATTTGCTTCGGGATGATTTCGGCGGAATGTAGTGCTGCGGTAGTGGATATCAGCCAGCCATGCAGTTTAACACTGACCTATGCCCGAAACGGGCAGGCGTTTTCCGGCTTAGACATTGATATCTACCGGGTGGCAGAACTCTGTGACAATGGAGAATACAGACTGATAGAGCCATTCTCAGGCTATCCGATTAGAATCCATGGAATAACCTCTCAGAGTGAATGGCGGGATACTGCTCAGACAGTCCGAAACTATGTTATGGCTAATCAAATAGAAGCATATCAGAGCCAAAAGACGGATAACAAAGGCAAGGTATGCTTTGCTGAACTGGAAGCAGGGCTTTACATGGTGAAGGGAACGAAAGCCCAAAATGCTGATGGAGTTGTTACCTTTCAGGATTTCATGATTTATGTACCGAACCCTGTGAATGGCGTATATGATTATGATGTTGAGGCAAACCCGAAATCCAGTAAACATACACCGCCTAATCCGGAGTATGAGAGATACACCGTGGTCAAGTTGTGGAAGGATGCTGCCGATTCCAGTTATAGACCGGACTCGGTCTGTGTAGAGATTCTGAAAGACGGAGTGGTTCAGAAGAGTGTTATTCTGAATAGCTCTAATAACTGGTCTTATAGCTGGGAGGCTTTGAATAGTGCAGGGAACTGGAGTGTTATAGAAAAAGATGTTCCAGCTGGCTATCAGGTTTCTATCACGAACAGTAATAGCAGATTTACCATTACAAATTCAAAATCACCTGACGGTCCTGACACACCAGGCTCTCCAGATACCCCGGATGTACCGACCGATAATCCGGATGTGCCAAAAGATGAACCGGATGTACCAGATGTACCGGATGAGCCAATCATAATTCCGGGGCAGCCGGTAGAGAATGTTCCAGATCCGAAAAACCCATTAGGGGATGTTCCAAAAACTGGAGATACATCTCCGTTATTACTATATATGTGCATGATGTGTGTTTCCGGACTGGGTTTGATGATTTTAGGCGTTATGAGGCTGAGAGAAGGAAAACATGAGAAAAAACGGTAGAGTTATTTTTATACTTGGCTGTCTGCTGATTATTTGCAGTATTGTATCGCTGTTTTTGTTACAGCTTCAATCGAAACAGGCGGAACAAACAAATGCCGAGATAGTCCATACAATCGAAACGATTTTGCCTGACCGCAGAGAAGGCACGAAAGATGCTGAACAGAAATCAGAAATGCCCGCACTGGAGCTTCAGAGTGAGGATTTTATCGCTCTTCTGGAGATTCCTTCATATGGATTGAAGCTGCCGGTCTGCAATGTCTGGGATAAGGGGAAAGTTGTGTCATATCCTTGCCGGTTCTATGGTACAGTCTATAATGGAACGCTTGTGATTGGAGGGTATGACCAGCCCGGTCAATTTGAGTTCTTCGATCGTATTCAAAATGATTCCGCAGTGACAGTAACCGATATGACCGGGACTGTATTCTCTTATGCGGTAGATAAAGTGGAACGCTCAAACTCTGCAGATGCAGAAATTCTGATAGATGATGAAGCAGATTTAACACTCTTTGTTCGTGATGCCCAGTCATTTGAATATATCATTCTTCGTTGCAAGGAGAAATAAGAAAAGAATGTGATTAGCTGTATACGGCATCTGTCATAGCTATCAAAATAAAACGCTGTGTGTAACAAAAATAAATGTTACGCACAGCGTTTCTGTTTATACGTTTCAATTTATACTGTTTTACTCAACCCGCTCTATCAGATAGCCTTTTTTCTGCAGCGCCTGTTCAATCATACAGAGTACAGCGGTGGTTTCCGCCTCGATGGTGTGGCAGTGCACATCGGCAGTCAGGTTTTTCAGCGGGTTGGCTTTGCGCTGTTTCAGCGATTCCAGAAATTCCTGAACCTGATGACGAGATGCTACGTACAGAGGCGCTTTTAAGTATCCATATACATCATGATATACCGATACATCCAGCACGGTACCGCCTAAATCCACGATGGTGTTCAGCTCATCTTCAATCTGCTCGTCGGTGTGCCGCACTTTCAGCACGCAGGAGCAGGAGGGACTGCTCTGCAGCAGATAGCCTTTGGTTGTGGATAAAATCTGATGCCCGGCAGCACGCAGCCAGGAGATGTCCTGCACAATAATCTGACGGCTGACCTTGCATTCGCGGGAAAGGTCGGTTCCCGAAACAGGTACAGCAGCAGTTTTTAAAATTCGTATAATGGTTTCGCGGCGTCGTTCTGCGGACATATTACAAAACTCCTTTAATCTATAAATTGCATGTTTGAGTATTATACTATATCAGGTTTACAGCTGACAAGTGTTTTCCGCAGAAATACAATTAAATTGCATGCATGTTTTTCAGCGACAGGTCCAGAATCGGAGCGGAGTGGGTGAGTGCCCCGCTGGATACATAATCAACACCGGCTTCGGCAATTTTTGCAATGTTCTCTTTTGTCACATTGCCGGAACATTCTGTTTTGGCACGGCCATCGATATAGGCAACGGCTTCTTTCATCTGTTCCACGGTCATATTATCCAGCATGATGATATCGGCGCCGGCTTCCACAGCTTCGCGCACCATATCCATATTTTCCACTTCCACCTCGATTTTGCGTACAAACGGTGCGTATTCCTTTGCCATCTGGACAGCTTTTGCCACACCGCCGGCTGCGCCGATATGGTTGTCTTTGATTAAAATGCCGTCAGACAGATTGTATCGATGATTCAGCCCGCCGCCAACGCGTACCGCATATTTTTCAAAAATGCGCATGTTTGGAGTGGTCTTTCTGGTATCTAATAAACGGATGCCGGTGCCTTCCAGCAGGGCGGCAGTGTTGCGTGTATAAGTGGCGATGCCGCTCATGCGCTGCAGATAGTTTAATGCGGTGCGTTCGCCTGTTAAGAGCACACGCATATCGCCTTTTAATTCGGCCAGTTTCTGGCCTTTGTGCACGGTGTCGCCGTCTTCACAGAAGAAGGTGATTTCGGTATCCGCATCCAGCAGATAAAAGGTGCGGGCAAATACAGGCAGCCCTGCAATTACGCCGTCCTGTTTGCAGATTAAATCGGCTGTGCCCGGGCAGGCAGCGCGTAAAATAGCGTTGGTGGTTACGTCCTCGCTGGAAATATCTTCGCGAAGGGCCTGCAGAATCAGAGGGTCCTGATTGAGCATCTGTGTAATTTTATCGTTCATAGGAGAAACATCCTTTCCAGTACAGAGTATCGTACAGATTATCATGTTGTTATAATGTTGCATTTGCAACAGCAGCGCGCACCAGTTCCTGATTGTGCTGCTGGTAATCGTTCAGGTTTGTATAAGTATCGGTATTCAGTGCTTCGGCAAGTACTTCCGCGGTTTTCAGGTGGTCAGCTTCTGCCGGATGCGCCAGCATAGAGATAGCCGCACGCTGGGCAAATACAAGGCTTTCCAGCAGAGAGTTGCTTGCCAGCCGGTTGGCTCCGTGCACACCGTTGCAGGCCGTTTCGCCGGCCGCATACAGGTGATTCATGGAAGTGCGGCCTTCCAGGTCAATCTGGATGCCGCCCATAAAATAATGCTGTGCCGGTACCACAGGAACCGGCTCTTTTGTTATGTCGTAGCCTTCTTCCAGACAGTGCTGATAAATGGTAGGGAAGTGATGCAGTATCATGTCCTTATCCATACCGGCCAGCGACAGATGCACAAAATCGGTGCCGTCGGCTTCCATCTGTTTTAAAATAGCCTGCGCCACCACATCACGGGGCTGCAGTTCATCCACAAACCGTTCTCCGGCAGCGTTCAAAAGCACAGCGCCTTCTCCGCGCACCGATTCGGAAATCAGAAACCGGCGTCCCGGCCTGTCCGAATAGAGGGAGGTAGGGTGAATCTGCACATACTGCATATCCTGCAGTTTGATATCATGCCGCAGCGCAATGGCAAGGCTGTCGCCGGTCAGATGGCCGAAATTGGTGGAGTGACTGTATAATCCGCCAATACCGCCGGTTGCCAGCAGCACATCCTCACAGAGCACTTTCTGAAATCCGCGTTCCTCGCTGTATATCAGTGCGCCGTAGCAGCAGTTGTCTTTCGCAAGCAGGTCAATCAGAGTGGTGTATTCCAGAAGGGTCACATTGGCTTTCTGTTTTACCAGTTCCAGCAGACAGCTGGTGATGGCTTTGCCGGTCTGGTCTTTGTGATAGAGAATGCGCGGCACCGAGTGAGCGCCTTCTCTGGTATAGCAGAGTTCTCCGTTCTGCCGTTCAAAGGGAACACCGCAGCACAAAAGCTGATTGATAATCATGCGGGAGGAGGAAATCATAGTGTGAACCGATGCTGGATTATTCTGATAATGACCGGCTTTCAGGGTGTCTTCATAATAACTGGCGTAATCGTCAGAATCCCGCAGTACGCAGATACCGCCCTGTGCCAGAAAGGAGTCGCTCTGTTCGGCGGCATCCTTTGTGATAAGCAGAATCTGTTTATCCGCAGGCAGCGATAACGCTGCAAACAGCCCGGCCGCACCGGTCCCCGCAATACATACATCGGCTTTTATGATATCCCCATTCAAAAACAGCCCTCTGTTCTGAATCTCATTGGTCTGCATGATCGTTATTCCTTTCTGGCTAATTCCAGCATTTTAATCAGCGGTGCATGTGCTTTCTGCGAGAGCTCGGCATCCATTTCCACGGTGTGGTCAAAATTGCGCAGCACCGATGCCACTTTCTCCAGTGTGATTTTGCGCATATCCGGGCAAATCTGTTCCGGAATCACGGCAAAACACTGTTTATCCGGGCAGTTCTGACGAATCTGATAGAGAACCCCCAGTTCGGTTGCAATGATAAACTGATTTTCTGCGCTGTCGGTTACATATTTGATAATGCCGGAGGTACTGCCGATATAGTCGGCCTGTTCCAGAACATCCGGTGTACATTCAGGATGTGCCAGCACCAGTGCACCTGGATGCTCCGCTTTTGCCTTTGCCACCAGTTCCCCGGTCATCTGTACATGAACCGGGCAGTAGCCGTCGTTGAAAATAAAGTGTTTCTCAGGCACCTGTTTTGCCACAAAACGGCCCAGGTTCTGGTCCGGGATAAAGTAGATGTTCTTTTGAGGCAGATTGCGTACAATGCGCATGGCGTTGGCCGATGTTACGCACACATCGGCATACTGTTTGATATCGGCAGTGGAGTTGATATAGCACACAACTGCCACGTCATCGTACTCTTCACGCACTTTCTGAATGTTTTCTGCCGATGCCATGTGTGCCATCGGGCAGTCGGAGGTTGGGTCCGGCAGCAGCACGGTTTTCTCCGGATTCAAAATTTTTGCACTTTCCCCCATAAAGGATACGCCGCAGAACACAATTACCTTCTGCGGAATGGTTGTGGCAACCTCGCTTAAATAATAGGAGTCGCCAATATAATCAGCCAGAGCCTGTACATCATCGTCCAGATAATAATGTGCCAGGATGACAGCATCTTTCTCCTGTTTCAGTTTCTGAATTTCATTGATTAACTCTGTCTTAGTCATTGAAAATCCCTCTTTTAATCATAATGATACGGCATTTGCCGGATTGGACCGCTTTCAAAATTCGCAGCCTTGTATAGTATAGCACTCTGATTTAACAATGACAAGATAGATGTAAAGTAAGCTGTAAACTTTTTTTGATGTTTCTGAAAACAGATTTCTGTAAACAGAGCAAAAGTTAATGCCAAACTATGACCGGAATATGATATAATATAAAGTTAGAAACAAAAGACTGCAAACAATTATCAGGATAAGAGATAGAGGTGGATATATTTTGAATCTGTTATCGTTAAAATATGCATTAACCGTGGCACGATGCGGTTCCATCAGCGCTGCTGCCGAACAGCTTGCCATGAACCAGCCAAACCTGAGCAAGGCCATCAAAGAACTGGAAAGCTCATACAATATGACCATCTTTCAGCGCACCTCCACCGGCGTAATTCCAACGGCGCAGGGGCGGGAATTTCTGGATTCGGCCCGTCATATTCTACAGCAGGTGGAGGAGTTAGAGGCCCGCTATAAATCAGAGGAGCATCGCAAAGTGGCCTTTTCGGTTTCGGTGCCCCGCGCCAGCTATATTACCTATGCCTTTGCCGATTTTGCCAACAGCCTGAACACCATGGGCGAGTTTGAGCTGAACTTCATGGAAACCAACTCCATGGAGGCCATTCAGAATATCAGCAAAAAGGGATACACCATGGGCATCATCCGTTACCAGTCCGAATACGATGCCTACTTTCAGAAGATGCTGCAGGAGAAACGGCTGCAGTCTGAACTGCTCTGGGAATTTGAATACCAGGCGCTGATGCCGGTTCGCAATCCGCTTGCCAGCAAACAGAAAATCAGCCTGGAGGATTTAGTGCCGCTGACCGAAATCATTCACGGCGACTGGGATGTGCCGTTTATCCCGTCCGACGAACAGGAACAGATTCTGTCGGTACCCAACCAGAAGAAAAAAGTGTATGTATATGAACGCGGCAGCCAGTTTGATTTACTGCAGAGTATCCCGGACAGCTTCATGTGGGTTTCGCCTGTGCCGGAGCAGATTCTGCAGCGCTATCAGCTGGTACAGCTTGGCTGCAGCGAAATGGCAGACCGCCCGTTCCGCGATGTGTTAATCAGCCCGCAGGGCTATCGGTTCAGCAGCGTGGAAAAGGGATTCATCGAACGGGTGAAAGATGTACGCGATGCCATGAACCGTTTATACGGGCCGCTGCCGTGGTCTTAAACCGGAGGGAATACGATGAATCATGATTTTATACTGCCGGACGGTTTATCCTTACAACGGGATGAAAACGGACTGGCACTTTATTCGGACGACCAGGTGCTCCGCGGCGACTTTGTAAAAATGATACCCCGGCTAAAACATCATAATCTGACACAGGAGCTTTTAGTGAAAGCGGCTAAAATAAAAGATGCCGGCCATTCCCTGCGCGCTGTGGATGCCACCGCAGGCCTGGGCGATGATTCCATTCTTCTTGCCGCAGCCGGCTTTGATGTGCAGATGTACGAGCGCAATCCCGTGATTCATGCACTGCTTGCCGATGCCATAGAGCGGGCAAAAGCCATTCCGGAACTTGCGGAAACCGTATCCCGTATGCATCTGCATTATTCCGACAGCATGGAAGCCATGAAACAGCTGCACAATGCGCCCGAGTTGGCTCCCGATGTCATTCTGCTGGACCCGATGTTTCCGGCCCGTCAGAAAAACGCACTGGTGAAGAAAAAACTGCAGATGATTCAGAAACTGGAGTTCCCGTGCGTGGATGAGAAAGAGCTGCTGCTCATCGCTATGGAGGCAGCGCCGAAAAAACTGATTGTCAAACGGCCGCCAAAAGGGCCCCATCTGGCCGATGTAAAGCCCGATTATACAACCGAAGGCAAGGCCGTCCGCTTTGACTGCTTTGTAAATCCAAAAGACCGCATTGAGAAATTCCGAATCGCATTACTGTAATAGACGTAATAGACTTTTCATAATAGACTCTTGACGCATGCCTACACGTGTAGTATTCTTAACTCAACAGGAAAACTACACGTGTAGGCTTTTGTATTCCCATTGTTTCACGTGAAACAATTAAGATAACACGATATGCCAACGGGCTGTCGAGGGCGCCAGCCCCTACATTGATTTGGATGATATTGAAGAAGGAGGGCGTTATTATGGATTACAGAATTTCCGACAGTGAATGGCCGGTGATGCAGATTTTATGGGAACACGGCCCGCTTACCCAGCCTCAGCTGATGCAGCAGTTAAGCCGTGAGTGGAACAAAAACACGGTGCACACCTTTCTGACACGGCTTGAGAAGAAAGGGCTGGTCATTATCGACAAGTCGTGCACACCGCATCAGTATCAGGCTCTGGTAAAGCGTGAGGACTGCATCTATCAGGAGAAACAGAGCTTTCTGAACAAAGTGTATCAGGGGTCTGTCGGCAGACTGATATCAAGTTTTTTACAGGACGGCGATTTATCAAAAGAGGAGATTGAAGACCTTCGCAAAATTCTGGACCGTATGGACAATCCATAACACAACAGCAGGGAGGAGAGACATATGTATCATATCTGGGATGTTTTAAACTTTACCATCAGCGCCACACTGGTCGGATTGTTTCTACTGCTGATTAAAGCGCTGTTTCACGATAAGCTGACCGCCCGCTGGCATTATTTTATCTGGACGGTTCTGCTGGTTCGCCTATTAATTCCGGTGCAGACCAGCCGCATTTCCTCGCCGCTTTCTCTGCTGGGCAGTGTACGGTTTAACCAGTGGATGGCACTGCTTCAGATGCAGGTGGAACAGCGTATGCACTCGGTATTCAGCCAGCCTTACGCAGCCATACCGGGTACAGGTGTTTCTGCAGAAGCCATGATGCAGTGGCAGAACTATTCGCTGACCGACTGGCTCTTTGTCATCTATCTGGCAGTGGCCGGGCTGCTTGCCCTGTTTTATACCATCATTTATGTACAGCTTCGGCATCGCATCCGGCGGGGGCTGCCTGCCGATAATGCACTGAAAACGCTGGTGCAGAACACAGCGGCGCAGTATGGCGTAAAGCCGTGCAGAGATATCCGCATCTGTGCCGGGTTTGATACTCCCTTTGTATGCGGCATTATCAGGCCGGTTCTGGTGATTCCGGCCCATTTAAAAGACAGCGTAACCGATACCATGATTCTTCACGAGCTGCTGCATTTGCAATACAAAGACATCTGGATGAACTTTGTGATTCACGCTGTGCGTATCTTAAACTGGTGCAATCCGCTGATGTGGCTGATTTTAAACCGTATCCAGAACGACAGCGAGGCCTTCTGCGACCAGCGCGTGCTGGAGCGCACCGAACAGGAGCAGCACAAAGCCTATGGCCATCAGCTGCTGGATCTGGCCCGCAGCAAATATCCAACGGTGGTAGGAACCACCACCATGGCCAACGGAAAACGCAATATCAAACGGCGGTTAAAACGCATGGTGGATTTCAGCCGTGTGCCAAAAGGCCACGGAGCTGCCGCCTTCTGCATCACACTGCTGTTAACCTTATCCTGCGTTGCCAATGCATCGGTGCCCGAGCCCGACTTTGACACCGATAATGTAACAGACACCAAATCCATGGAGCGCATGCTGTTAAACGCACAGCTCTATCAGACACAGACACCGGAGGAAGCCATCAATATCTTCTGCAAAGCACTGGAAGACGGCAACATGGGCTATATGGCTCTGGTGATTCCGCCCGATGAGTGGGAGGCATACGAAGCATGGGTGTGGGAGATGGGAAAACGAGGACGACACATCGAAGGAGGAACTGCTTACAGCATCCTGCTGGCGGAACAGGCTTTTGGAGAAAACGGACGGCCAATACTGAATGATGACAATACCTATCTGTATGTATACGGAAATATGGTACTCGTGCATCCGTATTTCTTTTTTGAAGACGGTACCCTTTACCGGCCAATCCCACGGTCAAATATTGATACCTGCATCATTCAGAATCTTTACCAGATAGACGATAACACCTATCGCTGTCAGGCCATCTGGGACTGGCACTATGATAACGAAAATCTGGAAAGCGTATATTTCGATTTAGCCGTTGAGAAAACAAACGACTGGAACATACGCATCTTAGATGCACAGCAGGTAAAAAACGCTGCTGAACTGCAGGGCGTTCCCGATGTATTGCAGCCAATGGGGAATGATTATTATTTGAATCGCTGGCCGGTATTAGCTGTGCAGAGTTATGAAGATGAAAACTATGCTATTACATTGCAGCAGTATAGTCATGGCTCGTTTAATAATTTGCTATGGCAATATGCCTGGGACCCGTTTGGACAGAATGCAGGAGTCCCGGAATTTCAGAGAGAGCTAGATGGTGACTGGACGGATGTACAGATGCAGCTGGATTTAAAACGCTCTTTAGCATGGAACAGTAAAGTTGAAGTGCTGATGTTACCAGCTGACGATAACCCGGATAGCGCATTAAAAGATATTCATGAATTGTACGAGCGGCATAGCCAGTTAAGTCATATTGAATCTTCAACCGGCAGTAATCAGGGATGGCACTACAAAGTCTTTCGTGTACAGCAGACCAGCGCTCCGTATTGCATTAAACTGGGAGGCGGTGGAGAAGGCTGCTGGACATTAGATGAATTAAAGAAGCCTTACCGTGTACAGATTTATATAGATGATGTACTGGAAGCGGATGTTGTTCTGGAACAGGAGGCGATGCTGTATGAAGAATGACCATCTCTCATTAATCTGGATGGCCTATCTGATTGACTGTCTGGATATCAACCTGGGTTCGTTTAATCTGCTTCCGGATTTTCTGGCAGCCATTCTGATTCTGTTTTTCATAAAGGAGCTGTGTGTTCAGCATCCAGAACTGAAAACACTGTATGGCTTTACATGCATACTTCTTGTTGTGCGTCTGATATTTCCAGTGTTTACGATTCTGTTTGGCATGCAGTTCGGCATAGGAGACTGGGTACCGATTGCAGTAATCTGTTCGGTTATGGAGCTGTATTTATGGTATGTGCTGTTCACATGGATAGGGCAGCGCTTTATTGAGGAAGGGATGCTCCATAATGATCTGTACCTGCTGCGCAATATCAATCTTGCACTGAATGCAGGAATGTTTTTGACGCTGCAGTATGTGCAGAACAACGAACTGATTATCTGGCTGCTTGCAATCGGACAGGTGATTCTGATTATCTGGCTGAAACTGATTTTCGGTAACCGGGGCGATGAACTCCGCAGGAACGAATTGCATCTGGCAAATTGTGAAACCAAAGTGCCGGATATCTGCACCGACGAAACAGCGCATCTGGAAATATTAAAACCTGAATAGCGAATCAATAAGGAGGAGACTATAATCTGGTTTTCCTCCTTTTCTAATGTTCCATATCATGCTATAATTGATTGCGATAGATTGCATATTCAGCAGAGGCTCTCTGCGAACTCATAGAGGAGGATATAACCATGTTATCTTTTGAAAACGACTATTCCGAAGGCGCACATCCAGCGATTCTGCAGCGCTTCGTAGAAACCAATTTAGAACAGGTTCCGGGCTACGGCAGTGACCCTTACTGCGATAGCGCAAAAGAAAAAATCCGCGCAGCGTGCAACTGCCCGGATGCAGAAATTTTCTTTTTAGTGGGCGGCACCCAAACCAATGCGGTGGTGATTGATTCCATGCTGCAGGCATACGAAGGCGTGGTATCGGCACAGACCGGCCATGTAAACGCACACGAAGCCGGTGCCATCGAATATACTGGTCATAAAGTTCTGGCAATTCCGCAGTATGACGGCAAAATGAAAGCCAGCGATTTAGAGGCTTACCTCAAAACCTTCTGGCAGGACGAAAGCCACGAACATATGGTGTTCCCGGGCATGGTATACATTTCCCATCCAACCGAATACGGCACCTTATACACAAAACAGGAACTGACCGACTTATCGGCAATCTGCAGACGTTATGAAATCCCGCTGTATCTGGACGGCGCGCGCCTGGGCTACGGCTTAATGAGCAAACACACCGATGTGACCCTGCCGGATATCGCCGAGCTGTGCGATGTATTTTATATCGGCGGCACAAAAGTGGGGGCCCTGTGCGGCGAAGCACTGGTGTTTACAAAACACAACATGCCGAAATACTTTGTAACCCATGTGAAGCAGCACGGCGCATTACTGGCAAAAGGCCGCCTGGCCGGTGTGCAGTTTGATACCCTGTTTACCGATAACCTGTATTTCGAAATCAGTAAACACGCCATCGAGATGGCAGAACTGCTGAAACAGGGCTTTGCCGAAAAAGGCTATCAGTTCCATCTGGATTCCCCGACCAACCAGCAGTTTATCGTTCTGGACGATGCCAAATACAACGAACTGCAGAAACAGGTACGCTGCTGCTTCTGGGAAAAACCGGACGACACCCACACCGTGGTACGCTTTGCCACAAGCTGGGCAACCCCAAAAGAAAACATTGATGAACTGATGAAATTACTGTAAAGCAAACAAGGCAGCGAAGAATGTATAACGGTACAGATGTCCAATGTACATTTGCACGAATTCCGACTACAGATGGACGCGGTCAGAATTGTTCAGGAGCGTGACGGATGTTAATCCGGCAACGCTGAACAATTCTGAGGTAGAGTCCAGGTGTGGAGGGAGAGGCAAATGGTAATTGGACAGGAGTTATTATACAATCATCGCTGCCGGATTTTATATTCAGGGAGGTTATCCTATGACAGACAATATTCGTGCAACCCGCAATAAACTGGCGGGCGAGAAAGTATGCGAAAATCTGAAAAGCAGAGGCTTTGATGCCTACTACTGTGAAAACTCGGCAGAAGCACTCCAAAAGGCTCTGAGCCTGATTCCGGAAGGCAGTGTGGTAAGCTGGGGCGGCACCAAAACCTGCGAACAGATTGGCCTTTTAGATGCCGTAAAACAGGGCAACTATCAGGTAATTGACCGTGACAGCGCAAAAACACCGGAAGAACGCGTCGCATTAATGAAACAGGCACTGACCTGTGATGTGTTCTTAACCGGCACCAACGCCCTCACCGAAACCGGCGAACTGGTAAACATCGACGGCAACGGCAACCGTGTAGCCGCTATGATTTACGGCCCGGACAGCGTTATTGTGGTAGCAGGCATGAACAAACTGGTGCCTGATGTAATGGCTGCCGTAAGCCGTGCACGCAGCGAAGCCGCACCGGTAAACATTCAGCGGTTTGATTTAAAAACCCCGTGCAAAGTAGACGGTCTGTGCCATGACTGCAACTCTCCAGACTGCGTGTGCAACTATATCGTTCGCACAAGAAGATGCAAACCAGCCGGCAAAATCAAAGTCATCCTGGTCGGCGAAGTATTAGGCTATTAAGATATCGTTACCCAACAGCACCTGCCTTCGGGCGGGTGCTGTTTTTGTATGATTTTACAGAATTTTCTTGCAAAACATCTGTTCGTGTGTTATACTGCTATGCAGAGTTGCCGTTTGGCGGTTGGTCACCTCAATTAAGCAGTAAAGGAGGTGACGCCTATGATTACATGGACAGAGATATTCACCTTTTGTCTTGTATTGATAGGTCTAGCTTCCTTGTTGAAAAACAAGTAGAACGCAAAAAAAGCCGCCCATTCGATTGAATAGGACGGCAGAAACCATTTTGGACTGACCGCCTTGGAGAAGCGGCAACTCCATTTATTGATTATATACTACCATACAAACATTTATTCGTCAACAGCACTTGCCTTCAGGCGGGTGCTGTTTTATTTTACGCTGAAAGCAAAAGAAAGCAAAGTAAAATAAAAAGAAGCAAAAACCGAACGGTTTTTTGTTAAAAAGCAAATGAAAGCAAAACAAAGCAAAAGGAAGCAAAAAAGCGAACGGTTATTTTGAAAAAGCCAAAAAAGCCGATACAGATACTGATACTGAAACAGATACGGATACTGATACGGATATAGACACTGAAACGGATACTGATATAAAACAAGTCGTCGTCGTTGTTATTGCAGAAGTGGAAGAACGCGCGCGAGGAAATCTGCCTGTGGATAACTTATTTACAGGCTGTGTCTCCACACAGAGACGATTTGGAAAAAGTACTTGCAAAACATCTGTTCGTGTGTTATACTTCCACACTACACACCAGACGCATTGTTTCAACACACGGGATGGGCAGCGGAAAATCAGCGAAGCGGGCAGGGATTTTTGGTGCCCATGTGGAAATTAATGTAACTGCAAATAATCGGAGTTAATATAAAAACACAGCACACAAAACACGGAGGAGACAGCCATGATTGAGGTAAAACGCGCCATTCTGCATATTTTAGACTTAAACGCCGGGGTACCGGTGTATTCGGATAACGACCTGGACCGGGAGATTTTTGATTACCTGCTGAAGCATCTGGAAAAGGCCAGCCGGGATGCTGCGGCCCACACCAGCAAACTGGGCGAGGTGAATCCGGTACGGCAGCAGCTGGAGCGCTATCTGGACAATCCGGATGTATTTGCCCAGGTGACACAGGAGATGGCCGGCAGACTGCATCAGGATTTAATGCTCTGCGGCGAGGAACAGGCAATGGATTTTGTGGCTATCGACATGATGCACATGGAGATTCCGCACTTTGCCATCCTGATGTACCCGAACCAGCTGGGCTACACCCACAAGGTAAGCTATACGGATAATCAGCAGAACAACCAGATTATCCAGCACCATGCCATTCTGCCAAACCCGACACAGAAAGTCAGCACGTTTGTGTTTATCGACATGGAAAACTGGACTGTCACCTTCACCGACAAAAAACGGATTCTGGACGGCGAGGAGGTTTATCTGCTGCCAGACCGGCTCTTAAACTGCACCATGCCGGTATCGTCCAGAGACACCATCAAAAAGGTGCACAAAATCGTGACAAAAGTGGCTGAGGAGTTTGGCCAGAACCCTACACAGGCCATCTGTGCAGCCAAATCGGTACTGCTGGAGGCAGGGCAGAAAACCGAGATCATCGAGCCGGCCGAGGTGGGGCGCAAAGTGTTTGAACAGCATCCGGGCATGCAGCAGAGCTACATGGAGGAGATTACAAAAGCCAGCCTGCCGAAAGAGACCGCTGTTGACCGGGACTATGCGGTACGTGCCAACAAATCGCACAAAATCAAAACCGATACCGGCATCGAGATTATCGTGCCGTCGGACTTTTTTAACAATCCGGACTATATCGAATTTATCAGCAACGAGGATGGTACCATCTCCATCAGCATTAAGAAAATCGGGGAAATTATCAACCGGTAGCTTGCCGGGAACGGGTTTTATTTGCATTTCCGGCCGTTCCATAGTATCATGATAGTATCTGTAATTGCGTCATACCGGTTCGAAATCATGGCATGATTTTGAAGCCCGATTTTGAACAGAAAGGAGGCCGGTTTATGACAGCAGCAGGCGAAAGCCATATTGGATTACGAAAAAACAACGAAGACAGTTATTATATCAACGAGGACTGCCGACTGCTAGTGATTGCCGATGGTATGGGGGGGCACGAACACGGGCAGCTGGCCAGTGAACTTGCCGTACAGCAGTTTGTAACGCTGGTGGACGGCAAATGCCCGGAGGCATTCTCGGTTGAGCAGATGGAAACCCTGTTTGAACAGGCCAACAAAGCCGTGTACGAAAAACAGGAGGCGCTGCAGAGCGGTATTATGGGAACCACACTGACTGTGGCCATGGTGGATGGCAATCGGCTTTACACCGGGCATGTGGGTGACAGCCGCCTGTATCTGCTGCGGGATGATGAACTGACCCAGCTGACGCAGGACCATTCCTACTACGCGGAGCTGATGCGGCAGGGCAACACCGATATCCCGCTGGAGAACCGGCAGAAAAACGTGCTTCTGAAAGCGCTGGGGCCGGAGGAAACAGTCAACGGCCAGTATTTTGAGGAGAAACTCTATCCTGACGACCAGCTGCTTTTATGCACCGACGGCTTATACAATGCGGTGCCCGATGAGGATATCAAACAGATTATGGAACAGCACACAGCATCCGATGCGGTGCATCTGCTGATAGAGACAGCCCTTGCCAAAGGGGCCACTGATAATATCACGGTAATTATTTACCGGCATGAATGAGAGGTGATTGTATGGTAGCCAAACATATACTTGCAAACCGCTACGAACTGCTGGATAAAATCGGCACAGGCGGCATGGCTGTGGTGTATCGGGCCTACGATACATCCCTTGACAGAACCGTTGCAATCAAATTACTGCGGGACGAATATGCAGACGACCCCGAGTTCGCCCGCCGCTTCCAGAAGGAGGCACAGGCCGTAGCACGGCTTTCGCATCAGAATATCGTCAATATTTACGATTACGGTGAAAGCGACGGCATGGCCTATCTGGTTATGGAGTATGTGCAGGGGCATACGCTGAAGGAAATCATCAGCCGTACAGGTCCGTTGCCGGTGAACCTTGCCATTGATTACGGCATTCAGCTCTGCTACGGTATGGCACAGGCCCACGATCACGACATTATCCATAAAGACATCAAACCGCACAATGTGATGGTGGATGCCAATCATACTGTGAAAATCACCGATTTCGGCATTGCGCAGGCCATGAACAATCTGACCATCACCCACAACAAGGGGATTCTGGGTTCGGCACATTATTTCTCGCCGGAACAGGCCAGAGGCGACCAGGTAGATTTTGAAACCGACATCTACTCGCTGGGGATTGTGATGTACGAAATGCTGACCGGCAAGGTGCCGTTTACCGGCGACAATCCGGTATCGGTTGCATTAAAGCATATGCAGGACAAACCGCAAAGCCTGATGCAGCAGCGCTCCGATATTCCTATAGAGCTGGAGCGCATCATCTTCAAAGCACTGGAAAAGAAACCTTCCTACCGCTTCAAGAGTATGCAGGAGATGGCCGATGCCTTAATTGACCTGCAGCTGTATCTGGAGGAGAAGGGCTATTTTAAAAACGGCTCCTCGTTAAGCGCTGCGGAAAAATATACCGTGGAACCGCTGGATCTGGAAACCGGCATGATGACCCGGAAAGAATCCTATAAGCGAAACACCATCAACGACAACACCCGTGTGATGGATTATGATATCCCCTATGATGCAGGGCATCGCACCGGAGGCGCACGCCGCGCCAGCAAAAAGCGCGTGTTTATGTTGATTGCAGGGGCACTGGCCCTGTTTCTGGTTCCAATGTTTCTGGTACAGGCTCTGATGGGAAGTGATGAGGTGGTTGTGCCTGAGCTGCACAATAAAACCGTTCTGGAAGCCGAAAAACTGCTGACAGAGGCGGACCTGAAAATCCTGATTGAAGATGAAGTATATGACGAGGACATCGAGAAAGACAGAGTTGTCAGCCAGCTGCCGAAGGGCGGCACCAAAGTGAAAGAGGGCCGTGAAATTGCCGTGGTGGTAAGCCTTGGTTCCAGTGAGATACCAGTACCTGATTTAAGCGGCAAAACCGAGCAGGAAGCCCGCATTGCGCTGGAAAACGAGGATTTAGTGCTCGGCAATGTTACACTGGTAACCGATTCGGAAAAACTGTTGGGCGTGGTTGTGTATCAGTCTGTAGAGGCTGAAAAACCGGTAAAAGCCGGCACCAGCATTGATGTTATGATTAACGACCCTGATGCCGAACCGCAGGCGGAAACCGTTACAGTGCCGTCACTGAAGGGTAAAACGCTGGAAGAGGCACTGCAGGCGTTACGGTCTGCCGGGTTAGAAGCTGGCAACGTAACACAGGTGAGCAGCACCGAATATTACAACAACTATGTGGTAAGCCAGCAGTCGCCGGCCGGAAGCAGTGTGGAAAAAGGCACGGCTGTGGGGTTATCGGTAAGCACAGGCCCGGGCCCTGAAATATCGGCCCAGTTTGATTTAATCATCCCGCAGAGCGGCAATGTGGTTGTCACATTAACCGATGCAACAGGCACCTCGGTGCTGTATCAGAAACGCTGTGAGGCAGGGGAACGGCTGGAGCAGTCCTTCCTGTATCACGAAAGCGGCACAGTAACCATCACCTGCAACGGAGAGGAAATCTGGAGTAAAGTGTATGAATCCTAATGAGAATGTAAACGAAATAAACAGCCAGCCTGAAATAAACGCCGGGCAGGAGACCATTCTGGAAGGTACCATCATCAAGGGCTACAGCGGATTTTATTATGTGGCCTGCGAGGGTATCGTGTACGAATGTTCGCTGCGCGGTAAGAACCGTAAGAAGAGTGTCAAGTTTCTGCCCGGCGACAAAGTGAAATTCAGCGTTTCCGGCGATGCCACAAAAGGCGGTGCCATTGAGGAAGTGCTGCCTCGCAAAAACGAACTGCTGCGTCCTCCGGTGGCCAATCTTGACCAGCTTGTCATTCTGGCGGCTATGGCAGACCCTCTGCCTGATTTGCGTCTGATTGACCGGCTGACCGTATTTGCCGAATGGAACCAGATTACACCGGTTATCTGCTTTAACAAATGCGACCTGGTGAGCGAACAGGAGCAGCAGAGACTGCTTGGCATCTACCAGTCCATTGGGTTTCCGGTTTATATGTGCAGTACCGTAACCGGACAGGGCATCGAGGATATGAAAGCGGTGCTGCATGGAAAATGCTCGGTGCTGGCCGGAAACTCAGGTGTTGGCAAATCCAGCCTGATGAACGCCGTGAGCGACCAGTGGGAACTGGCAACCGGCGAAATCAGCGACAAATCCAAACGGGGCAAACACACCACACGCCATGTGGAGCTGTTCCAGATGGACAAGGATACACTGATTGCCGATACACCGGGATTCAGCTCACTGCAGCTGCCCGAGGATATCAAACGGGAGGAGCTGTGCCGTCTGTTTCCAGAGTTTTTATCCCGGATAGGAGACTGCCGCTTTGCCACCTGTATGCATAAAAACGAACCGGACTGCGCCATCAAGGAAGCGCTGGAAAACGGCCAGATTGCGCAGAGCCGCTATGATAATTACCTGGCATTTTTAGAAGAAGTCATTCAGCAGGAGAGGAGTTTTTAACATGTTATACATTGCACCATCTTTATTATCCGCCGATTTCAGCCGTTTACAGGACGAAGTGCGCGACATTGAGCAGGGCGGTGCCGACTGGCTCCATTTAGATGTTATGGACGGTCATTTTGTTCCAAATATTACATTCGGCCCGGGGCTGATTAAAGCACTGCGCCCGCACAGCAATCTGTTTTTTGATGTACATCTGATGATTTCCAATCCGGATCAGTACATTCAGGAATTTGCAAATGCCGGTGCCGATATGATTGTGGTACATGCTGAAGCGTGCACCCATTTACACCGCACCATCCAGTCCATTCATGCCACTGGCAAAAAAGCCGGTGTTGCGCTGAATCCGGCAACATCGCTGAGCGTTCTGGATTACATTCTGCCGGAACTGGATATGGTTCTGTTAATGAGTGTAAACCCTGGCTTTGGCGGTCAGAAATTTATTAATATCGTACCAAAACTGGAACGCCTGATGGAAATGTGCAAAGAACAGAACGTACAGCCTCTGATTCAGGTGGACGGCGGCATCACACCGGAAACCGCACCGTTCGTAACCGCTGCCGGTGCCAATGTACTGGTGGCAGGTTCTGCTGTATTCGGCAAACCAGACCGCGCTGCTGCCATTCAGGCTTTACGGTAACGTATTCCTATGGAAATCTATTTACAGGGACTGACGATGGGGCTTGCCTATGTTGCCCCCATCGGCGTCCAGAATCTGTTTGTCATTAACGGGGCACTGAGCTGCTCCCGATACCATGCACTATTACGGGCCTGGATTGTAATTTTTTTTGATATTACGCTATCCATGGCCTGTTTTTTTGGAATCGGCGCTCTGATGGAGCGCTACACCTGGCTTCAGATGCTGATTCTGCTGCTGGGAAGCCTTGTAGTTATCTGGATTGGCATCGGCCTGCTGCGAACCAGACCGGATGAAATCAAACGGCAGAGTACAGATTTGCCATTGCTCAGGATGATATCCACAGCCTGTGTGGTAACGTGGTTTAATCCGCAGGCCATTATTGACGGAACCATGATGCTGGGAGCCTTTCGGGCAGTATTACCGCCGGATTCCTCCCTGTTTTTTCTGGCAGGGGTGGTCAGTGCATCCTGCCTGTGGTTTACGCTTTTGACACTGCTGATTTCGGTATTTCGTGAACGGTTCAATGCCCGGATTCTGCGTGGCATCAATATAATTTGCGGTATCGTGATTGTATGTTACGGGCTGCGTCTGCTGCTGCATTTTATCCAGCTGTTATAAATATTGTTATAAAGCTGTTATCTGTTATAAAGAGGTGTACTGATGGAGATTTTATATCACGACAGGGAGATTGCCGTTTGCATCAAACCGGTGGGAATGGATTCGGAGAGCCAGCTGCCGTCCGCATTAAAAGAAGCGCTTGGCGGAGAGATTTATACACTGCACCGGCTGGATTTAAACGTGGGCGGTGTAATGGTTTACGCCCGCACGAAAAACATGGCTGCGGCATTGTCCCGTGCCATTCAGGACGGCGATATGATTAAGGAATATGTTGCCGTGGTTCACGGGGAAGTGCCCGAATCCGGCGACTGGGAGGATCTGCTCTGGAAGGATTCGAAAAAAAATAAAGTGTTTGTGGTAAACCGGGAACGCAAAGGTGTAAAGAAAGCCCGTCTGGAATATAAACGGCTCCGTGTTGAGAAAGGCGCAGATGAGACCGAAACACGCTCCCTGGTTCGTATCCGCCTGTATACCGGGCGCAGCCATCAGATTCGCGTGCAGTTCTCCAGCCGCAACTATCCGTTAGTGGGCGATCACAAATACGGCTCCAGAGCAAAAGAGACCGAACCAATGCTGTTTTCCTGCCGCATCACCTTCCCGTACAAAGGTGAAACCAGAAGCTTTGAAGCAATGCCAGACTGGGCGCAACCAGGCAAAACAGAATAAATCAAGAGACAGCTATCTGTAAACAGAAACACGCAGCGTATCTTTCCCTGAATTCCGACTATAGATGGACACGGATGAAAGCTGTCCAGAAGCGTGATGGATTTGCACGAAGTGCAGAAATCCGTCAACGCTGGATAGCTTTCCGGTAGTGCCCAGATATGGAGGGACAGGGGAAAGGATACCCTGCGTGTTTTTATACGTAAGCCGTTATGTCTTAGCCTCTTTTTAATTATATTGTATCTGTATTGTATCGATTTTAGCCCTTGCGCAGAAGGACTCTGCCGTTCTGCAAATCACCGGCGAGAATGTAATCTGCATTCTTTTCGTTGAGAACGCCGCCGGCCGATGTAATCTGTTCTGCTACAGCCTCCGGATTATCGCAGGCAAAGCCGATGCAGTTAATTCCGATGGCCGATTCATCGCATGGAGCTGTTCTGCCCGGCACCGAATAGGTGAAAATCTCCAGAGTCGGATAATCCTTTTGAAAACCCGGCAGCAGTACGTGCTGACCTGTAACATGCACACCCGGAACACCGATAACCTGTTCCTTGTAGCTGCCCTGATGATTTTTCAGACTGCCGAAGTTCACACAGCCGAATACATTGCGATAGAAACCGCATAGATGCTCCCAGTCGGAGCAAATGATGTTCACATGAATGAATTTGACAGCATCTTCCGCATTGCCTTTGCGAAGCTGTTTCTCCGGTTTGAGCCCCAGCAGGCAGCCGGCGGTATGCAGATATGCGCCTGCGGATTTCTCAGCAGGAAACGGAATGTGGAATTCCACCACATTGCCTTCCGGGTCTTTGCAATATACACACGGATGGTTTTCCGGATTCTTCATAGTGGAGTGGATAGAACCGCCGCATTTCACAAAATGATTCACTGCAGCCTTCACATCATTTGTTTCAAAACATGTGTGAGCGAACCCGGCATCATTAATCTGTGCCGCATTACCATCTGATGCCGGAACAAACCCGAATACCGGCCCGCTTTCGTTTTCAAAGCCGGGAGCTGCAAGACATACTCCTTCTTTGCCGCAAAGCCATCCCTTGTCCTCACAATAAACAAAGCCCATTGCCCTTACATAAAAATCCGCCAGCGCTTTATAATTCTCTGCACCAATCTGTACATAAGCAAATCCTGTCTGATTCATAGAAACACCTCATTTTATAAATAAATGCGTTCATTTAACGATTTCATTTTGATTGTAGCAAAGGGCCTCATCACCGTCAATTATGCGGGATATACCGTTTTTCTATACAGAATACAATGCTGTGCCTATGTTTCTGTACAGTTATTATTTCCGTTATCGGCAATAAATCATATGAAATTACAATTTACATATTTATATTTTTGCCGATAATGTGATATAATATTACACAACGACCATTTGTAAGGCGGTGAAAAATATGCGTTATCTGTCTGTTGCAGAAACTGCGTCGCGATGGAACGTTTCAGAACGGAGCGTTCGTAATTATTGTGCCAGCGGACGTATCCCCGGAGCATTTCTTACCGGGAAAACATGGAATATTCCTGAAGATGCGGAAAAACCACCACGTTCCAATAAAAAAGGCACTGCGACCAAAAGCCTTCTGGATATTCTGGTTAAAGAAAAAAAAGCCAGATATTCTGGAGGAATCTATCATAAAACACAAATTGATTTAACCTATAATTCAAATCACATAGAAGGAAGCCGCCTGACACATGACCAGACGCGGCATATTTTTGAAACCAACACTATCGGTATTGAACAGGGTACCGTCAACGTAGACGATATCATCGAAACTGCAAATCATTTTCGATGCATTGATTATATCATCGATAATGCCAGATCTGCATTATCTGAGAAAATGATTAAAGAACTGCATTTGCTGTTGAAATCGGGCACCAGTGACTCCAAAATGGACTGGTTTGCAGTAGGGAATTATAAGCGTATGCCGAATGAAGTCGGCGGTTTACCAACTGCAATGCCGGAAGATGTACCTGCAAAAATGAAAGCACTGCTGAAGGAATATAACGCAAAAACGGAGAAAACCTTTGATGATATTCTGGAATTTCATGTGCAGTTTGAAAAGATTCATCCGTTTCAGGATGGTAACGGACGTGTCGGCCGTCTGATAATGTTTAAGGAATGTCTGAAATATAAAATTGTACCGTTTATAATAGAAGACGATTTAAAATGGTATTACTATCGAGGACTGAACGAATGGAATCATGAACGGGGCTATTTACGTGATACCTGTCTGACTGCTCAGGACCGTTACAAGGCTTATCTGGACTATTTCAGAATTTCGTATGAAGGTTAAGGAAGTGAGAATTTGCTGAAACTGCATACAATCGAAGAGGTGCGAAACTATATTGCGCAGGACGGCCTGTCCATACTGGAAATCGCCAGTAGTTCCTGTACCCCGTGCGTCAGCATCCGTCGCAAAATAGAGGAGTGGGCGATAGATTATCCGGCAATCGGCACCGCATATCTGGAAATAGAGGAGATTCCCGAAGCCGCAGGTGAACTGCAGATTTTCACAGCCCCGGCAGTGCTGGTATTCGCTAATGGAAAGCGCTGCATTGAACAGGCCGGCTATTTCAGCATGGACGAAATATTTCGCCAGATGGAGCGTTATATCGAGTTGATGAGATAAGGAGAAACCGTTATATTTGTACCGATAATATGGTATAATTTAAGATACGATAACAGGCAGGAGGTGGCAGATATGAGCGAAGAAAAGTGGCAGATGGACCTTGCCGAATATATACGGCTTGG
The DNA here is from genome assembly GCA_017399005.1 of Peptococcaceae bacterium. Lineage (GTDB taxonomy): Bacteria > Bacillota > Peptococcia > Peptococcales > Peptococcaceae > UBA7185. Next base: position 163,748 of record JAFQEO010000035.1, on the reverse strand, counting down.
CGAACCGGAGATGTCCGAAAAAAGTCAGGCGTGGCAGATTGCAATCGGTCTGCAGCAGGTGGACGGGCTGAAAACGTCCGCATATCTGCTGGACACTGCTAAAGAACATATCGAAGGCAATATTACCATCAAAGAGGCGCAGAAACGTATTCACAGTTATTACGAACAGCGCACCGAACGACTGAATATTGAAGAAAATACACAGGAGGCCGATGTAGTATCGGCCAGAATTACCGAGCTGCTCGGCGAAAAAACCTTTCAGTTCTCACCGGTTGAATGGCAGACCATTCATCGCCGTCTGTTTGAAGGCGTTCTGAAAGATGCAGGAAAAATCAGAACATGGAATATCACAAAAAAGGAATGGGTTCTGAATGGCGAAAGTGTTATTTATGCCTCCTGTAATAATATTAAAGAAACCATCGATTATGACTTTCAGATGGAGAAACAGTTTTCCTACGAAGGGTTATCTATCGAAGAATCAATCCGTCATCTGGTGAAATTCACATCAGATATCTGGCAAATTCATCCGTTCTGTGAAGGCAACACCAGAGCAACTGCCGTCTTTATTATCAAATATCTGCGAACCTTTGGGCTCAATGTAAATAACGAGACATTTCAGAATCATTCCTGGTATTTTCGCAATGCACTGGTAAGAGCGAACTATAGTGATTTAACCAAAGGAATCCATGCCACCACAAAATATCTGGAACAGTTTTTTAGCAATTTGCTGCTGGGAACCAGTTATCCGTTAAAAAACCGGTATTTGCATGTGGATTATGTGGAGGAAATTCAAAAGGGAAACGATAAAATTTCAAAGGGCAATATTTGCACTTTGGATTGCCCTTTGGATGAGTTAGCAATTTTAAAATTAATAATTGAAAATCCATCTATTACACAAAAAGAACTTGCAAAGCAGATAAAAAAATCAGAGCGGACAGTAAAAATGAAAGTTGCCTCATTAAGAGAAAAAGGCCATATTAAAAGGGTAAATGGAAAACGTAATGGTAAATGGGAAGTACTGATCGATTTGAAATGATTATGAAACAGGAAATGTAAAGGAGCTACACGATGCTTAAAATTTTAATGGTATGTCACGGCAATATCTGCCGGTCGCCGATGGCGGAATATGTAATGCAGGATCTGGTGAGAAAAGAGGGGCTGGAGGACTGGATTGAGGTTGCTTCGGCTGCGACAAGCCGGGAGGAAATCGGCAATGATGTGCATTACGGCACTAAAACAAAGCTGGCAGAAGTGGGCATTCCGTGCCCGAGACGTGCAGCACGACAGATGACGAAGCAGGATTATGCCGCGTATGATTATCTGATTGGCATGGACCATTACAATATCAGTAATATGACCCGCATCTGCGGCGGGGATGAAGCCGGCAAAATTCATCTGTTACTGGAATATGCCGGGGAAACAGGCGATATTGCAGACCCGTGGTACACAGGCAATTTTGATGTAACCTATGATGATGTACTGCGTGGATGCAAAGGTCTCTTAAAAGAGATTCTGAACAAATCCAGATAATTGAGAACACTATAAAAATTATAAAGACAACGACTGTTTTAAAACGGATTCTGAAAATCAGATGCTGATATCCGGTTTCAGAATCCGTTTCTTTTAAACAGCCGCTGTCTTTTTATATTTACTCGTTTTTCTTCTGTTCCGAACGATAATCCGGCATTGCGCTCCACAAATCCTCCGGGCTGGCATGTTCCAGCGAGTGGAGAACTTTGCGATTAAAATCAGGATACTGCTGGCGCATAACCGTTAGCAGATTTTTAATTGCCTGCCGCTGTGTCTGATGATTGACCGGGCAGGTGTTTTTCATCGGTTCCAGCTGTTCCCGTTCCGCGATGCGGATACAGGTCTGTTCGTCCAGATAAACCAGTGGACGAATAATCGAAATGTGCCGGTCTTCATAATCGATGCGGGGCGCAAATACATGGTAGTGACCGCCGTGCAGCAGATTGAGAAACAGCGTTTCCACCACATCGTCCAGATGATGACCCAGTGCAATTTTATTACAGCCCTGTTTTTCTGCCCATTGCAGAAGAGCGCCGCGACGAAGGCGGCTGCATAATGCGCATGGATTGTCTATCAGAATTCCGTTGGGAGAAATTGCCTGTGCGATGCAGGATTTTTCAAAGGAAAGTGGAATAGACATCATAGAACAGAGTTTCTGCATGAACTGCGTATCCTGATTTGGCCATCCGCAGTCAATATGAACGGCTTTGAGTTCAAAATCCAGATGGGATTTCTGCTGCAGCTGATGAAGAATCCATAAAAGCACCAGGCTGTCTTTCCCGCCGGATAGGGCAACGGCCACCTGGTCGCCCGGTTCTATCATATTATATTGTTTCACAGCCTGTTTTACTTTGCTGAGGAACCATTTGCTGTCGTTTTTATTCACAGGTACAGACACCTCCGGATATCTCCGATTTTCTTGTGTCAGTATACCACAGCTCCGGCATAAAATACAGAATAAACCGGAAGGAACTTGACAATTTGAATCAGTCCCCTATAATATTAAATTAATTCCGTCCATTCTGGAGGTGGTAAACATTGAAGTTCAATTTAGTGAATGATGATAAATTACAGATTATTATCAGCAAGGATGATATGGAAAAACGCGACATGCAGAAATGGGATCTGACCCCGCATAATCCTGCAGCCCAGAAGATGTTCTATGAGATTCTGGAGGAAGCGAAAGAGGCCTGTGGCTTTGATGTGGGTCAGAATGCCCAGCTGATGATTGAGGCATATCCGATGACCGGCGAAAGTCTGCTGGTGACCGTAACCAAAATCAAAGGAAGTCATCCGCGTTTACCGTTTGATCTGGATATCGAGGGAATTGGAAAGGCTCTGATGGATGAGCTGATGCAGCATGAGGCTGAGGATGCTCTGCCGGAAATCGCATCTGATGAGGCTGTTTACCGGTTTGAGACTCTGGAAGATGTCATTCAGGCTGCTCATCTGTTGAAACCATCTTATGATGGTGCGAGCCAGCTGTTCCGTTATGAGGATGCATACTATCTGGTTCTGATGGAGAAAGAGTGGCTCACCGATGGCGGCGTAGCACTGCTGTCGGAATACGGTGATGAAATCAGCACCGTATCTGCATTCTTTGCAGAACATGGCCAGATGGTAATGGCGGAACGTGCCCTTGAGATTCTTGCAACGCTGTAATATCTTGAAGAGCAGTTGGCATCCGCTTTGACTGCTCTCTTTTTGCGCCTGAACAGAGGCTCTGAACCAAAACGAAAGAACCAAGGTACAAGGCGTTCATTAAACGGTTCATCGAAACCGAATGAACACGAAATGTATAACGCATTCAAAAACAACAGAATATATGTGACAGGAGAGGATTCTGCTTATGAGAGAAAAGGCCATCTGGGCTGTACTGCACAAATCCTGGGAGGAAAGCATGAAGCACGAGCGTTTGCTGAAAACGCTTCTGATGAACATCTCGGGAGAACAATTATGGAGCGCCTCGGAGCTGGAGTTAAGGCATCAGTTTCCTGATGTTCCCGCTGAGGTGTGGCAATGTTTTGTGAAGCGACGAACCCGGACTGACCTTTCAAAAGTCGAATCTTATCTGAATGAAAACAAAATTGATATTTTTTTGTACTCTATGTCGAATTATCCCGCGGCACTGCGTCAGATTCATCAGCCACCGGCCATTCTGTACTGGAAGGGAAACTTTGTGCCGTCTGATTTGAATATCGCCATAGTGGGCAGCCGAAAAGCCGACAGCTACGGCCTGGCCACAGCGGAACAGCTTGGTGCCGATTTAAGTCGCTCTGGTGTATGTGTTGTAAGTGGCTTAGCAAGGGGTATCGATGCCCATGCACATAAAGGAGCTCTGAAAGGTTCTGCGGGCACCATTGCCGTGCAGGGCTGCGGCATTGACCGTGTGTATCCAAAAGAGAACACACGGCTTGCAGAAGAGATTCTCGCCCACGAGAGAGGATGCATTATATCGGAGTTTTCGCTTGGAAGCCAGCCTCTGGCCTGGCATTTCCCGCAGCGAAACCGGATTATCAGTGGATTGTCCCGCGGTGTTGTAATTGTACAGGCTGCCGTGAAAAGCGGCGCCTTCATAACGGTGGAAACCGCTCTGGAGCAAGGTAAAGATGTATTTGCAGTTCCAGGGCAGATTCAGAATCCGTTATCGGCAGGACCCCACCGGTTTCTTCAGGAAGGAGCCAAGCTGGTTACCTGCGTGGAGGATATCCTGGAGGAATATGGGCAGAAGCCGCTGATTCTGTTTCCGGATTTAGAGGAATCTGCTTCCGGAAAGCAGAAAGAAAATAAAAATGAATTCCTGAAGAAAGCTGTATCAGAAGATAAAGATACAAATATAAAGGAAGAAATTCAGGAAACCAGTCATATATCGTTAACACAAGAAGAATCCCGTGTTCTGCAGTATATCACTGCGGAGCCGGTTGCTATAGAAGAACTTGCGTATCTGTGCAAACTGCCGATGGCCGAGCTAATGCCCATTTTGAGTATGCTGGAGCTATACGGCATGGTGCAGCAGATGATTGGAAGAAAATATATCAGAATAGGTTGAGGTGTTCGTATTGGGAAAAACATTAGTGATTGTGGAATCCCCGTCAAAGGCGAAGACAATTGAAAAGTTTCTGGGTAAAAATTATGAGGTTCTGGCCTCCCTTGGGCATGTCCGCGATCTCCCGAAAAGTCAGTTCGGCATCGATGTGGAAAATGACTTTGAGGTAAAATACATCACCATCCGTGGAAAAGGCGATAAAATCAAAGAACTGAAAAAAGCCGCATCGAAAGCAGACCGTGTTCTGCTGGCATCGGACCCGGACCGCGAAGGGGAAGCCATTGCGTGGACCCTGATGGAAACTCTGAAAATTAATCCGGAGGAGAAATGCCGGATTGAGTTTAACGAGATTACAAAAGAAGCCGTTAAAACCGCGGTAAAACATCCTCGTCAACTGGCATACAACCGTGTATATTCGCAACAGGCACGTCGTGTACTGGACCGCTTTATCGGGTATCAGTTAAGCCCGCTATTATGGCGCAAAGTGAAAAAAGGGCTGAGTGCCGGCCGTGTACAGTCGGTAACGGTACGTATGATTTGCGAGCGCGAAGAGGAAATCAACAGCTTTATTCCGGAGGAATACTGGACACTGGACAATGTGTTATCCACCGGGAGCAGCAAAATGACCGCAAAACTGAGCAAAATCAGCGGCAAGAAAGCAGAAATCGGATCGGAAGCAGAAATGCAGGCAATCCTGGATGATTTGAAAGGCGCTTCCTACGAAGTAGCCGATTTAAAAGTGCAGAAGAAAACAAAAAACCCGGCAGCACCGTTTATCACCAGCAGCATGCAGCAGGATGCCTACCGGAAAATGAACTTCACTGCAAAGAAAACCATGCGTGTTGCCCAGCAGCTTTACGAAGGCATCTCTCTGGGCAAAGGCGGCACGGTCGGTCTGATTACCTATATGAGAACCGACTCTACCCGTATTGCCGATGTTGCGAAAGCGGATGCAGCGGCTTTTATTAAGGAACGCTACGGGGAACAGTATCTGCCGAAAGAACAGAAAGCCTATAAAAATAAAAACAATGCACAGAATGCCCACGAGGCAATCCGTCCAACCTATGTGGATAAAACTCCGGAATCCATCAAAGAATATCTGTCCAATGAACAGTACAAACTGTATAAATTAATCTGGGAGCGCTTTGTGGCAAGTCAGATGGCATCAGCTCAGCTGGAACAGACCACCATTCTGACCCGTTCCGGCAAATATGATTTCACCACAAGCGGTACAATTGTAACCTTTAAAGGTTATATGGAAGTCTACGAGGAAAGCAAAGAAGAGGACGGCGAAGAAAATCAGAAACTGGTTCCGGTGGAAATCGGCCAGAGTCTGAAATCGGAAAAACTGATTCCAAAACAGCATTTTACACAGCCGCCTGCCCGCTATACAGAGGCTACCTTAATCAAAGCGCTGGAGGAAAAGGGCATTGGTCGTCCAAGTACCTATGCACCAACCGTAGAAACCGTTCTGGCACGCAATTATGTGGTGCGCGAGGCAAAACAGTTCTATCCGACCGAGCTGGGGATTCTGGTTGTGGATCTATTGAAAGAACACTTCCCGGATATTATCGATGTGAACTTCACCGCCGGTATGGAAGACAAACTGGATGGCATCGAAGAAGGCGAATACGAATGGAAAGCCGTTGTTCGTGATTTCTACGAACCGTTCTCCAGAGAACTGGCGGCAGCCGAGGAAAAAATCGGCCAGATTAAAATCGAGGACGAGGTTTCCGATGAAATCTGTGAAAAATGCGGCCGCAATATGGTTATCAAAATGGGGCGCTTCGGGAAATTCCTGGCATGTCCTGGATTCCCGGAATGCAGCAACGCCAAACCGCTTCTGGAAAAAATCGATGTTACCTGCCCGGTCTGCGGGAAAGGGGATGTTGTGCTGCGCCGCAGCAAAAAAGGGAGAACCTTCTATGGATGCAGCGATTATCCGGAATGCAGTTTCGTGAGCTGGGACCGTCCAACCGGTCAGCGCTGCCCGAAATGCGACAGTATCATGGTAGAACGCAATACGAAAAAAGGGAAATTAGTGATTTGCAGCAATAAGGAGTGTAACTTTGAACCAGTTGAACAATCAGACAATCAGGAAAGTTAATGTAATCGGCGCCGGTCTTGCCGGGTCAGAAGCTGCATGGCAGCTGGCTCAGCGCGGGATTCCGGTTCGCCTGTACGAAATGCGTCCGCTGAAATATTCTCCAGCTCATCACACCGACGGGTTCGGTGAGCTGGTATGCAGTAACTCTCTGCGGGCCAATAATATTGAAAATGCTGTTGGTTTATTAAAAGAAGAGCTGCGCCGCTGCGACTCTCTGATTATGCGCTGTGCTGATGATAATCAGGTACCGGCCGGCGGTGCTCTGGCAGTAGACCGCGAGAAATTCTCTGCACAGATTACCGAAACCATCAAGCAGCATCCGCTGATTGAAATCGTGTATGAGGAAGTAACTCAGGTGCCGGAAGATGAAATTACAATCATTGCTACCGGTCCGCTAACAGAAGGGGCTATGGCGGAATATGTCAAACAGGTAACCAGCCAGGATGACTTTTATTTTTACGATGCGGCGGCTCCAATCGTAACTGCAGAATCGATTAACTACGATAAGGCGTTCTGGGCATCTCGTTATGATAAAGGCGATGCCGATTATCTGAACTGCCCGATGACCGAGGAAGAGTATAATCAGTTTTATGATGCACTGACCAGTGCGGAACTGATTGAAACCAAAGAGTTTGAGAAAGAGAAGTTCTTTGAAGGCTGTATGCCAATCGAAGCAATGGCAAGCCGTGGTCGTCAGACTCTGCTGTTTGGCCCGATGAAACCGGTTGGTTTAGTGGATCATCGCAAAGAGAATGAGGAATTCTACGCCGTTGTCCAGTTGCGTAAAGACAATCTGGAAGGAACCCTGTTTAATATCGTCGGTTTTCAGACCCGTATGAAATGGGGCGAACAGAAGCGTGTTCTGCAGATGATCCCTGGCCTCGAAAATGCGGAAATTGTACGTTACGGGGTTATGCACCGCAACACCTTTGTAAATTCTCCAATTGCACTGGAATCCACCTGCCGCATTAAAAGCAAAGAGCAGTTATTCCTGGCAGGGCAGATTACCGGGGTGGAAGGGTATGTGGAATCCACCGCCAGCGGTTTAGTGGCCGGTATCAATGCTGCCCGCATGTATCAGGAACAGGAACTTGTGAGATTTCCGTTAACCACTGCAATCGGCGGGCTGATGAATTATATCGTTACTGCCGACAGCAAACATTTCCAGCCAATGAATGTGAACTTCAGCCTGATTCCGGGCCTGGAAGGCAAAAAAATTCGCAACAAGAAAGAAAAAAATGCACTGATTGCCCAGAGAGCTCTGGAACATTTAGATGCATTTATTCAGCAGGAGCTGAAACCGGACGAACAGAAATAAAAGCCGTATTTGTTCTTAATACATTTAATTAGCGGTCAGCCAGACTGGCTGACCGTATTACATATTGAACCGAAAGGAGCTGACCGCCATGCCTAATCATCCGTACAGTTTTTATCTGCAGGAATTTCTGAACTGGCAGCAGAATGAGAAAGGCTGTTCGCTGCATACAGTCACTGCATATAAAAAGGATTTAGAACAGTTCGGTCAGTTCCTTCAGGAACAGGATATCACCTTAGAACAGCTGGAATATCGGGATTTGCGCTATTATATGGCAAGTCTGCAGAAAGACCAGACACTCAAGAAGACCACTCTGAGCCGAAAGACAGCGGCTATCAAAAGCTTCTGCAAATTTTTAAACAGGGAAGGCTGGATGGAACATAACCCGGCGGATCTGCTCTCGGCGCCTAAAAAAGAAAAGCATCTGCCGCCGGTTATTAACGAAATTGATATGACTGCCTTTCTGGATGATTTTTTATCAGGCTCCGAACCGCTTCAGCTACGCGACAAAGCAATCTTTGAACTGTTATATAGTTCCGGGCTTCGTGTATCGGAGCTGGTTCAGCTGGATATGCAGGAAATCGGCAAACAGAAAGGGATTCTGCGCATTTTCGGGAAAGGCGGAAAAGAACGCATTGTTCCTGTGGGCGAACAGGCACAAACCGCCATTGCCCGTTATCTGGAAAGCGGGAGACCGCGGTTGCTGAAAAACGAGGAAAACGCTCTATTTTTAAACCAGCAGGGAGGAAGATTAACCGCCCGCGGTGTCGAATATATTCTGGAGCAGTACGTTAAAAAAGGGGCTTTAAAATATAAAGTATCCCCTCATGTATTCCGTCATTCTTTTGCAACTCATCTACTGGATAACGGAGCCGACCTTCGTGTGATTCAGGAACTGCTTGGCCACGAAAGTCTGTCTACCACACAGGTGTATACCGAAGTATCCAAAACCCATTTGCAGCAGATTTACAGAAAAGCACATCCCCGTGCATAGGATAAGCACAGACAAGGAGGATTCACATGACAACCATTCTGGCAGTAAAACGCAATGATGAGGTTGCTATCGCCGGTGACGGCCAGGTAACCATGGGCGAACATGTTATTATGAAGCATTCTGCGAAAAAGGTTCGCACATTATATCACGGCAAGGTAGTGACCGGTTTTGCCGGTACTGTATCGGATGCCATCACATTATTTGAAAAATTTGAAAATTATCTCGAATCCAACGGAGGCAATCTCACCAGAGCCGCTGTTGAAATGACAAAAGAATGGCGAGCCGATAAAATGCTCCGCAATCTGGAAGCCATGTTGATTGTGGCGAACAAAGAGGAAATTCTGGTGTTATCCGGTACCGGTGAAGTAATCGCACCGGATTTTGATACTGTGGCTATCGGCTCCGGCGGTTCCTATGCCTATGCCGCATCGCTGGCTCTGATGCAGAACACCGATCTGAGTGCTGCCGAAATTGCCCGTAAATCGCTGGAAATTGCAAGCAGCATCTGTGTATACACCAACGGCAATATCACCGTAGAAGAAGTGAAATAGGAGGTGCAGCATGGAAACTTATACACCGCAGGAGATTGTAAAAGAATTAGATAAATATATCATCGGCCAGAACGATGCTAAAAAAAGCGTGGCCGTTGCTTTAAGAAACCGTTATCGCAGAAGCCGTCTTCCAAAAGAGCAGCAGGAAGAAATCAGTCCGAAAAACATTATTATGATCGGGCCTACCGGTGTTGGGAAAACAGAAATCGCACGCCGCCTGGCAAAACTGGTACAGGCACCTTTTGTAAAAGTGGAAGCTACTAAATTCACCGAAGTGGGCTATGTGGGCCGTGATGTGGAATCTATGATTCGCGATTTACTGGAAGCCGCAATCCGCCAGGTAAACGATAACAAAATGAAAGAAGTGGAGCATCAGGCCGAACAGCTTGCTGAAGAACGCCTGCTGGATATTCTGGCTCCAATGCCTAAGAAAAAAACGCCGATGACCAATCCCTTTGAAATGTTTTTCAACAACGGCAATGCACCGTCTAATCAGAATACTTCCACCAGCGATGCCGATGTACAGGCTATCAAAGATAAACGGGAAATTCTGAAACAGAAACTGCGCCGTCAGGAGCTGGAAGAAGATTATATCGATGTGGAAGTGGAAGACAGCAACGCTATGAATGATATGCTTGCCAGCATGGGTATGGATGATACCAACGGGAATTTCGGCGATATGATGAACAACTTTATGCCGAAGAAAACAAAGAAACGCAAAGTGACGGTAGAACAGGCACGCAAAATTCTGGCACAGCAGGAAGCGGAAAAACTGGTTGACTTTGACGATGTAAAGCAGGAGGCAATCACGCTTGCAGAAAATCACGGCATTATCTTCCTGGATGAAATCGATAAAATTGCAGGCAAAGGCAGCAGCCACGGGCCGGATGTTTCCCGCGAAGGGGTACAGCGTGATATCCTGCCGATTGTAGAAGGCAGCGTTGTAAAAACAAAATACGGCAATATCCGTACCGACCATATTCTTTTCATCGCAGCCGGTGCCTTCCATGTGGCAAAACCGACCGACTTGATTCCAGAACTGCAGGGCCGTTTCCCGGTACGTGTATATCTGGAAAATCTCAGTCAGCAGGATCTGGAACGCATCCTGCGTGAACCGGACAACTCCCTGTTAAAACAGTATGCACAGCTGATGAAAACCGAAGATGTGGAACTGGTATTTACCGATGATGCCATTGAACAGCTGGCAAAAATCGCCTGCGATTTAAACGAACAGACTGAAAATCTCGGCGCACGCCGTCTGCATACCATTCTGGAAAAACTGCTGGCTGATATCATGTACACTGCCAGCGATTATGCAGGACAGCAGTTTGTCATTGACGAGGATTATGTGAAAGAACAGCTGCGCGACATGATTGTTGACCGTGATTTAAGTAATTTTATTTTATAAGCTATTAACGAATACAGCTAATCCGGAAAGGAAGAAAACCATATGGCAATTACCAAAGCAGTTATCCCTGCGGCAGGGCTGGGCACCCGTTTTTTACCGGCTACGAAAGCACAGCCGAAAGAAATGCTGCCGATTGTGGACAAACCTACGATTCAGTATATTATTGAGGAGGCCGCAGCTTCCGGCATTACCGATATTCTGATTATCACAGGCCGTAACAAACGCGCGATTGAAGACCATTTTGACCGGTCCATCGAACTGGAAATGGAGCTGGAACGCAAACACAAAGACGCTCTTCTGAAAGAAATCAAAGATATCTCCAACATCGTAAATATTCAGTATATCCGTCAGCAGACACCAAAAGGCCTGGGCCACGCTGTTCTGTGCGCAAAAAATTTTGTAGGCAATGAACCGTTTGCAGTACTTTTAGGCGATGACGTGGTAGATTCCAACGTGCCATGCCTGAAACAGCTGATGAATGTATATGAACGCTACAATTCCACAGTTCTTGGCGTACAGCAGGTAAACTGGAGCGATGTTGACAAATACGGCATCGTATCCGGTGAAGTAATGGAAGACGGTATCCATAAAGTAAAAACACTGTTTGAAAAACCAGACAGAGAAATCGCGCCATCCAATGTAGCAATTCTGGGCCGTTATATTATCACACCAGACATCTTTCCAATCCTGGAGCAAACCGAACCGGGTGCCGGACTGGAAATTCAGCTGACCGATGCCTTAAAAGAACTGGCTCGTCACAAAGCAGTATATGCTTATGAATTTGCAGGATGCCGCTATGATGTGGGCGACAAGCTTGGATTTTTAAAAGCAACTGTGGAAATGGCACTGAAACGTCCTGACCTGCACGATGACTTTGCAGCCTATCTGAAACTGTTAAACGACGGCGGGCTGGATGATCTGCACTGTTAAGAAAAACTCCTTAAAATTTCTGCGAATTTTTAACAAAAACATGTTGTAATTTCATATGAAGTGTGCTAATATATTTAGCGGTGCAAATACACACGTCTGATGATTCTGCAGGCAGAGCCTGAAACGGTTCCTGCAGGAGATGACTCGGGCGGAGGGAATGCAACAAATAAAAAATCTAATTTATGAGAGGAGATGTTTAAAATGGCAGTAATCTCTATGAAACAGTTATTAGAGGCTGGTGTACATTTTGGTCATCAAACAAGACGCTGGAACCCTAAAATGGCTCCTTACATCTTTGCAGAAAGAAATGGTATCTATATCATCGACCTGCAGAAAACAGTAAAAAAAGTTGTTGAAGCTTACGATTTCGTTCGTGAAGTAGCAGCAGAAGGCAAACCAATCCTGTTCGTTGGTACTAAAAAACAGGCTCAGGAAACCATCAAAGAAGAAGCTCTGAGATGTGAACAGTACTTCGTAAACGAAAGATGGTTAGGCGGTATGCTGACCAACTATCAGACAATCGAAAAACGTATCGCTCGTCTGAGAAAATTAGAAACCATGGAAGCAGAAGGCACCATGGATCTGCTGACTAAAAAAGAAAAATTCAAATTACTGGGCGAAAAAGAAAAACTGGAACGCTTCTTAGGCGGTATTAAAGATATGCCAAGCCTGCCAGGCGCACTGTTCGTAATCGACCCAAGAAAAGAAAAAATTGCTGTTACCGAAGCTAAAAAATTAGGTATTCCAGTAGTAGCTATCGTAGATACCAACTGTGACCCTGATGATGTAGATTACGTTATTCCTGGTAACGACGATGCAATCAGAGCCGTAAAATTACTGGCATCTGTAATCTCTGACGCTGTTCTGGAAGCTAAACAGGGCGAAAGCAATGCTGAAGCTGCAGAAGAAGCTGTTGTAGAAGAAGCAGCAGAAGTACAAGAATAATCTTATATACAGACATTTTCATAGGGTAACCGCAACAGGTTACCCTATCCTTTTATAAAATGTTATAAAATGAAATTTGGAGGTTGCTCAAAATGGCAATTACAGCTGCACAGGTTAAAGAATTAAGAGAAATGACAGGCGCTGGCATGATGGACTGCAAAAAAGCATTAACAGAATGCGATGGCGACATTGATAAAGCAGTAGACTTCTTACGCGAAAAAGGTCTGGCTTCCGCTGCGAAAAAAGCTGGTCGTATCGCTGCAGAAGGTCTGGTAGGTTCCTACATCTCTGAAGACGCTAAAACAGGCGTTATCGTAGAAATCAACTGCGAAACAGACTTCGTTGCAAAAACAGACGAATTCAAAGAATTAGTAAACGGTATCGCTGCTCACGTTGCAGCTACAAAACCAGCTGACAACGATACATTACTGGCTTCCGAACTGAATGGTCAGACTGTAGCTGATTTAATCACTGCAAAAGTTGCTAAAATCGGTGAAAATATTTCCCTGCGTCGTTTCGCTTTATACGAAACAGAAGGTATCGTAGCTTCCTACAGCCATGCTGGCGGTAAAATCGTTACAATGGTAGAAATGAAAGGCGGCGACGCTGCTCTGGCGAAAGATATCGCTATGCAGGTTGCAGCTGCAAACCCAGGCTATCTGGATCGTACCGAAGTTCCAAGCGCTGAACTGGAACACGAAAAACAGATCCTGACTGAACAGGCTCGTAACGAAGGTAAACCAGACAACATCATTGAAAAAATGGTTGTTGGCCGTATCGAAAAATACTACAAAGAAGTATGCTTAGTTGACCAGGCATTCATTAAGAGCGATGACGGCGAAGCTATCAGCAAACTGCTGAAAAAAGCAAACGCTGAAGTTGTACGTTTCGTACGTTTCGAAATGGGCGAAGGTCTGGAAAAGAAAAACGAAGATTTCGCTGCAGAAGTTGCTGCACAGATCAAAGGCTAAGACTTGCCGATCATATTGAAAATTTTAAAGAGAACACCCTTGTGTTCTCTTTATTTATGATATAATATATAATTATAATGTTTTTATCATAAAACCGTCTCGCAATGGGACAAGCACAATAGGAGGCAACAGAATGGATCAACCAAAATACAAACGTGTCATCTTAAAATTAAGCGGCGAGGCATTAAGCGGTGAAGTTGGCTACGGTCTGGAAGCCAATGTACTGAGTTCTATGGCACAGCAGATTTTAGAACTGACACAGGCAGGCGTAGAAGTGGCAATCGTTGTAGGCGGCGGCAACATCTGGCGCGGTGTGGCAGGTGCAAAACGCGGTATTGACCGTGCAACTGCAGACTACATGGGTATGCTGGCAACCGTTATCAACGCACTGGCTCTGCAGGATGCTCTGGAGGCAGCCGGTATGGAAACACGCGTTATGACCGCAATTGAAATGCGTGAAGTTGCAGAACCTTATATCAAACGCAGAGCAATCCGCCATCTGGAAAAAGGCAGAGTTGTTATTTTTGGTGCCGGTACCGGTAACCCTTATTTCTCCACCGATACCACAGCAGCGCTGCGTGCAGCTGAAATGGGCGTTGACGCAATTCTGATGGCCAAAAAAGTTGACGGTGTATACAGCGATGATCCTAAGAAAAATCCGGATGCTGTAAAATTTGATACTCTGAAATATATCGATGTATTAAATCAGGGGCTCAAAGTTATGGACTCCACAGCTATCAGCCTGTGCATGGATAATAACATCCCGCTGATCGTATTTGATATGATGACACCGGGCAATATGAAACGCGCCGCTATGGGCGAAACAATCGGGACCTATGTTGGGAGGTAACAAGTATGATTAACACAATTAAAACAGACGTAGAAGAAAGAATGAGCAAAACTCTGGGTGTTCTGAGAAGCGATCTGGCAACTATCCGTACCGGTATTGCATCTCCATCCTTACTGGATAGAATCTCTGTAGATTACTACGGTGCAGCAACACCAATCAACCAGCTGGCTAACATTTCCGTACCAGAACCAAGAATGCTGGCAATTCAGCCATGGGACAAATCCGCAATCGCTGCAATTGAAAAAGCAATCCTGAAATCCGATTTAGGTATCACACCTACCAGCGATGGTACTGTAATCCGTCTGGTTATGCCACAGCTGACCCAGGAAAACAGAAAAGATCTGGTAAAACGCGTTAAGAAAAAAGGCGAAGACGCAAAAGTTAGCGTTCGTAACATCCGCCGTGATGGGAACGACGATCTGAAAGGTCTGGAAAAATCCAAAGAAATCACCGAAGACGAAAGCAAAGGCGCTCAGGATGATATCCAGAAAATGACCGACAAATTTATCGCTGAAATCGATAAAGTAATCGACAACAAAGAAAAAGAAATCATGACAGTTTAATTAGAATGATTTTTAACCGGTGCTGAGATATGCACCGGTTTTTTTGTATTGTTTTTGACATGTTATGTCAGCTATATTGAGATTTGTTTAAATGTCTGGTATATTACTTAAAAAGGAGGGGCTAACGATGAAAAAAGTTCAACTATTGATACTTGTTATTTGTGTACTACTCTTATATGGCTGCAATTCCCCAGCGGAATATGAATTGTTAGATACTTGTGAAAGGGTTCCATACAACGACGTTTGGAATCAAAAAGGAATCTTTAAATTTCAATTCTTAGACATAAAAGAAATACCGTTGACTACATTAGAAGAGACTAATCAGACACTTACTGATTACACTATATCAAAAGACGATTACCAGAAAATTGTGGAAAACCATGAACGGCTATTTGAATATACATATTCATTGGATTATACTCTTGAAGAGGATTACGACGGCCCTGACAATTCCGAAAGCATTCTGTATTACAACATTAGCTGCTGTACTGCGGATACAGAAGGGAAAGCTTATGCAATGGTAGATGGAGTAGGAGGACTTACCGGTATAGAAAATGGAAATCTTATACATCCAGGAGACAGCTGCATAAAGACATTCCTTATTACCTGCAAAGAAACTGAAGAACTAAATGACGGCAAACAGGTTGAAAATCTTCGATTTAATGTCTATATCTATCGGGACAGTTATTATCAATACAGACGAGAATTCATGTATACGATTCCATAAATTTTCGAATTTCTTTTTCAAGTTATAATAAGGAGAGGGCGATATTGAAAGATGTAATCAAAGTGCTAAGTATTAGCATGCTGCTTGTTCTGTTTGTATGTTCTCTGCCGTTCATTGCAATTTTTACCACATATTCAGTTAATGCACTATTAGATAAGCACGATATGTTATATGAAAACAAGGTTGGCGAATTTCTCGAGCCGGGAGAGATATGGGAGGAATCAAAGTTTCAATTTGAGATTAGCAATGTAAAACTGCTTTCAAAAGAAGAAGCAGAAAACATTTTCTCAAAAAATGTGAACTTGAACGAACAATTAATCTGTCAGTTGACATTCTCTCTAAAAATTAAAGAAGGCTTTGAAGGGGCAGGGGAAAATTTTGAACTTTATACCGGCAGTTACGATTCATTAGGAAATGTTACAGGTAAAACTCCACGACCAGATAAAATACTACCCGGTGACGATAGTCAAACACAGCTATATATTGTTCTGGTTCCCGAAAACTCAGACTATGTTAGTCTTAATGTTGTTATTCCTGATGAAAGCAAGAACCTGTATAAAAAGGTATATCGAATTGATTTAGGCAAATTGCGGTAATCTGTAATATTAGTGAAATCTCATTCTTGCAAATTCCACACTTGTATGTTATTCTAGTTCCACAAGGTGGTGATGCAGATGACAGAAACTCCATATAACAACGAGAACAATTTTGATGATTTTGATATTGAAGCCAAACGGGAAGAATGGGCACGGGAACGGGAAGAACGGCGTGTTGAAGAAATTGAATCTGCTGTACACAAAACAGAAAAATTTCTGCCACTGTATACAATACTGATATTTTACTGCTTTTTTTCTCTTGCACTTGTAAATCGTGAAATCATTATGGAAGATGCACTATACTATATAAACATGAACGACAGATTTTTGCGATGGATGTTTCTGGCTGTCTGGTTCGGCTCAATTGGTGATACAACCAGATTAGCTATCCACAAACATAAACCGCTGTTGAAATTCTGCATTGCAATCATTTTCTGTGCGGTAGTAAGTGTCTTTGCGATGCTATTCAGCTTTACCAATCTGCCTGACGCTATGGCTGTAATGATATTTAATATAAGCAGAGTATTTGCGCTGGCCGGTGCTGCATTTACAATCTATCCGATAAAATATGCCTGGACAAAAAAACAGAAATAACATAAAATTTCTCAGGGCGCTCGAAATGGGGCGCCTCTTCTTTCACCTGTATAACTTCGTATAATCATTGTTATGTAAACTTAATAATTATAAAAAACAGACCTGCAGGATTTACAGGTCTGTTTTTTTATATGATTCTGAATTTATTTCTCCTGGCCAAGAATTTTATACAGCGTCTTATACAGCATCAGCATTTCTTCGGAATCCAGCTGAGAACATTTTGCCATCTGTGCCGGAATCTCGATTGCCTGTTCTTTTAACAGTTCACCTTTTTCGGTAATGGTTACATCCAGGTTACGCTCGTCGTGTTTTGACCGTTTACGAGTAAGCAGCCCTTTGGCTTCCATTTTCTTTAACAGCGGTGTTAATGTTCCGGAATCTAAAAATAACCGATGCCCGAGTTCTTTTGTGGTAACGGCTTTCTTTTCCCACAACACCATCATTACAATATACTGCGTATAGGTTAAATCCACTTTATCCAGCATTGGTTTATACTGCTTCACGATTTCACGCGCAGCTGCATACAGCGGAAAACAAATCTGATTTTCCAGTTTCAGTGCGTCATAATTCTGATTTTCCATATAATTCCCCCCAAAACGACACTGTGTAAAATTTAGTATACCAAAATTAAATAATAGGCTATATTTTATTTATAGATTCTATAAATAAAATAACATATTGATATAGTTATAGCATACTTTTATAACGGTTTCAACCCTGTTTTCAATAAATATTACCATAATTTCAACCCTTCTTGTCCTTATGTCCTCCTCTGATTTATACAAAACGTCCTGTTGCCCCATTTTTTTGCCTCACTTTTTGCCTCACATTGCTCAAACGCTAAAAAACCCTTTTAAAACTCATCGAAATGAATTTCAAAAGGGTTTTCTCATAAATTATTATTTCGCGCTTTAAAATCGATTCTCGCAAGCCGTTTTTTGCAAAATTCCGGGTTTTCTGTTTTTTTCGCTTACGCTTTCTTTACGCGTTATTGCGTTCGCTTTCCGGCACTACCAGACCGTATAATGTCGGTGCAAAATGGAATTCTTCCATAATGCGATGCACTTCGGCCAGTTTGGTTTCTCTGTGACGTTTTGGCGTGTTCTGGCGAAGCGTTGCCCGAATCAGAATATTCTTTGGTGTATGGGCAAAGTCAATAAACTCTAAGAGCTGCGTTTTGTAGCCGCAGTATTCCAGCAGATTGCCGCGGATGGCATCGGTAGCCAGAGCTGCAAAGCGTTCCTGAATGATTCCGTAATTGGATAAAATCGACAGGCTCTCCGCTTTCATCTGATGATTCAGCTCATGCTGACAGCAAGGCACCGAGAAAATCATTTTTGCATTCCACTGGATGGCGTTATACAGCGCAAAATCGGTGGCGGTATCACAGGCATGAAGCGTGATTACCATATCCACATCAAAGGGCGCTTTATAACCGTTGATATCACCCATCTCAAAGCGCAGACCGCTATAGCCGTATTTCTGCGCTGCCGCATTGCAGTTTACAATCACATCTTCTTTTAAATCCAGCCCGATAATCTCTGCCCGGATGTTGCGAATCTCCGTCAGATAGTAGTACAGAATGAACGTCAGATAACTTTTGCCGCAGCCGAAATCGATAACATGCAGTGTTTCCACATTTAAATCACGCACCGCATCATCAATAAGCTCGATAAACCGGTTAATCTGCCGATACTTATCGTACATGGAGCGCACAACTTTGCCCTCCTGTGTAAAAATGCCCATATCCACCAGCGGCGGGATTACACTGCCCTCTTCCAGCAGATACTGCTTTTTACGGTTGTGACTCTCCACAGCACAGTTCCCGCTCTGGCATCCGCCCGGCTGTTTTGTACCAGGCTTCTGCGACCCCTTCTGACCGATTTTCTTAAAAGAGCATTTCCCTTTTTTCGAAATCAGCAGCGCATATTCCAGAGTATCGGTCCATGCATTCACCTGCAGATAATGATTATCAATCAGTTCCACACAACGCGCAAGCAGTGCATCCGCCTTCACATTTTCATGAAACACCTGCTTGTCGGTATATTTCTCAATCTGAAAGAAGTCCTTCTTTTTCTGAATACTGATTTTTTTATATTCTTCGCTTTTGGATTTGGGATGACTGAGCACCATTTTGTTTATCGGTGCCGCAACCATTTCCTCCACATACTGTTTCCATTCGCTCATGACAATTCTCCTTGCAATCCATCATTTCTGCATTCTATTATACTTCAGCTGCCGTAAAAAAGAAACAAAAATCAAAGCACAGCAGCCATCTCATCACTAAATTTCCAGAAACGATAAATCTCTGCCTTCCGGTTTGAATTTTTGTACCGGTTTCCGGTTATAATTATCCGGATATCCATATTTTTTTGACGATATGTTATTCTGTTTTGCTTCTTCTGCAAGCAGTTTTGCTCCGCTTGGCTTTGGCTTTACTTTCAGCGAAAAGAACCCTTTCCATCGGTTTGTTACCGACTGTGCCACAATGCTGCGCATCTGCACAGCGTCGCCGCCTGATAGCTCAATCAGATTTTTCATCATGGTTTCCAGCCCCCACAAAGTCAGTGTCCAGCCATTCTGGCGGCGCATTTCCGCCCACTGCATTAAATCGTTCTTAACTTCCAGTCCGTAAACCTCGCAGAACTGACGGATATACGGCCGATACTGATTTGTGAGGATAATATCGCCGGATGGCCTCTCAGCCATGCCTTCCTTCTGCAAGTTCTCCCGAGGGGAGGGCTCCTTTATGCTGCATAAAGGTTTATCGGAACCTTGCCCTTCGGGAGAGGTGGTACCAGAGGTTTCGGAGAAGGAGCTTTTTTCCTTCTCCTCCACAGCTTTCCCGTCAATCATCAGGGTATAAAAAATCTGCTGATGCTCATCCTGACGAATAGCTAAAAACCCGTTATCAATCAGCATCTGGCGCATGTTCTGCAGCCCCTGGCGGCTTACATTGAGTACCGCCAGCAGCACAGCGGTATGCTGCTGCACATCGGCAAACTGATTTTTGCGCTGCATGGTAAAAAACAGATACTGCCACAGCAGAATGGCTCCTGCAGACAGATTGTATTTAATGGCAAACTGGTTAAAACGCTCAATCGTATTCATTCGTGTGTCCTCCCGGTGTTCTGTTCTCATCATGGTGACGAAATCATATCACAGGCACCGCGATTTGCGCAAAATCATAATCCTGCAAAGAAATGCAGGATATCATAAAATATCTGCAGGATATCGCAAACAGAATGCAGGATAACGAACATTTTTGCAGGATAACGGAAAATCTGCACCAGTACATTACCAGTACATTACCAGTGCATCATCAGAGCTTTGGAATATGTTTATAATGTTTACAGTGTTTTAAGTGTTTTAAGTGTTTTACTATGTTTTAAATAATGTTTTAGTGTTTTTATAATGTTTATATATTATATAATATAAGCGTTTGTAGAATCAGCAGCATACAAAAAAGGTGCCAACCGGAGTTGACACCTTTAAATAATGATTGATATTCTTACGGATATAACTTACCACTGTTCCTCTTTCACATGATAACGCTTCAGAACGGACGGATAGATTGCAACAATCAGAAGCATTGCAATAGCCAGCAGAGCACATACCAGATAAATAATCCGATAACTGTCAAATACCCCGGCCATACCGGTCCATATTACAGCACCAATCGTAGCACCAATATCCTGCAGCCCCATGTTGATGTTGTTACTGGTTCCCTGTTCCGATTCCGGCATGGATTTCAGAATTTTAGCCGCCATCAGTGGATAATAAAGCCCCATTACCACACCAAATACCGGAGCCAGTACAAAAATCCAGAAACGGTTCGGCGCAAGCCCGATTCCAAAGAAAAACACAATCAGCAGCATTGTGATTCCCAGAAAAACCTGCCGTTCTGTAAAAAACTGATAGATTTTGGTCATAAACAGACGGGAGAAAAAATTGGCTGTGGAGAACAGAATGAAAAACAGAGACAGATTCCCAAACTGTTCATCAACCGCATATAACGCCAGACAGGCATTGACAGAAGAATGATTCAGGCAGAGTAAAAATGTGATACAGACAGCAAATACCGTTGCCAGAGAGAAACAGGAAAACAAACCTGTTTTCTCTGTTTTTTTCATCGCAGCATCACCTTGCGGGATTGTACGATTTTTCATACATAGAGATAAAACCATAACCAGAATCGAAACAAACAGCGCAGTGACAAACACCGGCATAAAATGCTCCGGATTACTCTGGCTCAATGTCAGTGAAAGCGCAGGCCCTAATGCCGCACAGATGGTGTTTAACATCATGGCATAACCCAGACCTTCCAGAAGCCTTTCTTTCGGCAGCATGGTGCTAATCAAAGTAGCCAGAGCTGCACTTGCAAAACCATAGCCAAGCCCATGAATAGCACGCACAAAAATCAGACTTTGAATACTAGCTGTAAAGAAATATCCAACCGATGCCGCCAGCAATAATGCGCTGCCAGTCACAAGAATTCGCTTGCATGTAAACTGCTTCATCATATTACCCGAAAACAGACGGGTCGACAGCGAGGCCAAAGTATACATAGCTGTCACAATACCAATATAAACTTCTACCGATGTCATTTTCGTGGCATATATCCCGATAGTCGAATAATAGATAAAAAAACTCATAGCCAGTCCCATTTGCAGTATAAGTGCAAGAATAAACTGCCCTGTCCACAATTTTGATGATGCCTGTTCCATCCTCTTCACCGCCTGTTGATAACATACTATGTTTTCATTATACGCCTTTTCGAAAAAAAAGAAAATATAAAAAGGTGCCAACCGGAGTTGACACCTTGTATTTGCAAAAATGAATTACACGGTTCCCTTTCTCTGCATTTCCAAACGGGGAACATAGGCCGGCAGTTCGTCAGATACCTTGATTAAATGATTGCCCATATACTGAAATGCCTCGCTATCTCCCGGACGAATCCGTACTTCATGACGAAACAGCGAATCGGTTTTCAACCCGATGCACATGGCATCTACGGTTAGCGTAAAACTGCCGTCTGTATTTTGCCTGCATGCTTTCACCTCCGGTGTAATCAGCGGAAAATAGCTGAGATTATCATAAGCTACATCCAGCCATGGATATGTGCCGGTCTTGCTGTCATAACAGCTTCTTTCACGCAATTGCTGCAGAGAAATCGAAAAATAAGGCAGGATAGATGACTCAAAGGTTTCTGCCGGGATTTGATAATAAAACGGTTTCTCCTGACAGGATAACACCGTCGGGTCAAGAATCTGCCCGCTCTGCTCCCGATACAAAAACTCCAGCAGGTCATTAAAGCAAAGGGTTCCGTAATCTTCCGCACTCCATTCACAACTGAACAGATTATTACTCTGATACCCCACCGGATTCAAATATGCGATAGTCAAATCCCACAAAGCATAATCCGGTTTTTCTAAACGCAGCATTGTATAATCTTCAAAGGCCGGGGAATGTGCCTCATACAGTTTATAATAAAAATTGCCGTTTTCAGTCAATTCCCAGTCCAGCACATCCCGTTTATACAACTCGGTAATCATCATCTTGTGCTGCTCGTTCCACTTCACTACGGCTTCCAGA
Source organism: Peptococcaceae bacterium (assembly GCA_017399005.1). GTDB lineage: Bacteria > Bacillota > Peptococcia > Peptococcales > Peptococcaceae > UBA7185. The sequence continues at coordinate 141,026 of JAFQEO010000035.1, read as the reverse complement.
TAATAGGCACCGTCTTCACGATTTTCCATTGAAGCATAATGCATTCCGCCATAAGGTGAAATCCACAGATAATCCTGCTGCGCCGTTTTCCCGTTCTGTACAGCTTTCCAGAACGCGGAAAAACCCTCGGCATTCTGTAAAAATGCCGGATATCGGCTGTCACTGTCCAGCACGGCATAGCCTTCTGCAATCAGGCGCTGTTCCATCGCATCAATTGATTCCTGCGTCATCACATTCTGATCGGGCATATATGCAGACGGCTCCCAGCAGGCATTTCGATATTCCGGTTCGCAGATTTCCGTAACAGTGCGGCAGACTGTTTCCACACGTTTCTGTTCATCATCAGACATCAGAACCTCTTCTTCTGAATGTACATTCTCCGATTCGCTGCTCTGCACAGAAAGATTGTGAATTTCTGTGCCTTTATCTGCAAACACCTGAAGCGTTTCATCGGTTACCGGAATAATACAGAGATGCATACTCTCGCCAGTAGCAAAATACGGATAAATGCCAGCTCCGTTCTGATAATACAGCACCGCCGGAACAGAATCACTGCTGTACCCCTGTTCATATGGCAGAAGATTCTGATACGCATAGTTATTCAGTGTCTTGCAGAGCCAGGTAATCGTACGATTGTCCAGTTCTGGAAAAAACACCTTCACTGTATAAAAGCAAAGTTCCCCATAAAGCGTATACATATCTTCCCGATAACCGTGGTCATCAAAATTAACCGTAATTTCCTGTATTGCATCGCAATCTGACGGTACATACGCTGTTATAGTCGGCAGTGTCCACATAGTCGGGTCTTCGGAAAAATCATAGCAGACAGTCTCATAACGGGAATGAATCCCCTGACTGTATGTTTCGGAATACCACTCAGCCATCGGCAACAGGTAATCCTTTCTGTAATCTGCCCGATAATACCGGTTAAACTGTTCAATATATTCATCCAGTGAAACATCAAAAACCAGTTCATCTTTCCGGTTCTCCATCACACTAATTTCATGCATCTGAGGTTCATCATTGTGCCTGTACACCAGAAAGCCCATAAACAGTACTGCCGCCATACAAACTATTATCAGTACAAGCCACGTCTTACTCTGTTTCTTCACAGAACCCACATCCTTCGATTTTTGCTGTAAACCATTCTTACGGGTGTTCTTTAATATGCACAACCACCCATTCGCCATCTATTTTTTCCAGCTTCCACAATGCCTGTACATTCTGACTGCCAGAAGTTATATTTCCATCAGCATCATATGCCTCACTAGAATAACAAATCCACATATAACCTTCTGTACCATAAAAATGCGCTGCCCACAGTTTCAGTGAATGTTTTTCCGATGCAGCGGTATAATAGTCATTTGCAAAACCATAACGATACAACAAACCATATTTCTTCTCCCGTTCCTCCCGGGTACTTTCGATATCAGAAAAGGCCTCTTCCGCCAATTCCAGAACTGGTTCCGCCTTAATACGATCACCAGGCATTCCGGCAAACGCCAGCATTCCTATTTCGCTAGCTGTATAGAAATCCAAATACGGCCCTGCTACCAGAATAACATGGTGCAGTGGAAAATGATAAACAAGCAATACAAGAATGATAACGATAATTATCTTTCGCTTGCGAAATAACTGTTTCATAGCACACCTCTTTTCATAGTTATGAAATTAAGTATAGCATAGTGTTAATATTATCGCAATCCCCGCTGCTTTCAGCTTTGGTTGAAATATAAAAAAACCAGCCCGAAGGCTGGCGGTAATCATCAGCTGGTAATCAGCTTATTCAGGTACTCGATGATATAACTGGCAAGCTGCTGATTTAAGGCATAGTTTTCTTTTACCAGGTTTTCTACGCGGTTCAGCTGGTCGCTTACTTTCTGCAGTTTGTAGGCGCAGTCGTTATAATAGGTTGTGGTTCCGCAGCCGCAGTCTGGTTCTGAATGGTATGGCGGTTTTGGAGGTTTCGGGTGATGTCCGTGATGGTTATCCGAACAGCACGTGTTTTCACAGTCATATACCGGGCAGTTGCTTTGCGGCGGATTATCGGCTCCGCTGCACGGGTCATAGAAATGATTATGCCCGCCGTGCCACGACGATGTGCTTCCGCAGCCGCAGTTTTCCCAGGAACTTGCGTATACGCCGCGCATCTGTTCCAGAAGCTGTGCCGCATAATTCAGATAGCTTTCCGGCATGGTCTGTTCCGGTTGTTCTGCGGCAGGCTGTGCTGCATTGCGGTTTGGCACCACTTCATGAAACTGCACAGCGTCTTTGTTCAGATTCTGCAGCATCTGCCCGTCAATTCTTGCCCGATGACCAGCCTGAAGCTGATCCAGAATATCGTCCCTGCTTACTTTGCTTTCATCGCTCATAAAAAATCTCCCCTTCCTGCTTTACTTTATGCAGAAGGGGAGCAAAGTGTGCCTGATATATAAAATCGGCATCAGGCCAGATGTTATCACTCTTCTTTTTAATGCTGGACATTGTCATTCCCAAATAAGTATGGATTGTGCAAAAGGTCATGCTCGATTGTTTCGCTTTGTAAGACTTTGTCTTCCACGCCGGAAACAATCTTCGCAAATGTCCATCGTAAAGAAGAATTCGTTCCAACATCATGCGCTGATGCCGCAATATATTCTATGCAAAGAGAGGGTTACTCGCTTATAATCTTCCAGATTAACGGTTCTTTGTGTGCGTCGGCATGACCAATGGTGTATGCCTGCCGTAATTCGTCTGCGGCATCCTGCACCCGATGGGCATAAGCGTCATTGTAATATAAAACGGCTAGCGGTTCGCCCTGCTGAACGGTATCGCCCACTTTTTTCTTTAATACTATCCCTGCCGACAGGTCAATGGCCGATGCTTTGGTTTCACGCCCTGCCCCCAGCAGCATACTGGCATGGCCGATATCCCGGGCGGTAATGCTCTGCACCACGCCGGATTGGCTGGCCAGCACTTCATACTGATATTTCGCCTGTGCCATGGCCAGTTTCAGGCTGCCGCCCTGTGCTGTCACCATCTGTTCAAATTTTTTCATGGCAGCGCCACTTTTCAAAAGCTCCTCAGCCAGTTTATATCCGTCTTCTGCCGAGGCTGCCTTATCGCCCAGATAAATCATCTGGCCGGCCAGTGTCAGGCATAATTCAGTGAAATCGGCCGGGCCATGCCCCTGCAGGGTATCGATGGCCTCCTGCACTTCCAGCGCGTTACCCACGGCATACCCCAGAGGTTCTTCCATAGAGGAGAGCACCGCAACGGTTTTACGCCCCAGCCCGTTGCCGATATTCACCATGGTGCGGGCTAAAAGCTCGGCATCTTCTTTGTTCTGCATAAAGGCGCCGGAGCCGAATTTCACATCCAGCACAATGCGATTTGCACCAGATGCCAGTTTTTTGCTCATAATGCTGCTGGAAATCAGCGGAATGCTTTCAACGGTTGCTGTAATATCCCGCAGCGCATACATTTTTTTATCCGCCAGTACCAGACTTGCCGTCTGCCCGGCCACAGCCAGCCCGATTTCATTTACCTGATTCAGAAACTGTTCCGATGGAATGCTGGTCTGAAAGCCCGGAATGGCTTCCAGCTTATCAATGGTGCCGCCGGTAAAACCAAGTCCTCGACCCGATAATTTGGCAACCGGCACACCGGCCGAAGCAACCAGAGGCGCCAGAACAAGCGTGGTTTTATCCCCCACACCGCCGGTACTGTGTTTGTCTACCACAATTCCCTGAATACCGCTCAAATCAATGATATCACCGGAATGCATCATGAAATCGGTGAGAATCTGTGTTTCCTCACGGTTCAGCCCTTGAAAATATACCGCCATCAGCCAGGCAGCCATCTGTTCGTCACCGATGTCGCCTTTTACATAGCCGCTGATAAAAAACTCCAGTTCTTCCCGGCTGTGTTCCAATCCATCCCGTTTGCGGGCAATGATGTCACATGCTCTCATGCAGAACACCCCTCTCAAAAACATTACTCAAAAGCATAACACGAAGCATAACTCAATACATTATTCAAAAACATCACAGGCAAAGCTGGTTCCGGCACCGGAATAGGAAATTGCAAAATACTGTGCCAGTGTGGCTGCCAGGTCTGCAAAGCTCTGATAGGTTGCTGTTTGTTCGTACACGGTCTTCTGTTTCAGCGGTTTGCCGCACATCAGAAGCGGTACATATTCCCGGGTGTGATCGGTTCCGGTAAAGCCCGGGTCACACCCGTGGTCTGCCGTCAGAATCAGAATGGTTTCATCATCCAGTTTATCCAGCAGACGGCCAAGCTGTACATCAAAATCGGCAAGTGCCTGTCCGTATCCAGAGGCATCTCTCCGGTGCCCGTATTTCATATCAAAATCCACCAGATTCACAAACAAGAGCCCCTGTTGCAAATCCTCATAAAAGGCCATAGTCTGCGCCATGCCATCAGCATTGCTCTTTGTGTGCACCGCTCTGGTGAAGGAAACATTGGCAAAGATATCCTGAATTTTGCCTACCGACATCACCTGATACTGCTGTTTTAATAAATCCGCAAGCAGGTTGTCCTCCGGCACCATCAGCGAATAGTCATGCCGGTTCGATGTACGCTGATAATTTCCTTCCTCTCCGATAAACGGGCGGGCAATCACCCGGCCTACTTTATAAGGGCCGGTGCGGGTCAGTTCACGTGCTGCTTCACAAATCTGATACAAACGTTCCAGCGGAATCACTTCCTCGTGAGCTGCAATCTGCAGAACGCTGTCTGCTGATGTATATAAAATCGGTTTGCCTGTTTTTACATGTTCTGCACCAAGCCGTGCAATAATTTCGGTGCCCGATGCCACCTCATTGCCAAGAAACTCCACACCGCAGGCATCATACAGCTGCCGCAGAAGCTCATCGGGAAATCCATCCGGAAAGGTAGGTGACGGCTCCTCAGTAATAATGCCGGTCAGTTCCCAGTGCCCGGTGATGGTATCTTTCCCTTTTGACAGCTCGGCCATCCGCCCCGCTATGCAGGGGAGCGCAATTTCTGCTTTCTGCCGGTTTTTAAACTGCGGCACCAGCTTATGTAATCCCATACCGTTCAGATAAGGCAGTTCCAGCTCAGGCATGGCATCGGCAATGCGCTGAAAGGTATTGCAGCCGCAGTCTCCATATTGTGCCGCATCGGGCAGAGCGCCAATTCCGGCACTGTCCAATACAATTAAAATCGCTTTTTTCATAAGGCTTCACCCCGTTTTGACTATAATACAATATCTGCTCTTACATCGATTTATGAATTCGTTCGTTTGTTCGTTTGAAAGAACAAATGTTTCACGTGAAACATTTGCAACTATTGCTTACGACTGTTTCTTCTTTGCTCTCGGATGGGCCTCCTTGTACACTTCCAGCATCTGTTCTCCCAGAAGATGGGTGTAAATCTGCGTGGTGGCAATATCGGCATGGCCCAGCATTTCCTGGATAGCACGCAAATCAGCACCATTGCTTAACAGGTGTGTGGCAAAGGAATGACGCAGCACATGGGGCGTTAAATCGGCAGTAATGCCTGCCTCCTGGCCGTATTTCTTGATAATTTTCCAGAATCCCTGCCGTGTCAGGCCGTTGCCACTTTTGTTGAGAAACAGAATATCCGTCTGCCAGTTGTTCATCACTTTTGGGCGGCATACATCAATATATCGCTCCAGAGCCTGCAGGGCATATTTGCCCAGCGGAATCACCCGTTCCTTGGCGCCTTTGCCAAAGCAGCGCACATAGGCCATCTCAAAACTGATATCGCTGAGCCGTAGCGTAATCAGCTCGGTAACACGCAATCCGGAAGCATATAACAGCTCCAGCATGGCTTTGTCCCGGCATCCGTTGGGAGTGGTTACATCGGGAGCAGCCATCAGACGCTCCACTTCCTCGATGGTGAGATATTTTGGCAGCACTTTCTCTTTGCGAGGCCCGTCCAGAAGCTCGGCCAGGTTGCTGTCGGTATATTTCTCTATGTAGAGAAACCGGAAGAAACTCTTCATGGCCGCCACATTTCGCGCCCGGGTGGTGTTGGTTACATCCTCCTGCTGCATAAAGGCAAGATACCCCCGTATATGATACGAATCCACCTGACTCCAGCGTTTGATATCCGCATCGCTCAGATACTGCGCCAGTTTTCGCACATCGTTGCTGTATGCCTCAATGGTGTTGCGGGATGACCCCTTTTCCACCGTCAGATACACAATATAATCATCAATGGCCTGATCTAACATTCTGTCACATCCTGTCTCTTATCGTTCTGTTTTGTTCTGTTCTATTACTATTTTCTGCTGTGTTTCAAAAAAGTCCTGTTTTAATATCAGTGTAAAGGTTTTATCATCAAAAGTCCAGTAAATACTCCTTATCCAACCAGACCGTTAAGATATGCACTGCAGCTTAACCCGTCCGCATAACTGCAGATAATCGTGAGAAGCAGAAGCAGTCCAAACAGAAAGGTATATTCCACCAGCTGACGAGCGGGGCTGTTCATCCGGTTCTGCACCATAATCCACGAAAAGCGGATCCCCATAGCCACAGCCAGAAGAAACACCGGCAGATACAGAAAACGGGTGAGGATTAAAAGCGGCGAGCGGGAAATCAGAAAACAGCTCACAAATCCAAACGAGAAGCCTTTTAAAAACAACAGCAAAATCAGAATCGGCAGACCCAGAAGGCAGATACCGGTCAGATAAACACGCAATAACTCCAGCCCGTTGTTTTTTAAAATGCGGCTCCCGGCCTCAAGCTGTGAAATCGAGGTCAGATTCTGCATCTGCGCTGTCAAATACTGATGCAAAGTCAAAACCTGCTCGTCCGATAACACCAGATAGGCAATCATGCCGAAAATAATGCCGCTCAGCATCAGAACACTCTGAAACAGAAGCAGTTTTTTCATCCAGTTTGTCCCCCTTTCAGGCTGAAAATCGTTCAAAATTTGACAACAAAGTCTGCAAAGAATCAGGCAGCACAGAATGTGTGGACCGAATTCTGCTTTACGATGGACATTTGCGAAGATTGTTTCGGGCGTGGAAGACGAAGTCTTACAAAGCGAAACAATCAAGCATAAGCATAGCAATATCCATTTTGCTTTGAGGTAATCAATGTCCAGCATTAAACAGAAAAGGGAACACATCTGTCCTGCCTGATTCTTTACTGAATACGTTTTATTTATTTCTGCATTCCCGGCAATCCCAGAGACTGCATTAAACCGGCCAGAATCTCGCGGCCCTGTTCCTCGCTCTGAATCCCGCCGGTGCTTTCCATCTGCGCAATGGTCTTGTGAATAACCCGGCGCTGTTCCTCCGGAAGAAACATCTCAAAATTCTGCACCAGTGTTTTTAATTCCTCCATACTGCCCGGCATCGATGGCATCTGCTCCATAATGGTATCCCTCCTTTCCTGAAATTTTAGAAAACAGTCACGCTTTTCTGATCTTTACATAAGATAGTACTGTGAGTGCGAAATACACTCCAGATAACAGGTACGCAAAACGTACACTGAAACATACTAAAGGAGGAACTGACTATGTCTGAAAACTTAGGCTTCGGCTGGGGCAATCAATGCCAGAATGGCTGCGAAGAACATTGCAATTTTGGCGGTGGATGTAACGGCAGTTTTTTTGAAACTCTGATTATGCTGATTATTATTATCTGGTTATTAAGATGGCTGTTTAGCTGTGGTATGTTCGGCTGCCAAAATACGGTATTTGGATGCAATAACGGCTGCTAATGAGCGAAAAACGAGCTTCTGAACCGCTGATGCGTACGGTTGACCATCTGAAATGTACCACAACCAGTATTCGGGGATTCACAGACAGTGTGGATCATCTGCTGGATGCGCTGGAGGAGTTTTATCCCTTTATTGAGAAATTCGCCTCCAGTTCCCGACATCTGCAAAATCAGATTCCCCGCCCGCCGCACAATCTTTACCGGCGGCGACCTCCCGGCTTCTGATGCCGGAAGGAAAAACGAAAGGATTGATTCCGGTGGAGTATTATCACACCGCTAGAGCCACCAGCTGGTTTTACTTTGAAACCATGCTGATGCTGATTTTAATCCTGTGGCTCATCAAATGGCTTTTTATCATCTAAAGGAGGTTTTTCCTATGAACGAACAAGTATCTTCCTGTGGCTGCGGCTATAATGAATGTGACAACAACTGCGGGTACACAAATTATAATAACTGCAATTCCTGCAACTCCTGCGGCTGCAATAGCGCATGGGGCTGGAACGGCACAAACAACGGCACATGGAGCTGGATCTGGTGGATTATCATTTTCGTAATCTTCCTGTATCTGATTAACGGTTTTGGCGGTGGCAACAACAACTGGTGCTGCTAAGCAATAACTCAGCCTGTTTCTATCACTGTATGCCGGTGATGACAAAAAAATAACTGAACACAAACACAAAAGGCAGCAACCCAGTCGTTGCTGCCTTTTTTCGTATTGTTCAATCTTTTCAAAACGATACAGTTAAAAAAGTGTGCTATAATATAAAAAGAGTGAGACAAACTGGAATTTGTCAAACAGATCAAAAAAATTCAGAATTTTAGGAGAACCGATGATAAAACATATTGCAAATATAGTCACAGGCTGTCGTATTCTGGGCAGTGTTTTGTTATTGTTCTTTCCTGCGTTTTCAGTAGAGTTTTATATTGTATATATCCTCTGCGGTTTTAGTGACATGATAGATGGTACTATCGCAAGAAAGACAAACAGCACTAGTGAATCGGGGGCTAAAATCGATACTGCAGCCGACTTTGCTTTCGTAACAGTGTCTCTGATTAAAATATTGCCAGCAATTAATCTTCCTCAATGGTTATGGATATGGGGTGTTGTAATCGCAATTATCAAAATCGGTACTATCATATGGGGATATGCTTCTAAAAAGCAGTTAATATCCCTGCATACTATAATGAACAAGATTACAGGATTGTTATTGTTTCTTCTCCCCCTGACCTTGTCTTTTGTTGAATTGAAATACAGTTCCATTGCAGTATGTTCCATAGCAACATTCGCAGCAATTCAGGAAGCGTTTTATGTTGCAACAGGATTTGAAAGCAAGTAGTCCAGTTTTAAATACCCCAAACTGAAAATAGCTTTACCACACAAACGGTATCAGGCGATATTTTACCTTTTGTTTGTATTCGCGATATCCTGTCAGTCCTGCTTCCAGGAGTTCTTCCTCATTTTTTATCCGTTTAATAATCAATGCCGGATAACACAAAAACAGCAGAAAGGCAAGGCCGGAGCCTAAAACCAGCGGAATAGATAAAAATAAAAGAATGGTGCTGCTGTACATGGGATGGCGCACAATTCCGTAAAGCCCTGTGTCGATAACTTTCTGATTTTCCTGAATCTCCACGGTGCGGGACAGATATGCATTCTCCCGCATTACTTCGGCATACATGCCGTAAGAAAACAGCAATACTACAGAGGCAATTAATACAATCCAACCGGGCAGCTGTGTCCACTGAAATCGATAATCCAGAGCGGCCAGTATAAAACCGGCCAGAAACATCAGCGCCGATAAACCCACCACCTGTTTCTGGTCGTTCTCTTTTTCTTTTGTATTCAAACGTTTCTCCAGTAAATCAGGTGCTTTCCATAACAGTACAAGCCCAAGAAAGAACATAGGGATAAACAAAAGCCCGATAAACAGCCAGCCATTCCAGTAAAAAATCGTTCCTGCCGGAACAAACAGAAGAAAACCGACAAGTATCAGCCCTGCCAGATATTTCATAACAGCTTTTGCTGCCAGATTACCTCGCATCTACTATTATCCCCTTTCTAATTTATAAGTTACACGGTCTGTGCGGTTTCAATCATCCCGCCGCCGATTAACGCATCGCCTTTGTAGTAAGCCACACACTGCCCCGGTGTAATAGCCCGCTGTGCATCGTTAAATGTTACCGTGGATGTGCCATCGGCATGGCAGATTAATTCTGCCGGTGCTGCCTGCGCCCGATAACGGATTTTTGCATCGACCTGCACAGGTGTTTCCAGAGGAAGCTCCACAAAATAATTATTCCGGCTCGCTGTAAGCTGATTATGAAGCAGATGCTCATTATCCCCCAGAATCACGGTGTTTTTCTTTGCATCCAGCTGAACCACATAAGCCGGTTTTCCCAGAGCAATCCCCAGCCCTTTTCGCTGGCCGATGGTGTAATTCTGAATCCCATCATGATTACCTAATAATCGTCCATCAGCATGATATACTTTGCCTTTCCGGAATGCTTTGGGCGGCAGAATCTGTTTTAAGAATGCTTTGTAATCGTTATCCGGAATGAAACAGATTTCCTGACTGTCTCCTTTTTCCGCCACGTGCAGGCCAATCTCTTTTGCAATTTCACGCACCTGATCTTTTGTCAGTTCGCCCAGTGGAAAAATGCAGCGGTCTAACACATCTGGCGATACCAGTGACAGAAAATAGCTCTGATCTTTTTTGGCATCCACTGCTTTATGAAACAGTTTATGGCCATTTTCAAAAATTTCAGTTCGAACATAATGACCTGTACTAATATAATCGGCACCAATATTTTTTGCAGCATCAGCAAAAAGTCCGAATTTAAGCTGTTGATTGCAATTTATACAAGGATTTGGTGTTCTACCATCAGAATATTCTTTTCCAAACTGTTGTATAATACATTCTTCAAATTTATCTCTTACATCTAGTACAGTGAATTTAATTCGAAACTGTTCTGCAACAGTTTTTGCATCGCTTACAGCACCGGAATTTGGCTGAAATTTCTCAGGAATCATCAGCATATGGATACCGTGCACTTCATATCCAGCCTGCTGCAGCAAATGAACTGCCACAGAACTGTCTACCCCACCGCTCATGCCGAGAGCGACCACCGGTTTTTTCTGACTCATCTACCTCTCCCCTTTTCCGGTTTGGTAAAACCTTTATAATCACGCGGATTTTCTCTGTAAAACACCGCATCGGCTAAATTATTCGGCAGATATTGCTGCGGAACCCAGCCACTCGGGTCATCATGCGGATACTGATACCCGACACCATGCCCCAGCTGTTTTGCTCCGGCATAGTGACTGTCTTTTAAATGGTCGGGCACTGGCCCGTTTTTGCCGCTCCGCACCTGCGACAGTGCAGAATCAATGGCACAGATAACGCTGTTGCTTTTTGGAGCCTTTGCCACATAAATTGCAGCCTCAGCTAAAATAATGCGCCCTTCCGGCATACCGATAAACTGCACCGCAGAAGCGGCACTCTGTGCCACCTGAAGCGCATGCGGATCGGCAAGACCTACATCTTCACAGGCATGGATAACAATACGACGTGCGATAAACATCGGGTCTTCACCGGCATCCAGCATACGAGCCAGATAATAAACCGCTGCATCGGGGTCAGAGCCTCGCATACTTTTAATAAATGCCGAAATAATGTCATAATGGTCATCACCGGTATTATCGTATACAATTGCCGGGCGTTGAACCGATTCTTCTACTACCGATAAATCGATAACACGAATGCCCTCTTCATTTGGCCGGCTTGACAGAACTGCCAGTTCCAGACCGTTTAACGCAATGCGGGCATCGCCCCGGCTGCAGTTACATAAATGGTCGATAGCCTCCTGTGTTACATTGAGCTGATAGGTACCGAGACCCCGCTTTACATCTTCACAGCTTCGACGCAGAATTGTTTCGATATCCGATTTCTGCAGAGGTTTCAGCTCAAACACCATGGAGCGTGATAACAGCGCCGGATTGAGGCTGAAATACGGATTCTGTGTAGTAGCACCGATTAACACAATCAGGCCTTTTTCTACAGATGGAAGCAGCGCATCCTGCTGCCCTTTGTTAAAGCGGTGAATTTCATCGATAAAGAGGATGGTCTGCCGTCCGTACATGGCCAGATTTTCCTCGGCCGCAGCCGTTACTTTGCGTAAATCAGCCACGCCGTCGGTTACCGCATTGAGGCTGGCATAAAATTTATTGGTTACATTGGCTATTACCGAGGCAATTGTGGTTTTTCCGCAGCCCGGTGTGCCCCAGAAAATCAGCGACGAAAGCTTATCGGTTTCAATGGCACGGCGCAGTAATTTGCCCGGCCCGATAATATGCTCCTGCCCTAAAATTTCATCTAATGTCTGCGGACGCATTCTCTGTGCCAGCGGCGCATTTTTCTGCAAGGTCTCTTTTTTATTTGTATCAAACAGATTATTATCAAACAATGTCATTTTGCATCACCTGTCTGTTATTTTATCATGTTCCGTATCCATCCGTCTATACGGCATTTTTATGTTAGAGTAACGAGGATTGAGGGTAAGAATAAAACATAACAGAATGTTACGGGCAGCCGAGGCGTCCCGATTGTATAATTTATAAGGAGGAATCATATATGGATTTTGAAAGCGTATTAGCAATGTTAGGTGATAATTATGCAGGTGTGCAGCTTTACACTGTGGAAAACCGGGATATGACCGACCATGAAACAACTATCGTGTATTATCAGAACAAAGAGGATGCAATTGCCGATGCGGAAAAACTGTGGGCAAGCTTCAGCGAGGATGACCGGGAATATAAAGAAATCAGCGTGCATCGCGGCGAGATTGAATATAAAGAACAGTCGGGCAGCTACCGTTTTTTAGTGCAGCAGAAACTTTATAAAGCTTACAAAAAGGTCTATGTATGCGAGGACTTTGCAAAAGCCTTTAAAGAAAAACAGAAAACACAGCATCTTGCAGAAGGCATGAGCGAAAAAGAAGCCATCGCACAGGCTAAAAAGGATTTTAGTGCCCGCTATGCCACCCAGCCGGTAATCAAATTCGGCATGTTCGCCGGATTTGACTACGCACCAAATGAGTAAACCTTTACCTGAGAGAGCGTGTTTATGCACCCCACTCTTCTGTTTAATGCTGGACATTGATTCCCTCTAAGAGATATGGATACAGCTATGCTTATGCTTGATTGTTTCGCTTTGCAAGACTTCGTCTTTCACGCATGAAACAATCAAGCAAATGTCCATCGTAAACAGAATTCGTTCCTGCATAATACACGCTCTCTGTTTTTTATTAATCATATAATACAATAAGAACATAAACATAAAAAAGGATGACAGCTCCGAAATTCAGGGTAGTCATCCTTTTTTTCTACTACTTAAAAGAGGTTTGGTATGTTAGATTTTAAACAGCCCGCCTAATGCACCGCTTAAACCGCCGGTTACTTCGTTCAGCGGATTATTGATACCGCTGTTTTCTTCTTTATTGTTGCTGCGGCTTGCCTTGATGATTTCATCGGCCATGCGGCTGAATGGCAGAGACTGCAGCCATACTTCGCCAGGCCCGGTCAGAGTTGCCAGGAACAGACCCTCGCCGCCTAACAGCCCGTTTTTGATATCGTTCTGTAATGCAACATCGTAATCTACCGTTTCACTCATTGCCACCAGACAGCCGGTATCAATTTTCAGCATTTCGCCAGCTTCCAGTGTTTTTTTAATAATGGTGCCACCGGCATTCAGGAACACAATGCCGTCACCGGTTAAGCGCTGCATGATAAACCCTTCTCCGCCAAATAACCCGGCGCCCAGTTTTTTCTGGAAGTGGATGCTCACATTTACACCTTTTGCTGCACACAGGAACGCGGATTTCTGGCAAATCAGTGTCTGGTCGAAGGTGTCCAGATCCACTGGAATGATTTTGCCCGGATACGGAGACGCAAAGGCCACTTTTGCAGTGCGTTGAGGGTCCGCATTCTGGAATACCGTCATAAACAGCCCTTCACCGGTTAATGCCCGTTTACCGGCACTCATCAGCATACCGCCCAGCCCTTTGCCGGCATCGGCGCCACTGCCATCACCAAAGATAGTTTCCATCTTGATATGTGCATCCATATAGTTCATTGCACCGGCTTCGGCCACTACGCTTTCGCCAGGGTCCAGCACAATTTCCACCAGCTGTAAATCATCGCCAAAGATTTCAAAATCAATCACGTCAGCTTTGGTAAAAGTGATGCCGTTTTTCTGCATCAGGTTTGGATTTGGGGCCATCGGAGCCTGCCCGCCCATCGCCTGTGGAGCAGGAGCCACCTCACCCTGCGGAGATCCGCAGTTACCACAGAATCTGCTGCCGTCAGGAAGTTGAGAACCACAATTCATACAGAATGCCATAAGTATTCCTCCTTTATCTCATCTACATTGTTTCACGTGAAACATTATTGCTGCATCAGCCCTTCCAGCTGTGTCAAATCCATATTTTCCAAGCCTTCCATGTTTTCCATCTGCTGCATCAGTTCAATCAATTCGTCCAGGCTTCCTATTTCGCCCATCATGCCACCGGTCATTTCTGCCGCATAGGCATTTACCGAATCTACCACCACAGCAGTCACCCATTGTACTGCAAAGAACATGGCGATGGATAATATCAACCCGATAATCAGCCAGATTAACATTGCTTTTGCAAAATTCTTCTTGCTCTGATTTTTATTGCTTAAGGCAGTTACCAGGCAGAGAATCCACCCGATAACCGGTATTGCAAACAGCAGCATCATACCGAAATAATATCCGGTGCCTACCACACCTGTATTTGGAACCGGTGCATAAACCGGCTGTGCTGCAGGCTGCGCCTTTGCTTTTGGTGCCTGTGGTGCTGCAGGAGTCTGCATGGTATTTTGTGCTGTCTGCTGTGTGTCAAATGCCTTGCCGCAGTTTGTGCAGAACGAAGCATTATCGTTTAATTCACTGCCGCATCCGGTACAGAATCTTGCCATAGTATCACCTACTTACATTTCCATCATCTGGTAGCCTTCCGGCAGTTCAAACAGGGAGTCATCCACCTTGTCGGAGATTTCCAGAACCTTCAGAATCATTTCATCTTCCCCGTAAACGCCTACCATGTAAGCCAGGTCTTTCCCATCGAAACACAGGATGGTTTTGGCATCTTCCATAATCCATTCTTCGGTTTCGTAGGTTTTACCATCCACAGTGTATGTGCCGTTTACAACGCTAGCCGGATCCACATCTTCCTCATCCAGCATAACATCTACCATCTGCTGTGCATTTGCCTCCAGAGACATCTTCACAATCATTTTGCTGCCGTGGTCGATTGCGTACATATCTTCGCCAATCATCAGGCTTGTGCCGGTGCGCTGCCCGTCAATCAGGGTTTCCGAATAGGTTTTATCGCCGCTGGTTGCAGAAATCATCTGCATAGCCATGCCCTCATATTCGGTTTCGTATTTCATATACATCTTACCGTCTTTAAACTGGCTGTAGAACTGACCGGTTTTGGTTTTCAGCCACGGACTCAATTCCACTTCCTGCTGTTGCTCTTCCTGCTGCTGTTCCACAGCTTCATTATTGTTTGCTTCCTGCTGGTTAGCTTCTCCGCCGCCACCGCAGGCTGTTAAGGTAAACATCATCATAAACACCAGTAAGATTGATAACCACTTTTTCATACACTCGTCCTCCTTTTGTATCTCGATTTACATTATCTTTGTGTTATTCAACGATTAAATAGTCCGTATTGTAAGGTCTGTAGCGTTCATCATAATAAGCAACGAGATCTTCATAGCTGCCAGACCAGCTGAAATCTGCTTCTTCACTGCCGTACAGATACAGGTCGCCTTTTACTTCGGTCAGGTCTTCATAGCTGTCAACCATGTCGTGCTGTTCGCCTTCGTATGCTTCTTCATTCAGGCAGAAGCGATAGTCGGTATAGCGGGAGCTTGTTCCAGTGAATTCATCGTATACGTCAAAGTAGATAACCTCATCGCCTTCTTCTACTTCATACATGAACACCACTTTTTCACCCTCGGTGGTGATGCCGATCTCTTCCGCAATCACCTGACGCTGCGCTTTTGTGAACCCCACATTATCGTAGTCCTGTTCACTTGCTACAGGCTGCTGTTCCACTGCCTCGTTATTATTTGCTTCCTGCTGGTCGGCGTTGTTTCCGCCACAGGCGGTTAAGGAGAATACCATCATCAGCACCAGTAACATCGATAACGATTTCTTCATTGTCATAGTGTTGTCCTCCTTTTATTCGCTTATCTGTCTGACTCTTATTTCCCTCTGTTGCTGATTACCAACTGATACGGAACTTCGCCGTCTGGAGTTGCTACGGTATGTTCCATTCCATCATATTCATAGCTGATTTCATAATTGATATAGCTGGATGGATGCATTGCAATGTAATGCATATAGTTGCCTAATCCGTCGGAATCTACATGAATATCATTGTTTGTTACTTCCATAAAGCCTTTATTCTCTACATCAATGCAGTATTCGTGACATTCTTCAACGGTTGTATTATTGATGTACAGAGAAACAACTGCGCCGTTTTCATCGTATTCGGTATAAACAACTTCACCGTATGGATATTCCGGGATTTCCCATCCGTCTGCAATTGCCGAACCGGCTGGCTCATCATTTACAACTGGTGTAAAGTCAATTTCAGCCTGCCAGGTGTCTTTTACCGGCTCGCCATTGCGTTTGTAAGAACGTTCCTGCGCTGCTGCAAAGTATTTCACTACAAACTCGTAGTTATCGTTTGCAAACTCATATTTGAGGTACTCGCCGTTGGAATTGCTCTCTGCATAAGCAGGAGATACATTCGCAATGGATTCACAATAGCTTACGCACGCATCTAGGCTTGTATTATTGATATAAATGGTACCGCTGTTGTCCGATTCAAACTGACTGCCATAGATAATCTCGCCGTCTGGATATTCCGGTAAACCCATAGAAACAAGTAGTTCCTGAGCGTCCGCGGCATCCATACTCCAGTAAGAGCCTTTATCAGCTGCTAAGCTGATACTGCTTACCGGTGCGTTCTCATCCGCTGGCTGTTCCACAGCTTCATTATTGTTTGCCTCCTGCTGGTCAGCTTCTCCACCGCCGCCACCACAGGCTGTTAAGGTAAACATCATCATAAACACCAGTAAGATTGATAACCACTTTTTCATACACTCGTTCTCCTTTTGTGCGCTTTACGCAAATTTTTGTATTATTTGTTTCATTGCTTGCTAGAATTTAAACAAATCTTTCAGACCTGCCGGTTTTTTCGGTTCTGGTTTCACATAGTGATAGCCGACGGTTGGTTCCCCGATATTAAAGTAGATTACCGGGCTCTCGCTTCCGCCATCGAAGCAATGTTCTAAATCTACATGATAGCAGGTGCCGTTTATCATTTTATATAAATGCTCCTGGCTTGGATACTGCCCGGCCGGTGCAAAACCGTTCTGCATCAGAATCTGCTGATACTGTACTACGGCATTCTGTGCGGCTGCGCTGTTATTTTTAAATTCAGCGCCAAATCTGTAATAACCGCCATCGTCCTCAATGTAAAAACCGGTACCTCCACAATTCCATTTTGGATAGGCTCCCAGCTTTGTATCCCACTCAGCCATAACGGCTTCGTTTTTCTGCGCTGCGGCCTGTTCCTCCTGTACAGCTATCGGCAATTTGGTGCCGCAGTCCTGACAGAATTTTGTGCCAAGAGGATTCTGTTTCTGGCAGTTTGGACAAACTGCACTCTGCGCCATGGTTTCCTTCGGCAGTTCAGCACCGCATTCCGGGCAGAACTCCTGTGCTGCTTCGCAAGGCCGCCCGCAGGATGGACAAACTTTAATGTTTTCACTTAGCTTTGTAACATAGCCCTGCGCCGCTTTTTCTAAATTTGCGAAAGCGTTTTCCAGATTGCTCAGCCCTTGTGGTTTCTGTGCTGTCTGTGTGTTCATCTGGTTTGCAGTGTTATCGGCAGCCTGATTCATTTTCTGTGCTGCCTGATTCGCAAACTCTGTTGCTTTTGGCTCGATGGTTTTGCTGATAGCATCGCCAACCGCTTTTCCTACGCCTTCACTGATGCCTTTTTTAATTGCTCTGTCTAAAAATCCCATTGTGAATCCTCCTTTTCTCTCTTCTAATTGTTATGTTACATCATCTCTGTATGCTGACAGAGATCGATATAGCTAAGTAAAAGCTGCCGACGGCTGGAGATGTTCAGCTTCTTATAGATGTTTTTGCAGTGGAAGTGAACCGCCGAATGAGAAATGAACAGTTCCTCTGCAATGGCTGCCATGGTTTTATCGGTCAAGAGCAGTTCAAATATCTCCAGTTCTCTGGCGGAAAGGCTCTTCAGTTCGGGATGCCGGAGCACCAGCTCCTGAAATGCCTCTTTAGCCAGCCTCATATAATCAAAATAATTCAGCTTGCGATTGCTGTTCATTTCACACCTCCTGTTTTTGTTGTGTTGCAGTTTTACCCCAACGGGTAGTTTTCCTATCATACGCAAAACCATTCTCTGGTTGAACATTGATTCCGGCTGTACTAAAATAGTAATAAGCTGGTTTTAAGATTCTGTCTGTTTGTATAGGTCTGTTACCTGTTTCTTCTGAATCTTTACCCTCATCTTACAGGGGAACTACCCCTTTGGGTATCCCACGTTGGGGGGATATTGGTCTTCCTCACACGAATCTTTGTCTTTTCAAGGCATACAGACGGGGGATATCCGGTAAAAACGTCATTTCGAAGGACTGATGCGGCAGAATTTCTCCGTTCCGGTCGGAATGAGCTATTTGTACAACAAGGAGTGTTTACATCATGAGCTGTCCTATTTTATCCGAAAACCAGACCAAACGTCTGCATCTTCCCTATCCAATGTTAGTATGCTTTGCCATGTTCAACGCCTGGCAGATGGGCTTTATTTATTTTGCGGGGCCGTCGCTGGTGGTGGATGGCCGTACCCCTCTGCCGATTTCCATGGATAACATCACCATTGTCATTGTGGCGGCGTATCTGCTGGCCATTATTCTTATGATTGCAATCCCCCGCAAAGTGGTGTGGGCGGCACGCCTCAGCGCACTGGCTTCCCTTGTTACCATTTCAGGGCTGTTTCTGCCGCTCTCGCCGGAAGCATTAACTATGCTGGTGTATCTGCATGTGTTCTTCTGCTGTTTTATGATTGGCTTCGAAAGCTATATCATTATCAATCTGTTTGCCGAAGAAACCGTTATCACCCATTTAACCATTGCCTATGCCGCGGCGACTCTATTAGTCTCCATCGTGCAGAACGATGTGGTGCCGGTAAGTTTTCCGGTATTCCGCGTGCTGTGCGTAATTATGCTGTTCATGATGCTGTGGTTTTTCTTTCATCTGCCGGCAAACCGCGAGGCCTACCCGGTGTATGTAACCCGCAACGATGATATGGTGCGGCCGCGCAAACTGTTCGGCGGCATCTATGTACTGATTTTTGTTGCCTGCATTATGATGCTGGCAGGGCCTGCCGCCGCGGCCAATGTGCCAAACGGTGTATCGATATCCTATTTTGCCGATGCCGTTGCGGCTGTACTGCTCTATATGCTGTACAAAAAATGCAATATTCATCCGATTCGCACCGTGTCGCTCTTTATCGGGTTTTCAGTTGTCGGCTTTCTGTTTATGTTCCTCACCGAATATCAGCCGTCGCTGGCCTATCCTGCCTGCATTTTAATGGGCTTCGGCTTTATGCCGTGTCAGCTTTTGCCGATGTACGGCTTTATTCTGATGAAACAGTATCCGTCCCGTTATATTACATCGTCCATTATGATACTGGCGGTGATTACGGTTGTGATTCAGAGCGGTCTTGTGGAGCTGTTCCGTAGTGCACCGAATATGCTGCATCTGGCGTATATGGCTATCACCGTCATTCTGGCTATGATTTATCTTCAGCTGGCGCCGTATCTGTTATACACCATGAAAAAACACATTCCGCTGTGCGAAAAAACACCGGACGGTCAGATTATCTCTGTACTGCGCGATGAACGCCCTGCCGCTTCGATAAAAGCGTATGTTTCTGAAACAGAGCGTGCAGACACAAACCAACTGGAGGCGACTGCGGTAATCGAAGAAGCAGCACAGTCTGTCATGGAAGATAAGGCAGAGCCGCCAGCGGCAGAAGAAGCACATACCGAAACTACACCTTCCCATACGGAACTTCTTCTCTCTCGCCTTACCAGACGGGAACGAGAAGTACTGGATTTAATCAGCTGCGGTTACAGCAACGGCGATATCGCAAAAGCACTTTACATCTCCGAACATACTGTCAAAGACCACACCAAGAATATCTATCGCAAGCTAGAGGTTCACAGCCGCCATGCCGCCGCACAGATTATCAACCGGCATGAGGCAGGACTGCGGTAGAATACGCAGGATATAACCGTAAATCGTGACAATAGCAGAGGCTGAGTAAAGTGATCGCATATTACACAGCCTCTGTCTGTCAGAAACATGATATAAATGCAAAAAGGATAACCGCCCTGACTCTCAGGGTAGTCATCCTTTTGCTTTATGCCTCTATTACCATTCCACTGCTGACTAAATAGAAATATGCTTCTTTGACCGGCTGGCCGAGAATTTTTTCTACGGCATAGCGATATAACTGCATCTGGCCGCTGTATCGTTCTAAAATCAGATGGGTCTGGCCCGGGCTTATGCGGTCACTCTTATAATCCACCAGAACCCAGCTCCCATCGTCCTCCTGCCACAGGCAGTCGATAACCCCCTGCACCAGAATATTTTTTTCGCCTTCTGGCAGAGCATTATCCAGTGCATGACTATCCAGCGCGGTGATAAACGGAAGTTCCCGATAGCGTTTATCATCATCGGCCGCAAGGAAGCGTTTCCCCAGCGGGCTTTTGAAAAAGTCCAGAATTCCCTGCATAGAAATACCCTCCGCTGAACCGGCTGCAATATATTTTTTTGCCTCCAGCTCGGCAATCAGATTCTGCAGATATTCGTCTGTGATATCGGCATGCAAATCCACACGGCTTAAAATCAGATGAAGCAGCGTCCCTTTTTCTGCCGATGTTAACCCTTCTTTTGCGATTACCGCCTCCGGTCTTTCATCAAAGGAAAACTGCAAAGCCGTATATTCGGTTTCCGTATTAAATTTCTGTTTCAGTTCGGTTACCGAGGACTGTGCTTTCACATGAATAAACTGCGGATTTGCATACTGCCATCCAAGCTGTTTATCAATCTGCGCTGCCCACTGACCGCTTGACGGCAGCGGTTTGCCTTCTTCCATAGCCAGGCGCAGTGGTGCGGCTTTCTCCGTCTGCTCCGTTTCACAAGAAACGGTTCCGGCTGTCAGATACTGCACATCCCACAAAGGCTGGTGCAGTTCCATAGGAATCAGCCAGTCCAGATAACTGCATGCACTGTCTATCGAAATTTCCTGTTTATTTGCCGGGTCTTTGCAGCTTCCAATCAGATAGAGCCGCTCTCTGGCACGAGTCATAGCAACATACAGTACACGTTTTTCCTCCTGCAGAGCCTCCATCCGTTTTTTCTGGCGTAGAACTTTCTGAGCGATGGTATGATATTTGATTTCCAGCTCACCATCCACCACAGAAAATGCCAGCCCGTAATCCTTATCCAGCAGAAAGTCCTGCTGAATATCCTGCATATTAAATCGTTTTCCCAGCCCGCCGATAAATACCACTGGAAATTCCAGACCTTTGCTTTTGTGAATACTCATAATCCGTACAACATTTTCGTTGTCACTGAGAATTCGCGCCGGTTCCAGATCGGCATGATTATCCTGCATCTGTTCAAGAAAACGCAGAAACAGAAAAACACCTTTAAAACTGGTTTTCTCATAGGCACGAGCCCGTTCATGAAGTGCACGCAGATTTGCCTGACGCTGCACACCATCTCGTAACGCACCCGTATATTCGTAAAAACCAGTATCTTTATATAACTGCCAGATTAAACTGCTCAAATCAATCTGACGAGCCAGTTTACGCCAGTGATTGAGCTGTTCCAGAAATGCCTCAGCTTTCTGTTGTAACGGCCTGGTAATCTGGTTTTCTTCCTCCGCCGCTTTTACCAGACAGTTATAAAAATAGCCGCGTGGTGCAAGCAGACGAAGCTGCGCCAGTTCTTCCTCACTGAACTGAAAAAACGGAGCTTTTAAAACCGCCAGCAATGGTAAATCCTGAAGAGGATTATCAATAATGTGCAGCATGGAAAGAATAATCTGAATCTCCCAGGCTGCAAAATAGCCTTCCCCGGTATCAACTGCCGCTGGAATCCCGGCTTCTTTGAGTATCCGCGCATAAACAGCCCCGACTGATTTTGGCGAACGAAGCAAAACCACCATATCCCGCCAGGTGATATCCCGGTATCCCTGTAGGCGTTTATCGTAAACCTGCGCCTTTTCCTCTATCAGTTTCTGCATTTCCCGACACAGCAGAATGCCTTCTTCCTCCATGGCAGACAGAGGCTGTTCTGCATCATCTGAAGCATCGTCTTCGTTATCTGCTGTCTGCGTTAACACCAGCATATGAATCTGTTCCGGAACAGGCTGCTGACCTTCCAGAACATCAGGATAATCGGCACCGTAAACCAGTGCTGCATGTTCATCATACAGTAAATCGCCGTCTCTTCCATTCATAAGCCGGGCAAATACTTCATTTACACCGTCCACCACATTACGACGGCATCGGAAATTACGGTTCAGATCTAAACGCTGACAGACTGCAAGCGTTTCTTCCGCACTGTGTTCCGTTGGAAATGATGCATATTTTTCTGCAAACAGCTGCGGATTTGCCATACGGAATCCATAGATACTCTGCTTGATATCACCTACCATAAACAGATTATTTTCCCGGCTGACCGCCTGTAGAATGCTTTCCTGCAAATCATTAATATCCTGATACTCGTCCACCATAACTTCATAATATTGATTTTTTAACTGCTGTGCCAGTTCACTGAACTGCAAACTACCTGTCGCCTCATCGGTTTCATACAACAGCTGAAAACAGAAATGCTCCATATCCGAAAAATCCATCAGATTTTTTTCTGATTTCTTTTCGCCAAAGCGTTTCATCAGAGTCAGAACAAGTTCCGCAAGCAGCGCTTTTACAGGCTGCTGATCTGTAATTTCCTGCAGCATTTCTTCACGGGAACGACTGAAATAATTCTCACGCAGAGAACCAATCTGATTTTTGGCAGCATCTCGAAAATGTGCAACCTGTATTTTGGTATCTTCATCAAAAGTTCCCTTTTTCGCAGAAGGCAGCCGTTCAAAGCCGCCAGCCACCAGTTGACGGGCAGCATCATCCCAGTTCTTTTCCAGAGCCAGCAGAATTTCTGTCACCCAGTTGTATTCATTCTCAATATGATGCAGATAACCGGTTAGCCCTTCATCCGTACTAGCCAGATTGACAGCTTTGATTAAATTATGCTGTGCTGCACGAAGCTGGCGAACAGCATCCTGTTTTGCCAGTGCAAACCAGTCTGTTTCCACACCACTGGCAATCTGATTCAGCCATTTTTCCGGCTGAGTCATACTCTGTGCCATGTTGTACAGGCGCAGTAACACATCGCGAAGCTGCTCATCCTCACGGCCTCCATAGCGGTCCACCAAATCTATAAAGGCGTCCATCTTTTCTTCTTCGCTGTAATACTGTTCCAGAACCTCATCCAGTGCTTCTGCCAAAAGCAGCTGATTTTCAGTCTCATCTGCAATTTTCAGTTGAGGGTCCAGCCCAAGACGGAAGAAGTTCTGACGCACCATTTCCAGACAGAAAGCGTGCAGTGTGATAATCTGTGCTTTATGCAGCAAAAGGCTCTGCCGGTAAAGATGTTCCGACATAGGATGCTCTAAAAGCTGCTTCTGAATGGCAGCACCAATTCGCTCTTTCATTTCTGCGGCCGCCGCATTGGTGAAAGTCACCACCAGCAGTTCATCCAGATTAACCAGATAATTTTCGTCACTGATGATCTGAATAATTCGTTCTACAAGCACGGCCGTTTTTCCCGAACCGGCTGCTGCTGCAACCAGCAGGCTCTTTCCGCGTAAATCAATTGCCTGCTGCTGTTCTGTTGTCCAGGTTGGCATCTTACACGCCTCCTTTCTGTTCAGGTTGTATTAGCTGTTCCATGCGAGCCCAGATTTCCTCTCGCTTCAAAACCGGTAAATCCTCAACGGTTTTCTCCAGTTCCACCGTCTGAATCTGACAGATTGCCTGATAGTTACAGTACTGGCATCCGATAAACTGCCGAATCCGGCATGGCCGTACTGCAATGTTGCCGTTATGAATCTCTTCACCAAGAGAGGTTATCATCTGTTTTGTATGTTTCATCAGAAGTTCCAGCTGTTCTCTGGTTACAACTGCATGATTTGTTTTACGGAAATATTCCATCGGATTGTCCAGATGATTAAATCCATCAGGGTCATCCAGATATTCCTCAGCACTTTTCAGAAGAGACACTGGAAGCAGTGTACTGCCACCTGTGGATAAATCCCGCTGGGCAAGCTGCAGTGCATGCATATCGGCAATCAGAAGCCCGTCGGCCTTCATGCTGGTGAAATGGAGCTGTTCTGCCTGTTGTTTTGAAACAGGTCCATCGGTACCCAGAATGCCATTACGAAAGAAATAATACAGCACACCAGCCGGAAGCACCTCTTCACCAGGCAGCAGCATTGCCTCATAATATTCAAGTGCCACCTGCAAATACGTTAAAAGCTGAATTTTTAATCCATAATAGATATCCAGCAGGCTTAGCCCCTGCGTACCGCTTTTAAAATCAATCACGCGCAAATAATGACTGCTGTTCCGTTCCGCCTTCTCAATGCGGTCGATGCGTCCCTGCAATGTCAAACGGCTTCCATCCTGCAACATGATATCCCATCGCGGCAGTTTACTCTGGCTTCCGCCAAAGTCAGCCTCCAGAGCTACAGGCACAAAGTCACCTTTCTGACCATGCTCCATCAGCATCAGAGCCGTACGCTCCAGTGTTTTCTGTAAACGGCGGCGCAGATACCGATATCGGCCCGTACTCAGAAGAATCTCATTCTGCATGGACGGCGCCAGCTGATCTACTATCATCGCCATAATTTCTTTTGTTTTCTTTTCATCCAGCGATTGCCAGGAAATATTCTGCTCCAGTAAATAACGGCTGAACTGTTCAATCGCTTCATGGTAGAAACTGCCCACATCTACCGCTTCCATCTGGTACAGCATACGCTCTTTCAATCGTAAACCATAAGTCAGAAAATAACTGTACGGGCACTGGCGATATTTCTCCAGAGCAGATACGCTGAGATGAAGCGGCATACCGTAAATCTGAGTGCTGGTCAGTGAGCGCTGTTCCAGTTGCATTTCATGGCTAAGACTGTGCTGCACCGCTTCAAATAAAGGGATCTGATGGCGCAAAAACCAGTTATATAGCTCTGCCCAGATATCCTGCTGTTCCGGTACTTCCCGGCTGCTCAGATGGCTGCCCAGAAGCCCCATGGCCTTGCCTGGATGATTCAGATACGGCAGCAGATTCTGCCCGTCGGCTGGAGGCCACTGTACAGGCTGTTCCTTCAGGTTTGGATAAAGATGTCTGATACGCTCAACAATCCCTGACGGACGAAGGGCTTTGCCCTCCTCATCGCTTAGCGAATAGCTGAGACACAAAAATTCAGACGCTCTGGTAAGCGCCAGATAAATCAGAAACTGTTCATCATAAAGCTGCTCTGCACTATCCGGCGATAATTCAATTCCTAAATCACGCAGCGTCTGCTTTTCCAAATCATTAAAAAATCCATCCTGTCCACCTTTGGCAGGGAATATCCCCTCATTCAGCCCTAATACAAACACGGCTTTTAAACCGCGACTTCGGGAATGCGACAGCGAACCGATTAAAACCTGATCCAGACTGTTTGGCAAAAGCCCCAAATCCAGATTATCAAAAGCACTGTGCAGAATCACTGCAAACTCATCTGCGGATAACAGAGACTCCTGCAGAATCCGGGTCATCTGATTGAAAATCTGAATCACTTTATCCCATATCTGCTGATGTACCTGAGCCGCTTCCAGAAGATTATGCTCTACAGCTTCCCGGCACATAGCCTGCAGCCTTTCCGGCACAGTAAAATCATCCAGCATTTCATACAGAGCCCCGATAATCTGCGCGGCGCTCTGCGGTTCCGCCAGAGCTATCTGCAATTTGCGCAGCGGCCCTGCAATCTGACGGCGCAGATGATTCAGCATAGCCAGAACTTCTTCGGTTTCCTTTCCATAGCACCAGTCTTTCGTCTGGTACCAGGAACTGCCCCGTATTCCATATTGCAGCACATAGTTCTCCAGAAGGTCTAAATCGTGCTGTTCAAAAGGCAGTAATTCGGTTTTCAGAAACCGAAACACACTCTGATAGCTCCAGTTGCTTTGTATTATTTCAAACGCTGCCAGCAGCAGTTCCGTCATTGGATGCTGACGCACCGCTTCTTTATGGTCTACAAAATACGGAATATCGTAATCGGTCAGAACCGTTTCAAGCAGAAGCTCATACTGATCACCGCGAGTGAAAATCCCGATTTCATGATACCGGTATCCTTTTTCACGGCAAAGCTGCCGGATTTTTCTGGCTGCGGCATCCACCTCGGATATTCGATTCTGCCCCTGTGTCAGCGAAATCTGCTCTGTATCACTCGGATACTGCCCCGCACCGATTAAAAAATACTGTTCTTCCAGAAATGCCAGGGCATCGGCATTCTCCCAGCGAGCAGCCTGCATTTGCTTATCAGACAGAATGGCAGCCTGCTGTTCCAGTGCAATCTGACGTAAGCGATTCCTTGTTTTTTCTGTGCTGTGAAAAGCGGATACTCTTCCCGGATTTGGATTATTTATATCTGCGGGCAATGCAATATATACATTGGCTGCCTGTTTCATTAAAGCACCGATAATGGCATACTCCTGCGGTGTAAAATCGTAAAACTCATCAATCCAGATATCGGTATCACAAAACAGATTATTCTGCTCCAGCCGTTCCAACAGTAAATCAAGAACATCTTCACTGTCCAGATAATCCTGTTCAAGAAATGCCTCATAGCCCGAATACAGACTGGAAATTTCCTGAATCTTGCTGGTAAAAAGCGTCTGCGGCAATTGTGACTGCTCTAAGGTATCTTCAAGCTGTTGGCTGGAAATCTGATAACGCTTTAGTTCCTGAAATGCCTGACCAATTTTCATCAAATAACCTGGCCGATTCACCGACTGGTTTAAAAACCGGTACTGCTGTTCATTCTGCTGAAGCAGACGGCGAAGAATCAGCAGTTTGCCTAAATCATCAAGATTCTGACAGGCTAGTCCGCCAGTCTGCTGCATAACATTGCGCGCCATACGCTGAAAGCTCAGAATTTCCAGCGTCAGCACACCGGATAATCCATATTCATTAATTAATTCATACTGATAGGTAAAAGTTGCCTGCTCCGGCACCATCACAATTATTTTTTTTCGCGGCTCCTGCTGCAGGTTTCGGGCGATGGTCTGCAAAATATGACGACTTTTGCCGCTTCCTGCCGGGCCGATTATGAACTGTACTGCCAAAGAATCTCCTCCTTTGTCGAAACAAGTTGCTTTGTCTCCTATTATAGCATTTTCTGAGACTGACTCATACAACTTTTTAATAGCACCGGAAAAGAAATTGAAGTTTTTTCCAGTCTATGGTATGGTAGTTCTATATAATTAATGGTAATTACTGGAGGGGTTCATATGCTGGCACAGTTGAAAAGTGCAACATTATTAGGATTATCGGTTTCTATGGTAGATATTGAGGTAGATGCGGCAGCAGGTTTACCGGCCTGGGATATTGTAGGGCTTGCCGATACTGCGGTCAAAGAAAGTAAAGAGCGAGTTCGCACTGCAATCAAAAATGCAGGATTCGAGGTGCCTCCGCGTCGCATCGTAGTAAATCTGGCTCCGGCTTATCTTCGCAAAGAAGGTCCTAGTTTTGATCTGGCAATCGCCATTGCAATTCTTACGGTCACAGAACAGCTGCATTGCGAAAATCTGAACCAGTACCTTCTGCTTGGCGAACTCAGTCTGGACGGCTCACTGCGTCCGGTTCGCGGTGTTCTGCCAATCTCGCTGGAATACAGCAAAAGAAATTATACCATGCTGGTTCCTGCGTCAAATCAGGAGGAAAGTGCTATCGGAGGATGCACAACCTATGGCTTTCACCATCTGAAAGAGGTTGTCGCTTTTCTGGAAAATCCCGAAGTTTATTCACCGGTACAGGTAAACTTGCCTGACTTTTCAAAGCTGGCCGCTATGCAGACTTTGCACGATTTTAGTCAGATTAAAGGCCAGAGCGAGGCAAAACGTGCACTGGAAATTGCTGCAGCCGGCAATCACAATATTCTGATGGTGGGTTCGCCCGGCTCCGGCAAAACCATGCTTTCTCAGGCACTGCCCGGTATTCTGCCACCGCTTACCTTTGAAGAGAGCCTGTCACTAAGCAAAATTTACAGCATTGCCGGGCTTCTTCCCGAAAAACAGCCATTAATTATGCAAAGGCCTTTCCGCTCACCGCATCACAGTGCATCTTCGGCAAGTATTATCGGAGGCGGACGGATTCCACATCCCGGCGAAGTATCGCTTTCTCATCACGGCGTACTGTTTCTGGACGAGTTTCCCGAATATCACCGTGAGGTGCTGGAGGCATTGCGCCAGCCTTTAGAAGACGGACAGGTAACGGTTTCCCGTGTGCAGGCACAGATTACCTTTCCGTGCCGTTTTCTTCTGGCAGCATCCATGAATCCCTGCCCCTGCGGATACTATAATGACCCGCACAGAGAATGTACCTGTAGCCCGGCTGCTCTGCAGCGATACCGCAATAAAATATCCGGCCCTTTATTAGATCGCTTTGATTTGCAGCTGGAAGTTGTACCTGTTACCTTTCAAGAACTTCACAGAGATACACCGGAAGAATGTTCTGCATCCATCCGCAATCGGGTAATTGCTGCCCGTCAGATTCAGCAGAACCGGTTTGCCGGCTCCGGCACAATTCATAATGGCGCAATGACCGCTTCACAGATTCAAAAGTTCTGTCAGTTAGATGAAAAAAGCCGTAATTTTCTGGAACAGGCTTTTCAAAAACTGGGTCTCAGTGCACGAGCCCATAGCCGGATTCTAAAAGTAGCCCGCACCATTGCCGATTTATCCGGCAGCGAACAGATTCAGCTCAATCATCTGGCAGAAGCTATCCAGTATCGCACGCTGGATAAAAAACTATGGAAAGCCTGACTATACACAAAAAAGCCGACAGCTGAACTATTCAGCCGTCGGCTTAACTTGTCGACATTTTATATTCATCAAATCTATTAAAAATATATAAGAAGTTACTACAAATGAAATTTAAACAGTAATCTATACTGAAATCAGCTAGAAGTGAAAACAGCATATTGCATTATACACGATATGCTTTTATTTTATAATGTCTGTTTTAATTGTATGGTGTACCAGTTCCAGAAGTTCGGCTTCAATCTGTGCATCAGTTTTGTTCTGTTTATCTACCCACTGAATGTTGGGGTCGTGGCGGAACCAGGTAAGCTGCCGTTTGGCAAAATGCCGGGTATCCCGTTTGATGAGCTCCACGGCCTTCTCCAGCGAGATGTCACCATTAAAGTACTGAATCATCTGCCGGTAGCCAAGGCTTTTCATAGACAGGGCATCCTGCGGCACACCGGCATCCAGTGCACAGCGCACTTCGGCTTCCAGGCCCTGCTCCATCATCATGTCCACTCTGCGGTTGATGCGGTCATACAGAATATCCCGCGGCAGGCTGAGGCCCAGATATACGGCATTGTAGCGCATGGTTTTCTTATCCACTTCGCTCTGCCGCTCCGATGCCGGAATGCCCGTTACATGAAACACTTCCAGTGCCCGCATCACACGCTTCACATCGTTGGCGTGAAGCCGCTGTGCCGACTGGGCATCCACTTCGTTCAGCATGTTCCAAAGTGCCTCGTTTCCGTGCTGCTGGTGATAGGCTGCCAGCTCTTCCCGATAGGCTTCATCGGTATCGGCCTCGCCGAAATGGTACTCATACAGCACGCCGTTGATATAAAAGCCGGTGCCGCCCACAATCATCGGCAGCTTTCCGCGGCTGGTGATATCATCGATTAATACATCCACCCGGTCTTTAAACTCGGCAGCGCTGAAAGTCTCCCACGGCTCTTTGATATCAATCATATGATGAACCACGCCGTCCATCTCTTCGTTTGTAATCTTTGCGGTTCCGATGTCCAGGCCGCGGAAAATCTGCATGGAGTCACCAGAGATAATCTCGCCGTTTAACACTTTTGCAAGGCCGATGCTGGCGGCAGTTTTGCCCACGGCCGTAGGGCCCACCAGAATCACCAGCGGTTTCTTATCGGTATCTGTCTTACGATCCGTCACAGGTTTTCCCCTCCTTTGTCATCGCTTCGGTTGTTTCGGTTGTTTCTGTCGGCATATAACACCCCGTAGGCGATGGCACTGTAACGGCCGCCCAGAATCTCGTCAAATGTGAGCGACTGTAGAGTACCTGCCCGGTGTTTCACCACAACGCGGCGCTTTGCCGCCCTTCGTGCACGCTCCAGGGCATCCTGCGTGAGCGGTGCATAGTTTGCCTCGCGTCGAAGCGGCGCAATGCCCGACGATTCCATAACGGGACGCTCAAACATGGGGTCAAAATAGATAATATCATACTGCTGTTCCGCACCGTTCCCGGTCAGCTCTGCAAGATAGTCCTCATAATCTGTATGCACCGGCTGAATACGCCCCATGGCTTCTTTCATGCGCCAGCTTCCGGTTGGCCAGTGTTTCAGGCCGTACCGGGTGATGGCATAAATCAGCGGGCTGCTTTCCAGCGATGTTACATGCCCGGTTTCGCCCGCGGCAAAGGCCATCACAACGGCATCGCTTGCCATGCCCATCGTGCAGTCCAGAATCCGGTCGCCGGGGCGGATGCCCGCCACCTGCACCAGCATTTCCGGCTCGCCGTCTTTCAGCTGTTTCATGCGCGGCACTGCCATACCCGGATGATAGGTGAAGTGGCCGCCGTCGGTCCAGTGGGCAATCAGTTCATCATCTTCCTCCACAAGCAGGCAGTCCAGCTGGTGCATCTCCATTAATTTGGGAATGCCTTTGTTCTGCCGGTCGATAACCGGAATCTGCAGTTCTTCGCACAGTTCCAGAGCATCAGCCGTGAGGCCGATACCATGTTTGCCGCGCGCTTTGCTGGTTGTCATAGCCAATTTATCCATGCCAGGTTCCCCGCTTAAAGATTTTATAAAGCTCCTGCATGGTGATTTTATAGATAATCGGTCTGCCGTGCGGGCAGGTATGGGCGTTATCCACCTGCGACAGATCATGCAGAAGGGTGCGCATTTCAATTTCAGTCAGCGGCCAGTTTGCTTTCACAGCGCCTTTGCAGGATGCGGTAATCAGCAGCTTTTCTTTGATGGCGGCGGCTGTCACTTCTTTCTGTTCTTCTAAATCGTGCAGCAGGTCGATAAAGAACTCCTCTACATTGGTCAGCTCATGCAGACCCAGCGGCAGGCTGCGAATCAGATAGCAGCGCTCGCCGAAGTTCTCCAGCACGAAGCCCAGCTCCCGCAATGTGAAAATATGCTGAATCAGAATGCTGTCCTGCTGTGCCGAAAGGTTTACCGTCACCGGAATCAGCAGCGGCTGGGAGATAAGCTCCTTTTGTGCTTCAGCCTTCATGAACTTCTCGTATAGAATCCGTTCGTGACAGGTGTGCTGGTCGATAATATAGAGGCCTTCCTCGTTTTGCGCCAGGATAAAGGCGTTATTCAGCTGACCTATAACAGATAAATTTGCAATCCCTTTCACCTGCACAGCTTCCGATTTCTGTGATGCAACAGAATCAGATTTTGTGTTCTGTATCTGTTTTTTAACATCGTTATAAAAAACAGCATTTTGCTGTTTGCTATCCGGTTTTTGTGATTTCAAGACAGCAGCATCAAAGAGTACATCCTGTGTTACAGATGGCTTTGTTTCTGCCGATTTTTCTGCGGTATCCGTCGTTTTAAACTGATACAGTTTTTCCGGTTCGGCAACTACACTGGCGGAACTCAGTCTGCCATCCAGATGTTTGCCGGAAGACCCCTCCTCCTCTCTCGGATGGAGAGTTGCAGTCGGTTTTACTGCCTTATTTTGTGCTGCAGCTGGTTTACCAGCCGGTGTGCTGTCGGTTTTGCTTTCTGTTCGGCTGTTGTAAGATACCGCCGCTTTGGCAGAATGCTGCTCCTGTTTCGGCTGCATCGCAATCGGAGATACAGTCTGTGATGGGTTCTGCTGTTTCGGCTGGTGGGCAGCCGGTGCTACACTCTCCGGCAGAAAGGCATTTTTGGTGATGCTGGCTTCCCACAGAGCATCTTTCAGCACTTCCACAATTTTCGGTTTCAGCTGTTCGTACCCGTTGATTTTAATCTCGGTTTTGGCAGGATGGATATTCACATCCAGTTCACTGCCAGGCAGTGTAAGATGCATAACTGCCACCGGAAACCGGCCTTTGGCAATTAAGGTATAATAGCTTTCCTCTAACGTCTGGCTCAGTTCTGCACTCTTTACCAGCCGCCCGTTTACAAAGAACACTTCCTGTCCACGGTTGTTGCGGGTAACCTCTTCCCGAACCAGCCATGCTTTTAAATAACGGCCCGGGCCAAGTTCGGTCTGCGCCACCGGCACAATCAGCGACTCCAGATTGCTGCCGTATACATAGGCAATGCGCTGTTCGGCTGTGTGCAGCCCTGCGGTATCCAGCTGCATCTGGCCGCCCGATACATAGCGAAAGCGCACATTCGGTTGCCCCATGGCGTACTTGCTGATTAAATCACCGATTAACCCGGCTTCATAACTGTTGCTTTTCAGAAATTTGCGTCGCGCCGGAATATTGTAAAACAGGTTCTTTACTTCCATCACCGTGCCCGGTGCACTGGCCGTTTCACTAAATTCCTGCACCATGCCGCCGTCGATGCGGATTTTATGCCCGATGGGCTCTTCCGCTGTGCAGCTTGTCATTTCCACCTGGGCAACGGCTGCGATACTTGGCAGCGCTTCTCCGCGGAACCCGAAGGTGTTCAACTGATACAAATCCTGAAACTGGCGGATTTTACTGGTGGCATGGCGCTGAAAGGCCAGCTTTAAATCGTCGCCGTCCATGCCTCTGCCGTTATCTTTTACACGAATGAGCCCTGTGCCGCCTTCACGGATTTCAATTTCCACAAAATCGGCACCGGCATCCAGGCTGTTTTCTAAAAGTTCCTTCACAACCGATAACGGACGCTCCACAACCTCGCCGGCTGCAATTTTATCAGCAATGTGTTCCTCCAGCAGTCTAATCTGTCCCAAGCTGTATCACCTCCTGTGCTTTTCGCTGCAGTGTAAATAACAGATTCATGGCATCCATCGGTGTCAGATTGTTGACATTAACCGCTGCCAGTTCCTGCACCACTTCCGGAATCTCCACGATGGTCTGCACGTTTGTTTTCCTTTCCGGCTCCGGCTCTGCCACAAACAGCTCCATCTGGCTGGCTTTTGGCCGGTGCTGTTCCTTCTCCAGCTCTAGTGTGCGCAGCACATCCCGTGCGTTCTGCAGAATGGTTTCCGGAATACCGGCAAGGCTTGCCACATGAATGCCGTAGCTGCGGTCGGCGCCGCCTGCCACAATCTTGCGAAGGAAGGTAATTTTCTCCCCGTCCTCTTTTACCGCCACCGAGTAGTTGCGGATGCCCGGCTGCTCGTCCAGAGCGGTCAGTTCATGATAATGGGTGGCGAACATGGTTTTCGCCTTCACGGTATTGTTGATATAGTCGGTTAATGCCCAGGCAATGGCCAGCCCGTCATAGGTGCTGGTGCCGCGGCCTACCTCGTCTAAAATAATCAGGCTGTCCTTCGTTGCATTGTTTACAATGTTGGCAACCTCGTTCATTTCCACCATAAAGGTGCTCTGCCCGGTACTCAGGTCATCACTTGCCCCGATGCGGGCAAATACCCGGTCTACCACAGGCATAACGGCCTCCCGTGCCGGTACAAAAGAGCCAATCTGCATCAGTACCGATGCTACTGCCACGCTTCGGCAGTAGGTGCTCTTCCCTGCCATGTTGGGCCCGGTGATAATTAAAAACCGTTCCTGCTCCGGATGAAAGTGTACGTCGTTTGGAATAAACCAGCCGTCTTTCAGTTTTTCCTCCACCACCGGATGGCGGCAGTCTTTTAAGATATACTGGCCGTCCTCTGAAATCACCGGCTTGCAGAAATTATGATATACCGCTGCCTGACTTAACGAGAACAGGCAGTCCAGCTGAGCGATAATATGAGCGCTTTTCAGAATGCGCGCCACCTGTTCGCCCACCTGATTGCGAAGCTCCACAAACAGCTGGTATTCCAGCGCTTTCAGTTTTTCGTCGGCGCCCAGCACACGGTTTTCAAGCTCTTTCAGCTCCGGTGTGATAAAGCGCTCGCTGTTGGCCAGTGTCTGCTTGCGCACGTATTCCTCCGGCACATCGCCGCTCTTGCTTCGTGTGATATCGATAAAATAGCCGAACACTTTATTATAGCTGACTTTCAGATTCTTAATGCCGGTGCGTTCCCGCTCCCGCAGTTCCAGCTCCACAATCCACTGTTTGCCGTTTACCAGCACATCCCGCAGCTCATCAATTTCGGCATGGTAGCCGTCTTTTATCAGGCCGCCCTCTCTTACCGAAAACGGCGCTTCCGGATGTACCGCTGCCTCCAGCAGTTCGTAGATATCCTGCAGCAGGTCAAACCGGCTGTTTAAGTGCTGCAGATAACCGGTGCGGCTGGAGGCAATGCTTTGCTGCAGAGCAGGCAGATGGGCCAGCGAGTTCTTCAGCGCCAGCAGGTCTTTGGCATTGGCGGTGCCGTAGGCAATACGGGATACGATGCGTTCTAAATCGTACACCGGGTCCAGATGTTCTTTCAGCGACAGGCGCATGGTGGTATCGTTCACCAGTTCTTCGGTACTGTCCAGGCGGCGCTGGATTTCCTCTGCGCTTAACAGCGGTTTCTCCAGCCAGTTTTTCAGCAGACGGCCGCCCAGTGCAGTGCGGGTGTAATCAATAATACCCAGCACCGAGTCTTTGCGCTCTCCGCCGTGCAGCGAGCGAACCAGCTCCAGATTGCGCCGTGTGGCATAGTCTAAATCCATAGTCTCTTTCAGCGAATAGACCTTCAGGCTCATAATATTGGCCGGGCGGCTCTTCTGCATAATGTTCAGATAATCCAGAATAGCACCTGCCGCAATGGTTAACAGCGGCTTTTCATCGCAGCCCAGGCTGGTCAGCGAGTTGATATGAAAATGGTCTAATACTTTCTGTTCTGCATAGGCCTGCCCAAAGGCATGGGCGTGATGGCAGGTGATGGTTACCCGGTTTTCCCCGGCAATGCGGGTAACATCCTCCAGCACCTGGCTGTCATCCGCCGATACCAGGCACTCTACCGGGTCAAAGCGCCAGAATTCGTTGTGCAGTGTGTGCCAGTCCGGTACTTCAGTGGCGATAAATTCACCGGTGGAGGCATCGGCAACTGCCAGCCCATAGCCCGTTTCACCGCGTACAATGGCCAGCAGATAGTTGCTGTTTCGCTCCTGCAGGAATTTGCCTTCCAGAATGGTGCCCGGCGAGATAACACGAATTACTTCCCGTTTTACAATGCCTTTGACACTCTTCGGGTCCTCCATCTGTTCACAGATAGCCACCCTCTGCCCGAGGGCAATCAGTCTTGCAATGTAGTTGTCGGCTGAATGAAACGGTACGCCGCACATCGGCACTTTGCCCATGCCCCCATCCCGGGCGGTCAGGGTAATGCCCAGCAGACGGCTGCCCAGCTCTGCATCGGGGCCGAACATCTCGTAAAAGTCACCCAGACGATAAAACAGCAGGCAATCCTGGTAATCCTTTTTAATTTCTTCGTATTGTTTCATCATAGGGGTATTCCCCAGCATCGTTCATCCCTCCTGAAAATCAGAAGCCGCGCACCTGCACGCAGATTCTGTTCCACGCCCGGCGGCGGCTTCAAATTCAAGGCTCTCCCTTCCTGCCGCGCTGTTGCGCAGCAGCGGGAGCAGCTGTTTATTCCTGTCTGGTTCCGTTTTTCTGTGCGGCCGGTTTTGCATCACCTTTCGGTTCCGTTTTTTTTGCATCGTCTTTCTTCGGCGCACCTTTCTCGCCATGCGGACGGTGCCCTCTGTGATGACGCGGACGGCGGTGTTCCTTCCGTTCACCGTTGCCAGCTGCGTTTGCGGTTTCAGCGTCCGGTCTGCCTTCGACTTTTGCTTCCGGTTTGTCGGCTTTATCCGATTTCTCTGCTTTCACCGGTTTTTCCGGTTTGTCGGCGCTGTTTCTGGCATCATTACCGTGCTGACCGCCCCGTTTTGGTTTATGACGGCGGCTGTCTTTCTCACGGTTTTCTTTATCACCACGGCCGTCTTTCTCGCGCGGTTCTCTGTCACGGGGCTCACGTGGTTCTTTATTGCGCAGCTCCTTATCACGAGATACTTCCGGCTGCCGTTCTTCGGCATCGTCGTCTTCCTGGTCCATTTTCAGAAGCTGGCGCATTTCCGGACGCAAATCCAGAGCTTCTTTCTCGCGGGCATTGGCTTCAGCCATAGCTGCCTGCCACGGGTCATCCTCCACTTTCACACGTTCGATTTTCTGCCAGCCGTCGTCTAAATCATCGTTGTAATCTACAAATCCGCCGAATGTGCTGCAGATCTGATTAAAAATATCCGAACTGATTTCGTTTACACCAAGGCTCAGATATAAAATTTTACGGTTCCGGAAGCGTTTTCCCGGATATTCATTTGCTTTGGCATAGGTAAAGAACATGGCATGTTCCATACCGCCGTAACGAAAATTCATTTTGCCGATTAACTGGTCATCGTAAGGTGAAACCATTTCGTTTTTCGTTGCTTTCCGGTCAAATGTTTCAATAATATACTGGAACAGGACATCTCTGACGTTGCAATCCACCAGAGCCAGTGCATTCTTACTCATTCTGTTCCCTCCGATCCTGTTTTGTTACTGTATATAGTATAGCATACGACTTTTATTTTTTCAATTCAGCCACAGTTACACCATCGCCGCCTTCGTTGAAGGCTCCAAAGCGATAGCTTGCCACATGGCGGTGATGTTTCAGCTGCTCTCTTACGGCACTGCGCAGTGCCCCGGTGCCTTTCCCGTGAATGATGCGCACCGATGCCAGGCTGCTGAGGTAGGCATCGTCCAGATATTTATCCACCTTGTCCAGCGCCTCTTCCACCATCAGGCCGCGTAAATCCAGCTCACTGGAGATATTCTGCGTCTTGCTGGACGAAATCTTGTGTACCATGGTTTTGCCTGTTTCTTTCGGTTTGGCAGACTGCTGCAGCTCCTCCAGATTGACCGACACTTTCATGATACCAATCTGCAGCTGCAGGTTTCCGTTTTTATCCGGCATGGAGATAACGGTGCCGTGCTGTGTAAACTTTGGCACATACACTTCCTCGCCCAGTTTGACTTTCTTGACTTTGTTGGTTAATACTTTTGGCCCTTTGTTTACCTTGTCGGCCAGTTTTTCCTCTTTCTCGCTGAGTTTCTTGCGTTTCTCCTGCGCTTCGGCAAATGCCTTGGCGTTATCCATCTGCATCTGGCGCAGCTCTTTCAGAATATCCTCGCTCTCCTGACGGGCAGCACGGATAATATCCAGTGCTTCGGCCTGTGCCTTGCGGCGGATTTTATCGGTGGAGGCCACCAGTTCGGCGCGTTCCTCCTCCAGCGCTTTCAGCTGATCCTGAATCTCCTGCAGTTTGTCTTCCGCTTCCTGTTTTTTCTGTTCGGCCAGTACATTGCTGGTTTCCAGCGATGCAATCAGCCCTGCCACATCCTGCTCCTCCTGCGAAATCATGCCGCGGGCATTCTCAATAATGTGGCTGTGAATGCCCAGTTTTTTTGCAATCTCGAAGGCGTTACTTTTCCCCGGCACGCCAACCAGTAAGCGATAAGTCGGGCGCAGGGTCTCCACATCAAACTCCACGCTGGCATTCTGAACGCGAGGTTCGTCAAAGGCGTAGGTTTTCAGTTCACTGTAATGGGTGGTGGCAATAATCTTGCTGCCCCGATGCAGGATATCATCTAAAATAGAGATAGCCAGCGCAGCACCTTCGGAAGGGTCGGTACCGGCACCCAACTCGTCCAGCAGAACCAGAGAGCGCTCGTCGATATCTTCCAGTATGCGCACAATGTTGGTCATGTGGGACGAGAAGGTACTCAGCGACTGTTCAATGCTCTGTTCGTCACCGATATCGGCAAACACACCGTGGAACAGACCCATCTCGCTGCCAACCTCGGCAGGAATATGAAGGCCGGACTGCGCCATCAGCACAAACAGACCCACGGTTTTTAAGGTTACCGTTTTACCGCCGGTGTTAGGCCCGGTGATAATCACCGAATCGAAATCCTTGCCCAGAGAGATGGTTAACGGCACCACCTGTTTGGGATGAATCAGCGGATGACGGCCTTTGATAATGGATAACTGCGGTGTGTTGCGCAGGATAGGCTCCACACCGTTCATTTTTTCGCTTAAGCGGGCTTTGGCAAAGATGAAGTCAATCTGTGCCAGCACCTGCATATTGTACTGCAAATCCTCGGTGTACGGGGTCAGTTTGCCGCTCAGTTCTAAAAGAATGCGGGTTACCTCGTCCCGTTCAGTACTGTAGGCTTTACGCAAATCGTTGTTCATTTCCACAACGGCCATCGGCTCGATAAACAGTGTGGCACCGCTGGCCGACTGGTCGTGCACAATGCCCGGAATCTGGCTGCGGTATTCCTGTTTTACCGGCACTACATAACGGTCGTTACGGATGGTTACCAGCGCATCCTGCAGATATTTGCTGCTGCTTTCCGAGCGCACGATATGTTCCAGCCGTTCCCGGATTTTATTTTTTAAGGTATTGATTTTGCGGCGCACGGTTAACAGATCGCTGGATGCAGTATCACGCACCTGCGAATCGGGCGAAATCACTGCATCGATTTCAGCTTCTAAATCGGGCAGCAGGGTCAGCTGACCGGCCCACCATTCCAGACGGGGAATCTCGTAAGTGCGCTTGCGGCCCAGAAAGAAGTGGGAAATCCGTTTGCAGGCTTTCAGCACATCCAGAAGCTGCAGAAATTCCTCCGGCTCCAGCATGCCGCCAATCTGTGCCTTGCGAATCTGACGGGTTAAATCCACAATACCGCCCAGAGGAATATTGGGCTCCATGCGGCGAACCGTTACACCCTCGGTGGTTTCCCGCTGCCAGTTGGCAATCTGCTGGCTGTCGGTAACGGGCTCTAAATCCTCGGCCATGGCCTTACCAAGATTGGAGCTGCACTCCTTTGCCAGCATTTCGGTAATGCGGTCATATTCTAACTTTCGAAACGTGAAAGGGTTCATAATACACCTCTGAAATAATGTCCATAGGTAGAACCTTCCGGTGCCAGATCATCCAGCAGCTCTAAATCTGTCAGGCTGGTCACAAAGGCTCCGGTGCGGTTGTATTCGTCAATTGCTTTTTTATAAACGGCGGTCACTTCGCCAATCCACTGGGCATCCTGCTCTCTTGCCTCGATGCGCAGAATGTCGGCGCCTGTTTTCAGGCACTCGTCCAGACGTTTGTACAGATTCAGTGTTTTGCTGTTAAACACATGCATCCGGCAGTTCTGGTCCATAAACAGCGGGAAGTGAACGCCCATACGGTCTTTTAAATAATAATGCTGCTTCATGCAAGGCATGCTGCATTTTGTTTCGGCAGTGCGGCCGCCCAGCACCGAGCCGCATACACACTGCTCCGATACCATCAGCGGCAGATTGCCGTGTACGATTAACTCCATCGGCAGATTGCCCAGATAAGAGAACTCGCTGATCTGTTCCAGACTCAGTTCCGGGCTCAGTACCGCACGGCTGATTTCTTTCTCCGACAGATACTGTAAGGTCACGTCGTTGAAGATATTCATCTGGTAGTCGGCCACGATGGTTTCCCAGCCCATCTGACGCGCCATTTCAAACAGCCCCAGATTGCCGGTCATGATGCCGTCAAAACCGGCTTCTTTTGCCGCTTCCATCAGCGGTTTTATCTGTGCCAGCTGTTTATCGTTTTCAATCGGGCTGCAGGTCCAGTATAAGGCTGCCTGTTTATCATGGCAGTACTGCAGCAGCTCCGCATATTCCTCTTTTAACACCGGCTTTTCACGGCGCAGCGCAGTGGCGTTCAGGTAAATGATGTCGGCACCGTTATCGGCTGCAGCTTTTACCCCTTCGGCACTGCCAGCGGTCACTGCCAGCTTCTGTTTTAAGCCGTAAGCCATTACCTGCGGCGGGATGCGGTCTAATAAATCGCCGGCATCCTCCAGATATTCGTCATAGGAGCAAAGCGGCTCTTCATCGCCGGTTTCGTCCTGAATCTGTGCTTCCAGAGCCTCGATGACACTGCGGCGCAGCTGATTCAGTTCGCTGGCCGGTGCGATAACACCGTCGTTAATTTCGGTAACCACATCGCCTAAATCAAAGGCGGTATTGCCCAGACGGTCCAGCTGTTTATATACGCTGTCGTAATCGCTCGGGCGGTTTTTGGCTTTCTCCACCAGATACTCGCTCTCGCCGTACTGCTGATGCCCGGCATCATCCCATGCCAGCATGGAGATTGGCTGCCCTTCATGCAGCTCCACTTTAAAATGCACGGTCTGCTTTGTAACCTGCGACGGACGCGCAAAGCTGGCCTCCGCCTGTTTTAAAAGCTGCACATCGGCAGTGCGGAAAAACTGTTTGGCTCCGGCAGCATTGCCGCTTACGGTCAGCATCACAATCTGCCCCGGATAGCCGCTTTCGATGGATTTGCCCTTAATCGAAAGCTCATGCACTTTACCGGCAATCTCCTCGCCGCGGCTGTTGTATAATAAATAGCCGTCGCCTACCGACAGGCTGTCTTTCAGCTGAATCCAAACTTTCTTCTGCTCGGTTTTCAGCACATCAGCCACCAGAACGCCGCGGTTGTCCGGACGGGTGTGGCTCATCAGATTTCTGCCCTGGTTAGCATAATAATAGCCTGTGGTGAAGTCACGGTTGAAAATCTGGGTGATTTCCTTATCCGCCAGTTTGAAATCCGGTTTCTTATGATTATAGTACGCATCGATTGCCTGACGGTAATGACGCACAACGGTTGCCACATATTCAGGCCGTTTCATGCGGCCTTCGATTTTCAGCGACGATACGCCGCTGGCGATTAAATCGGGCAGATGATGCAGCATATTTAAATCTCTGGTGCTTAACAGATAAGGGCCATCGGCATTTTCAAACTCGGTGCCGTCGGCGCCCACCAGCTGATACGGCATACGGCACGGCTGGGCACATAAGCCCCGGTTGCCGCTGCGTCCGCCAATCATACTGCTTAACAGACACTGCCCCGAGTAGGCCACGCACAGAGCACCGTGTACAAACACTTCCAGCTCCACATCGGTCTGTTCTTTGATGGATTTGATGGATTCAAAGGAGGTTTCACGGGCCAGAACCACACGCTCAAAGCCTTCGCGCTCCAGCATCTGAACCCCCGGTGTATTGTGTACTGCCATCTGGGTACTGGCATGCAGCGCCAGCTGAGGCAGGGTTTCTCTTAAAATATGGGCAGCGCCTAAATCCTGCACGATAACCGCATCTACGCCCAGTTCGGCCAGCTGATAGCCGTATTCCACCAG
Source organism: Peptococcaceae bacterium (assembly GCA_017399005.1). Classification (GTDB taxonomy): domain Bacteria; phylum Bacillota; class Peptococcia; order Peptococcales; family Peptococcaceae; genus UBA7185. The sequence continues at coordinate 99,532 of JAFQEO010000035.1, read as the reverse complement.
ACTGCCGATTTCCTCGTTGTTAACCAGTGTATTGACTGCCACGTGCACCTTGCATCCACGGGCGTGGGCATAGGCAATGCCTTCCGCCATCTGTTCCCGGGTGAAGTTGTCTGCCTTCTGGCGGGCACTGAACTGGCTCCCGCCGATATATACCGCATCGGCCCCGTTTTCAACCGCTGCTTTTAATGCAGCCAGGCTGCCGGCCGGTGCTAACAATTCAATTTTATTCATATCAGACATTCCTTTCTGCCTGTCATCTATTCCAGTAACAGCTGGAGTTCCTCCCATTTTTCGTACCACAATGGAATCTGCTCTTCCAGCTCTTTATATTCAGCCACCAGCAGTCTGCTTTTCTCCTCGTCCTGATAGGTTGCCCCGTCGGCCAGCAGTGCTGACAATTCCTCCGAGCGGGCTTCGCCCTGCTGAATCTGTTCCTCCAGCTGCTCGATTTCTTTTTTCACTTTGGCTTTATTAATCTTAGGCTGCGCTGGTGCCGCTTTCTGCTTTGGATTCTGCCGTCTCGCCTTTTCTTCGGCTTCCTCCTGTTTTTCGCGAGCAATGCGTTCCAGCTCGGCCCGTTTCTGTTTATAATAGCTGTAGTTGCCCAGGTAGGCCATGAACTTCTGGTCTTCCAGCACGATGGTGCGGGTGCAGACAGCATCCAGCAGGTAACGGTCGTGGGAAACCATAAACACCGTGCCCGGGAACTCGTCTAAAAACTGCTCCACAATCTCTTTGGACGCGATATCCAGATGGTTGGTCGGTTCGTCCATGATTAACAGGTTCGGCTCTTCCAGAATGATTTTCAAGAGCGCCACGCGGGCTTTCTCGCCCCCGCTTAAATCGCCGATGCGTTTCTCTACATCCTCACCGAAGAACAGCACCTGTGCCAGCAAGTCTCGGGCTTCGTTTAAGGTCACATCATACTGATACACAATCTCGTTGATAATTTTGTTGTTCGGGTTGAGCTGTCGGTGCTCCTGGTCATAATAGGACACTTTGACACGGGAGCCAAGACGCACCGTACCGCTGGCAGGCTCCAGCTGCCCCATAATAATTTTTAAAATGGTGGATTTGCCTACACCGTTGCCGCCAATTAAGCCGATTTTCTCACCTTTGTAAACGGTCTCGTTAAAATCACGGAACAGCACCTTGTCCGGATAGGCCATGGATAAATCCCGGATTTCCAGCACCATTTCACCAGTGCCCGATACATCGTGCATGTGCAACATCATGGATTTGTTACTCTGCACCGCATCCAGCCGCTCTACGCGGGAAAGCTGTTTTTCACGGCCTCTTGCCTGTTTTGATTTGATACCGGCTCTGTACTTGCGAATGTACTCCTCGGTTTTGGCAATCTCTGCCTGCTGTTTCTCGTAGGCACGCATCTGCGCCATCTCCTGCTCGGCTTTCAAATCCACATAACGACTGTAGTTTCCCGCATAGCTTTTCAGCATATGATGATTCATTTCCAGTGTGCGTGTGGTTACCTGATCCAGAAAATAGCGGTCGTGGGAGATTACCAGCACGGCACCTTTGTAATTGCGCAGATACCCTTCTAGCCAGTCCAGCGCTTCTAAATCCAGATGGTTGGTCGGTTCGTCCAGAAGCAGTAAGTCCGGTTCACGCACCAGTAAACGGGCAAGTGACGCTCTTGTTTTCTCGCCGCCACTGAAACATGCAATCTCGCGGTTGAAATCGTCATCGTGAAAGCCAAGCCCCTTGATAATGCCTTTCGCCCGGCTCTCGCAGCTGAAACCGCCCAGGTCTTCATACTGATGGGTCAGATTGCTGTACTGCTCCAGAAGGTGTTCCAGCGCATCGCCATCCACCTGGCCCATTCGCTGTTCCAGATGGCGCAGCTGGTCGCGCATGGCGAAAATATCGTTAAACATCTCCATCACCGCATCCAGAAGCGTAAACCCAGGTGCAAACTCCGGCATCTGCTCCATATACCCCATGGTATGGCGGGCACTCATGGAAAGCTGGCCTTCATCAAAACTCTCCTCGCCGGTAATGCAGCGGAACAGCGTGGATTTGCCGGTGCCGTTGGGGCCAACTAGCCCCACCTTCTCGCCTTCCTGCACATTAAAATCCACGTTTTCGAAAATTAAGTCGGTAATATATGATTTTTTTAAATGTTTCCCTTGTAAGATAATCAAAGCGTTCACTCCTCAGAGTTCTGCAAGCATAATACTGGCATTTTACTATCCTTATAGTTTAGCAGAAACTCCCCGCAATTTCAACCGCTGACGGTAATAAGAGAAGGATTTCTGAATATCTGCAAAAATAGAAAAGCTGCTGACTATACAATGCATAATCAGCAGCTTTGTTGACCAACCATCATGTTCAGGATTGTCGATAAAACTCTTCGACCGTTTTTATCAAAATCTGTTCCGCCTCCGAAAACTTCTTGTGCTGTGCATGGTAAACCAGACATTTCACAATTTCTTCGCTGTCCTCAATTGGAATTGCCACCACATTTTCTTTATATACATGCGGTGTCGAATTATAATCGCTCATAATAGAGATTCCTTTAAACAGGTTCTTACTGACCCCGGCAAAAAAGTAGTTGTAGGAGTTGGTAGTGATAATATCTCTATTCAGGACCACCTTGCTTTTCAGAAACTGCTCATGAAAGTTGTTGGTAAAGGCACTTTTGCGCATATTCACAATTTTCTCCTGCGCCAGATCTTCATAACGGATGGCTTTATATTTTGCAAAATCAGAATATTTTGATGCCAGACAGACTGTCTGGTCCTTGCAAAGCGGTATAATGTTCAGGTAATCAAAAAAATTCTGAAATGTCGCCTGTTCTCGATTGGCAGGAACGGGAAGTATCCCAATGGTCTGCGGATGCTCGATAATATACTGAAAGGCACTTGTAATCTCCATTTCATTCAGGGATACCGTAACCCCTGGATAACCGGCCACAAAGTTATCCAGAAGGAATTCAATGGTATCAAAGTCGTTAGCTATGATATCAATTTTTCCGATTATCGTTTCTTCCTTTTCATGATATTTCAGTTTTGTCTGTTCAATAGTCATAATCATTTTTTCAGCAGTGTTTGCAAAATCCAGCGCTGCTTCCGTTAAAACTAAATTTCGTCCCTCTTTTTTCAGCAAAGCAAACCCCATTTCCGACTCCAGATTTTTTATGACTTTCCCGAAATTCTGTGTTGTGGTAAAACAGGCTTCCGCCGCCTTCGATATTGAATTGTATTTCTTTAATGCAACTAGGCATTCCAGCCATTCTATTTTCATAAGACTCACCGCTCTTAAATTATTGACTTGTCCCGCATTTCTTTCCTGTACCATATATTCTATCAGATTTATATAGCTATTTCATTTAAATTTATAAAATTTTATTATAAAACCATAACCAGTTTGTTTCAATTAACCGAAAATTGAAACAAACTGGAACACCTATGTATAAACAGTGCCATTATACTATAAATCAATAAAAGTTATTGTCGACAATATGTAACACACATTTTTCTTCTACAACGAAAGGAGTTCTACTATGACAGAAAAGTATTCGCTCGATTTTAAAATGCCTTATGGGGCATGTGACTGCCACCACCATATCTACAACCCGAAAGAATTTGACGCTACACCATATCCGGCAGGGATGAACTGGGATGGAAAACCGGAACACACCATGGAAGATTACCGAAAACTGCAGTTTCAGTCTGGCTTTACCCGCAATGTAATTATTGCTACCTCCGCTTACGGATATAACCGTGCCAGTGATTTGGATGCAATGACCAAATTCGGCAGCAACACAACCCGAATCGTCGGTCTATTAAAGAAAGACATCACTGATGAAGAACTGCTGGAACTACACAAAAAAGGCATGCGCGGCTCCAGAGGCTACTTCATGACAGAAGAAACCATTGAAGATTATCTGAGTCTGGCACCAAGATTTGCAAAAATGGGCTGGCATCTGGATTTCATGTTTTCAAACGCGGAAGAAACGGATCTGTTTTTAAAGCATCTATCTCTGCTGCCATGTGAAATCGTTGTTTCTCATCAGGCATGCCTGCATGATGTAAACGACCCTTATCTTCCTGTATTTATCAAACTGCTGCAGGAAAAACGAATCTGGATGAAACTGTCTGCAATCTTCCGCCCGATTGATATTATGGGTGATATGGCCGGCAATACTGTTTACGCCAATGAAATTGCAAGAAATATCGCCGTTGGCGAAAAACTGATTGAAGCAGCACCGGATCGTCTGCTCTGGGGCAGTGACTGGCCATTCAACTGGTCCAACTTCTCTGCCGAAACTGATATGGAAACTCTGGTAAAGGTTTTACCGGAACAGATTAAAGATGAATCCATTCGTCATCAGATTCTTGTTGAAAACCCTGCAATTGTATACGGGTTTGATAATGAAAAACTATAAACGTTCTGTTATATTAATTTTAAGGAGATGAACCATTATGACAGCCTCTACTAAATTTGATGCAAAGTATCTTGCAAAAGTTGCTATCATGCTGTTCTTTATGCTCGGTTTTAAATATATTCCTCCATTTGGAGGTATCACTCCTGTCGGCATGGAAATTATCGGTCTTCTGTTTGGTACAGTATTCGGCTGGGTTAACTTTAACTTTATCATGCCAACTATGCTGTGCCTGGTGTTTTTAGGAAGTACCGAATGTTATCCGACTATCAATGACCTGTTTACTGCCTCCTTCGCAAATGCCAATGCGATTGTTATCTTAGGTATCTGCATTTTAAGCGGCTGGCTGTTATCTCTGGGATTATGTGATGTTATTGCAAAATTCATGACAACTAGAAAATTCCTGAAAGGCCGCCCTTGGCTGAGTATCTCCATGTTCATTTTTGCCATGTTCATTACTGCTGTTATGACAAACAGCATGGCTGCCGCCTTAATTTTCATCTATATTCTAATGGCACAGGCAGATGCTCTGCATTTTAAAACCAACAAAAAGCTGACTGCTATCTACCTAGGCGGGATTTGCCTTGCAGCTACTCTGTCTGAATTACCGCTGCCTGTAAAAGGTTGTGCGTATATCTACATTAGTCTATACGAAACTTTCAGTGGCAACACTGTCGATTTAATGCAGTACACAATTTTAATGCTTCCTGCATGTATTATCCTTCTGCTTGCATACATCTTACTGGCACGGTTTGTTATCCGTCCAGATGTCAGCATGCTGCAGGATACCAGTGTTCTGGAAGAACCAACTGTTACGAGACAGCAGAAATGGGCATTATGGGCATTTATTGTACTGATTTTCCTGTTAATGGCTCCAACCTATCTTCCAAAATGGATTCCAGGCGTTGAATGGATTACTTCTATCGGTACCGGTGGAACCTGTTTTCTGTTCCTCGGTTTGATTTCCTTCATTCGTATTGATGGAGAACCACTACTGAATATCCGTACAGTCATGCCAAATGTTGCCTTAGATCCATGGTTCTTGATTTTAGGCCTGATGCCTCTGGCAAACTGCTTAACAGCAGACATTACCGGTATCAAACCATTCCTGGTAGGCTGTGTAGAACCATTCCTGGCAAATATGACTCCTTATATTGCAGTCGCATTCATCGTAATTGCTACAACTCTTATTACACAGGTTGCAAATAATATGATTGTTGCAGTATCCTTCATGACCGTAGCTTTCACAGCTCTGGCTATTTATCCGGATATCAGCATGATTGTTGTATTCTGTATGATTTCTCTGGCTGCTCATATTTCCATGGTTCTGCCTTCTGCCAACCCGGTTGCTGCTATTGTATATTCGCAAACTGAACTGACCGATTTTAAATCGCTTTTCAAAGTAATGCTTCCAGCAAACGTATTTCTAATTATCCTTACAGTAACAATCCTGTATTTTTATGGTACACTGATTTTCTAAATAACTAATTATCTCATAAACAGCACAAAGCCTCGACGAACTGTTGTATACAGTCTGCCGAGGCTTTTTATATGTTTCATAATTGTTACATTCGTTCTCGTATGGTTTTGGCTCCGCAATAGACCAGATACAACGCTACAATAATAGATCCAATGGTATCCAGATAGTAGGAAACTAATGCCTGCGGAAAGATAGCCACGGAAAGCAGCGCGGTACTGACGCAGATATCCACAAGACTCTTGGCACGGTATAATCGTGCCTGCACCGCTAAAATAGCATCTGGCTCTGCTTTGTTCAGCTTTGTATACCGGCGCCAGAAGATGGTATTGGCAAGTACACCCAGCAGCGCAATCACAAGCCCTGGAATTACATTGCCCTTGTCACCATGTTCCGATGCAAATGCCAGAAACAGCATGACCGAGCCGCCCAGACACATCATAGCCCCTACAAACAGGTTGGAAAGCCGTTCCAGTTTCTCTTTTCTGGCAGTATCAATCTGCCCTTCCCTGTTGCACATCTGATAAACAGCAAAGGCCATAATAATCGCCAGAAGCTCCGAGCTGCGGCGCACAAAATCGGCAATCTGTGTAGAACTCTGCCCGATTAGAAGCCCCAGACCAACTACAATCGGCCCCGGGGATGACATAATAACCGACCACATCATCGTACGGCTCCCTGATTTTTTTGAATCCATACTGTCCCTCCAGTTCCTGCTTAGTTACAACGTATTATTTTATATGATTCAGATACTTTAGAACAGCTGAAGCTGATCCGATTCGGGCAGGTCGTTTAACACGCCGTGGTTCTGCAAGGTTTCGATAAGCGATTTACCGACTTTTGCACGGTTGGCCAAATCTTCGATAGATGTAAACGGTGCCTGTTCTCTGGCTTCCACAATATTGCAGGCTACAGACTGACCCAGCCCCTGCAGAGCGCAGAACGGTGGAATAAGGCGGCCGTCTACAACACGGAACACTTCTGCATCGGATTCCATCAGGTTTACGCGCTCGCAGCTAAACCCGCGGAGATACAGTTCCAGGCTGAGCTCCAGAATGATCTGAAACTTCTTGTCTTTCTCGGTTGCCTCGTTACCCATCGCTTTGATGTTTTTCATCTGCTTCTCGATTTCCGGCAATCCTTTACAGATAATGTCGGCATCAAAATCATCGGTTCGCACGCTAAAGGCTGCGGCATAGAACGCCAGCGGATGATAGACTTTAAACCATGCGATACGGAAAGCCATCATTACATAGGCTACAGCGTGGGCTTTCGGGAACAGATATTTTACAGTCTTGCAGGATTTGATGTACCATTCCGGCACGTGTTTCTCCCGCATGTATTCCTCTTCATCAGGTTTGAGGCCTTTCCCCTTACGTACAGCCTCCATGATTTTAAAGGCGCGGATTGGCTCCAGCCCCATATGAATCAGATAAATCATAATATCATCACGACAACCGATTACTTCGGACGCTGTGGCGGTGCCGCTTAAAATTAAATCCTGTGCATTGCCAAGCCATACATCCGTCCCGTGCGAGAAACCGGAAATACGTACCAGCTCGGTAAAGTTCTTCGGCTGTACATCCACCAGCATCTGACGGGTGAATTTGGTACCAAACTCGGGAATACCGTAGGTGCCCACCTCGGAGCCAAGCTGTTCCGGTGTAAGGCCAAGCGCCTCCGTGCTGGAAAACAGCGATAATGTTTTCGGCTCATCCAGCGGGATATCCTGATAGCTGCATCCGGTTAAATCCTCAAGCATACGAATGATGGTCGGATTATCGTGACCCAGAATATCCAGTTTTACCAGACGGTCATGAATCTGCTCGTAGGTAAAATGAGTGGTGACAGTGCCTTTGTTCGGGTCATCGGCCGGAATCTGCAGCGGCGTAAAGTCGTGCACGTCGATGCCTTTTGGAATAACCATCAGACCGCCCGGGTGCTGACCGGTTGTGCGGCGCACACCGGTAAAACCAAGAGCGAGGCGCTCGATTTCGGCCTGCCGCCGTTTCATATTGCGTTCGTTCAGATAGTTTACCACATAGCCCTGTGCGGTTTTCTCCGCAAAGGTCTGGAAGGTCCCGGCACGGAACACATTGTCTTTGCCGAACAGTTCCTCGGTGTAGGCATGCGCCCTCGGCTGATACACACCGGAGAAGTTCAGGTCGATATCAGGTACCTTGTCGCCTTTGAAGCCCAGAAAGGTTTCGAATAAAATATCGTGTCCGTCTTTAATCATCGGTGTGCCGCATTTTTCACAGACAGCATCGGGCATATCTGCCCCGCAGCCATACTGCCCGTCATTTTTGAAAATCGTATTGTAACAGTTCGGGCAGCGGTAATGGGGCGGCAGTGAGTTAACCTCGGTAATACCGGTCATATTGGCCACAAAGGATGACCCTACCGAGCCGCGGGAGCCTACCAGATAGCCGTCATCATTTGATTTTTTTACAAGTTTGTGCGCAATCAGATACAGCACTGAGAAGCCGTTGCCGATAATGGAATCCAACTCTCTGGTGATACGGGCCTGTACCAGTTCAGGAAGCTCGGGGCCGTACAATTCGTGCGCCTTTGTATAGGTCAGGTTCCGGATTTCATCCTCCGCTCCCTCGATTTCCGGCGAGTGAAGCCCGTCTGGTACTGGCTTGACGTCCTCGAAATCAGCAATGATTTTTTTTGGATTGGTGATAACAATCTCTTTTGCAATATCCGGCGGGAAATAGTCAAACTCATCCAGCATTTCCTCGGTATTGCGATAATACAGCGGTGCCTGCTGGTCAGCATCCTCAAATTTTTTGCCGGCCATCAGAATTGCCCGGTAAATACTGTCGTCTTTATTGGCAAAGTGGACATCACCGGTAGCCACAACCGGTTTGCCCAGTTCTTTGCCCAGCGCATAGATATCCAGATTAATCTGCTTCAGTTCATCCTCGCTCTGAAAGATCCCCTTGCGCAGCATAAATTCGTTGTTCAGGTGGGGTTGTACTTCTAAAAAGTCGTAAAACGATGCAATTTTCACCAGCGCATCGTGGTCTTTATTGGTTTTGATATAAGTCTGAATCAGCTCGCCTGCTTCGCATGCACTGCCGATTACCAGATTTTCACGCACTGCCTCCACAAGCCGTTTCGGCATTCTAGGGCGGCGATAAAAGAAATTCAGGTTGGACTCGGTTACCAGCTGATAGATTGCTTTCAGCCCGGCCTGGTTTTTTGCCAGCAGGATGCAGTGATAGGTTTTCTGCTCCTCTTTCGGCAGGTCGTCGTCAAAGAGATACCCTTCCAGACCGTAGATAATTTTCACTCCGGCATCCTGTCCCGCCTTATAAGCTTCCGGGAACGACTGCACCACACCATGGTCGGTAATAGCAATGGCCTCATGGCCCATATCCCCTGCCAGTTTGATTAAAGTGCCCACATCGCTTAGTGCATCATTGGCACTCATATTGGTATGCAGATGCAGTTCAATGCGTTTGTCCGGCGCATGGTCACTTCGTTTTTTCAGTTTTGTCAGGTTCAGGTCAAAGGCCATCATGGTCAGTTCACGGGCAAAGCTGTCTTCCCGGATACTGCCTTTTACTTTCAGTGCCTTCACTTTTTTCAGCTTACCTTTCAATTCCTTGATTTCATCGGCTTCCTTGATAACCTTGCACAGAATGGAATCGCGGTCGTCCGTAATCTTAAAGGTTAAGAGCTGCTTGCCGTTTTTCAGTTCCCGCACATCCATACCGAAAATGCGGCCTTCTACCGTCACAAATTTCTCCTCTTCCTCAAAGGAATCAATCGCGCGAGGTGTATCTTTAATCAGCTTGCCAAGCAGCACAATTTCGTCAGCCAGAGCATCGCCCGTTTTTACTTCCGCCGGTTTGGCTGCTGGTACCGAAGTATTCGGCGCAACATAAGCTGCCTGAGGCGGCGCTTTTTTGATTTCCGGTGGTTTGATGGCGCCGTCGTGTTCCAGGCGCACAATCAGTTTCTCCTGCAGCATTTCATCCAGCAAAACACTGGCTTGCAGAGTAAATTGTAAATTATGTAAGTATTTCAGCCCGATTTCCTGCCCGATACAGATGGTCAGTTCCAGTTCCTCGGCATCCATTTTCCAGTAGCTGTTAAACAGCCAGCCTGCTACCGTTGGATGCTGCTGCTGCAACATGGTGATAAACAGCTCGTAATGGCTGGTCAAAAATGTATCGGCATCCATTTTTTTTATGGGTTGCAGAACCAGCCGCACGCCGCTGGCCTGTGTCATATTTTGCATAAAGAACTGCAGACACTGCACATAAAGCGCTGGCTCCGGCATTTCCGGACACGCAAGAAAAATCTCACAGGCCTTGCTTTGCTGTGAGATTGTGATCTTACGTATACTGGATTTCCCCAGAAATTCAATAACATCGCTATTCGGTTTTTGCATTAAGCTGTTGAAATCCAGTTCCATAAGACCTCCATGCATATTTAGGAAAAATCGACCTTTTCGTTTTTCATGGAAGCTTCAGACGCATCCTCCGCTTCTACTCTGGTTTGTTCCAGATACATCACATTCTCTGCACCGATTTCATCGGCCAGCGCCTCGCATTCTTCTTCGCTGAAACAGATGGTTCGCTTTGCCATAATCTTGTCGGCTTTTATCTCAAGACTGGAAAACCAGCGAAGCGTAATCAGCGTTAGAAGCGTAGCTGCAATAGAAGTGAGGTACAGCCCCGAGCCTACTGCAAGCCCGATTGCTGCCGCCACCCATAGGGAAGCCGCTGTGGTTAAGCCGCGAATCCTTCCTTTGCTCTGCAGAATGGCCCCGGCACCGATAAAACCGATACCGCTTACCACCTGCGCCGCAATACGGCCAGGATCCGCATTGTTCACAATTCCGCCGCCCATGTTTTCTATAATCATCGGCATAGAAATCGAGACAAGCATAAAAATGCAGGCTCCCACTGTTACTAGAATGTGTGTACGCAATCCGGCGGGCGTCAGATGATTTCCTTTTTTCCACTGACGCTCGACACCAATCATGCCGCCAAGAATCAGTGCCATTACAAGCCGAAAGATATACACCAGTTCATACTGCCAGAAATCGACTGGGTAAAATCTGTTAATCAGCTCCATCATCATAACGCCTCACCGTCCTTTTTATTAAGATATATAGCTATAGAAATGCAGCTTTGCTTTAAGATGCATCTCTATACAATGTTATGTTTATTCAAAGATGTAGGATACCGTTTTTTCTACTACATCTGCTAATGCTACTACTTCATTGTCTGCTTCGGTTCTCAGTTTGTATTCTACAATCTGTTCTTCCAGTGCTTTCTTACCAACAGTAATACGAACCGGATAGCCAATCAGGTCAGCATCTTTGAATTTAACGCCTGGACGTTCGTTGCGGTCATCCAGCATAACTTCAACGCCGCGTTTCTGCAGGTCAGCATATAACTGTTCTGCAATCGCCATCTGATTTTCATCTTTTGCAGAGATTGGTACGATAACAACATGGTATGGTGCGATGGATTTTGGCCAAATGATACCATTTTCATCATTCCACTGTTCAACAGCAGCAGCCATAGTACGGCTTACGCCGATGCCGTAGCAGCCCATATGCATAACCTGTTCTTTCCCGTTTTCGTCCAGATATTTTGCACCCAGCGCTTCACTGTATTTGGTACCCAGTTTGAATACCTGACCAACTTCGATACCGCGTGCGGAATCTGTTTTCTGACCGCATTTTGGACATGGATCCTCTTCGGTCATCATACGCAGGTCATAATAGCCGGTTACCTGGAAATCACGACCAGGATTTACATTAATAAAGTGATATGCCTCTTCGTTTGCACCGCAAACCAGATTGGTCATCTGTTCTACTTCCAGGTCCGCATAGATTTTCACATTGTTCAGACCAACAGGGCCCAGAGAACCAAAGCCACCTACCACTACTTTTGCAACCTGGTCTTCTTCTGCCATTTCCAGAGCCAGACAAGGATGTACACGCTGCACTTTTACATCGTTCACTTCACGGTCGCCGCGAACCAGAACACAAATCAGTTCATCGTCAGCCTGGAAGAACAGTGTTTTAATGGTTTTATCAGCCGGTACATTCAGGAATGCAGATACGTCTTCGATGGTTTTGGAGTCTGGTGTGAATACTTTTTCCAGAACCAACTCTGCCTCTTCACCGGATTTTGGTGCAGGAGCAGGACATGGGGCGATTTCCAGGTTTGCTGCATAGCCGCAGTGGTCGCAGTAAACAACTGTGTTTTCACCGATTTCAGCCAGTGCGGTAAATTCATGTGTCTGGCTGTCGCCAATGGCACCGCCGTCTGCTTCGATTGGACGGAATTTCAGACCGCAGCGATCAAATACATTTGTATAAGCCTGGTACATATCCCAGTATGCTTTATCCAGACCTTCCGGATCACGGTCAAAAGAGTACAGGTCTTTCATGATAAATTCACGGCTGCGGATTAACCCGAAGCGCGGACGTTTTTCGTCACGGTATTTGTTCTGAATCTGATACAGACGCAGAGGCAGCTGACGATAAGAAGTAACTTCGCTGTGTACCAGGTCGGTAATCAGTTCTTCGTGTGTAGGCCCCAGGCAGAACTGACGTTCATGACGGTCGGTAACTTTGAACATTTCCGGACCGTACGCATGCCATCTGCCGGTCTGCAGCCACAGTTCAGCAGGCTGAACGATTGGCATCAGCAGTTCCTGACCGCCGAATGCATCCATTTCTTCACGCACGATGGTTTCGATTTTGTGCAGAACGCGTTTGCCCAGCGGCAGATAATGATACAGACCTGCTGCACTTTTGCGGATAAAGCCTGCACGCAGTAATAACTGTGCGCTGACGGTATCTGCATCTGCAGGGTTGTCACGTAAGGTTGGAATTAAAGCATTTGTCATTCTCATAATATTCTTTCTCTCCCCGATATGTTCGTTTTGCATTTCCGATGAAATGCATTATTTATAAATCATGACTGATTATAATAACTTGTCCAGTTCCTCTTTAAAGGCCTCCAGAAGTTTGTCTTCCGGCACCTTTTTGATAATCTCGCCCTTGCGGAAAATCAGGCCTTCACCTTTGCCGCCTGCAATGCCCAGGTCGGCCTCTCTTGCTTCGCCGGGACCGTTTACAACACAGCCCATAACGGCCAGTTTTAACGGTTTATCAATGCCGCTTACCAGCTGATCAACCTGATCTACCAGACGTTCCAGACCAATCTGGGTACGCCCGCAGGTAGGACAGGATATAATCTCTACGCCTTTCGGATATAAATCCAGCGAACGCAGAATCTGTTTGGCTACTGGAATTTCCTGCAGCGGGCTGCCGGTCAGCGATACACGAATGGTATCCCCGATGCCTTCCGCCAGCAGAGTACCGATGCCTACAGCCGATTTTACCGTACCGTGTTTGGCATTGCCGGCCTCGGTAACCCCAAGATGCAGCGGATAGGATACCTTTTCTGCCATCAGGCGGTATGCCGCAATCATCAACGGCACATCGGATGCTTTCAGCGAAATTTTAATCTGGTCAAAGTTTAAGTCCTCCAGAATCCGCACATGACGCATCGCACTTTCCACCAGAGCCTCCGCAGTCGGATGCTGATACTGTTCCAGCAAATCTTTCTCCAGCGAACCAGCATTTACCCCGATACGAATCGGTACACCCATACCTTTTGCCATATTGACAACCTCGCGCACCTTCTCTTCGCTGCCGATATTGCCCGGATTGATTCTCAGAGAGGAAATTCCGTATTCCATAGCCAGCAATGCCAGCCGATGATTAAAATGAATATCGGCGATAACAGGCACTGGGCTCTCCTTGCAGATTACTTTCAATGCAGAGGCTGCTTCCTCATCTGGCACTGCAACGCGCACCATCTGGCACCCGGCATCAGCCAGCTGACCAATCTGTGCGAGTGTTGCCTTTGCATCGCGGGTGTCGGTGTTGGTCATCGACTGAATACTTACCGGATAATCCGAACCAACGCCCACATTTCCAATTTTAAAGCTGTTTGTTTGTCTTCTGCCCGTTTCTGTTTTCTGCAATATTTTCACCTTCTCTTGCAGTATTTGTTATATATTATCTGTTACGGCATAAGCAGCCGCATAATATCCTTGTAAGTTACCACCAGAATCAGCCCCATCAGAAGCATGAAGCCAATCATGTTCAGCATGCCTTCTTTCTCCGGTGCAACCGGTTTCCCTCGTAATGCCTCATACAGCAGGAATATCAGTTTGCAGCCGTCCAGCGCTGGAATCGGCAGCAGGTTAATAACTCCCAGATTGATGGATAACAGCGCTGCCAGATTGAACACATATACCCAGCCTGCTTTTGCCGATTCATCGATAATCTGTACAATGCCTACCGGCCCTGTTAAGCCTTCCTCGTCGTCCATAATATTAATCTGTCCGGTAAACAGATCCCCCAGCACATCCACCATCATAACCGTGGTTTCCCAGGTGGTTATAAAACCAAGCCCCATTGCACGAATTGGTCCGACAGCCTGACGTTCTGCAGTCTGCCCGTAAATGCCTAGCAATACACGGCTTCCGTCTTCACTCATCATCGGCTGAATCTGCACATCAAACCGTTCGATACCATCTTCCTCATTCTGACGTTCTACCGTTACATTCAGAATATCCTCTGTGGAAGCTGCCATGATGATGCTGTTCATTTCCTCCCAGGTTTCCACAGGCCGCCCGTCAATGGCAACAAATTTATCTCCCGGTTCCACACCGGCACTGTACGCAGGTCCGTTTTCCACCAGCGCAGAGATGGTAGTATCCGGATGTTCAATGGGTACCGCAACACCCAGCACCAGAAACATAATGGCAAAAATCACAACAGCGGAAACCATATTCATAAAGGAACCGGCTGCCGCAAAAATCATGCGCTGCCATACCGGGCGGTTCTGATAACGGCGTTCCTCCGGAACATGCACAGCTTCCACACCGCTGCGCTCCTCCTCGGCAATATCCTCACCGAGAACACGCACAAAACCGCCCAGCGGTAATGCACGCAATGTATAACGGGTTTCCCCGATACGTTTTGAAATCAGCTGCGGTCCCATACCGATGCTGAACTCTTCTACATACATGCCGGACAGCTTCGCCGTAATAAAATGACCAAACTCATGAACCGACACCAGTAACGCAAATATTAAAATTGCAATAATCGCAGTAGTCATCTGCTACGCTCCCTTTTTCTGTCTTTGCTTTTTTAGCATCTCTATAGAGTTATGCTTTGCGGTTCTGTACAAATACCTGTGCCTGGCTGCGCGCCCACTGGTCAATTTCCAGCAGATGGCTGAAGCTTTCAATTTCCACCGGGTTATGCTGTTCCACAACCCACTGTACCAGTGCAGGAATATCCATAAAACCAATCTGGTCTTTTAAAAAGGCTGCTACCGCAATTTCATTGGCTCCATTTAAGACTGCCGGAGCTGATTTGCCCACACGCCCCACTTCATAGGCCAGTTTCAGCGCCGGGAACTTTTCAAAATCAGGTGCATAGAACTCCAGCCCCGCAATCTGCGTAAAGTCCAGTTTCGGAAATGGATTGCCCTGGCGTTCCGGCCAGGTTAACGCATACTGAATCGGAATGCGCATATCGGCTTTTCCCAGATGCGCCAGAACCGACCCGTCGCCGTATTCCACCATGGAATGCACCACACTCTGCGGATGCACCAGCACCTGAATATCATCGTAATCCACATTGAACAGCCAGTTTGCTTCGATAACTTCCAGCCCTTTGTTCATCAGAGTAGCCGAATCGATTGTGATTTTCTGACCCATGGACCAGTTTGGATGTTTCAGAGCCTGTGCTTTGGTTACTTTGTACAAATCCTCTTTGTTCCATGTGCGGAACGGACCGCCGGAAGCAGTCAGCAGGATTTTGTTCAGGCATTTGGTGCCGTCTTCAATACACTGGTAAATAGCCGAATGTTCGCTGTCGACCGAAATGATATTGACCCCTGTTTTCTGCTGAGCCTTACGCACCAGGCTGCCGCCGGAAACCAGCGTTTCTTTATTGGCCAGTGCTAAATCAATGCCCAGTTCCAGCGCTTTTAATGTTGGCTCGATACCAGCCGCACCGCTCATAGCCCCCACCATCATATCGGTCGGGAACTGTTCCAGCGCCTGCAGAACGCCTGGCATTCCGCATAATACAGTCATGTTTGTATTTCTGTTTTCTTGTTTGAACTTCTCATAGGCAGATGGTTCTGTGATTACCACACACTTCGGCTGATATTTCTCTGCCTGCTGCAATAATAACTGCCAGTTGCTGTGCCCTGCCAGAATGGTTACTTCAAACCAGCCCGGAAATGCATCTACTACCTGCAGTGTCTGGGTACCGATAGAACCAGTAGCCCCCAGAACGGCTAATCGTTTCATAACTATGCCCCCTGTATCATAAAAAGAAGATGTATTGTGTTCAAAATGCTATCCTAAACGCTATTTAAAACGAAAAGAACGCTGTAAAGCCATACATATCCGTCATAGCACCGCTGCTCAGCAGCTGCACCAGTAAAATGCAGTAGTACATCATTGGAGCCGCCAGCATAACGCTGTCGAAACGGTCCAGAATCCCGCCGTGACCCGGCAGCAGTTTGCCTGAGTCTTTCACTCCGTAGTAGCGTTTCAGCATGCTTTCCATTAAATCGCCGATTAAACCGATAATCGCAACTGCAATCCCGATAAATACCGGAGCAATTACAGGCATTAAATCAAAATACAGATTCATCAGGAACAGCGCAATACAGGTAATTACAATGCCACCGATGGTACCTTCCACACTTTTTTTCGGGCTGATTGCCCCCCACGGGCGGCGTTTGCCGAACCAGGTACCGATAAAATAAGCACCGGAATCATTGGCCCACATAGCCAGGAAGGCCATAAATACCAGCAGGCGGCCGTTTTCCAGATGTCCCATCAGAATCAGATGCGACATGGTCCAGCCAATGTAAATCAATGCCAGAAAGTTTACTGCAATGTCTTCCACGCCAAAAGCCGGGAACCGGAATACCGCATAACCAAATACCAGACAGAATGTTATCAGTATGCCCATTGTCATCCAGTTTGAAACACCAAGCCAGCTGCACAGCAGCATTGCCCACACACCCAGCAGTACCGGGATAAACAGAATATGATGTTTTCCTTTTGCCATAGTATACAGCTCATGGGTTCCAACAGTTGCAAGAACGAATATTAAAAATGCAAACGGGGTGCCGCCCAGATACATAAACAGCAGCAGAACCGGTACACCCACAATTGCGGTCAGAATTCTCTGTTTCAACGAAGTTCACTCCTTTATTTAGTCAAACCTATTTTGTCAGACCGCCGTATCGGCGATCTCTGTTCTGGTATTCCCAGATGGCCTGCCACAAATGCTCCTTGCCGAAATCCGGCCACAGGATATTGGTGCACCAGAATTCGGTGTAAGCAATCTGCCACAGCAGGAAATTGCTGACACGCAGCTCACCAGACGGACGAATCAGCAGATCCGGATCAGGCTGCCCTGCGGTATACAAATAACTGCCAAACAGTGCCTCGTCAATGTCATCCATAGCCAGCCGGCCACTTTGCACATCTGCACAGATATTTTTAGCCGCACGTACGATTTCCTGACGGCCGCCGTAATTCAGCGCAACATTCAGAATAATGTTGGTGTTGTCTTTTGTTTTCTCCTGTGCAGCCACAATTTTGTCGTAGGTTTTCCCTGTCAAGCGGCTGATATCTCCGATTGGATGAATCCGCACACCTTTCTCGTGCATGTAATCCAGCTCTTTATCCAGAAATTCTACAATCAGTTCCATCAAAGTATTTACTTCATCAGCCGGACGTTTCCAGTTCTCTGTAGAAAAGGCGTACACAGTCACATAATGAATATCCAGCTCATCCAGAGCCAGTACCAGATTTTTCAATGCCTGAACGCCCATCCGGTGACCGGCTGTGCGAAGCAGACCGCGGCTTTTTGCCCAGCGTCCGTTTCCATCCATGATAACTGCTATATGTTTTGGCATTGGTTTCTGTTTAATGTCTTCCAATGTTACTTTCATAAAATTCTCCCTTAGTCAGCTTACAGGCAAAATGGTGCCTGTAGAAAATTTACAGTACTCTTTATTATAATATGTCTACCGTTATAAAGCAAGGACAGACGCGGATTTTCTCGCAGTACTCTCCTTCCTGCAGCACAGAAAAGCCACATTATGTCTCCTGGTTTTTTAGTTCCATCCTCCAGAAAAAAAATCCTGTTTTTCTGCAGCTGTGCATATCATACAGCAGATATGGTTTGCAATCCTGTTTTCGATAAAAGAGTAAACCATTCTGAAAGAAAGGATGATGTTATGCCTGTTCTCTTTACGGTCCAGACCATACTCCTCCTTCTGTTCTGGCGCTGGTGTTTTTTTCATCCGTGCTGGTACCGGGGATGGGTTGCCAGACTGATTCTGTTTCTCGCCCCTTTTGCTGCCGGATGCATGATAATCTGGCTGGATTTACATGTGATTTCAATGGAAACACTACGCCGCTGGCATGAAATGTTCTGCATGTTCAGTACACTTACCGTTCTTCTGCTGATTCCCCAGTGGTATAAACTCATGTGGCTGGCCCTTCTTGCTTTGCCAGGCGATTCAGTGTCAGATAATGTCAAACTGCTCAGCACAACGCTGTTTTCTGTTATTATGATGCTGGCTATTATATTTTTCTTTGCTCTGTATTATGTATGGCTGGACCGGCTTTCCGGCTGCACACAGGGACTGCGCAGCGCCTATCTGCACTATCAGCCGGTGCTTCTGGATTTTCCCACCGCTTTTTATTTTAGTTTCAGCTGTTATTTCTCATTAGGCTACGGTGCCTATTATCCATATGGTAACTGGTTTTATCTGCTGGTCTTTCTGGAATGTCTGATTGCTCTGATTAACAACGGCATCATCATTTTCTACACCTTTCATCTACTGTTTGAAAAGAATCACCGGCAGAAGCTGTGAACGACTGCATCTTTTAACCAGCTGCCGGTTTCCGATATACAAAAAAGCTGAAGGATACTGTTCCCTCAGCTTTTCCGATACGGTTCTGTATTTCTCATTTTTTTTGCAATGTTACATAGGTATACGCCGGATTTCCCTCATGCAGCTCCCGTTCTGTTTCTTCATAATCGTTCCAGTTGATTGCCGGGAAACAGGTATCACCTTCCGGTTCGATATCCACCAGCGTTAAATCCAGAATCTGCGCCATCGGCATTGCCTCTGCGTAAAGCATAGAGCCACCGATAATAAAAATCTCGTCCCTCTCTGCCAGTTCTATCGCTTCTTCAAGGGAACGTGCAATCTGGCATCCTTCGATGAAATCTATAGTGGATGTTACTACAATATTCTGCCTGCCGGGCAGTGGCCGCCCAATACTCTTAAAAGTTTTGCGACCCATGATAACCGTTTGTCCCATGGTAAGTTCTTTAAAATGCTGTAAATCCTCTGGAATGTTCCATGGAATAGCTCCCTGATATCCAATCACATTGTTTTTTGCAACGGCAGCAATCAGATGTATGCTCATGCATCCGGCTCCTTTCGAAGATGACGCAGCATATTTTGAGCAAAGTCCTCTGCCCGCTGGTCAATATCTGCAATTTTGTTGATGCTGAACGGATCGTTCGCCGTTGCCAGCAGCGAAAAATTAGCAGGCAGCAGAAATGTCTTGTTCATATTCAGCGCACCCATAATCTGTTTGGCAACAATATCGCCACCGCTGTAGCCGGATACCACAATGCAGAACACTGCCTTGTTATAAAAACGGGTACGGCTGAACAGAGCCGTCAGACGATTGATAAATGCCGAAATATTGGCACTGACTGCATCGTTGTAATTCGGGCAGAGTACAATCAGAGCATCACATTCCAGAATCGCCGGATATACTGCTTCTACAATCACGCCGCCATAGAAACAGTTGTAGGTTTCTCCAAAATGCCGGCATGTCTGATACGGACATCCATTACAGTCTACAACACTTCCGTTCTGCAGAGAAAGCTCCTGCACATCACAGTCCTGTTCAATATGCTGTTTTACTTTACCCCAGAGTGTAAGTGTATTAGATGTTGCACGGTTGCTGGCATGAATCGCCAGCACTTTTGGGCG
The DNA here is from genome assembly GCA_017399005.1 of Peptococcaceae bacterium. GTDB lineage: Bacteria > Bacillota > Peptococcia > Peptococcales > Peptococcaceae > UBA7185. The sequence continues at coordinate 79,533 of JAFQEO010000035.1, read as the reverse complement.
TTCATGCAGAGGCAGCTCAAAAGCGATCAGCTGTTCAATCAGATTGCGGGCCAGCTTCTTGTAGGCACCCATCCGGTCGGTTTCCAGATTGCGCGCCTGAATCAGAAAATTATCCAGCGAGGCAGTGCCTTCCACCAGAGGTTTTCCCGGAAACATACAGCCGCACAGATTGGCCGCAAACACAAGTTCACGGGCTTCCGCCTTGGTGTATAATTCGCTGTCGGCATCAACCAGAATGGAGCCTACACAACCTTTTAGAGATTCCGGGCTGTGACGCATAACACGAAGCAGACGCTGATACTCCACATTGATTCCATCGCTTCCCAGATTGAGCACAAACAGAATACGACGATTCCGCACCGGTGTAAACTCCTCCGCCTTTCGCCAGATTTCCACCTGATATCCTTCTATCGCCTGATTCAGAATCATCAGCTGGCGTTCATTTACCTGTTGTTCATCATCCTCAGGCATGATAATTAAAAAATCCGTTTCGTTCTGCATATCCTTCACCCGCCTTGTTTATTTCGTATACGGTATTTCTTAGTCAGCTTACATGCAGCAAATCTACCAGAACGAATTCTGCTTTACGATGAACTTCGACGAAGATTGTTCAAATCGTGACAGACGAAGTCTGGCAAAGATGAACAATCAAGGAGAGGTCCAGCATTAAACAGAAGAGTGATGATAGTTTCCTGCATGTAAGCACATCGCTATTCTAACAAAATTATCTGACAGACTGATTCAAATCATCCACAACTGCCTGTAATCGCTCTAGCAATGCATCAGGCAGCGCAAGATGCTCCAGTTCCACACCATAGGCTGTGCTTCTGTTCTTCGCACCCATAAAGATGCCGCCCAGATAGTTGGAACTGTAATGCCACTGGCCTCGAATGGTCAGCAGAATAGAAATCGCTGCCGAGGAGATTGCCGGTGCAATATAAGGTTTATAACCCAGCGCACGCACTTCCAGATTAGCCTCTACGGTTTTCTTTGTCAGTTCCATAGAGAGCTCATGATTATAATTATCTACACTATCGGCAATTACCAGGCGCTGCCCGTGCGGACCATAGGCTCTGCCTTCTGTTAAAAACCGGCTGAACCGCTTATCCTGTTTGGCATAATAAGCCGCCCGGCTGTTCATTACACCCAGCCCGTAGCCCTGAATCTGCTCCGGACGAAGCCCCCTGCCGTCAAAAATTCCATTTTCATTCCGGTTGCTTGCCGCCCAGACCCTCTGGCATAACGGGTCAACCGGGTCGGATACCACAGCAAATAATCCTTTAAATCCGGCATCCCGCGCCATTTTTCCGTACTGGCTGATGATTGCACTGTTTGCTTCCAGCTGTGCCATCCGCACATCCTGAACTTCCGAGCCAACCGGCGGAATGGATTTGGATGCACAGAACACAAACACATCACACTGAAACAGTTCTTCCTGCTTCAATACTTTCACCTTTGGCATTCGTTCATAATCCCACGGAAAGGAAATCTGGTTGATTTCATGCTCCCAGCGATGGCAAAGATTTTCATTAAAATCATAAATTCCGATTTCTTTTACACAATCTCCGCCCATCAGTGCCATCCCAATCAGCAGCGTACCACCCACATCGCCCATAGCCAGAATATGCACTGTTTTCTTTTCCGAATCCGTTTTCAGGCTCAGAATCTTCTCAATCTGTTCTATATCGGCACAGATGCCCGTTAGATTGCCCGCATCGGCTTTATCTGCCAGCCATTCCGGAACAGGCTCCATAGAATCTGCCAGAGCATTTAACTGATTCCTGTCCAGACACCACAGGCCTTCTGCTGCATCTGCCAGATATCCACGATGATTGATACGATACTTATGTTTTCCGTTGCCGGTTCGGTTACTCACATATATAAGATGATTTGCCTGTTCTGCTTCCTGTTCTGAAATTTTATCAAACGATGCAAGCTCTATGCGGGAACAGACCACATGATTCTCTATACGATAATAAAACATGAAAACATCCTCACTTTTTAAGTTTTCGTTCTTCTGATATATACCCGTTTATTCTCAGTTTTATTTTACTATATGGACAGATTTCTGTGCAATGCCGATTCATCTTTTATCCAATCTATAAAAAATATGCCCCCGAGGAGGCATATTGCAATGTCTGGTATTTAATTACATGTTATTCTATTACATCTGAGAATTATAGACTTCTTCCGCTTCCGCATAAGTTACACCATCCACCAGAGTATTATCATACAGATGGCTAGCATTCACCGGATACCATACCGGAATATTCGTGCCCGGATGGCATTCTGTACGAGAGGCATAATAGTAGGACCATGGTTTATCTTCCGAAGCACGCCAGGAAATCATACCCAGCATATACAGCGAACTGCCCATATAATATTCGGCAGAGCTGCGGCGTACCGACCAGATTGGTTCTTTTTTCAGTGTCTCCATATCAATGTTGAAAATTGTTTTGTCTGCTGTAATCTGCATAGCACAGCCTCCTTTTACGTTCTATCTGTTTTACTGCTCCTGACATGCCGGACATTTAGCATGAAAGATATCCTGTTCGTTCACTTTATATACCAGTCCGCAATTCATACACTGAATCTCGTAAAACCACTGTTCATATTCCGTACCCGGTTCATCGGTCTGGCGCAGGTTTTTCTGATTGTTCTCATTAACAAAACCCGGTTCTTTTGGCAGCATTCTGTTCGCCTCCTGCTAATCTATATTCTGTTATGATTTATTATACTGCTGCTTTTTTGAAAATTCAACCAAAAAGCCGAATGCCCCTTTATCAGAACATTCGGCTAAACACTTTTTAATATTCATTACATATATAACACTCGGAACATGGCTTCTTCAAAACGCTGCAAAACAGCCTGCATATCAGCAGGAATCCGTTCATAACAGGCTCGTTTTAAAGGACTCGGCACACCATAATAACCTTCTGCAATACTGCCGGCAATAGCGGTCAGAGTATCACAGTCCCCGCCTAAAGACACTGCATTGCGGATAACATCCTCATAATTAACGCCTTCCAGAAATGCAGTGATAGCCTCTGGTACAGTTTCCATACAGCTTTCCACATGATGATACCCCGGACGGATTTCATCACAGGTACGGCTTAAATCGTACTGAAACTCTTTTTCTATATATTCGCGAATCTCTGCTTTGCTGCTCCCGATTCGCCCAAGAAAAATGGCACTAGCTACAGCCTCTGCCCCTTTAACGCCTTCCGGATGATTGTGGGTGACTTCCGCTGATAACCTCGCTGCATGCCGGACATCTTTAATGCTTTTATACAGCCATGCCACTGACGATACCCGCATAGCAGAACCATTTCCAAAACTGTTATACGGTTTTCTGTCATCCAGACGGAGCCACAAACCGAAATTTCCACCATAGCCTGCATCTGGATACGCTTTGCCCCATTTTTTCATCGAATCAATCAATGCATTTTTTATTTCTTCATCTGATTTCCCGTATGCCGATAAAAACGCATCACAAACTGCAATGGTCATAACGGTGTCATCGGTAAATGCAGATGTTTCTGAAAACAGCGGAAAATTTTTTGTTTTCTCCCCCTGGTCAAACTCATACGGACTACCAATAATATCTCCTAAAATTGCACCAAACATGACATATCACCTCTGCTAAAACAAACAACACTTTTCTGTTTCTAAAATCAGTTTACCATAAACACGAAATTTCTTCCATAATCTATTCCATGTAATCACTTTTGCGGATACATCAAAAAACCGGAAGTCCTGAATCATCCAGAAACTATTATTACAGCCAGCGTTCTCTCATAATATGAAGAACTGTCTGCATAGAAGGAGATACCCATTTTTCCCGATGGTACAGAATCTGTTTCCAGAGATCCGGTTCAAATCCCTCTGCAGTCATGCGTTTTACTGTACCAGATTTTTCAGCATTCTCTGTTATATAATCCGGCAGGAAAGAGCATCCAAGCCCCTTCTCTACCAGCGAACAGAGCAAATCAGCCTGACCTGCCTCAAGCACAGGCCGCACTTCCGTAGATTCTTTCGCAAGCCATTCATCTAACAGACGACGATAACTCATACCCTTTTCTGTTAACAACCAGTCCTGTGCCAGTATATCCTCTATGCTGAGAGACTCTCTGTCCGCTAAAGAAGAATGCGCTGGTACAATAAAATGTAATCCAACTTTTCTCTCCCCTTCGATTCTATAACTGGTATTATAAATATGATTGTCCAGCGTACAAACAATATCCGCCTCATTGTGATCCAACATACGAAACAGATCTTCCGTTCCGGCAGTGGTCAGTTCCAGATGAATATTCGGATGTTTTTCACGAATATAGGGAAAACACTCGAACAGCAGAGAAGCACTCAAAGAGTCTGAGGTGGCAACACGAATCAATGTTTCCCGTTTTTCATTTTCATCATCCTCTTCTACCATCTGCTGACACAGAAGACAAACCTGCTGGGCATAGGAGAGCATATCACGGCCTTTATCTGTCAGCCGTACGGCATGTCCGATTCGATCAAATAATCGAAACCCTAATTCCTGTTCCAACTGACGAATTTGTACAGAGATGGTTGGCTGCGAATAACCCAGTCGCTCTGCAGCCCGTGAAAAATTACCAAGCTCGGCAACATGAACAAAGGTTGTTAGATTTCTGATATCCATAAGCCCTCCAAGATATTAAGAATAATAATAGCGTAGATGCAAACCATTCATTGGACAAATACCTGTACTATTATTATAATAACTCTATATTTTCTGTCAAGAATCATTAAGGAGGACTTATTATCATTATGGAACAGAAAAAAAATAATTTTTCCAGCCGCTGGGGTTTTGTTTTAGCTGCGGTTGGTTCTGCTGTAGGGATGGCAAATGTCTGGGGTTTCCCGGCTAAAATGGGTGCAAACGGTGGCGGTGCGTTTTTAGTTGCCTATCTGTTTTTTGTTGTACTGTTCAGTACCGTTGGTTTATCTGCAGAATATGCAATCGGTCGTCGTTCCCGTACCGGTACGCTCGGTTCCTACCAGAAGGCATGGGAATCCCGTAATCCGAAACTGGGCAAAGCCGGTGGACTTTTAGGCTGGCTGCCACTGGCAGGTTCTATGTGTATCGCAATCGGTTACGCAGTTATTATCGCATATATTCTGAAAGCTTTCTGCCAGTCTGTTACCGGTGAATTAATGACACTGGATACCGGAGTATGGTTTGAAACATTCTCTACTACCGAGTATTCTGTTGTTCCATTCCATATTATTGTGGTTATTGGTACACTGCTGACACTTCTGCTCGGCGCAAAAAGTATTGAAAAAAGTAATAAAATTATGATGCCTGTTTTCTTTATCATTTTCATTGTTCTGGCTGTTCGCGTTTCGTTCTTACCGGGTGCAGTGGAAGGTTATAAATTTATGTTTACTCCTGACTGGAGTAAACTGGCGGATCCAATGACCTGGGTATGGGCAATGGGGCAGGCATTCTTCTCTCTGTCGGTTACCGGCAGCGGTATGATTGTTTACGGTGCATACTTAGACAGCAAAGAAGATGTTGTAAAACTTGCAACACGCACAGCATTATTTGATACCATTGCCGCCCTGACTGCAGCTCTGGTAATGATTCCTGCATGTTTTGCCTATGGCCTGGATGTAGGAGCCGGTCCATCTCTGCTGTTTGTAACATTACCTCGCATTCTGCAAGATATTCCATTCGGTCAGTTGTTTGCTATCATTCTCTACACTGCAATGATTTTTGCCGGTATCAGCTCCTTACAAAATATGTTTGAAGCAGTAGGCGAATCCTTGCAGAACCGCTTCCCGAAACTGAAACGCGGTCATGTTTTAGTGCTGTTAGCCGTTGTATGTTTAGGTTTTGGTCTGCATATGGAACCAATCTTCAACTGGGGTCCATGGATGGATATCGTTTCTATTTATATCATCCCAATTGGCGCAACCCTGGGTGCTATCTCCTGGTTCTGGATTATGAAAAAAGAAGACTTACTGGATGAAATCAACAAAGGCGTAGCCAAACCACACGGTACACTCTGGCATAATACCGGTCGTTTCTTATATGTAACCTGCGCTCTGATTTTATGCCTGATTGCATTATTCATGAAAGTAGCATTCTAAAACAAATAAAATATTTAACCTATAATGAAATGGAGCCTATCCAATAAGGATTCGGCTCCATTTTTAATAAAGAAAATTTTAATTATCATACATCAATCGTAGATATCCCGATAGTCATTTCATCCAATACATCCAGTAAAATTTTTACGGTATCCAGCGATGTCAGCAGAGTAATATTATTCTGAATAGCACATTTTCGGATTGTCACACCATCTTCATAGTGCACATCAGAAAAAATCGCCCTTGTATTGATAACATAACTGATATAACCTGCCTGAATGGCTTCCAGAATCTCCTCGCTTCCCTCACTGAGTTTACGCAGCACTCTGGTATGAATCCCATGTTCTTTTAAATAATTTGCTGTCCCGACTGTCGCTTCAATATTGAAACCCATATCATAAAAGCGTTTCACAAGCGGCAATACTGCTTCCTTATCTTCATCGGCCACAGTCACAAGTACAGTTCCGTAATTCTGCATGCGCATACCAGCCGCTACCATCGCTTTGTACATAGCACGATGAAATACCCGGTCATAACCGATGGCCTCCCCGGTAGATTTCATTTCCGGCGAAAGACAGGAATCCATTCCCTGCAATTTATAAAACGAAAAGACCGGTACCTTTACATACCATCTGGATTTTTCCTGCGGATATCGAACTTGAATCCCCTGTTCGCGTAGCGATACACCCAGCATAACCCTTGTAGCAATATCCGCAAGACTGAACCCGGAAGCCTTTGATATAAACGGAACCGTTCTTGATGAACGCGGATTCACTTCAATAATATAGACATCATCCTTTTCATCCACAATGAACTGAATGTTGAACGGCCCGCAAATTCCAATTGCCATTCCAAGCTGTTCTGTATAATGCAGAATCGTTTCCTTTACCTGTTCCGAAAGACTGTATGGCGGATATACACTGATAGAATCCCCGGAATGGACACCAGTTCGTTCCACCAGCTGCATAATGCCAGGTATAAAAACCTGCGAGCCGTCACATACGGCATCCACCTCGACCTCTTTGCCGCAAATATACTTATCCACCAGAACCGGTTTTTCATCTGATATCTCAACGGCGGTTTTCAGATAGTGCTGCAGCTGCTCTTCTTTTGCAACAATCTGCATGGCCCGGCCGCCCAGAACAAAACTTGGACGCACTAAAACCGGATATCCAATTTCCTGTGCCGCTTTCAGCCCTTCTTCAATACTGGTTACAGCTTTACCCTTAGGCTGCGGAATGTGTTCGGCAGAAAGGAGCTTTTCAAAATCCTCCCGGTTTTCTGCCCGCCGAATTGCCTCACAGCCAGTACCAATAATCTTCACGCCTCGCTGATGAAGCTGCTCCGCCAGATTAATTGCAGTCTGTCCTCCCAGTGTTACAATCACACCATCCGGATGTTCCAGTTCGATGATATTCATAACATCCTCTACGCAAAGCGGTTCAAAATATAATTTATCCGAACAGGTGTAATCAGTCGATACCGTTTCCGGATTGTTATTGATAATAATTGCCTCATAACCGGCGTCTCTGATTGTCTGAACGGCATGCACAGTCGAATAATCAAATTCTACACCCTGTCCAATACGAATTGGACCAGAACCCAGAACAATAATTTTTTTATTCTGTGAGACAATGGATTCATTCTCATCCTCATAAGTGGCATAAAAATAAGGAATATAACTGCTGAATTCCGATGCGCAGGAGTCAATCATTTTATATACGGGTATAATTCCAGCTTTTCTGCGAATGGGAAACAGCTCTGTCTCTTCCATTTTCCAGAGCTTTGCAATATAGCAGTCAGAAACCCCCATCTTCTTCGCTGCTTTCAAAGTCTCATAATCAAGATAACAACTGCGAAGCTGCTCTTCCATAAGAACAATATTTCGAATTTTGCTGATAAAAAAGCGGTCGATTCCGGTAAGTTCTGTTATTTTGTTCTGATACAAAAAAGAATGGTTACGCCGCAAAATCTCAGTTATTGCATAAATCCGGTCATCCGTACCAACACAAATATATGAAAACAATTCCTCTTCCGACATTGTATCAAATTTAGGATGATAGAGATGAACTCGCCCTGTTTCCAGCGAGCGAACCGCTTTCAGCAGGCTTTCTTCAAAAGTACGGCCTACACTCATGACCTCGCCCGTAGCTTTCATCTGTGTGCTTAATGCATTGCTTGCATCTGTAAATTTATCGAACGGAAATCGCGGCATTTTTGTTACCACATAATCCAGCGACGGTTCAAAAGAGGCCGGTGTATTTGCAAGAGTTATCTCGTCAAGCCTCATACCAATTCCAATTTTAGCCGATACACGCGCAATAGGGTATCCGCTAGCCTTGGATGCCAGCGCAGAAGACCGAGATACCCGCGGATTTACTTCAATTAAATAATACTGAAAAGAATGAGGATCCAGAGCAAACTGCACATTGCATCCGCCCTCAATCTTCAGTGCCCGAATAATTTTCAGTGCACTGTCTCTCAACATCTGATATTCCCTGTTAGTGAGAGTCTGCGACGGGCAGACTACAATGGAATCCCCGGTGTGAATTCCTACCGGATCCAGATTCTCCATATTACAGATGGTAATGGCCGTATCATTGGTATCCCGCATAACCTCGTATTCAATTTCTTTATAGCCCTTTATACTTTTCTCTACCAGAACCTGATGCACTGGTGAAAGTGCAAGCCCGTTTTTCAGCAACACAAAACATTCCTCTGCATTATCAGCAAATCCTCCACCAGTTCCTCCAAGCGTAAATGCAGGACGAAGCACAACCGGATACCCGATTTTTTCTGCAATTGCAAGCCCTTCTTCTACATTGGAAGCGATATCGGATGGTAGAACCGGCTCACCCAGTTCTTTACATAATTCTTTAAACAGTTCCCTGTCCTCTGCTCGCTCGATACTACTGCTTTTTGTTCCCAGAAGCTCCACATGACACTCGGCTAAAATACCTTTCTTCTCCAGCTGTATTGCCAGATTCAATCCTGTCTGACCACCGATTCCCGGAAGAATCGCATCCGGTCGTTCACGCCTGATAATCCGGGCCAGATATTCCAGTGTCAGCGGCTCCATATATACTTTGTCTGCAATGGATGTATCGGTCATAATAGTTGCAGGATTCGAGTTGACCAGCACCACTTCATAACCTTCTTCTTTTAAAGCAAGACATGCCTGTGTGCCGGCGTAGTCAAATTCTGCTGCCTGACCAATTACAATAGGGCCGGAGCCAATCACAAGAATTTTATGAATGTCAGTTCGTTTTGACATGGCTTTGTTCCTCCTCCATCAGTTTTATAAAACGGTCAAACAGGTAGGCACTGTCCTGAGGTCCAGGAGCACTTTCCGGATGGTATTGTACACTGAAAATCCGGTCCTTTTCACATTTCAGCCCTTCAACAGTATTGTCTAACAGATTGATATGTGTTACACAGAGGTTCGTGTTTTTCAGGCTGTCTGCATCTACCGCATAAGAATGATTCTGTGATGTAATTTCTAATCGTCCTGTTTCGAGCTGTTTTACCGGATGATTTCCACCCCGGTGGCCGAATTTCAACTTGTAGGTGTTTGCACCATACGCCAGCGCAATAATCTGATGTCCCAGACAGATTCCAAAAATCGGATATCTTCCTTTAAGTCTTCTAACTGTTTCAATAACCGGCAATACATCCATCGGGTCACCTGGACCATTGGAAAGAAAAATTCCATCCGGTTGCAGAGATGCAATCTCATCCGCGCTGGTATCCCATGGTACTACAGTAATCCCGCAGCCTCTCTTTTTCAGTGAACGCAGAATATTATATTTGATTCCACAGTCTACGGCTACCACATGAAAGCGTTCCGGCAAATCATCCTGCTGCTCTGAACTGCTGTAACACCAGATTTCTTTTGAGCTGACACGGGAAACCGCATCATGAGGCAGTTCTGTTTCTCGCAAAATGGAAAGCCCGTCCTCCAGTTCTGTGTCAATACCGGTTATCAGAACTTTACGACTTCCCAGTTCACGAACAGAACGGGTTACTTTTCTGGTATCAATTCCATAAATACCGGGAATACCGTATTTTTTCATAACATCTGATAAAGAAGCAATACTTCGGAAATTTGAAGGCTCATCATTATATTCCCGCACAATCAAACCACCGATAGTTGGAAAACAGGTTTCATAGTCTTCCTCTGCCATGCCGTAATTGCCGATTAACGGATATGTCAGCACCACAGCCTGATTCGTATAAGACGGGTCAGACAGAATCTCCTGATATCCTGTCATAGAAGTGTTAAATACAATCTCACATACACAGTCCCGGTCGGCACCAAATCCATAACCAGAATATTCACTTCCATCTTCCAGAATAATCTTCTTATTATACTGCATATATTCTGTGCCTCTCTTTCTCTCCTCTGTTAATCAATCTCTGAAAGCTTCTGTTCAAATTTATTTTTTCCTGTCTCCACTGCAATTTCCGTCGGATAACAGCCATCAAAACATGCACTGCAGATTCCTCGTCCTCCACTTAACTCTAAAAGTGTTTCCAGCGGCAGATAACCAAGGCTGTCCACCCCGATTTTCTCTTTTATCTCCTCGACACTGTGGGTATAAGCAATCAGATTTTCGCTGGAATCGATGTCAGTTCCATAATAACATGGATATAAAAACGGTGGTGCGGAAATCCGCATATGAATCTCTTTTGCACCGGCTTCCCGTAATAGTTTTACAATTTGCGCGCTTGTTGTGCCTCGTACAATAGAATCATCCACAAGCACTACTCGTTTGCCATGAACTGTTTTGGAAACGGGTGCCAGCTTTATTTTTACTTTATCTATCCGGTTTTCCTGACCTGGTGCAATAAATGTCCGGCCAATATACCGATTTTTAATCAGTCCAATTCCATATGGAATTCCGGATTCTCGACTATAACCTAGTGCAGCATCCAGCCCCGAATCCGGAACTCCAATTACCACATCGGCCTGTGCTGGAAACTGCTTAGCCAGTACCTCACCTGCATGCATACGGGCTTCATGTACAGAAACACCGTCAATCACAGAATCTGTTCTGGCAAAATAAATATATTCAAATACACAGAATTTTTCCGGCATTCGATTGCAATGTTCCGTTCGGGATACGACACCATTTTTCGTAAATACCAGAATTTCTCCGGGTTTGATATCCCGTTCAAATACGGCACCGACAGCACTCAAAGCACAACTTTCTGAAGCCACAACCCAGCTTCCGTCCGGTGTTCGGCCATAACAGAGCGGCCGAAACCCGTAAGGGTCCCTTGCAGCAATCATCTTGCAGCTGGACATCATGCAAAGTGAATAAGCACCTTCCAGAAAATTCATAGCACGACTGACCGCCTCCTCAATAGAGGAACTCGTCAGGCGCTCTCTGGTAATCAGATAAGCAATGGTTTCGGTATCACTGGTGGTATGAAAAATCGAACCGGAAAGCTCCATTATATCCCGAAGCTCTTTCGCATTACTCAGATTGCCATTATGCGCCAGTGCCAGTTTCCCTTTCTGATGATTCACTTCAATCGGCTGGCAGTTATTCCGGTTTGTTTCTCCAGTGGTTCCATAACGTACATGCCCTACCGCCATAGTTCCCTCAGGAAAGTTTGACAGCACCGGACCATGAAACACATCACTGACAAGTCCCATATCTTTATGAGAATGAAATACACCATCATCATTTACCACAATTCCGCAGCTCTCCTGCCCCCGATGCTGGAGTGCATATAAACCATAATAAACCATCCCTGCCACATGGTTTCGCTGACTGGAAAACACTCCGAACACACCGCATTCTTCATGAATACTCATCCTTTTTCCTCCTCTGATTTCTGCAGAGCAGCATTAACAAACCCTATAAACAACGGATGAGGACGATTCGGTCGGCTTTTGAATTCCGGATGAAACTGAACACCCACATAAAATGTATGCTCCGGCAGTTCCACAGCCTCTACCAGATATCCATCCGGCGAAGTACCGCTCAATACCATGCCATGCTGCACAAATGTTTCCCGATACTGATTATTGAACTCATAGCGATGTCGATGTCGCTCCTGAATCTTTGTGCAGCCGTAACATTTCTCCATTATTGTATTATTTTTAATTACACACGGATAACTGCCCAGACGAAGGGTTCCGCCTTTATCAATTTCATTGCTCTGCCCCGGCATAAAATCAATTACTTTATGAGAACTGTTTTCCGCAAACTCACCAGAATCTGCATCGATATAACCTAACACATTTCGCGCAAATTCAATTACTGCAATCTGCATCCCCAGGCAGATGCCGAAATATGGAATATGTTGTTTCCGCGCATATTCAGCAGCCAGAATCATCCCTTCAACTCCACGGTTTCCAAATCCGCCTGGTATAATCACACCATCCAGATGTTTCAGCTGTTCCTCGCAGTTTATTTCTGTCAGAGTTTCCGAATCAATCCATTGTAAATCAATGTCTGCACCAAGTGAATAGCCGGCATGACGCAATGCCTCTGCAACAGACAGATAGGCATCATGCAACCGCACATATTTTCCTACAAGCCCGATTGTCGCTGTTTTTGGTCGGTTATAAATCTGCTGTATCAGCTTTTCCCATTCACTCAAATCATGAACAGGTGCAGAAATACCCAGTTCTCGACATACGATTTCAGAAAATCCGGATTGTTCCAGCATTAATGGAGCCTCATACAGATTTGGAAGTGTTCTGTTTTCAACTACGCAATCCGGCTTCACATTGCAGAACATAGAAACCTTTTCGAAAATTCCTTTTTCCAGCGGCTCATCACAGCGCAGCACAATCATATCAGGATGAATCCCCATGCCCTGCAGTTCCTTTACCGAATGCTGTGTCGGTTTTGACTTATGTTCTTCCGAACCTTTCAGATACGGCACTAGTGTCACATGAATAAAAATGCTGTTTTCACGCCCCACTTCCAGCGATATCTGACGAACCGCCTCTAAAAACGGCAGTGATTCCATATCACCAATTGTTCCGCCAATTTCTGTGATTACAATATCTGCACCAGTCTTTCTTCCAAGCTGATAAACAAAATCCTTAATTTCACTTGTGACATGAGGAATTACCTGTACCGTGGAGCCCAGATATTCCCCTCGACGCTCTTTATTGAGTACATTCCAGTACACTTTGCCTGCAGTCAGATTAGAATACTGGTTCAAATCCTCATCAATAAACCGCTCATAATGACCTAAATCCAGATCTGTTTCCGCCCCATCCTCTGTCACATATACTTCACCATGCTGATAAGGGCTCATCGTTCCCGGATCCACATTGATATACGGATCCAGTTTCTGTGCCGCAACTTTCAGCCCTCTTGCTTTCAGCAGTCTTCCAAGGGATGCTGCTGTAATCCCTTTCCCAAGGCCAGACACCACACCGCCGGTTACAAAAATATATTTTGTCATCCCAATCACTCCCATTCTACTGTTGCAGGCGGTTTGGATGTAATATCATAAACAACACGGCTAATACCTTTTACCTCGTTGGTGATACGGCTGCTCGCCCGCTCCAGCACTTCATAGGGAAGTCTTGTCCATTCGGCTGTCATAAAGTCGTCAGTTGTTACTGCACGAAGCGCAATCGTATATCCATAAGTGCGAGCATCTCCCATTACTCCAACTGAGCGTGTATCCGTCAGTACTGCAAAATACTGACTGGTACAGCATTCCGCACCGGCACGTTCTACTTCTTCGCGGAAAATTGCATCAGCTTCCCTTAAAAGTTCAAGCTTCTCTTTTGCAATTTCACCGATTACACGCACTGCAAGTCCTGGACCCGGAAATGGCTGACGCCATACAAGTTCATGTGGAATTCCAAGCTGTGTTCCTGTCTCTCGAACTTCATCCTTAAACAGATCCCGCAATGGTTCTGCAAGCTCGTCAAATGCAATTACATCCGGCAGGCCTCCAACATTGTGATGGCTTTTAATTACGGCCGAATCTCCTTTGCCGCTTTCAATTACATCCGGATAAATGGTCCCCTGTGCCAGTACATCCATCTTTCCAAGCTTTCCGGCTTCCTCCTCAAATACGCGAATGAATTCCTCGCCAATTATTTTTCGTTTCTGTTCTGGTTCCGTTACTCCGGCCAGCTTTTTAAGAAACCGTTCTTCTGCATTCACACGAATCAGACGAATCCCAAACTGTTTTCCAAAAGTTGCTTCCACAAAATCGCCTTCCTCTTTTCGCAGAAGGCCATGATCTACAAATACACATGTCAGATTGCTTCCAACTGCCTTGTGCAGCAGAACTGCTGCAACCGAGGAATCCACGCCTCCAGAAAGCGCCAGCAGCACCTTTTTACCGGTAAGTTCACGACGATATCGTGCAATAGATGTTTCGATAAAGTTCTCCATCTTCCAGTCCCCGGCACACTCGCAAATAGAAAACAGAAAATTATGAAGTATCTGCTTCCCGTATTCGCTGTGTGTTACTTCCGGATGAAACTGAACACCGTACAGTTTTCGTTTTTCATCACACATTGCAGCACATGGACATTTTTCTGTATATGCAATAATCTGAAATCCTTCCGGCACCGTTTTGATATAATCCGTATGGCTCATCCAGCAGATGCTCTTCTGTGGCATATTACCAAACAGAAGGTTCTCATCTGTCTGTACAACAGTTTTTCCATATTCACTGCTGTTTTCCGCAGATGTAATTTTACCGCCTTCCATCCAGGCCATTAACTGAACGCCATAACAGATACCCAGCACAGGTATCCCTAATGCCAGCACTTCCCGGTCATAGTGAGGAGAGGCCGCATCATACACACTGTTCGGACCGCCTGTGAAAATAATTCCTTTATACCCCTTCTTTTTTATTTCATCCACCGTTATACAGCTGTAAGGCTTTATTTCCGCATATACATGCTGTGCACGAACCCGGCGGGCAATCAACTGACTATACTGACCGCCAAAATCCAGAATCAAAATTTTATCCATAAAACACGCATCCTTCATGTGTTGTTTATTTTCTCTATTATTCAAAACAGACATATCAGAGCGCAATTTCCGCGCTCTTATCCGAAATATCATTCAGCAAAGATTTCACTTTATCCAGAAAAGCTGTTACCTGCCCGGCACAGCGACCGATATACAAATCTGGCTCCAGCATGTTCTCCATCTCCGCTTCGGTCATTGCGAAAGCAGGTTCCGCTGCCAGACGTTTTAACAAATCACATGCCTCACCCTCTTTCATCTTCGCTGTCGCTTCCATGGAACATCTTCGAATAACCTCATGCAGTTCCTGCCGATCACCGCCCCGTTTTACTCCCTCCATCATCAGATTTTCCGTAGCAATAAAGGGAAGATACTCCTTTACCGTTTTTTCTACAATTTTTTCATTAACAAGAATACCGTCTGTCACATTCTGTGCAAGCCGCAAAATAGCGTCTGCACAAAGAAAACCTTCCGGCATGGAAATCCGACGATTGGCCGAATCATCCAGTGTACGCTCCATCCACTGGGTCGATGCTGTCATGTGTGCATTCATACTATCAGCAATCAGATATCGAGCCAGCGAACAGATGCGTTCACTGCGCATCGGATTTCGTTTATAGGCCATAGCAGATGAGCCAATCTGATTTTTTTCAAATGGCTCCTCCAGCTGGCGGTCGTGCTGTAATAAGCGGATATCATTTGCCATACGATAACAGCTGGAGCCAATCGAAGCCAGCAGATTCAGGATGCGGCTATCTAATTTACGCGGATACGTCTGCCCACATACATCAAAACAGCTGTTAAAACCAAATTCAGCTGAAATCTGTCGGTTCATTTCATCAATTTTTGCCTCATCGCCTTCAAAAAGTTCCAGAAAACTGGCTTCTGTGCCGGTTGTCCCCCGACAGCCGAAAAATTTCAACTGACTCAGAACAAAATCCAGTTCTTCTAAATCTGTCAGAAAGTCCTGCAGCCATACTGCAGCTCGTTTTCCCACGGTAACCAGCTGTGCCGGCTGATAATGGGTATATCCAAGCGTTGGCATCGCTTTGTATCTTTCCGCAAAATCTGCAAGATTCGCCATTACTTTTAAGAGTTCCCCCCGCAGATATCGAAGTCCATCCCGATATAAAATCAAATCAGCGTTATCCGTCACATAACAGCTGGTTGCTCCTAAATGGATAATCCCTGCTGCAGAAGGTGCTATTTTGCCGTAAGTATATACATGTGCCATAACATCATGGCGTACTTCTTTTTCCCGCTCTGCTGCCATCTCATAATCGATAGTATCCAGATTGGCCTCCATTTCATCTATCTGAACATCCGTAATCGGCAGTCCCAGATTTTTTTCTGCCCGCGCCAGTGCAATCCAGAGTTTTCTCCAGGTTTTGATACGCGTATCTGCCGAAAACAGCGATAACATATATTCCGAGGCATAGCGGGAAGCAAGCGGTGATTCATAGTGATTTTTCATGCTTTTTCTCCTTTTCATGCCAGCTTACTGTAAGTGTTCACTAAGCCGTTTCATAACTTCTTCGTAGGCTTCTTCTACGCTGCCTAAATCTCTGCGGAACCTGTCTTTATCCAGTTTTTCTCCTGTTTTACTATCCCAGAGCCGACTGGTATCCGGACTGATTTCATCGGCCAGCACAACTGTTCCACCACTAAGGCGTCCAAACTCCAGTTTAAAATCAACCAGTGTAATACCGCAGGTTTCCCAGAATGCTTTCAAAAGTTCATTGATAGCGAAAGCATATCGTTTTATTGTTTCCACTTCTTCCTGTGATGCCAGATCCATACTCACTGCATGATATTCATTTATCAGTGGATCGTTCAGGCTATCGTTTTTATAAGAAAACTCAATTGTCGGTTCTGGAAACACAAAGCCTTCTTCCACTCCATAGCGTTTTGAAAAAGAGCCGGCTGCGATATTTCGCACAATAACCTCCAGTGGGATAATTGACACTTTTTTGACCAGTGTCTCCCGTTCATTGAGTTCCTCCACAAAATGAGTTGGAATTCCATTCTGTTCCAGATACTGCATTAATCGATTGCTCATCTGATTATTAATAATCCCTTTACCGGAAATAGAGCCTTTCTTTTGTCCGTTAAACGCTGTTGCATCGTCTTTGTAAGACACAACCAGCCGTTCCGGATGCCGGGTCGCATAAACTTTTTTTGCTTTTCCTTCATAAAGCAGTTCCATTTTGTTCATTATCACTACCTCCAGTCTGATTCATTGTGATACAGTTTTCTGGTATCACATACATACAAATGCATACAAAAAAGGCAAAGGCGCCTTTAAGGTTTTATCCTTAAAGACGCCTTTGCCTTTAACACAATTATATTACACCAATCTGATTCTTTCGTCAAGACAAAGATTCTCCTCCTGCGTCATATGGAAATCCCGGTATTGGCTCAGTTTTAAACCGGTTTTTATAATGCAGCAGATCAATTCGTGCTTTTGTTTCTGAATTATGAATAATTCCAGTCCTGATATAATCATCAAGTTCCTGATAAGTAAATCCAAGTTTCTGCTCATCGGTTTTTCCGCACAGACCGTCAACAGGTGTCTTTTCGACAAGTTCCCCAGGAAGCTCTAAAAAATGACCAATTTGGCGAATTTCAGAAACTGTCAGATTGCATAGAGGACTGAAATCTCCCGCACCATCACCATATCGGGTTGCATAGCCCACCCAGTCTTCGGACAGATTGCAGGTATTTGCAACTCTTCCATTCATGCTCTGCGATACCGCATACAATGTTGCCATTCGTACTCTGGCAGGAAGATTGATTCTGGTCTGTTCTGATAGTTTAGGTAAACAACTAATACTTTTTACAACAGCCTGTACGGCTTCTTCTATATTGATTTCATAATAAGAAATTTCTAAATGATTTACCAGTCGATATGCCATATCAATGTCCGGTTGAACACCGCAAGGCATCAGAACGCCAAGTACACGTTCCTTTCCAAGTGCCTCCACGCACAGGGCTGCAGTAACAGAACTGTCTTTCCCTCCGGAAATTCCTATTACGGCTCTGCACCCCTGTCCGTTTTCCTCAAAAAATTTTCGAATCCATATAATACAATCCTGCGTCACCTTTTCCACATCAAACATATTCATCCCTCATTCTTTTTTCATCTGTTTTCCTGTTGATAGTTCATGAATGTATCTATCCTATTACAGCAAATCATGCTGTAATAAAAAAGGCAAAGATATCTCTAAGGATTTATACCTTAAAGACATCTTTGCCTCTATGCGCGTTATTTTACAGCGAAGTTTTCATTCTGTCAATTCTTTTATATTAATATGATAGCAGTATTTTTATATCCCCTTATATAAAATTGAGTATAGACAGCCCGAAAAATTTGCTGTATAATCACATTTTAAAAATAAAGTTTGCTAGTATTGTCTATTATTTTTATAAAGCAGGTGATTGTTATGAAGTATTCCCAGCAGGAAGTTATGCAATTTGTGGAAGAAGAAGATGTAAAATTTATCCGTCTGGCTTTTTGCGATGTGTTTGGGAAACAGAAAAATATCTCCATTATGCCGCAGGAACTGCCCCGCGCTTTTACATACGGCATTGCAATTGATGCTTCAGCAATTGCAGGATTCGGCGATGAATACCGCTCGGATTTGCTGCTCCATCCCGATGCAGAAACATTAATGATGCTCCCCTGGCGCCCTGAACATGGCCGTGTTGTTCGTATGTTCTGCAGCATTTCCTATCCAGATGGAACACCATTTGAATGTGACACTCGCACTTTGCTGAAAGAAGCAATCCATACTGCAGAACAGGCTGGACTATGCTTTTCATTCGGTGCCGAACAGGAATTTTATCTTTTCCGGCTGGATGAAAACGGTACACCTACTTCTTTTCCTTATGACAAGGCCGGCTATATGGATGTAGCACCGGAAGATAAAGGGGAAAATATTCGCCGTGAAATCTGTCTTACCCTGGAACAGATGGGTATTCGCCCGGAAAGTTCACACCATGAGGAAGGGCCAGGACAGAATGAAATCGATTTCCGCTACTCTGATGCGCTGAGTGCTGCTGATAATGTTATCACATTCCAGAGTATTGTAAAAACCGTTGCACATAAGAACGGTTTGCATGCCGACTTCAGCCCTAAACCGATTGCCGGAAAACCGGGAAGCGGTTTCCATATCAATATGTCTTTGAAAGCAAATGACGGTAACGATTACTTGCAACCAATGATTGCCGGTATTCTCGACAAAATTTCCGACATGACAGTTTTTCTAAACCATACGGAAAATTCTTATGAGCGATTTGGAAGCAATAAAGCTCCGGGTTATATTTCATGGTCTAGTGAAAACCGTTCCCAGCTTGTACGTATTCCGGCAGCAGTCGGCGAATATCGACGGGCAGAACTTCGCTCGCCAGATCCAGCCGCTAATCCGTATCTGGCATTCGCGCTTCTGATTCATGCCGGTCTCCACGGCGTTCAGAACAAACTGGCACTCCCTGCTCCAGCCGATGTGAATTTATATAAAGCTGACAGCAAAACATTAGCCATGTATCAGAAACTTCCGCAGGATCTGGAAAGTGCACGCAGCCTTGCAGCGCAAAGTGCCTTTATCAAAAAAATTATTCCAAAAGCTATTCTGGATATTTATTGCAAAAACTGATATTACAGCATCATTTTCTATTCAAATTATTCTGTGCAGCAGACATATATTAGACAAGGAGGAGTTTTATGCATTTACAGGAACAGGTCTATAGTATCCTTCTGGTTTCATCCGCTGAATCTTTCAGCCATTCCCTGCTTGAACTCCTCCCGGAAGGAAGATACGAACCGGTACATACCGCTGCAAGTGTCAGCTCCGCTAAACAGAAAGTACTGGAACGAGCATACGACTTTATCATTATCAATACACCTTTGCCTGATGATGCGGGACTTCATTTTGCTATCGATATCTGTGCATCGGGAAACGCTGTTGCTCTCCTTTTTGTAAGGAATGAAATCTATGAGGAGGCACATAGTCGTCTCGTTCAGCATGGTGTTTTTACCTTATCAAAACCGACATCCCGTTCCACAATAACAACTGCCCTAAAATGGATGGAAAGCGCTAGAGAACGGCTTCGCCGATTTGAAAAGAAAACGTTGTCTATCGAAGAAAAAATGGAGGAAATACGACTAATCAACCGTGCTAAATGGCTTTTAATTGAAAAAGAAAACATGACCGAACCGGAAGCGCATCGCTATATCGAAAAGCAGGCTATGGATCACTGCGTTTCACGAAAAACAATCGCACAGCAGCTTATCGAAACCTACCAGAATCGTACCAAATAAATAACACTTTCGTAAACAAACTAAATTGATTTCGAAAGTGTTATTTTTATTATTAGGATTATCTGCCTGACCAACAGAAATACATTACATACTGTTTAATTTTTCAACCAGCAGTCTGTTAATTACCGCAGGGTTTGCCTGCCCTCTGGACTGCTTCATAATCTGGCCTACCAGAAAACCCAGAGCTTTTGTTTTTCCTGCCTTGTAGTCCTCCACTGATTTTGGATTTGTTTCTACAACCTGCTCTATCATAGTTTTTAACGCTGTTTCGTCGGAAATCTGCATGAGCCCCTGTTTTTTTATGATATCACCTGGATTATTTCCGGTTTCAAACATTTCTGCAAACACTTTTTTCGCAATTTTGCCGCTGATTTCACCGGAATCAACCAGTTTTAGCAAAGCTGCCATCTGTTCCGGCTGAATTTTCAAAGCATTCAGTTCGATGCCTTCGGCATTTACTTTTGCCAGCAGTTCCCCCATAATCCAGTTGCTGATTTTTTTTGCATCGCCATAATGCGTATGCACCGCATCGTAAAAGTCAACCAGGGCTTTGCTGGCAGTAATAATACCAGCATCATATTCTGGAAGACCGTCTTTCTCAATCATACGCCTCCGTTTTTCTTTAGGCATTTCAGGTAATTCAGCACGCAATTTTTCAATATAATCTTCCATTACAATAACTGGCGGCAGATCAGGCTCAGGAAAATAGCGATATTCATCAGAATCTTCTTTGCTTCGTAAACTGTATGTTCTTCCCTTGCTCTCATCCCATGTACGGGTTTCCTGAATCACTTTGCCACCGCTTTCAAGAATGTCAACCTGACGATCGATTTCATATTGTATTACACGCTCTACCGAACGGAATGAGTTCAGATTCTTGATTTCAGCACGAGTACCAAATTCAATCTGCCCCACAGGACGCAATGACAGATTAACATCACAGCGCAGTGAACCCTGTTCCATGCGAGCATCAGAAACACCAGTATATTCAATAATCGCTTTCAGACTGTTTAAAAATTCTACTACTTCTTCAGCACTTCGCATATCCGGTTCTGATACAATTTCAATCAATGGTACACCTGCCCGGTTATAATCCACTAAAGAACCGGCAGATGTTGTAATAGTATTACCCTGATGCACTAGCTTACCAGCATCTTCCTCCATATGAATCCGAGTGATACCAATTCTCTTTTTTCCTTTGTCTGTTTCGATATCAATGTAACCATTCTTACAGATTGGCAAATCAAACTGGGATATCTGATAGGCTTTTGTTAAATCCGGATAAAAATAGTTTTTCCGGTCAAATTTGCTGAACTGAGCAATTTCACAATTTAGTGCCAGACCTGCTTTAATAGCATATTCCAGTACTTTTTTATTTAATACTGGCAGCGTACCTGGCAATCCTAAACAAACAGGACATACATGGGTATTTGGTTCACCTCCGAAATCAGTCGGGCAACTGCAAAAGATTTTTGTTTTTGTTTTTAATTCAACATGAACTTCACATCCAATTACCACTTCATAATCCATTGTTGGTTATATCCCCTTTCCCTGATTTGGTTTCAGTCTAGTCAAACTTGTATTCTGTTCCAGCGAATATGCAACTTGCAGCAAAGCTGGTTCTGTAAAAGCTTTCCCTAATAATTGCACACCAATTGGCATACCGTTTCTATCTACGCCATACGGAAGAGATAGCCCTGGAATCCCGGCAAGATTGGTCGGAATGGTACAAATATCGCTTTTATACAGAGTCAGCGGGTTTTGATTATTCCCTTTACGCAAAGCAGTTGTCGGTGCGGTTGGCGTAATCAGACAGTCATACTGTGTAAAAGCTTTATCGTAATCCTGTTTAACCAGATTTCGAACTTTTAGTGCTTTCAGATAATAAGCATCATAATACCCTGAACTTAATGCATAGGTTCCCAGCATAATACGACGTTTTACTTCCGGCCCAAAACCCTGCTTCCTTGTTTCACAGAACATGCTGGCTACATCCTTTGCCTGCACACGCAAACCATAACGCACACCATCATAACGACCCAGATTAGAGCTCGCTTCTGCCGGTGCAATCAGATAGTAAGCCGGCATGGCATAACGAGTATGAGGCAGAGAACATTCCTCGACATGTGCCCCTAAATCCTCCAGTTTAGAAGCTGCAGCAAGCACTTGCGCCTCTACATCTGAATCAATGCCTTCCCCTAAATATTCTTTTGGAAGTCCGATACGCATACCTTTTATACTTTTATTTAATGATGCTGTGTAATCTGGATAATTACAATTTGCAGAAGTGGAATCTTTTTTATCATAGCCAGATATGGCATTCATAATGAGTGCTATATCTGTTACATCTTTCGCCAACGGCCCAATCTGGTCTAAAGAAGATGCAAATGCAATCAGACCGAATCGGGATACCGCTCCGTAAGTCGGTTTCAATCCTATAACACCGCAAAAAGCTGCTGGCTGACGAATAGAACCACCCGTGTCGGAGCCCAGGGAATACACAGCCAGATCGGCTGCCACCGAAGCAGCAGAGCCACCGCTTGAACCACCCGGTACACAATCTGGATTCCATGGATTCCGGGTATGAAAGAACGCAGAGTTTTCTGTAGTAGAGCCCATCGCAAATTCATCCATATTCACTTTACCCAGCATTACAAAATCTTCGGCTTTCAATTTTTCTAAAACCGTTGCATTATACTGCGGTTTAAACCCTTCCAGCATTCTGGATGCGCAGGAAGTCTGAATCCCTTCTGTACACAGATTATCTTTCACTGACATTGGAATCCCGGCAAGCATACCGATTTTTTCGCCTGCAGCCAGCTTTTTATCAACAGCTTCCGCCTGTTTCAGTGCCAGTTCATCGGTTACCGTAATATAAGCTTTCACATTACTGTCCAAACGGCGAATACGGTCAAGATGCTCTTTCGTCAGTTCTGTGGCACTGATTTCCTTTTTTATTAATAACTCATGCAGCTCATGAATCGTTAATCTGGATATTGTCACTTTGCATTCCTCCTAAACAATTTTTGGTACCTGAAACATTCCATCCATTTGTTCCGTTGTATTTGCCAGCACTTTTTCCTGACGGAAGCATTCACCAGCCATATCTTCACGAAATACATTTTCAACAGGCATCACATGTGCCAGAGGCTCTACATTATCAGTATCAATTTGTCGTAATTCCTCTATTGTGTCTAAAATCTGACTCAACTGCTGCGCATACAGCACAATTTCATCTTCTTCCAGATACAAACGACTCAGCTTTGCAACAGTTTCTACAACTTCTCTACTAATCATAACTCACACTCCAATCTTTTCTGGTTTTCCGTTTTCTTACAATATAAACTATGCATTTCTGTTTAAAAGCAGAAAAAGGCAAAGGTACCTTTAAGTTTTAAACTTAAAGACACCTTTGCCTCTATGATTGTTATTCTATCGCTTAATTTCATTCCTGTCAATATTTTTTGATAATACCTCTATACTGGGTATATAACTCCGATATTAGAATTATTTTTCGATTTTCAGACAACAAAAACGCCGAAAACCCTGCATATATCAGAGTTTCCGGCTTATACACCCCCTGTGGGAATCGAACCCGCAACTAGCCCTTAGGAGGGGCTTGTTATATCCATTTAACTAAGGGGATATGGTCAGGTGCAGGATATCTGCACCTGTTTATAGTATCATATTGTGTTTCAGATAACAAGGACTGACATTTCGTCTGTGTTCTTATCGAAGGCTTGCATTACAGCACATTGCGGGCAATGCGGGAGGTTTCTGCCATGATTTTTTCTACGTCCATGGTCAGAACTTCATAGTTTTTCATCAGTACTTTGCCGTTAACAATGGTAGTTTTTACATCGCTGCCCTGGGCGGAATATACCAGGTCGCTTACAGTGTTGTTCCATGGAGCAAAATGCGGTTTATTGATATCTACCAGAATCAGATCGGCTTTTTTACCTACTTCCAGTGTACCGATCTCATCATCCCAACGCATCGCTTTTGCACCGCCGATAGTACCCAGTTTGAGAATTTCCTCTGCAGGCAGTACTGTTGGATCCATTGCATTAACTTTCTGCACGAAAGAACAGATTGTCATTTCTTTAAACATGTTCAGCGTGTTATTACTGGAACATCCGTCGGTGCCAATCCCTACATTCAGACCGGCCTGCAGATATTTAGGAATATTTGCAATGCCGCTTGCCAGTTTCAGGTTACTGGACGGATTATGGGCAATGCCGACATTGTTTTCTTTTAAAATAGCGATATCGCTTTCTGTTAAGTATACGCTGTGTGCTGCCAGAGTTGGCAGTTTAAACACGCCTAAATCGTTCAGATATTCCGTTGGGGTTTTACCATAACCTTCACGAATCTGACGCAGTTCGTCCTGAGTTTCTGCAAGATGCACATGGATACCGGTTTTGCACTGGTCTGCTGCTTCTACAATTTTGCTCACATATTCCGGCGGGCAGGTATATGGTGCATGCGGTGCAAAGTATACTTTAATTCTTCCATCTGCTGTGTTATGGAAGTTTTCATATAAACGCACATTTTTCTGAATGTTTTTCAGTTCCGGGTCAGAGAATACTACACATCCACGTGCCAGATTTGCACGAAGACCGGATTCTTCAGTTACACGCGCCACTTCATGCATGCTGTCATACATGTCTGCAAAAGTGGTTGTACCACTCTGAATCATTTCCACGGCTGCCAGAGCACTGCCCCAGTAGATATATTCGTTTACAAATTTCGCTTCTGCCGGCCAGATTTTATCGTTGAGCCATGGCATCAGTTCCATATCGTCCGCATAACTGCGCAGCAGAGTCATCGCTGCATGGGTGTGGGTATTTACCAGCCCGGGCATAGCCACAGTATGACGGCCATCAATTACTTCTGCACCGCTTGCCTGTTCTTCACTTACCTGACCCAGCACAGCAATTTTATCGTCTTCGATTAAAATATCGCCGGCAAATAATGGTGCACCAGTCATGGTTAGAATCTGTGTATTACGAATCCAGAGTTTTCCCATTATTTACGCCCCCCGAATAATCCACCGAAGAATCCTTTTTTGCGCGGTTTCTCTTCAACGGTTTCTTCTACATCTTCCAGATCTTCTGCCTGCGGTGCGTCCATCAGATCCTGCAGTTCATCCTGAATATCTACAATAAATTCTTCCACGTCTTCTTTCAGTTCCTGAATTTCTTCCTGCACATTTGTCTTCAGGTCTGCCAGTTCTTCTTTCATGTCCTGTTTCAGTTCTTCCACTTCTGCTTTTGCATCTGCAGACCATTCAGCAGCTTCCTGTTTCAGCTCGGCAGCCTCTTCTTTCAGTTCAGCCATTTTCTCCTGAGCTTCTTCTTTAATGTCTTCTACGATTTCCTGAATCTCTTCTTGCAGGCTGTCTTCATCACTGAACAGCGCTTTCCCGAATGCTTTTGCATCAAAGTATTCCATATTGTCGATAGCTTCCCCGGTACCA
Source organism: Peptococcaceae bacterium (assembly GCA_017399005.1). Taxonomy (GTDB): domain Bacteria; phylum Bacillota; class Peptococcia; order Peptococcales; family Peptococcaceae; genus UBA7185. The sequence goes on along the minus strand of JAFQEO010000035.1, from coordinate 53,648 downwards.
ATCAGTTTTACCGGCAAATCAAACTCGGAACGAATCCCGATAACCACACCGCCTTTTGCAGTGCCATCCAGTTTGGTTAAAATAACTCCGGTAACACCTGTTGCATCGCCGAAAATTTTAGCCTGGGAGATTGCATTCTGGCCAGTGGTTGCATCCAGTACCAGCAGAACCTCTTTCAGACAGCCAGGTGCTTCACGATCGATTACTTTACGCATTTTACTCAGTTCGTTCATCAGATTGGATTTATTCTGCAAACGACCTGCAGTATCTACGATTAACACATCACATTTACGGGATTTCGCAGCTGCAATCGCATCGAATACTACAGCAGCAGGGTCTGCACCTTCCTGATGGCTGATTACATCACAGCCTACACGATCCCCCCATACTTTCAGCTGTTCTGCAGCTGCTGCACGGAAGGTATCCCCTGCACCCAGAATTACCTTATGGCCTTCCTGTTTTAACATATAAGCCAGTTTGCCGATGCTGGTGGTTTTCCCTACACCGTTCACACCAACCATCAGAATAATATTCAGCCCGTCTGGATCTAAATCAAAGGACGCAACTTCATCGCCCATAATTTCTGCAATTTCTTCCACCAGAGCATCTTTCAGCTGGTCTGCATATTTCAGTTTATCCTGCTTTTCCCGTTCACGCAGACGTTCTACCAGATCAACCGCAGTATTTACACCAACGTCACCCTGAATCAGCAGTTCTTCCAGTTCATCATATAAATCGTCATCGATTTCTTTACCGGTAAAGCTGTCAAATAATTTTTCCACAAACCCTTTTCTTGTTTTGGATAAACTGTCACTCAATTTCGAAAATAATCCCATTAATCGTACCTCCATTATTTTTCGATTTTTCCTGTCATATTTTAAATTACATCAATAAACCAGTTAACATACATTCATGCTATGCATCAAGCGTAATCGCTTACTTTTACAGACATCAGTCTGGAAACGCCTTTGTTTTCCATGGCTACACCGTATAATACATCAGCAGCCTCCATCGTACCCTTGCGGTGCGAGATAATTAAAAACTGTGTTTTTTCTGCATATTCGCGAATAAATCGTGCAAAGCGGTCAATATTCACATCATCCAGTGCCGATTCAATTTCATCCAGAATGCAGAACGGGCTCGGTTTTACTGTCAGCAATGAAAACAGCAGTGCAATAGCTGTCATAGCACGCTCCCCGCCGGAAAGCAGTGTCAGAACCTGTTCTTTTTTCCCTGGCGGCTGTGCCACAATTTCGATACCGGTCAGCAGATAATCCTCCGGATCAGAAAGTTCCAGATGAGCCTGTCCGCCACCGAACATAGACTGAAAGACCTCGGTGAACCGGGCATTCACCTCTTTGTAGGTTTCAGCAAACTTTTGTGCCATTATTTTTTCCATTTCCTGAATCACTTTATTCAGCGACTGTCTGGCTTCCTGTAAATCTGTAATCTGACCTCTTAAAAATTCCAGACGCTGTTTCACCTGCTCATATTCTTCAATAGCCGTAAAATTGATTTCTCCAAGGCGATTCAGCTGAGTCTTTAATTGCTGAATCTGTTTCTGCGTCTGCGGAATATTTTCCAGTTCTACTGCTTTCTGCTGCGCCTCTTTGTAGGTACAGTCAAAATTCTGTGCCAGACGACGATATCCACCGGATAAATAGCCCTGAATTTTATTCAGCTGAATATCCAGCTGATATTTCTGTTCCCGCAGCTGGTCAGATGTCTGCCGCAGAGCTTTTACACTGTCCTCCAGAGCTCCAATGCGTTCCAGAAGCTGCTGGCGGGAATTCCGGTAATCCAGCAGAGCCTGATTCTGTTCCGATAACCGTTCCTGCTCTCTGGATACAAACTGCTGATTTTCGGCAATTTCTGTCTCGTACTGATTTTTGCGATACTGCAGCTGGCTCTGTTCTTTTTGTTTCTGCTGTAATGTATTCTGCAGGCTGTTAAATCTCTGCTGTTCAGATTTTGCCTGCTGGTCAAGCAGCTCCCATTTCTGCTGAGCCGTCGCCAGCTGGATACCGTTCTGAGTATAAACGGTCTGCAGATTTTTCTGCTCCTGTTGTATCAGCTGCAGTGTATGTTTCAGGCTCTCGCCCTGTTCATTTAATGCCTGTTCCTGTTCAATCAGAGTCAACTGACGAGCCTTTTCCTGCTCCATTTGCTGATTCTGTTCCTGAAGTAAATTATCTTGTTCCTTCAGGCTGAACTGTTCCAGGCGAATTTCATTCTGTAAGCGTTTTTCTTCTTTTTCCTGCTGCTGCATCTGCTGATCCAGCTGAGCAGCTTTCCGGATAAAAGTTTCACCCTGGCTGCGCAGTTCAGACACAGCCTGTTTTTTTTCACCGGTTTCTGTATAGTAGGCATCCAGTTCCTGATTCTTCCGTTCCATATCAGCAGCCAGCTGTTTTACGGCTTCTTCCAGTTCGGCAATCTGACGCTGGCGAGCTAAAAGCCCACTCCGTTCTTTATCATGGTTCCCCCCGGTTAGAGCACCTCCCGGAGTAACCAGTTCACCGTCCAGTGTTACCATTCGATGACCGAATCCCCGTTTTTTCCCGATTGCAACCGCAGAAGGCAGGTCTTCAATCACCCACACCTTGCCAAGCAGATGCAGCATAATTTTTTCATACACATCATCAAATTCAATTAAGTCTACAGCCAGACCCAGCACATTTTTTTCATTACTCAGGTCTTCCTCTGCCCGCTGCCCTTTCACAGTGTTCAGCGGCAGGAAGGTTGCACGACCTTTTTTATGCTCTTTTAAATACTGTATAGCTGCCTGTGCCTGTTTATCGTCTTCGGTAACAAGATTCTGCAGGCTGACACCCATCGTGGTTTCAATGGCTTTTTCCAGATGCTGCGGCACGGTAATCAGCTGGCTGACAGTCCCGATAATGCCCTGCAGTTTGCCACGGTTTTTCTGCTCCAGTACCGATTTTACCCCGTACTGATATCCTTCCCCGCTTTCTTCCAGCTCTTTCAGAGCTTTCGCTTTAGACTGCTGCTCCTGCCAGCTATTTTGCGTTTCGTTCAGAGCTTGACGCATAACAAACTGCTGATGCTTACGCTGTTCTATTTCATGTTCCAGTGCTGAAATTTTTTCGTTATGCTGCTTCTGTTCATCCTGCTGAATTTCTATCTGCACCAGAAGTTCGGCTCCGTCAGCTTTCTGTTTTTCCAGCTGCGCCTCTAAATCGGCAATCTTCTGTTCAATTTTTTCACGGCTTCGTCCACCGCCGGATACTTCCTGTTCCAGGCGTTGTATCGCATTATGATTACGAGCCTTTTCCTGCATATTGGCAAACACTGCATTTTTATGTTGTTCCTGAAGCTGCTGTGTTTTCAGCAGTCGTGTTTCCATTTCACGCAGTTCCTTATCCTGCTGAATTACAATACTCTGCTGCTGGCGGAATAACTGCTCCGCCTCACCTGCCTGCTGTAATTTATCTTTTACATCGCTCTGAAGGTTCTCCACTTCCTGCTGCTGTGCTGTTATTTCCCCTTCCAGACGGTTCATAAGTTCCACAGTATTGTCCAGAAGCTGCTGACTGGCATTTATCTGATTGCTGCGACGCTCCAGCTGATTCTGTAAATCATAAAAGGCCTGCTGTTTTTCCTGATAGACTGCTTCCTCCTGCTGTGAAACAAAACGCAGTTCTGTCAGTTCAGCCTCCTGTCCGGAAAGTCCTGCCACGCGCCGAGCCATCTGATCTTCCATCTGCTGTTTTTTATCCAGCAAATGTTTTTCCTGCATCTGATTACGGGCAATATCATGCACTTCCATGGAGAGTTCCAGCCTGTCCAGTTCTTCTTTGCCGGCATGATACTGTTTTGCTTTTTCGGCCTGTTCTCCCAGCGGGCCAACACGCTCGTCCAGCTCGGTAATAATGTCTTCCACACGTACCAGATGTTCTTCAGTATCTTTTAATTTACGTTCAGCTTCCCGTTTACGATATTTATATTTGATAATGCCTGCCGCTTCTTCAATCAGACCGCGGCGGTCTTCCGGTTTCAGCGAAAGAATTTCGTCCACTTTCCCCTGACTGATAATTGAAAGACCTTCACGACCCAGCCCGGTATCCATAAAGAGCTCCTGAATATCACGCAGACGGCTTGGCGCCTTATTAATCAGATATTCACTCTCCCCGGAACGATACAACCGGCGGGATACCGTAACTTCTTCAAAATCCAGATCAAAAATCCGGGCACTGTTATCCAGTGTCAATGAAACCTGAGCCATCCCCAGAGGTCGACGATCATCACTGCCGGCGAAAATAACATCTTCCATTTTACTGCCGCGCAGATTTTTTACACTTTGTTCCCCAAGAACCCAGCGGATACTGTCTACCACATTGGACTTCCCACTGCCATTAGGCCCTACAATAGCCGTAATTCCACTGGGAAATTCAAACTCCACCTTGTCGGCAAAAGACTTGAAGCCCTGAATTTCCAGTCGTTTTAAATACATGTATAAACCTCCCCGGTTTTTATCGCTCCAGAATCCCCAGCTTAATCAGTGCAAAACAGGCTGCATTCTGTTCTGCCTCTTTTTTTGTTTTCCCGGATCCCTCGGCATAATTTACACCGTTCAGACGTACACAGGCAGTAAATCTTTTCGCATGATCCGGCCCTTCCTCATGAATGATTTCATAGCTGACGGTATCATTTTTGTGGCGCTGCACTTCTTCCTGTAACTGGGTTTTATAATCACCGTAATGCCCTTTACGTACATGTTCAATTTCAGGATGGAGATTGTTGAGAATAATCGGACGTACAGCATCAATACCCAGCTCCAGATAAATTGCGCCGGACATCGCCTCCCAGGCATCTGCTAAATTGGAGGAGCGATTGGCGCCGCCGCTTCCTCTTTCCCCTTTTCCGATAAGCAGATATTCACCAAGCGATACACGGCGAGCAGCATTTGCAAGGCTGCTCTCACATACCAGAGCCGCACGCATTTTTGTCAGCTCACCTTCCGGCTTATCCGGGAATGTTTCATACAGAAACTGGCCCACAATTAAATCTACGACTGCATCGCCCAGAAATTCCAGACGCTGATTATTAATTAGTGCATGACTGCCCTCTTCTTCCAGCAGGAAAGACGGATGGGTCAGTGCAATACTCAACTGTTCCAGATTTGTCAGATTAATGTTCAAACGACGAATTAAAGTCTGCAGATGTTTTTCTCGTTTCTGTGGAATCATAACGCCACTTCCTTTCAATTTCATAAATCTGATTTCATATTTTCAATACTTATTTCAGATATTTGTATAATCTCTGAGAATCTCTATTGTAATTTTGTAAACTTTGTATTATAATATAGGCAGATATTAATCTACTATATTTTAGGGGGAATTCATCATGAAAATCTGTTTACCAACTCGTGACGGCGTGATTGACGCTCATTTCGGTCATTGTGACCATTACACCATCTACACCATCGAAAACCGTCAGATCGTTGCGGAAGAAACTATGGCTTCTCCAGAAGGCTGCGGCTGCAAATCCGGTATTGCACCTGTTCTGGCACAGGCTGGTGTTATGGTAATGTTAGGCGGCAATATGGGTGACGGTGCGAAAAATGTTCTGAACTCCAACGGTATTGAAGTAATCCGTGGCTGCTCCGGCCCTGTTCGTGAAGTTGCAGAAGCATGGCTGCGCGGTGAACTGAAAGATAATCTGATCGCATGCGATCATCATGACTGCAGCCATCACTAAGCTGCCTGTCTCTGCACCGGTTACATCTGAAGCAGTAACCACGGCAGAAAATAAGAAAAGAAACACATGATTGTTGTGGCCATGCCTAAACCGAGAATAATCGGAGGCATGGCTCTTTTTATACTGATATTCAGCATCGAGGCAATCAGCGCCCCGGTCCATGCACCAGTGCCCGGCAAAGGAACCCCTACAAAAATCAAAAGACCCCAGAATTGATATTTCTGAATGGTATCACTTTTCCCCATCGCTTTATTCTCCAGTTTTTCCACCAGCGGACGGAACAGAGAAGTCTGCCCCAGCCAGTTAAAAATCGGACGAATCAGTAATAAAATAAACGGAATCGGAATCAGATTCCCGATAAAACAGATACATACCGCCTCCACAATGGGAATCCCGTAAAGTGCAGCGGCAACCAGCCCTCCACGTAATTCCAGAATCGGCATCATGGATAGCAGAAAAACAACCAGTTCACCTGGAAGCAAATCAGCAAATAAAGTCGTAAACCAGTTTACAAGTGATTCTACCATTTCAAACCTCCATTTCTACATACGAACTTATTTTATCACAAATACGCATTATTAACAATTTCTTTTCCTTCTTATGCCCTCATATTTTTATAGATTTTTCTCGTAAGTTCCTGTTCTTCCTGTCAACACAGAGATCTGACCACTGCACCATAAAGCCAGCAGATAAAATAACCCACCACAGACCATAGCCAGTAGCAGTAGAATTGAATGTGCCGGAAACATCAAAACAATCTGCTCAATCAGAATCAGCATAATAAAACTAAATAGTACAGGCAAAAGAATAGCGTTCCATTCCAGATGAATTTTTACAATTCGGCTCAGCGCCATCAAATTTAAAAGACACTGTAATCCATAGCCCAGCACCATTCCTCCCGCTATTCCAATACTCCCCCAATCCAGAATCCGGATACAGTAATACATCCCTATCAGCTTTGATGCAGAGCCTGCAAAATTATTAAGAAACACGGTACGGGTGCGACCCAGCCCCTGCAAAATTCCTACCAGAGTCTGTTCAAGATACATAAACACCGCTCCAAAAGAAAGCATCCGCATCATAGAACCCAGACCTTCAATATGAAACAGAAGCAGGCACAGTTCTTCCCCATATACATAAATTAAAAGAATCACCGGCAGACTGCACATCCATGTAATCAATACAGACTGACTGCAGCGCTGTTCCAGTGCAGTTCGGTTACCTGCAGCATCAGCTTCGGCAACTGCAGGAATCAGTGCCGTTCCCAGAGCACCTGTCAGTACAGTGGGGATTGTAATCAGGCTTACTGCAACACCGGAAAACTGACCGTAAATAGACGCCGCCTGACTTGTATTATATCCTGCTGCAATTAAACAGAACGGAACAAGGCTGGCTTCAATGGCCATGTCTATACTGCTTGTTAAACGCGTAAAAGTAGTCGGAAGACCTAAAGAAAGTAACTCCGGTAACACTGTTCGTGACGGAAAAGTGCGCTCTGTTTCGCTCTGTTTCTGCCGATGTCTGGCATACAGATAAAAAAACAGCAGTAAAAGACATCCCGCCAATTCCCCCAGCATAGCTGCCATTGCCAGAGCCATTGCTAACGATAAAACATCCCTCGGGCAGACCCAGATAATCAGAAACAGACCAGATGCTACGCGAATCAGCTGCTCTGCAATCTGACCGGCTGATGGGAATATCATCTGCTGCATGCCCTGAAAATATCCGCGCATAACTGAACAGAAGGGCACAATAATAATGCCTGGTATCAGTACCAGAAAACATTGGGCAACGCGCTTCTCTGTCCCCAGCAGCAAAAAAATTTCAGGCATAATAAAAAAAGCAACAGCAAAACCGCATAAACTTAAAACAGCCACCAGCAGAAAAGCTGTACGCATAATCGTTGTAATCTGATATTCCCGGCCCTGAGATACATAGCCGGCCGTCAGCTTTGCAATAGCTACAGGCATCCCGGAGGTTGCCAGTACAACAAAAATAATATAAAACGGAAAACTCATATTTAGCAGTCCTACAGCCTCGGTTCCGGCAAACCGCACAATCAGCATCTGATATACAAAGCCCATACCTCGCAGAAGCAGACTGGTTATCAGCAGAATCAGCGTTCCCTGCAGAAATTTGTTTTTCATGGTGCGTCCCACCTTTTATTTCTTGTTCTGCTCCTATGTTTATGTAACAAAAACGGGGTTTAGGTTCAAAGATTTTCATATTTTTATGAAAATTTTAAAAAATATTTGAAATGTATTAAAAAAATAAAAGGATTTTATCAATTTATGTCAAATTTAATAAATAGCTATTTTATTACACACAAGGGGTGGACATTATGCAAGTATATCAGACAGGAGATATCCGCAATATTGGTATCGCCGGACACAGTGGTTCCGGCAAAACATCGTTATTAGAAACCATGCTGTTTAACACAGGTTTCACAAATCGTTTAGGTAAGGTAGAAGACGGCACAACCGTAACAGACTATCTGCCGGAAGAAATCAAACGTCAGGTAACTATTTCTGCTTCTCTGGCGCCAATCGAATGGAATAACACAAAACTGAACATGATTGACACACCAGGTTATGCAGATTTTATCGGTGAAGTTATCTCTACTACCCGCGCAGTTGACAACATGCTGATGGTTGTCTGCGGTGTTGCCGGTATTGAAGTTCAGACAGAAGTAATCTGGGACATCGCTGCAAACAATAAGCTGCCTCGGATTATTTTTATCAATAAACTGGAACGTGAAAACTCCTGTTTTGAAACAGTTGTAGAAGCAATGCGTGCAAAATATGGTACCGGTATCGTTCCTCTGCAGCTGCCAATGGGGAAAGAAGCTGATTTCGTTGGCATGATCGACCTGCTGAACGAAAAAGCATATAAATTCGAAGAAGGTAAATCTGTAGAAATTCCAATTCCGGAAGAATACATGGAAGACTACGAATCTCAGCGCACCTACTTAATTGAAGTTGCGGCTGAATCTTGTGACGAACTGTTACTGAAATATCTGGAAGGCGAAATTCCAACCAACAAAGAAATCCGTTCTGCTCTGCGTATGGGTATCGCAAACGGTGAAATTTTCCCTGTAGTGGGCGGTTCTGTTGCAAAAAATATGGGGATTGACGTAATGATGGACTATCTGGTAGACCTGTTACCAGTTCCAACCGTAAATGCACAGGCTCCGGCAAGTGCTATTGTATTCAAAACTCTGGCTGACCCGTTTGTTGGCAAACTGAGCTTCCTGAAAGTAATTGACGGTCAGTTTAATGCCGGTGACGGCATCTACAACGTGAACAACGATGTAGAAGAAAAAGTAAACGGCTTTATTATCCCTTGCGGAAAACAGCAGTCTACCGTGACAACTGTTAACGCCGGTGATATTGTTGCAATTGCAAAATTACAGAATACTCAGACCAGCAACACTCTGACTGTAAAAGGCCAGACTGTTCCTGAACTGGCTCCAATCAAATTCCCTGCTCCAAACCTCACATTTGCGCTGTCTCCAAAATCCAGAGACGATGACGATAAAATGAGTAACGCACTGGGTCGTCTGTTAGAAGAAGATCCTACTCTGAGTCTGGAGAAAAATGCAGAAACACACGAAACTCTGCTGTCCGGTGTTGGCGAAACCCATCTGGAAGTTGTTGCAGAACGCTTTAAAAATAAATTCGGTGTGGATGTTGTACTGAAACCAGCACAGATTCCTTATCGTGAAACTATCAAGAAAAAAGTAGAAGTTCAGGGGAAACATAAAAAACAGTCCGGTGGTGCAGGTCAGTACGGTGATGTATGGCTGCGCATTGAGCCATGTGAAGAAGAATTCGTATTCGCAGAAGAAGTATTCGGTGGTGCTGTTCCGAAAAACTACTTCCCTGCTGTTGAAAAAGGTGTTCGTGAAGCAATGGCACAGGGTATTCTGGCAGGTTATCCTCTGGGCAACATCAAAGTTACTCTGTACGATGGTTCCTATCATCCAGTTGACTCTAACGAAATGGCGTTCAAAATCGCTGCTTCTACCGGTTTCAAAAATGGTGCAGAACAGGCTGGTCCAGTTCTGTTAGAACCAATTATGGATATGCGTATCACTGTTCCTGAAGCATACATGGGCGATATTATGGGCGATCTGAATAGTAAACGTGGTCGTATCATGGGTATGGAACCTACCGCTGACGGCAAACAGCAGATTATTCTGGCTCAGGCTCCAATGTCTGAAGTACAGAAATATGTAATCGACCTGAAAGCTATGACTCAGGGTCGCGGTAAATTCACAATGACACTGGATCATTATGAAGAAGTACCTGCAAAAATTGCTGAAAAAATTATTGCAGAACGCAATGCTGAATAATTAGATATCACATCCTCTTTTCTCTTTTCAAAACAGGTGATGGATTCAATTGAGTCCACCGCCTGTTTTTCTGAGATATCGATTTTATTTAAACACAAAAAGGGTACCGATATGGAAATATTTCGCAGTCGGTACCCTTTTATATTCTTATTTATAACTCAAAGTATGTTAGCTCAATAATGTCGGTTCATCCTTCTGCCGTTTGTTTTCTAACAGCGCTTCTTCTTTTCTGGTTTCATTGCAGGCACGTTCCATATGCTCCAGCATCATGCGATCCAGAGGCATTGCTTCCGGTGTCCCTGGATTCAGCACAACACCTTTAAAATCGAATCTGGTAATTGCCAGCAGCATAGCCATTTCCAGGCCAATTGGGCGAATATCTGCTTCCTCAGGCCATGCTTTTGCAGTTTCCGGACTGGTAAACAGCGGAATCCAGTCGCCTCCCTCGTCGTCGTTTAAAAGCGGCATATCCATACGACCATCACGCATAATCGTTGGTACCAGTACAGCCCCTTCATTCATCATGCACCAGCCCATTTCAATCAGCACAGCAGAAAAAGCCTCTTCGGTCTGTTCCTGAAAATACGTATGCAGCAGTTCTGCAATATTATCAGCAGAGCGAAAATCAGCATATTTTTCTGGCATCAGAATTTCTTCCAGACTGCCCTTCTGAATACGAAGAATTTTGTTTTCGATACCATTTGGATTTTTTTCGGCAAAGTGCTGAATCGCTTCTTCCAGCTGACGATTAATTTCATCAATTCCAACTTCCTGTTCCAGCTCTTTCAGCATTGCCTTCAAATCATCCTGTAAGAGGATATCTTTTTTTTCGTTCATTTCACCACTCATAATGATGTTCTCCTTACTATGCTTACATATATGAAAAGGGTATCCGTACAAGCTGGATACCCTTTAAATTCGGCTTTCTAATCGATGCGATTAGCAGCTGCCGCAGCTGCCTCCGCAATTGCAGCTTCCATCTGCACCAGAAGAGCTGCATCCGCTGCAGCCGCCACCCTGCTGACCGTTGATTGCAGCGCTGATAATCATGTTTACAGAACGCATAATCTGTTCAAATGCCTGGTTAGCACCTAAGAATGCGCTGATGTTAGCGTTTTCATTCATTTTTGCTTCCAGTTCTTCAACGTGTTTCTTTTCTTCTTCAGACAAATCTTCGTAGCTTAAACCTCTGTTCATAGCATCCATCTGGATACCCTGGTATTCTTCCACGATTTCTCTAGCTTCAGTGTCCATCATCATTTTCATTTCAGCTTCTTTCAGAGAAGCCAGTTCTGCAGAGTTAGCGATTGCATCTGCTAAATCTTTTGCTTTTGTGAAAATATCCACAGTAGCACCTCCGTATTAATTAAAAAAATTCTTTATTTTATTCAGCAAGGTTTCCCTTTAATACCCATGTCTGAGCTTCGGTGATGTGAACATTCACCATCTGCCCTACCAGAGAAGGGTCACCTGCAAAAATAACAGTTTTATTTGTTGTGGTACGGCCTGTCAACATGTCCGCATTGGTTTTGCTTGGTCCTTCCACCAATACCTCCACGATAGTATCATGCAGCTTATCATTGATTGTCCGACCGATATCACTCAAAACATCGTTTAAGCGCTGCAGACGATGTTTTTTCTCATCCAGTGTTACTGGATCCTCCATACGTGCTGCCGGTGTACCGGTACGTTTGGAATAGATAAATGTAAACGCACTGTCAAACTTGACCTGTTTCACCAGATCTACAGTCTCCAGAAAGTCCTCTTCGGTTTCTCCCGGGAACCCTACGATAATATCCGTGGTGATACAGGCATCCGGCATGTATTTGCGGATAATTTCTACGCGATGCAGATAATCCTCCTTGGTATATCGGCGGTTCATCTGCTCCAGAATCCGAGTACTTCCGGACTGTACAGGCAGATGGAAATGGTCTACCACTTTGCTGCTTTCCGCAATGGTTTTTACCAGTTCCTCAGTTAAATCTTTCGGATGAGACGTCATGTACCGGATGCGGCGCAGACCTTCAATTTCATTTAATTCCCGTAAAAGAGCGGCAAAAGTGCTCCCGTCCTGCAAATCCAGCCCGTAACTGTTTACATTCTGGCCTAAGAGCGTGATTTCCACCACACCTTCTGTTACCAGCTGTTTTACTTCCTGTACGATATCCGCCTGTTTACGGCTGCGTTCACGACCACGCACATAAGGCACAATGCAGTAGGTACAGAAATTATTGCATCCGTAAGTGATATTCACCAGAGCACGGTACGGGTCTTCTCGATAAGTCGGTAAACCTTCCTGTACAGCTTCCTCTTTCTCCAGAATAACAACCTGTCTGCCTTTATCCTGATACAGATTATAGATATACTCCGGCAAATAGTGCAGATTATGTGTCCCGAAAATCAAATCCACATGAGGGGCAGAAATACGCACAGTATCCGCCATACCTTTCTGTTGCATCATACAACCACATACACCAATAATCATATCCGGTTTTTTCTTTTTCAGCTTTTTCAACTCGCCCAGCTGGCTCAGCACTTTACTCTCCGCTTTTTCACGGATACAGCAGGTGTTAAACAGAATCAAATCCGCATCTGCTTCTACATCGGTTTTTTCATAACCCATCTGTGTCAGAAAACCAGACAGAATTTCCGAATCTCGTTCATTCATCTGACAGCCGAAAGTATGGGTCAGGCATTTTTTTGTCCGACCGGTCTGCTGTGTATACAGCGCGTTCTGGCTGCAAATCTGATTCAAATAGTATGTGTTTTGTTCCTGCACAGAGGTCACCCCTTTTATTCACATCTCAAAGCCTGTATACAGCATTATAGCAGATACAGGCTTTGGACTCAACCGTCAAATTCTAATCCATATTGTGCAATTACTCCACAATAGAAGGATTGTTACATAGCAGCTACTTCCGCAAATGCCTGCTCAGCAGCAGCGATTGTTTTTTCGATGTCTTCATCAGTATGTGCCAGAGATACAAACCAGCATTCAAACTGAGAAGGCGGCAGATATACACCCTGATTCAGCATAGACTGGAAGAATACTTTGAATTTTGCTGTATCAGATGTCATAGCAGCTGCATAGCTGTCAACGTTCTGATTGGTAAAGAATACAGTCAACAGAGACGCACTGTGATTAATAGACACCGCTACACCAGCTTTGTCTGCCGCAGCCTGTACACCATCTGCCAGTTTTTTCGCTTTTGCTTCGATGGTTTCGTAAAAACCTGGTTTTGCCAGTTCTTTTAAGGTTGCAATCCCTGCAGCCATTGCCAGAGGGTTGCCGGATAAAGTACCAGCCTGATATACAGGACCTACTGGAGCTACATGCTGCATAATTTCTTTTCTGCCACCGTAAGCACCTACTGGCAGACCGCCGCCAATAATTTTACCCAGACAGGTAATATCAGGCATGATGTTGAATACTTTCTGAGCACCGCCGTAGGATGCACGGAAACCGCTGATTACTTCGTCAAAGATTAACAGAGCGCCATATTCTTTTGTTACTTCGCGTAAACCTTCCAGAAAACCTTCTGCCGGAGGAATCAGACCCATATTCCCTGCAACCGGTTCTACGATAACAGCTGCAATCTGGTCTGGATATTCCGCAAACAGTTTTTTCACGCTGTCTAAATCATTGTAGGTTGCACTTAATGTTTCAGAAGCGATGGATTCAGGAACACCAGGGCTGCTTGGAACACCAAATGTCAGTGCACCAGAACCTGCTTTAATCAGCAGATGGTCTGCATGACCATGGTAGCAACCTTCAAATTTTACTAATTTATTACGGTTTGTATAACCGCGAGCCAGACGAATGGCACTCATAGTAGCTTCGGTACCGGAGTTTACCATACGAACCATTTCCACAGATGGAACTGCATCTACAATTAATTTTGCAATTTCCACTTCTGCTGCAGTTGGTGCACCATAAGTGCTGCCTTTCAGCAGTGCTTCCTGAACTGCTTTGGTAACAGCTTCCGGCTGATGACCTAACAGCATAGGGCCCCAGGAGCAAATGTAGTCAACATATTCGTTGCCGTCTGCATCATACAGTTTAGAACCTTCTGCTTTTTCAATGAAAACAGGGTGATCACCTACTGCTTTAAACGCACGAACAGGGCTGTTTACACCGCCTGGAATAAATTCCTGTGCTTCTTCAAATAATTTTTTGGAGTTTGTAAAGTCCATCAGACTATCCCCTTTCTTGATTCCGTATTTCTTATTTACTCTCCTGCAGCCATTTAGCCACATCGATTGCATGATAGGTTAAAATCATATCAGCACCGGCACGTACAAAACCGGTCATGATTTCCATAACAATTTTCTTTTCATCAATCCAGCCGTTTGCAGCAGCAGCTTTTACCATCGCATATTCACCGCTTACATTATAAGCAACGATTGGCTGATAAAATGCCTCTCTGGTTCTTGCCATAATATCCAGATAGGATAATGCCGGTTTTACAATAATATAATCTGCGCCTTCTTCCACATCCAGTTCGGTTTCATGCATTGCCTGACGAACGCTGCATGCAGGGTCCATCTGGTAAGTCTTGCGATCGCCAAACTGCGGTGCAGAACCAGCTGCATCACGGAACGGACCATAAAACGCAGATGCATATTTTGCAGAGTATGCCATTACCGCTACATCCGGATAACCAGCCTGGTCTAAAGCGGCACGAATCATTCCAACGCGGCCGTCCATCATATCACTCGGTGCAATAATATCAGCCCCGGCTTTTGCCTGAGAAACTGCTGTTTTTGCAAGCAGACTCAAGGTAGGGTCATTCAATACATCGCCTTCTGCTGTTACAATACCGCAATGTCCATGGCTTGTATATTCACACAGGCAGCAGTCTGCAATAATAACCAGTTCCGGATATGCTTCACGCACTTTGCGGATAGCCTGCTGTACAATTCCTTCTTCGGCATAAGCCTGGCTGCCCACCGCATCTTTCTCTGCCGGGATACCGAACAGAATAATGCTGTTAATACCCACGGATACAGCACGTTCTACTTCTTCCAGCAGGTGGTCCAGCGAATACTGGTTAATGCCCGGCATGGAATCGATAGGGTTAACCTGGTCGTCCCCTTCTACCACAAAAATCGGATAGATTAACTGCTCTGCATGAACACGGGTTTCACGAACCAGTTTACGAATATTTTCTGTTCTTCTAAATCTACGCATTCGTGTTTCTGGAAACATCATGCATAACCTCTTTTCTGAACGGATTCATCTGATTTATCAGACAAAAGATTTTTATAATCTTTCCGGATATTGCTCCGGCATTTCTTTACGATATCTTATTTCTGAAAGTAATTCTGAATAGCAGATACCAGACCGTCAATTGTGTACTGTTCTGCACAGATATCTACTTTCAAACCATTTTTCTCTGCAGTTTCCGCAGTAATCGGTCCGATACATGCAACCGTAATACCTTCAATCAGAGAACGGTTTTCACCAATTAACTGCAGGAAGTTGGTCACTGTGGAGGAGCTTGTAAAGGTCAGCACATGAATTTCACCGGCCTCGAGTTTTTCAAGCAGGAGCTGTGTGTCTGTCGCATCGGCCAGAACTGTCTGGTATGCAATTACTTCGTTTACTTCTGCACCTAAACTGATCAAACTGTCAACCAGTACCTGACGTGCCAGGTCTGCTCTTGGAAGCAGTACTTTATCCCCCGGCTGAATACGATCTTTCATAGCCTCGATAACTGCTTCCGCACGGAATACTTCCGGCATTACGTCTACCAGTAAGCCACGTTCTTCCAGTTCTTCTGCTGTTTTTGGACCGATGGCACAGATTTTTGCATCTTTCAGGCTGCGGATATCCAGTTTCTGCGCTTTCAGGCGCTGGAAAAATGCTTTTACACCGTTTACGCTGGTAAATACAATCCAGTTATACTGGCCAGCTTCTGCTACAGCTTTATCCAGAGATGCTAAATCATCTGGCTCCTGAATTTTGATAGTTGGATATTCCCACGCTTCAGCACCTAAGGCTTCCAGTTTTTCGCTCAGCACACTTGCCTGTTCACGGGAGCGAGTTACCAGCACACGTTTGCCAAACAAAGGCTGATCTTCAAACCAGCGCAGAGTATCACGCAGAGTTACAACCTGACCGATAATGATAATCGCAGGGGATTTTAAACCGGCTTTGTTTACCACATCCACAATATTTTCCAGAGTCCCGGTTACAACACGCTGTTCCGGACGGGTACCCCAGCGAATCAGTGCAATCGGTGTCTGTGCATCCTTGCCGTTTACAACAAGATTTTCAACAATCTGAGGAAGATTGCCAACACCCATCAGAAATACCAGAGTGCCTGGATCCTGTGCCAGACGAGGCCAGTTGATATTGCTGGTTTCCTTACCTGGTTCTTCATGACCGGTTACCACAGTAAAGCTTGCGGTAAAATCACGATGGGTAATTGGAATGCCTGCATAAGCCGGCACAGAGATAGCAGAGGTAATACCTGGGACTTCTTCAAAATCGATACCTGCTTTACGCAGTTCTTCGCCTTCCTCCCCGCCGCGTCCGAACACGTATGGGTCACCGCCTTTTAAACGAGCAACCACTTTGCCTTTCAGCCCTTCTTCCACCAGCACTTTATTGATTTCATCCTGTGTCAGAGTGTGACGATCAGGAGATTTTCCTACATAAATCAGTTCTGCATCCGGTCTGCGATAGCTGAGCAGACGAGGGTTTGCCAGACGGTCGTATACGATAACGTCCGCTTTCTGGATGCATTCCAGTCCTTTTACGGTAATCAGTTTGATATCCCCTGGACCGGCACCAATTAAATATACTTTCCCTTTACTCATTGGTTCAGCTCCATTCTGATTTCTTCTAATATAGCCTGTCCGCCTTGTTCAGACAGACGGCCAGCCAGGGTCTGCCCCAGCTGTTCACACTGTTCTGCAGTACCGGAAATGGATTCCCGGATAATGGTTCTGCCATCTAAAGAGCCTACCATCCCTTCCAGAACAACGATATTATCTTCTTTCAATTCGGCATAAGCGCCGATTGGAATCTGACATCCGCCTTCCAGCGATTTCAGCAGAGCGCGTTCCGCTTTTACGCAGATTTCAGCCTGTCTGTCATTTACCAGCTGCACCAGAGCGATAATTTCATCATCATTTTCGCGGGTTTCCACACCGATAACCCCCTGACTTACTGCAGGCAGACAGATATCATAACTTAATTCCTCTTTGATTTCATCAAACATTTCCAGACGTTCCAGACCGGCAGCTGCCAGAATAATACCGTCAAAATTCTCGTCTCTCATTTTTCGCATACGAGTCTGCACATTACCGCGCAAATCATGGATATCCAGGTCCGGACGTGCATGCAGAAGCTGTGCACGGCGACGCAGACTACTTGTGCCCACTTTTGCCCCTTGCGGCAGTTCCATAAAGGAGTTGTATTTATCCGATACAAATGCATCGGCAGGATTATGACGTTTTAACATGGAGGAAATCTGCAGACCTTCCGGCAAAGCAGTCGGCATATCTTTCATGCTGTGTACTGCAAAATCGATTTCTCCCTCCAGCAAACCAACTTCCAGTTCTTTTGTAAACAAGCCTTTATCGCCGATTTTTGCCAGGGCAACGTCTAAAATTTTATCGCCTTTTGTTTTCAGCGAGATGATTTCAAATTCATACTGGTCGGTCACTTTTTTCAGTTCATCCACCACAAACTGAGTCTGCCACATTGCCAGAATACTGTCGCGGGTACCAACCTTCACTACTTTTTTACTCATCCTGCTTCACCTCATTTTCTTGCGCATCCAGTGCCGAGAGCCCGAATAAATCATTAATTGCCCGCATATAGCAGTCGATCCGATCCTCATGATGGCCTGCCAGATCACGCAGGTTGTACATTGGTTTATGCAGCCACTGACTTACAATAGAATGGGCCAGCTGCTCAATAATTTTCTTTTCGCGCGGTGTCACATTATCAATGCGGCGCAGCGCCTTTTCTACTTCTTTTTTCTTAATGTTTTCCGCCTGCGCCCGCAGTTTTACAATGGTTGGCACAACCAGAAGGGAGTCAAGCCAGAAAAAGAAATTCTCCAGCTCTTCATCCACAATACGACGCGCTTTCACAGCCTCTTTCTGACGGCCTTCCAGATTCTGCGCCACAACATTCTGCATATCGTCAATATCGTGCAGGAATACATTGTCCAGCTCTGCTACTGCCGGGTCAATATCACGAGGAACCGCAATATCGATAAACAGCAGTGGTTTGCTTCTCTGACTTACCAGCCGCTCGATATCTTTTTTCTCAATAATGTATTTTGGTGATGCAGTACAACTGATAACAATATCAGCACTGTCTAGATAAGCACCAAAATGGTCCAGACGGATTGCCTTGCCGCCGAACTCATCGGCAAGACGCTGTGCACGGTCAAAGGTACGATTTGCCACAATTACACCGCTGATTCCGTTACTTACCAGATGACGGGCCGCCAGTTCACTGGTATCCCCGGCCCCTACAATCAGAACCGTTTTGTTTTCCAGCGTGCCAAGTTCCTGTTTTGCCAGTTCAACCGCTGCCGAACTGATAGAAACCGCCTGACGGTCGATATAGGTTTCCGTACGCACACGTTTACCCAGAGTCAGTGCATTCATCAGCAATGTATTTAAAATGTTGCTGGATAAACCAAACTCCAGTGCAAAGTTGTAAGCATCCTGCACCTGCCCCTGAATCTGGCTCTCGCCCAGAATCATAGAGTCAAGCCCCGCTGCCACAGTGAAAAGGTGTTCTACTGCATCCCGTTCTTTCATCACATACATATGTTGTTTTAACAGTTCCACCGAACAGTCGCTGTACGCGCTGATAAACTGAAGCATGGAATTCACTGCCACTTCATCATCAGCACCGTCCAGATAAAATTCGGTCCGGTTACAGGTAGAAAGGATTGCTATTCCATCCACCGCCTCCAGCTGCCGCAGTGTTTCTGCATTACGCTGAATATTGCTTTTGGACATAGATACCTTTTCACGGATTTCTACCGTCGCACTTTTATAATTTAATCCAAGTAAGATGATAGACATAATTTCACCCTTTTTTGAACTTCTTCTTTTGTCTCTTTTTTCAGCAGTTCGGGTAGTTCCATATCAGCTACCGACTGTAAAAACTGCCGTCGTTTCCCGCTATCCTGAATTGTTTCCATAGCCTCCTGCCGTGTTTCGGCTAGGATTTCAAGCATAACGCCGTATTCAGGACCATAAGTCTGTTCCAGTTCCTGACGGATTTTACGGGATACCGCCGGACTAATTCCACTGGTTGATACCGCCAGCATTAAATCTCCGCGCTGCACCATAGCATTCACTGTAAAACTGCTCTCTTCCAGGCTATCCACAACATTTACCAAAACCTGATGTTCTTCACACCACTCATATACCGCATGATTTGTCTCACGGCTTTCGGTGGCAGCAATCACTAGAAAGCTACCTTCCAGCATCCCATCGCTGTAACACTGCTTTTTCCAGATAAGTTGATTCTGTATAGCAAGCAAATCTTCATGTACCTCCGGGCTGATTACCGTTACTCGAGCGCCCTGTTCCAGAAGTGATGTCACTTTGCGTGCTGCGACTGCCCCTCCGCCCACAACAGTACAGAATCTACCGGTCAGCTTCAAGGTTACCGGATACATACTCGTCATTTCTAAAAAGCCCTTTCTCTTAAAAATTTCACGCCACCCATCAGCTGTTTTTTTAATTTATCATCCGGTAGCTGTTCAATATAGGCTGTAGCCTGTGCCAGATAACCTTCACCGTAAATAGCAGCTTCCTGAAGTCCGCCCTGTGAAATAATAATGGCAATGGCACGCTCTACTTCTTTCTGCCCGCCAGAAAACCGTTTTTCAATATAACCGATTAATTCTTCTTTTTCTGCAAACTCTTTCTGCAGCACAAGAATAGTCGGCAGTGTCATAATACCGTGAGCCAGATCACTTCCTGCCGGCTTGCCTAGCTTTTTAGAATCACGACTCATATCCAGAATATCATCCTGAATCTGAAACTCCATACCAAGATTATACCCGATCTGATAAAACGTATGAATATCTTCTTCGGATGCACCGCAGGCCACTGCCGCAGCCTGACAGCTGCTTGCCATTAAGATAGCCGTTTTGCGATCAATCCGGTAATTGTAATCTTCAATAGTCTGTTTTACATCAAATGTAGAGCGCAGCTGTTCTACCTCGCCCAGACTCATCTCGATACTCAGCTCAGCCATAATCTGCAGAAGACGAGTACTGTTCGGTAATGTGCGAATAATGTCGATGGCTTTCATCAGTATATAATCGCCCACATGCACTGCATATCGATTTCCTTTTTCCGCATTGACTGTTGCCTGTCCTCTGCGGGTATCAGCCTGGTCTACCACATCATCGTGAATCAGTGAAGCCATATGTACCATTTCCAGTGCAGCCGCCAACGGAATAATTTCTTTTTCTTTTCCATACATCCCTGCTGTCATGATTGCCAGAGCCGGGCGAACCCGTTTACCACCAGCATGCAGTGTTTTCAGCGCTTTCTCCCGAATCTCAGGATGTTCAAAATACAGTGCCTGTTCCAGGTAAGCTTCCACTTCACGCAAACGCTCTTTCATTCCATGTATTTCTAAAATTTTTAACATCGTTTATATCCCCTAGAACATTTCTGCCTGCAGCGCAATTTCCAGTTCGGATACGCTGCTGATACGCTGACCGTATAACGCCGGCCACTGGTCGCGCAGATAATTTTCTGCCGCAACCTGTAAGTTTTCGCTATCGCAAACATTTTCTCCTGCCAGAACCAGAATTGCCTCCGCCACTTTGCGGGCCAGAAGTTCCAGCCATTCGTTTCCGAAATCAGAATCTACATCCGTTTTCAGATAATCAACCGCCCGGCTGTTCATTTCTTTCATAAAATCCAGATATACCGGCAGACAGTTTTCCTTCTCACATTCTGCCAGCGTCCGGTAAAAACGGCCTAAAAATAAATCACCCAGAAGCACAGGCATCTGTACCCGGCTGCGGAACCCTTCATCCTCCAGAGTCCCCTCTTTCACCGAACTGTGAATCTTTGCATACAGATACACCAATTCCGAAATCCGCCCGATTTCCTGTGCATCCTTTGCCGGAATGGCCGCAATTCTACCCAGATATGCCGCCAGCTTTGGAAAAACTACAAATTCGCCGTAATGAAATTCCTGATCCAGCAAATCAAATATGGTCACATGTTTCACCCGCAGAGCCGGAATTAAATTCTGCAAACAAATCACCTCAAATTCTCCAACCTGTTACCGTTCTTTTTCATTTAACTCAGTTTTTTAACCAGCTATATAAATTCAATTCTTACTAATCCACTCACGCGAATCTTCACAATTATCATTTCATTTTAACATATTTACATACAAAAAAACAGAAAGATATCGTATATTTGATAAAAAAACCTATAAAATTTCACAGATATTTATATTATCGCAGAAAAGCCGCTCAGTCGCAACGGTTTTCCGCCGAATCGCTTTTATTTTCAGAATCTTTTCGTAAAAATAATTTATATGTGAATTTCTATCAGTGTATAAATATAAAAAAGAAGCTATGTCAGTACCTGATAATCTGTTCAGTCCTGCCACAGCCTCTCTTTAATTCACTATGTTTTTGCTTTATTTTGCTTTATTTTGCTTTATTATATTTCTCTCTGCATTTATTCATTTTCAAATAGTGGTGTGCTGAAATAGCGTTCAGCAGTGTCCGGCAGAATGGTAACTACGGTTTTACCTTTCCCCAGTTTTTTTGCCAGCTTGCGGGCTGCTGCCACATGGGTGCCGCTGGAGATTCCGCACATCAGGCCCTCCAGCCGCGCAAGTTCTTTGGAGGTCTGTACTGCTTCCTCATCGCTTACAATATAAATTTCATTATAGATGTTCTGGTTCAGAATATCCGGAATTACACCGTCACCAATGCCCATTTGAAGGTGAGTACCCACATGGCCGCCAGCTAAAATAGCTGCATTTTCCGGCTCTACCGCCCAGATTTCCATATCCGGATTTTTTTCTTTCAGCACTTCACCGATACCGGTAATAGTACCGCCGGTTCCAATACCGCAGCAGAATCCATGAATCGGTCCGTCCACCTGCTCCAGAATTTCCAGTGCCGTACCATTGCGATGTGCTGCCGGGTTGGCAGGGTTGGCAAATTGCTGTGGAACAAATACTTTTGGGTTTTCTTCCGCCATACGCAAAGATGTCTGCATACATTCATCAATGCAGGCACCGATATCCCCGTCATCATGAATCAGAACCGCTTCCGCACCATAATGACGAATCAGTTTACGACGTTCTTCACTGACCGAGTCCGGCATAATCAGCACAGCTTTATAACCTTTTACTGCACAGATTAATGCAAGGCCGATACCCTGATTGCCACTGGTAGGTTCCACGATAATTGTATCCGGCTGAATCAGCCCCTGCGCTTCCGCCTCAGAAATCATATTGAACGCTGTTCTTGTTTTGATAGAACCACCTACATTGACCCCTTCAAATTTTACCAGAATCTCTGCACTGTCCGCATCGGTCATGCGGTTCAGTCGAATCATTGGTGTATGTCCCAGCGCTTCCAGCACATTATGATAAACCATCCATATATCCTCTTTTCTTTCCTGTTTCTTTCGAAATCAATTTCATGCTACTCATTATATAACAGATTAATTATCCAAACAAGAAGAATCTATTTTTCTGCCCTTCTACAGTACTTTTAAACCAACTAACAGCTCATCAATCTGTCTATGGGTGTTCTCCAGCGTACCGCTATTATCGATTACAGCATCAGCAAAACGCAGCCGCTGCTCATCGGTCATCTGGGACGCAATACGGTTTTTTGCCTGCCGAAAGCTGTATCCGTTGCGGGCAATCAGCCGTTCCAGCTGATTGTCGCCTGCGGTTACCACCCACACCTGGTCAACCAGCTGATGATATGCCTCATCCTCCAAAAGCAGCGCTGCATCCAGAACGATAACTGATTCTGCAACCGCAAGCTGCTTTTTCAGTTCATCCAGAATCAGCGGACCGGTAATGCTGTTCAGTTTCTTTAACGCTTCCGGTTCGGCAAACACCTTACGACCTAAAAGTTCACGATTCAGCGAACCATCAGGCTGCAGATACTGCATACCAAAAGTATCCCGAATCTGTACCAGACCCGGACTCCCGGGCTCCACCACCTGCCGGGCAACCTTGTCCGCATCAATTACTGCAATACCCTTCTCACGCAGATAGGCACTTACTGTCGATTTGCCGCAGGCGATACCGCCCGTCAGACCGATTATCATATTCTACACCCTCTCCATGTCGTACCAGTCGAAGCCAACATTTACATCCACCTTCAGCGGCACATCCAGTTCTACTGCCGTCTCCATACTATGACGCAGAATACTGATTACATCGGCGATTTCACGCGGCGGTACTTCCAGAATCAGTTCGTCATGCACCTGCAGAAGCATTTTCGCTTTATAGCCGCCCTCGTTCAGATTCCCCTGCACTTTCAGCATAGCCAGCTTCATAATATTAGCAGCAGACCCTTGAATCGGAGTATTCACTGCAGTGCGCTCTGCAAAGCTGCGCAGATTGAAATTTTTACTGTTGATATCCTTTATATATCGTTTACGACCCATCATAGTAGTACTGATACCAGTGGCTCTGGCATCAGCGATA
This sequence comes from Peptococcaceae bacterium, assembly GCA_017399005.1. Taxonomy (GTDB): domain Bacteria; phylum Bacillota; class Peptococcia; order Peptococcales; family Peptococcaceae; genus UBA7185. The sequence goes on along the minus strand of JAFQEO010000035.1, from coordinate 29,871 downwards.
GCCTGTTCTATCCACTGTTTTACACCGCTGTAACGAGCAAAATAGCTCTCGATATAGGCTTTTGCCTCACCGCGGGTGATACCAAGCTCCTTGCTTAGCCCGAAATCGGTCTGCCCGTAAATAATGCCAAAGTTTACCGCTTTGGCATTACGCCGCATTTCTTTTGTAACATCCTCCATCGGCACACCGAATACTTCTGATGCAGTACGACGATGAATATCCTCATTATTCTGGAAGCTGTTCATCAGTACCGGATCTTTTGACATATGAGCCAGGATTCGCAGCTCAATCTGCGAATAATCGGCTGCCACCAGAACATTGCCCGATGTGGACGGCACGAAAGCTTTACGGATACGTTTGCCTTCCTCCGTTTTAATCGGGATATTCTGCAGGTTCGGCTCGGTACTGGAAAGCCGGCCGGTGGCAGTAATAGTCTGGTTAAAGGTGGTATGCACCTTGCCGGTATCCGGCTGCACCAGTTTTAAAATGCCCTCAACATAAGTAGAGTTCAGTTTTGTCAGCTGACGATAAGCCAGAATATCTTTTACAAAGTCGTACTCCTGCGCCAGAGTGTCCAGCACCTCGGCATCGGTCGAATAACCTGTTTTTGTTTTTTTGATTACCGGCAGACCCATTTTTTCAAACAAGATAACACCAAGCTGTTTCGATGAATTCAGATTAAACTCTTCACCAGCAGCCTGATACAGTTTCTGGCTGATTTCCTCAATGCGGGCAGTCAGTTCAATGCCCAGATTTTCAAGATAATCCGTATTAATACGAACCCCTTCCAGCTCCATCATGGTTAACAGTTCCGTTAACGGCAGTTCAATCTCACTATATAAATCCAGAAGTTCCTCTTTCATCAGTTTTTCAATCAGGAAGTCGCCCAGCACAGTAATGCCTTTTAACAGGCCATACAGATGTTCTTCCGGCTCGTCGTCCAGCACCACATCAAAATACTGGGCCAGCAGAGCCTCCAGCGATAAATCCTTCGCTTCCGGATTCAGTAGATAGGCAAACAAAGTGCTGTCCCAGAACAAAGACCGCAGTTTAATCCCTTCCGGCTTAAAACTGGCATGCATTTTTTTAGCATCGTCGGTTAATATCAGTACCCGTTCATCTTCCAGCCATGGCTTTAATGTCTGTGCAAAGCTGCTGAAATCATCACCGCACTCAATCAGATACGGAGTATCAAACGCCATCAGCCCAAAAGAAGTCACACGGCTTTCCACCACATTGCCCGGCGTACGATTCATAATCAGATTAATTGTCGATGGCGGCAGGCCTTGCATAACTTCCTGCAGTTCCTCCACCGAAGTCAGCTTCATCCCTTTTTTTATCGGAGCAGCCGGTTCATAATCATCCATATCCTCCAGCATTCCGTCTACTGGAATCTCAGTCCAGTCGGAAGGCTCCGGTGGATACATGGCAGTCAGTTCATTTAACAGAGAGCGTAATTCCAGTTCTTTATACAAAGCAGTTAAAAGAGGGATATTAAACGGCTGAAGTGCCAGCTCTTCCCGGCTGAACTCCAGCGGAACCTGACAGAAAATTGTAGCCAGCTCTTTGCTCAGATGCGCCATATCCTCGTTTTCCCGCAGTTTATCGCCCAGTTTTTTGCCTTTAAAATCGTCCAGATGCTGATACAGTTCCTCTACCGTGCCGTACTGATGCAGCAGTTTCAGTGCAGTTTTTTCACCCACACCCGGTACTCCCGGAATATTGTCGGAGGCATCGCCCATCAGCCCTTTTAAATCACGAATCTGATCCGGTACCAGATTGTATTCTTCCTTTAATGCCGCAACATCATATTTTGCCAGCTCCGTGATTCCTTTTTTCGTCAGATATACACTGGTCTGCTCTGAAATCAGTTGAAGGCTGTCTTTGTCTCCGGTTAAAATGATGCTGTGCAGATTCTGTGTTTCCGCCCAGCGCACCATAGTACCAATAACATCGTCCCCTTCATAGCCTTCTTTTTCGCAGATGGCAATGTTCATTGCACGCAGCACATCTTTGATTAAATCCATCTGGCCGCGCAGTTCTTCCGGCATTCCTTTACGCTGCGCCTTGTAATCAGCATATTTCTCATGGCGGAACACCTTGCGGCTCACATCAAAAGCAACTGCCAGATAATCAGGCTTCTCCTGTTTTATGATGCGCATCAGCATATTGGTAAATCCGTAGACTGCGTTCGTGATAACGCCTTTCGAATTGCTTAAAATCGGGATTGCATAAAAAGCCCGGTTAGCCAGGCTATTGCCATCAATCACAATCAGTTTATCCATAATACTCCCTCAGTTCTTCCGGTAATAACAGCAGTTTCTGGCTGCGGGGCCATTGTTTAATGGCATATTCCCGCTGCATAGCCTGCTTTTTTGTGGCAAATTTCTCCCAGTATACCAGCTTTACCGGCCCGCGGCTTCTGGTATATTTTGCGCCTTTTCCTGTGTTGTGCGCCCGGATGCGCCGTACCAGATTGTCGGTGTACCCCGTATAAAGTGACCGATCCCGGCATACAACCATATAGGTATAGTAAACGGTCAAATCCTGAGCGCCCCCTTCTTATCCGATTTCAAAACACAGAAACCGCATTATAATTGTTCTCGTAATATTCTACCATTTATTGTTCTTCATATCCACAAAGAAATTATGCAAAACCAATTTCTTTCGATTTCTATCTTTTATGTTTTTCAGTAATTTAATGGATAAGAAAAACTTTTTAATCTGCCCTTGCACTTTCCGCGGCACAATATTAAAATAGAAGAAGTATATAATTCATAGAAATCTGGAGGTAATCAATTATGTCTAGTTGTAGCGGATGCTCCTCTGCAAATACAGGAAGCTGCGATTCTGGTAGCTGCTCCTCCTGTTCCTCCTGCGGTGTTCCACAGAAAACCCAGGCACAGCAGTTGAGCAATATTAAAAATGTCATTGTAGTAATGAGCGGTAAAGGCGGCGTAGGGAAATCTTCTTTCACTTCTATGATTGCCATCAGCTTAAACAAAAAAGGCTACAAAGTAGGGATTCTGGATGCCGATATCACAGGCCCAAGTATTCCAAAATTATTCGGTATCAGCGGCGCTCCTCAGATGAGCGAATTTGGTGCATATCCGCCAAAAAGTGCAAACGGCATTGCAGTAATGTCCATGAACCTGCTGCTGCCAACCGATGATGAACCAGTTGTATGGAGAGGTCCTGTTATTTCCGGCGTTATCAAACAGTTCTGGGAAGAAGTTGTATGGGGCGACCTGGACTACCTGGTAGTAGACCTGCCGCCAGGAACCGGTGATGCAACCCTGACCATTCTGCAGACACTGCCTGTAAACGGTGTTTACATGGTAACATCTCCACAGGATCTGGCTAACATGATTGTACGTAAAGGTATCAAAATGGTAGAAATGATGAACCTGCCTGTACTGGGGATTGCAGAAAACATGAGCTACCTGTCCTGCCCGGACTGCGGCAAAAAAATCAATCTGTTTGGCGAAAGCAGCATTGCAGAAACCTGCAAAAACCACAAAGTGCCTCTGATTGGCAAATTCCCTCTGGACCCTCAGCTGGCACAGCTGGGCGATGCCGGTAAAATTGAAGAATACAACGGCGAAGTTCTGAACATTATGATGGAAAACCTGGATGAATTCCTGCCGGTTCAGAATTAATCAACGCCTTTGTTATATTAATCTTTAAAGGAGCTTAATCAATGAAATTCGATAGCACTCTGGTAAATGTTGACGGCAAAGAAATCGTAATCGTAGCAGTTGATACAAACTTCTTCTCCCTGCCACAGGAGGAAAAAGGGGAACTGGTACGCGGGTTCTTTGAATACTTCCACAAACCAATCGTTCTGATGGCTGTAAACCCACAGGGCGACATGCAGTACTTTGGCCGTCCTGATTTAACCAATCTGGTAGCCAACCTGAAATTCGGCGAATTTGAATGGACCACTAACGAAATCGCTGACTAATCACAGCTTAACAGTAAAACGAAACCCCCTGTTTTCCGTAATTATCGGGAAACAGGGGGTTTCTGCTTTCTTTATAGTTCTTCTATTTTTGATAGTTCTTCTATTTTTGCAATCTTTTTTGCAATGATTTCGTCGATGCGCTGATTATAAAATATTAAATCTTTCGGGTTACTGCTCTGGGTTAAGGTCCAGTCGGCGGTATTTACATATTTGGAGGTGGAGCCTACACCCAGGCCAAAGATAGTCTGCCGTTCCTCCATCATCTGAATGTTATAGAGGGATTCTTTGCCCGGCAGGCAATAGCCTGTGTTCTCCTGGTCTCCAATCATGTGTTTCTGCCGGTACAGATAATACGGCACATACGCCTCTGTGAAAAGCCAACGGTTCAGATGGCTGTGCATCTGCTCCACAATATGGCTCTGCATATCGGACATTTCATCCAGCTGCAGCCGTGCGGTACGTTTGATAGCCAGTGTATGCACGGTAACATTTTCGGGCCGCAGGCGGGAAATCTGCTCCAGATTGTATGCAAAGTCATCTGCCGTTTCTCCGGTAAGTCCGGTGATTAAATCCATGTTGATGCTGTCAAAGCCAATCTGTCTTGCCATATCATACACATCGTAAATCTGCTGCACAGTATGGCGCCGCCCGATGATATCCAGTGTTTTCTGCGAGAATGTCTGCGGATTGATACTGATCCGTCCCGCTTTATAATCATGCAGAAGCTGCAGTTTTTCTTCTGTAATGGTATCGGGCCGTCCGGCTTCTACTGTGAATTCTTCCACTGTGTCCCCGCCCAGATAACGCTGTACACCGTCTAAGAGCCGTTCCAGCTGATTTGCAGAGAGACTGGTTGGTGTGCCCCCGCCGATATACACAGTTTGAATCCGTTTACCACTCCGCTGTAATGCCTCACCCACTGCTTTGCACTCCGCCAGCAGATTTTCAAGATACGCTTCCTGCAGATGAGGTTTCGGTAAACAGAACGACGGGAAAGAACAGTATGCACATCTGGTCGGGCAGAATGGAATACTCAGATAAACACTGACAATCCTGCCAGCCTGCTCCCTGTTTAATAAAAACGGCCTCTGCCGTGCGGTTACATCCAGCAGCAGGTTTGTTTTTTCATCGTTCATTAAATAATCCCGGCGCAGCATTCTGCTTATTTCTTCCGGCTGCTGGTTTTCATCCAGACATCGGTGTACAATTTTGGTTGGCCGTACACCGGTCATAATGCCCCACGGATGAGCCTTCTGACCAGTATATTGCTGCATTAAGGCATACACCTTCTGTTTGAGAATCCTTCTTCGCTGATTCTCATCCAGCCCTTCTACAGCGAAAACAGACCTGTTTGCACCCATGCTGAGCGTCCAGGTCTGTTCGGTCTGTTCCAGTGTAATCAACTCTGCACTGTTATTTTGAAAATCTGCCTCTTCTGACCACTGAAAACGCGGCAAAAAAATGCGGATAACATCAAAAACTGCCTGTCGGTAAGCATCGTGCTCAGCCGGCAGATAAAACTGCAGAGACTCATTATGATTTATCGTATTATCCATTACAGATACGGATTGGCCCGTCGTTCAAAGGCCATATCACTTTCCGGTCCGTGTCCCGGATAAATTGTTACATCGTCAGGCAACACTGCCAGACGTTCATTCACAGATTTACGCAGGTTTGCCATGTTGCCGCCGTATAAATCGGTACGGCCCACGCTCCCGCGAAATAAGGTATCCCCGGTAAAACAAACTTTTTCTTTTGCCGCATAAAAACAGCATCCGCCGCGGCTGTGCCCCGGGGTGTAAATCACCTGAAGCTGGCATGCGCCAAAAAACAGAATATCACCGTTGTGTAGAATTTTTTCCGGTTCCCGGCAGCTGTTTACCTGCATAAACATTCCGCCGCTCACTTTTTCCGGGTGAAGCAGAAGCTCTACATCATCGGCATGAATGCCCAGCGGTGCACCGGTTTTATCACGCACGGCATCGTTGGCCTGCATATGGTCAAAATGCCCGTGAGTGTTCAGCAGATATTTTACTTTCAGCCCATGGTTTTCAATATAGCGTAAAATCAGGTCAGCATCGTCTCCGGCATCAATAATCACAGCCTCTTTGCTGTCCGGGTCGCTTACGATATAACAGTTGGTCTCAATGGGACCAACCACCAGTACTTCAATATTCATCATGGAGCGTTCCTCCTAAAAATTCCGTCTGCTGTCTAAAAGAATCGTCACCGGTCCGTCATTCACCAGCGCCACTTCCATATGTGTCTGAAAACGACCGGTAGCAACCGGCACGCCTTCCTCCTGCAGAAACGCATTAAACTGTTCATACAGTTCATTGGCCTGTTCCGGACGTGCCGCCTCGGTAAAACTCGGGCGACGCCCTTTCCGGCAGTCTCCGTATAAAGTAAACTGACTTACCGACAGTACTGCACCGCCGATATCTTTTACCGACAGATTCAGTTTTTCATCGTCATCTTCAAAAATACGGAGGTTGGCAATTTTCTCTGCCATATAACGGGCATCCTGCCGGGTATCATCATGTGTAACACCCAGCAGAACCATCAGCCCCTGTTCTATTTTTCCTGTACATTCTCCTGCAACGGTTACGCTGCTCTGAGAAACTTTCTGTACCACAGCTCGCATATATATGTCTCCATTTCTGATATTAGTCGGCGATGGTACGTTTTACTTCCAGCACATCGCTGATACTCTTGATTTTGTCAATCATCAGAATTACCTGATCCAGATTGCGGACTTCAATACTGATATTCATATAGGTTTTCCCTTCTTTTACGCGGGAACTGATTGCAGTAATATGCACCTTGGAGTCGTTAATCAGCGACATAACCTCCGGTGTGATTTTCGGACGGTCAATCGCAATAACAAACACCTCTACCTGATAAATACCCGAATCTTCACTGTCCCAGTAAGCCGATACATAACGGTCTGCCTCTTTTACAAGGCCGCCTTTAATATTCGGACAGTCCAGATGGTGGATTGTCACGCCGCGCCCTCTTGTAATATAGCCCACAATCGGGTCACCCGGCAGCGGTTTGCAGCAGGACGCAAAGCGAATCGGAATGCCTTCAAAGCCTTCCACGATAACACCGTCTTTGCTTTTGCCTTTCGCAGCATCCTGATTTTTACGGCGTACTTCTTTGTTGGCCTTGCTGGCTAACAGCGATTCCACGGTTTCTTCTTCCGGTTTTACTTTATGATATTTCTGATATTCATCGTAAAGTTTATTGGCTACCTGCAGCGGAGTCAGGCTGCCGTTGCCAATCCCTACACATACATCATCCCAGCAGCTGTAACCCATGCGGTTAGAAATCTCAACCAGCGAATCCGATTTGTTCAGCACAGCCGATGGCTCAATATCTTTTTTCTTCAGCTCGGTTTCCAGCAAATCTTTCCCGCGCTGCATATTTTCCTCACGGCCCTCTTTTTTGAACCACTGACGGATTTTGTTGCGCGCCTGGCTTGTTTTGCACAGATTTACCCAGTCCAGACTCGGTTTTGCCTGTTTGGATGTTAAAATTTCTACAATGTCACCATTCTTCAACTGATAATCCAGAGGCACAATTTTTTTGTTTACCTTGGCCCCCATGCAGCTGTTGCCGACACCGGAGTGAACTTTATAGGCAAAGTCCAGAGGCCCGGAGCCCTGCGGCAGTTCGTAAACCTCACCTTTTGGCGAGAATACGAATACCGTGTCGGAGAATAAGTCAATTTTCAGAGAACTCAGGAAGTCCTTGCTGTCGCTGGCATCGTTCTGCATCTCTTTAATCTGTTCCAGCCAGCTGAGCTGCGAGTTATCTTTACTGATTTCGCTGCCGCCGCTTTCTTTGTAAATCCAGTGTGCAGCAATCCCGTATTCAGCAGTATGGTGCATCTCATAGGTACGAATCTGAATTTCAAACGGGTCGCCGTTCGGCCCGATTACCGTGGTATGCAGAGACTGGTACATGTTTGGTTTCGGCATAGCAATATAATCTTTAAAGCGCATTGGAATCGGACGCCATAAGGTATGCACAATGCCCAGTGCCGCATAACAGTCTTTTACCGAGTCTACCAGCAGACGAACCGCAATTAAATCGTACAGTTCATCCAGGTCTTTATTCTGTTTTTTCATTTTGTTGTAGATACTGAAGAAATGTTTCGGACGACCGGAAATTTCAGCCTCAATGCCCACTTTATCCAGTTCCACCTGCATATGACTGATGATATTCTGAATATACTCTTCACGCTCGTCACGCTTCATGGAAATACGTTCCACTAAATCGTAAAATGCTTCCGGTTCCAGATAGCGAAGGCATAAGTCCTCCAGTTCCCATTTCACTTTGGAAATCCCCAGACGGTTGGCAATCGGTGCGTAGATTTCCAGTGTTTCCTGCGAAATGCTTCTCTGTTTTTCTTCAGACTGGAAGCGCAGAGTGCGCATATTATGCAAACGGTCGGCCAGTTTAATCATCACAACGCGCACGTCCTCTGCCATCGACAGGAACATTTTGCGGTAGCTTTCCAGCTGGCGTTCCTCTTTGGAACTGCATTCCAGTTTACTCAGCTTGGTTACGCCGTTTACAATAAAAGCAACTTCCTCACCGAAATGGTCGGCAATGCCGCTCCGTTTACAGCTGGTATCTTCCACAACATCGTGCAGAAGGCCCGCCGCTACAGCTTTCTCATCCATCCCCAGCTCGGCCAGAATAATCGCTACCGATAACGGATGGATAATATATGCCTCACCGGATTTGCGGTACTGATCTTTATGCAGGTCCTCCGCAAATCGATACACTTCTTCCAGAAATTCAATATCCGCATTGGGATTATTTTCATATACAGCATCTACTAAGTCTTTAAATCGAGTCATATCGATCCCTCCAAACTTACTGCCAGCTGGCCGGATAAATCGGCCGGTTGATTGCAGTCAGCAGTTTGTCCTGATTATGTTCAAAGGCAATCTGCAAATATTTCTGAAAATCCTCCAGCTCCGCCATACATTCCTGATAGCGCAGGGAAGCGTTTAAATCCATTTTATTCGGACTTGGTATCATAATAATCCGGCGTTTGCTGCCCTCGCGTTCACGCTCCAGAAAACCAAGTTCCTCAAAAATTCCAAGCCAGCTGCTGATACAGGATTCATTCGGCTCTGCGATGCGCTCCCGTTTCACCAGCTCTACCAGCTCGGCATTGGTCAGTTCAATTGCCGTTTTGCCCTGTACCAGGTACTGAAGCAGTTTATAAAAACGGCCCAGCACTTCTCTGGTTGGACAGGAGGCCGCCAGTACATTTTTATTCAGTGTCTCATCTCTGCGATTATATAACAGATGCACCCGTGCAGTCTGTCCGTCACGGCCTGCACGACCTGCCAGCTGATTATATTCTTCACTGGAGAAGCTCAGATGATACAGCACTACATGGCGAATATCCGGAATATCAATACCTTCTCCAAAGGCACTGGTTGTTACAATAACCTGTAGCGCTCCGCTTCGAAACGCATTTTCAATAGCAGTCCGGTCGGCTGATGTCAGTCCGCCATGATAATAACAGATGCGTTTCTGTACCGATGGCAGCGTCTTTTCACGCAGCAGCTCCGCAATCTGCACCACTTTCTGACGGCTGTTTAAATAAATAACTGTTTTCTCACCGCTGTTTACCAGACGAAGCAGATAGTCGGCTTTTTTATAGTTTTCACGCTCATCCACCAGCACCAGATTTTCCCGCACATGCGGGTCTACTACAGTGCTGTTGATATGCAGCGAATCCACAATCTGCCGCGCACAATCATCCCCGGCGGTGGCTGTCACTGCCAGAACCTGCCGCGGACGGATTTCCGTAAGCCCTGCAGGGAGCTGTTTATAGCCCTGCCGTCTGCTTGCCAGATGGTGTGCTTCATCTACAACCACCATGCCAAGGCGGCTGCCCAGTTCCAGAAAACGATGTTTATGACATAATAAAAATTCCGGTGTCGTTAAAATAATATCCACCTGACCATCCATCACCTGCTGGAAAAAGGATGCCCGTTCCTCGCCTTCCAGAGCACCGGTGCCCAGACGAACCCTTAAACCCAGCGGACTCAGCTTTTTCTCCAGAGCCTGATACTGGTCGTTCACCAGAGCCCGTAACGGATATACAATCATCGTAACCTGCCGTTTCCAGATGGCCAGATATGCACTGTATGTCTGGAAAATAGCCGATTTCCCCCGGCCGGTGCCAAGAATAGCCAGCACATTATCACCATTATATAACGCATCCAGAGCTTCCTGCTGTTTTGGACGATACTCGTGTTTTCCGAGCAGAGCCTCTCGAATCCGTTCTTTCAGTTCCGGTTCGTCCAGATGTTCCAGTTCCTCGCGAATCTGCATCTGCTGTTCTATCTGTTCGCCGTTTGCCTCATCCATACGACGGATGAAAATATTAGCGCCCCAGTTTTTTTCCGCACTGCCGGTTACCTGCACAACCATAGCCTCATACTCGATACCCTGATCAAAGTTTGGAGCCAGATGGCGTGCAATACTCCGTTTCAGATAGCCAATCTGTTCCCCGTCGGCCAGTACTGCAACAGCATTTTCATCGTGGGCGTTATCACGCTCCCGGTGCAGTTCCAGAGGCTGACCGGCTACCAGCTGTTCTACCAGAGCCTGACGGTTTTCAAAGGTAACGCCTACAACTTTTGTATAAAACTGATCCTGCTGCCCGATATTGCGATACGGATCATCTTCTAAATATTCCTCTTTATAGAAAAACAGACGGTCAAGCAGATTCATCTCGTCGGGACGACGATAGGATTTTAAATCCTTAATCAGCATCTGCAGACTTGTCCGGCCATTATAAGTGTTTTTATCCAGGCAGAATGCCACATCAATAGAACCTTCCTGTGTGATTGGCTCCAGTTCTGCTTTTTTGAAGCCAATACCGAAAATATCTCCTTGTCCGGAACGCAGCTTGATGCGCAAATGATCCCCATTTCCACCCACCGTGCGTGCTTCCAGAGTTTTCTGCCCGCGGCATACAAATACCGGAGTCGGGTTCATCGTACCGGTCGGCTGAATTTTCGAAATTTCCCGGTACATCTCAGCATTGACATCCTGCATATCGATTTCACTGTCAATCAAAAGGCTCGGTATGAAAGATTCACTGGTTGTGCCAGTTGATACAATGCGGGCAAACTGCTTGCGGAATTCCGGTAAATTCTCCGGCTTCAGCCCCAGACCTGCCGCCTGGCTATGCCCGCCGTAATTTGCCAGCAAATCGGAACACTGCGCTAAAGCCTGCTGCAGATGAAACCCCTCAATACTGCGGCCGGAACCTTTGTAAATACCATTGGTTAATGTTAATACAATGGTCGGGGTATAGAATTTTTCCACAAGACGGGAGGCAACAATCCCGATAACCCCCGGATGCCAGTTCTCACCAACCACAATCAGCCCTTCCTGCTGATTAAGCCCCTGTGCCTGCACTTTTTCAAGTGCCTCTTCGTAGATTGCCCGTTCGATTTCCTGCCGCTGACGGTTTTCCTGATCCAGCTTCATGGCAATCTCCATAGCCTCGGTTTCATCTTCGGTCACCAGAAGCTGAAGGCCAAGACGCACATCACCGATTCGCCCGCAGGCGTTCAGACGAGGTGCCAGCCCAAACCCCACCGCAGTGGTTGTTGGCACGTTCTGGTCATGATTCTGAGCAATTTTCCAGAGTGCAGCCAGACCTGGCCGTTTGCCCAGCGCCATTTCCTCCAGCCCGAATTTAACCATTACCCGGTTATCTCCTTTTAATGGAACAATATCAGCAACCGTAGCCAGTGCTGCTATATCTAAAAATGGACGAAGACGCTCGGTAAAGCCTTCCTCCTGATAATACCGGCTGAACAGGGCCTGTACCACTTTAAATGCAACGCCCGTGCCGCACAGATGACGCCACTTATCTTTTTCACTATTACTGAATACCGGATTGACGATAATACAGTCCGGCAGAACATCCGGCAGCTGATGATGGTCGGTTACAATCACATCCATGCCCCAGCTTTTTGCCTCAGCCACCTCTTTCCAGGAGCTGATTCCGCAGTCCACTGTAATTAACAGCCGGGCACCATCCTCATAAATACCGCGCAGTGCCGGTGTATTTACACCGTAGCCTTCCTCCATACGGTCCGGCACATAATAGGCCGCATCAGCATGCAGCATTTTCAGTCCCTGATACAGGGTAACGCTGGCGCAGATTCCATCTACGTCATAATCCCCGTACACAACAATTTTTTCGTTTCGTTCTATCGCTTCCAGGATGCGTTCCACTGCTGCACCCATATTCAACATTTCAAAAGGCGACGAGAGCTGCTGCAGAGAAGGATTCAGAAATTCCATCACTTCATGAGGCTCCTGATACCCGCGGTTAATCAGCAGATTTGCCAGCACCGGAGAAATACCCAGCATCTCAACCAGACGATTCCGCACAGCCGGATCTGCCTTCTGCACAACCCATCGATTCATTTTCATCACAGCGTCCCCCCTTTTCCGATTTCTATCCCTCAATATCCATCGAAAAATCCATCATTTCTAATCTATTTATCTATCATAATACCATAAAATTACGGTTGCTTACAAGCCGTAAGATACCGCACAAACGAAAAATACCCGCATTTAGCCCGCATTCAGACAGAATTTTCGCAATTTCTTTACCACTTGACAAGGGTGGTATAATAAAACTGTTATGTAAGATTCGTTTTATAATTCTGTTTGACTGACAGGAGGAATAGGTTATGAAAAAACATCATCTGTTTTCATTCTGGAAACAGCACGCGATAAAAATCGGAGCCACAGTACTGACCGGCTGTATGCTTTTTGCCGTTCCGGCACAGGCTGCCGAACCGTTTACCGATGTACCATCTAATCACTGGGCCGCCGGTGTTATTGAAGAATTGCGTACACTGGGCTTTTCTGACGGCATCGGCGATAATCAGTTTGGCCTGGGGCAGACCATCACCCGCGCCCAGTTTGCGGCGTTTATCGCCAAAGTGCAGGGCTACAGCGGAACTTATCCGCAGGCCTATACCGATAATACCGATGCAAACGCCTGGTACTACGGCGCATTAAATGCTATGGCTGCAAACCGGGTGACCAGTCCGGACGGAGCCTTTCGTCCAAATGACCCCATTACCCGTGCCGAAATGACAGAAATGATGATTGGCGCTCTTGGTTTTTATGATTTAGGCAGCCAGCTGAATCAGGTGAACTGCCCGTTCACCGATGTAACCGACCGAAAAGGCTATATCACATTAGCCAGTGATTTAGGGCTGGCAGGAGGTATGAGTGCAACCACCTTTGCCCCGCAGGCAACGGCCACCCGTGAACAGGCTGCCGCTATGCTGGTACGTTTATATCACACAAACGATAAACAGCTGGACGAACTGCACGGCTTCTATGCTATCTCCTCTGCATCGCAGAGCAGTTATTTATCCCGTCTGGACAGCACCGGCTTTGGCTGGGCCCGTTTAACAGTGCAGGACGGACAGGCAGTATTAAACACAACCGCATCAGGCCAGAATGAATACCGCATCCCGAACGGTTTCACAGAGCCGGTACAGACCGTGCGACGTTCCGGAGGCAAAGCGCTGCTTTCCATTTATGCCGATGATACAAACGGAACACTGACACAGATTTTATCCAGCCCCGCTATGCGTACCGAAGCGGTTCAGCAGATTGCAGCCACCGCAGCCTATGCAGAGCGTGACGAAGAAAACACCAGCTTCCATGGAGTGGTTATCGACTTTGAAGCACTGCGCGGTGCACAGAAACACAACCTGACTCTGTTCCTTCAGGAACTGCGCACTGCTATGGGCAGCAGCCCGATTTATGTAGCAGTTCATCCTGTTATGAACGGTTCAGCCTATTACGACGGCTACGATTATGCCTCCATCGGACGGATTGCAGACCGCGTAATTTTAATGGCATATGATTACGACCCTGCCGCACTGACCGACACCGAAATGGCACAGGGCTACACCATGACACCAATGGCTCCGCTGAATCAGGTATATATTGCAATTCAGGCATGTCTGGACGGCGGCATTCCGGCGGAAAAACTGCTGCTGGGCTTATCCATGGATACCGTTCAGTGGAAACTGCAGGACGGCGCTGTTATCAACCGCACACCATATCATCCGGCTTACGATGCAGTCAGCGCCAGATTATCCACCGGATGCAGCATCAGTTATCCAAATTACAGTTATGTGCCGTACGCAAGCTACACCAACGCACAGGATAACACACAGAATATTCTGTGGTACGAGGATGAACGCTCCATAAAAGCCAAGGCAGAACTTGCCAGACTGATGGGCATCCGCGGGCTTTCGCTGTGGCGGCTTGGCACCATCCCAACAGACAGCGCCAACGGATTAAACATCTGGGCTGCAGTAAACGAAGCGGTAAAGTAAACACACACTGAATATAAAGACAGAAACACCACAGATTATATTATTTCCCTTCCATCCACACACGGACACTCCCTCAAGCCTGTTCAGTTCACTGGAATAGCTTAACGCTGTCCAGCACAATCCTAAACAGACTTGAGGGAGTGTTCGTCTGTAATTGAAAGGCATCAAAAATATAATCGTGTGTTTCTGCCTTTTCTATTTGATATTGCCTACACACAGAAAAAGCCTGTCGCATCAAAAATACGACAGGCTTTCTTTATTTACTAACCATTTTTCCAACAAATCAGAAAACCGATATTCAATTACTGAAAGTATTTTACGCCAGCTGCGAAAATTTTCTGGTCTTTCTCACCCAGGATATTTTTTGCAATGTGTGTGCCAATACGTTCACTGTGACCCATTTTACCAAATACACGGCCATCCGGGCTCAGAATCCCTTCGATTGCCATATTGGAACCGTTTGGATTGTGTGCGATATCCATAGATGGCTGACCGGCAAAGTCTACATACTGGGTTGCAATCTGTCCGTTGGCAGCCAGCTGCGCCAGCAGTTCATCCGAGCATACGAAACGCCCTTCCCCGTGGGAGATTGGAATGGTATGCAGATCGCCAACCTCAACCTGAGATAACCATGGAGATTTCACAGAGGCAATTCTGGTTGTTACATAACGGGACTGATGACGGCCAATGCGGTTGAATGTCAGAGTCGGGCTGTTGATATCGGTATCAACAATTTTGCCGTAAGGTACCAGACCCAGTTTAATCAGTGCCTGGAAACCGTTACAGATACCCAGAATCAGACCATCGTTTTTGTACAGCAGTTCATGGATGCGATCTTTCAGAATTGGATTGCGCATAAACGCTGCGATGAATTTACCGGAGCCTTCCGGTTCATCACCGAAGGAGAAGCCGCCAGGGAAAATCATCATCTGTGCACTCTGCAGTGCTTTTTCCATACGAGCGATGGAATCTTCCAGCATAGCAGGTGTCAGGTTTGCAATGTTTACGATTTCTGCTTTACCGCCTACACGTTCCAGAATGCGTGCTGTATCGTATTCACAGTTGGTACCAGGGAATACCGGAATAACCGCTTTTGGACGCGCAATTCTGGTTGCAGCTGTGTAGGATGGACGTTCGGTGCAGCTGTAAGCTTCTACAGTCCCTTTATCAGAAGTGCGAGTTGGGAAGATATCTTCCAGTGTGCCTTCCCAGATTGGAGTCAGTTCATCCAGAGATACGGATGCATCGCCCAGAACAATCTGAGGGTCTGCAAGGGTGCGGCCAATCAGCACAGCGCCCTCTACCGGAGCATTGGCTTCTACAACGATAGCACCATAGTTTTTCTCGAACAGAGCTGGTACATAGATGCTGTCCAGGCTGGCAAAACCAATCTGGTTACCCAGAGCCATTTTAAATACTGCTTCTGCCACACCGCCTTTGCCTAATGCCCATGCAGCTTCAATTTTACCTTCTTCTGCTGCTTTGTTTACCAGACCCCACATTTCTTTGATGGCTGCCATTTTTGGCTGACCGTTTTCATCGTATGGAGCTGCAAACAGATATACATCGTGACCGGCTGCTTTAAATTCCGGAGACAGAACTTTTTCGGAATCGATGGTGCCAGCTGCAAAGGATACCAGTGTTGGAGGAATATCTAAATCCATAAAGGAACCGCTCATGGAGTCCTTCCCGCCGATTGCGCCAACGCCGTAAGCCATCTGCGCTTTGAATGCGCCCAGCAGAGCAGATACAGGCATTGCCCAGCGTTTGCTGTCGCCGCGCAGGCTTGGGAAATATTCCTGGAATGTTAAATAGCAGTCTTCTGTTTTTCCGCCAGCTGCTACGATGCGTGCCAGAGATTCGGTTACAGCACACATTGCACCTAAATGCTGGTTCTGGCTGGACAGATATGGGTCAAACCCGTAGCTGAACAGAGATGCTGTGTAGCTCTGACCTTCCAGTACAGGAATTTTTGCTGCCATGGACTGGGTAGGGGTCAGCTGTGTTTTACCGCCAAACGGCATTAATACGCTGCCTGCACCAATGCTGCTGTCGAAGTATTCTACCATACCTCTTCTGGAGCAGATGTTCAGGTCGCCTACCAGTTCTTTCAGAGCAGAAGCTGCATCGAATTCTTCTGCAGGTTCTTTTGGTTCTGCTGCCGGGAACTGTGCTACATCCACAGTGATTTTTTTGCTGTCGCCTGCAGAATCCAGGAATGCACGGCTCAGGTCAACGATGGTGCTGCCCTGATATTCCATTACCAGGCGAGGTTCTTCTGTTACATAAGCAACAACGGTTGCTTCCAGGTTTTCGCTGTCAGCCGCTGCAATAAACTGTTCCAGACTTTCAGGAGCCAGTACAACTGCCATACGTTCCTGAGATTCAGAAATTGCCAGTTCTGTTGCAGACAGACCTTCATATTTTTTCGGTACACGGTCCAGATGAATATGCAGACCAGCTGCCAGTTCACCGATTGCTACCGATACACCACCTGCACCAAAGTCGTTACAGCGTTTGATTAATTTGCTGATTTCCGGACGACGGAACAGACGCTGAATTTTGCGTTCTTCTACCGGATTCCCTTTCTGTACTTCTGCACTGCAGGTAGACAGGGATTTTTCAGTATGGCTCTTAGAAGAACCGGTTGCACCGCCGCAGCCGTCACGACCGGTACGGCCGCCCAGCAGAACAATTACGTCTTCCGGAGCCGGTACTTCACGCACTACGTTTTCAATTGGAGCAGCGCCTAATACTGCACCGATTTCCATACGTTTTGCAACGTAGCCAGGATGGTACAGTTCGTCTACCAGACCGGTAGCCAGACCAATCTGGTTCCCGTAGGAGGAATACCCCTGCGCTGCAGTTGTGGTGATAGTACGCTGAGGCAGTTTGCCTGCCAGTGTTTCTTCCAGAGGTTTGCGAGGATCGGCTGCACCGGTCACACGCATAGCCTGATATACATAGGAACGACCGCTCAGCGGGTCACGGATAGCGCCGCCTAAGCAGGTAGCTGCACCGCCGAATGGTTCGATTTCTGTTGGATGGTTGTGTGTTTCATTTTTAAACATGAACAGCCATTTTTCAGTACCGTTGTCGGTTTTTACATCCACTTTTACGCTACATGCGTTGATTTCTTCACTTTCATCCAGATTTTTCAGGATGCCGCGTTTTTTCAGCGCTTTTGCAGCAATGGTGCCCATATCCATCATGGTAACCGGACGGGTTTTTGCACGTTCACCGTACACTTCTTCTCTGGCAGCCAGATATTCTTCGTAAGTAGCTTTTACCAGAGGATCGTCCAGAGTAATTTCAGTAATCTGGGTATTGAATGTGGTGTGACGGCAATGGTCAGACCAGTAGGTATCAATCATTTTTAATTCGGTGATGGTTGGATTGCGTTTTTCTTCATCACGGAAGTAACCCTGCATAAAGCGCAGGTCACCTAAATCCATCGCCAGACCATACTGCTGACGCAGTGCTTCCAGCTGTTCATCGGAAGCTTCCATAAAGCCTTCCAGATAGAATACTGCTTCCGGTTCTTCTACAGCATCTACCAGAGTTTCCGGTTTATCCAGAGCAGCTTCTCTGTTTTCTACCGGGTTGATTAAATGTTTTTTCATTTTCTGCAGGTCAGCATCGGAAACGCTGCCTAAGAAAGCATATACTTTTGCTGCACGAACAACAGGGCGTTCTTTGGTGATAATCTGAACACACTGTGCTGCAGAGTCTGCACGCTGATCATACTGACCAGGCAGAGCTTCCACCGCAAAAATAACGTGTTCTCCCTCGATTTCCGGCAGTGTTTCTCTGTACAGATTGTCACACTGCGGCTCGGAGAAAATCAGTCGGCCTGCTGCTTCGCAGTTTTCTTCATCGAGCCCCTGTACATCATAGCGGTTGAAAATCCGCAGACCGGTCAGCCCTTCAATATGCAGATAGTTCTGCAGGGTCGATAACAGACCCTGTGCTTCGATATCAAAGCCAGGACGTTTTTCTGCAAAAAAACGATAAATAGTTGCCACGAGTCCGTTCCTCCTAATATCTTTTCTGTATCTTACAGAAATGCTTTTTTACCGATATCGGTACGATACTGCATGTTTTCAAATTTCACTTTTTCAACGCCTTTGTAAGCATTTGCGATTGCTTCCGCAATATCTTTGCCCAGAGCGCTGATTGCCAGAACGCGACCGCCGTTTGTTACAATGTTGCCGTCGATTTCTTTGGTGCCTGCATGGAATACGATGGTGCCGGTTTCTTCTGCTTCTTTCATACCGGTGATAACACGGCCTTTGTCAGAAGTTTCCGGATATCCGCCGGATGCCATAACAACGCATACAGCAGCTTCTTCGTACCATTCAATGTTCATTTCATTTAAACGGCCATCGATGATTGCCAGGAAGATTTCCACAAGGTCAGATTTCAGACGAGGCAGAACTGCCTGTGTTTCAGGGTCACCAAAACGCGCATTGAATTCCAGTACTTTTGGACCGTCTGCTGTGAGCATCAGACCGGCATACAGAATGCCTGCGAATGGGCGGCCTTCCTGTTCCATTGCTTTGATGGTTGCTTCCAGTACCTGAGGTACAACAATTTCATGTACATCCGGTGTATAAACTGGTGCTGGAGAATATGCACCCATACCGCCGGTGTTCAGCCCTTTGTCGCCGTCCCAGATACGTTTGTGGTCCTGAGAGGATACCATTGGAACGATTGTTTTGCCGTCAGAGAAAGCCAGCATACTAACTTCCTGACCGGTTAAAAATTCTTCTACGACTACACGGCTGCCCGCATTGCCGAATTTGTTATCCACTAAAATATCATCCACAGCAGTTTCTGCTTCTTCTTTTGTTTCGCAGATTAATACGCCTTTACCGGCAGCCAGACCATCGGCTTTCACAACGCATGGCAGGCCAACTTCAGCCAGGAATGCTTTCGCTTCTTCTGCATCGATAAATGCACCGTATTTTGCTGTAGGGATACCGTATTTCGCCATTAAATCTTTGGCAAATGTTTTGCTGCCTTCAATTTCAGCCGCTCTGCCGCTTGGCCCGAAAATTTTCAGACCTTTCTCCTGGAATTTATCTACAACGCCCATAGTCAGAGGCACTTCCGGCCCTACTACAGTCAGACCGATTTCATTCTGCAGTGCAAAATCCAGCAGACCGTCTAAATCTTCAGCCTTAATTGCTACGCATTCAGCCAGCTGCGCAATCCCTGCATTACCTGGTGCACAGTAAATTTTATCTACCATCGGGCTCTGGCTGATTTTCCATACCAGCGCGTGCTCTCTGCCGCCGCTGCCAATTACGAGAACTTTCATGTCTTATCCTCCGTCGGAATCTTAGTGTTTGAAATGACGAACGCCTGTGAATACCATAGCGATGCCGTGTTCGTTACATGCATCGATAGATTCCTGGTCACGCATGGAACCGCCTGGCTGAATTACTGCTGTAATGCCAGCTTTTGCAGCTGCGTCAATGGTATCACGGAACGGAAAGAATGCGTCAGATGCCAGTACTGCACCTTTGCATTTTTCGCCAGCCTGTTCAAATGCAATGTTTGCAGAACCTACACGGTTCATCTGGCCTGCACCAACACCAATGCTCTGACCGTCTTTTGTAACAACAATTGCATTGGATTTTACATGTTTTACAATGTTCCATGCAAAGATTAATTCTGTCATTTCCTCATCAGTAGGAACTTTTTCTGTTACTACTTTGCAGTCTTCCAGTTTCAGATTATGGTTGTCACGTTCCTGTACCAGGAAACCGCCGCTTACTTTTTCAATCCACAGCTCATTGTTTGCAACTTTTTCGCCAACTTCCAGCAGGCGCAGATTTTTCTTGGTTTTCAGAACTTCTACCGCATCTACATCGAATGCAGGAGCGATAACGGCTTCCATAAATGTTTCTACAATCTGTTCTGCGGTTGCTTTGTTCAGTACACGGTTTACTGCAATGATGCCGCCGAATGCAGATACAGAGTCTGCTGCGTAAGCACGTGCATATGCTTCTTCCAGAGTTGTACCAATTGCAGTACCGCATGGATTGGTATGTTTTACGATAACAGCTGCAGGCTGTGCAAATTCATTTACCAGCTGCCATGCTGCATCCACGTCTACGATATTGTTGTAGGACAGTTCTTTCCCGTTCAGCTGTTTTGCATTGGCAACAGTGCCGCTTACAGGAATACCGGAACGATAGAACGCTGCTTTCTGATGAGGGTTTTCCCCGTAACGCAGTTCCTGAATTTTCTGACCGCCAAATGCGATTTCACCAGCTAACGCTTCTGCACCGAATGCATCTGTCAGGTAATGGCTGATTGCTGCATCGTACTGTGCAGTATGCTGGAAAGCTTCCAGTGCCAGAAAACGTTTTGTCTGCAGGCTCAGTTCGCCAGCTTCTTTCAGTTCAGCGATAACGCTTTCATAGCGAGCCGGATTTACCACGATTGCTACGCGGTCATGGTTTTTCGCAGCGGAACGAACCATAGTCGGGCCGCCGATATCAATATTTTCGATTGCATCAGCCAGAGTTACATCCGGTTTTGCTACCGTTGCCTGGAATGGATACAGGTTAACAACTACTAAATCGATTGGTTTAATTTCATGCTCAGCCAGTACAGCCATGTGTTCATCGGTACCTTTTGCCAGAATACCGCCATGAACAGCAGGATGCAGAGTTTTTACACGGCCTTCCAGAATTTCCGGGAAGCCGGTTACATCGGAAATACCGATTACAGGTACATCAGCAGCCTGTAATGCTTTGGAAGTACCACCGGTGGATACAATTTCATAACCCAGGGCAGTCAGTTCTTTTGCAAACTCAACCACGCCGGTTTTATCGGATACACTGATTAATGCTCTTTTCACGATTTTATTCTCCCTTCACTTTTACCATACGACCGCATACTTCCAGTCTGCCCTGTGCAAACAGCTGGATTGCCTCCGAGTAAGCCTGATGCTCCTGCACCAGAATACGAGCCGATAAAGTATCTTCTGTGTCATCATCCATCACCGGAACGGTTTTCTGCAGAATGATGGCACCGCTATCCATGCCTTCGTCCACAAAATGAACGGTGCAGCCTGCCACTTTCACGCCGTATTCCAGAGCCTGCCGCTGACCGTGCAGCCCCGGGAAACTTGGCAGCAGAGCCGGATGGATATTCATAACAGGACATGGCGCATTGCCGATAAAATACGGACTGAGAATCCGCATATATCCTGCCAGACAAATCAGCTGACAGTCTGCCTCTTTAATCAGTTTCAGCAGTTCTGCCTCGTAATCTGCTTTCTGTTCATATGCTTTCGGATTTACATGATACGCTGGAATCCCTGCATTTTTTGCATGTTCCAGTGCTTTTGCCTCTGCTTTGTCACTGAGCACCACTGCGATTTCGCCGTCAATTTTCCCGGCCGCAATCGAGTCCATGATAGCAAGCAGATTAGAGCCGCGGCCAGATGCCAGTACGGCCATTCGAATCCCCATAATGCTCCCCCTTTGCGATGTTTCTGCTATGTTTCATAGAAACAGGAAAAAGGACTGCCGCCAGAATTCAAAAAATTCTCCCTTTGCAACAATCCTTGCCCCATTCATTTTTTATAATTCGCAGGTCTGGTCGATTACAACTTTTTTATCGCCAGCTACAACGGCACCAATCTCGTATACAGGCTGATCCATTGCTGCGCATGCTGCTTTTACTTTTTCTGCATTTTCTGCATCCACGATGATAACGAAACCGATACCCATATTAAAGGTGCGGTACATTTCACGTTTTTCTACATTGCCTTTTTCCTGAATTAACTGGAAGATTGGCAGCATAGGCCATTTGGAGGTATCCAGCTGAACCTGGCAGCCTTCCGGCAGAACGCGCGGAATATTTTCTAATAAACCGCCGCCTGTAATGTGTGCCATCCCTTTAATTTCTGCTTTTTCAATCAGTTCCAGAATGGTTTTTACATAGATTTTGGTTGGAGTCAGGATTACATCACCCAGTTTTGCACCCAGCGCTTCGATTTCCTGATCCATTTTCAGCCCTGCATGTTCCAGCAGAACTTTACGAGCCAGGGAGAAGCCGTTGCTGTGTACGCCAGTAGATGGCAGACCTAATACAACATCGCCGGCACAGATTTTGCTGCCGTCAATCATTTTTTTCTTGTCTACGATACCAACTGTGAAACCGGCTACATCGTATTCCCCTACCGGATAGAAACCAGGCATTTCTGCAGTTTCACCGCCGATTAATGCACAGCCGGACTGACGGCACCCTTCTGCAATGCCGGATACCACGGCTGCAACCTGTTCCGGCTCACATTTGCCTACAGCCAGATAATCCAGGAAGAATAATGGCTCTGCACCGTTTACCAGTACATCATTTACGCACATAGCAACTGCATCGATACCGATGGTATCATGCTTGTCCATTTCAAATGCAATTTTCAGTTTGGTACCTACGCCGTCGGTACCGGATACTAAAATTGGCTCTTCATATTTGTCTTTGTCAATTGAAAACAGACCACCAAAACCACCTAAATCAGTGCAAACTTCTTTGCGGAAAGTGGATTTTACCAGCGGTTTGTACAGTTCTACAGCTTCGTTGCCTTTTGTGATGTCTACACCGGCACCGCTGTATGTTAAACTCTGTTCTGCCACTTTACTTCATCTCCTTTTGTCATTTATGATGATATATTTTATTTGATTTTGCATTCTCGTTTATTTATAAAGGTTTTTTAAAAAATCTGAAAACCTTATTTGTTTTTGCAGTGCTCACATGGAACACCCAGTGGATATTCACCGCTTACACAGGCAGTACAGAAGCTTACACCGCTCCATTCTACCGCACGGTTAATCCCTTCCATGCTGATGTAATGCAGACTGTCTGCACCGATGTATTCACAGATGCCGTCTACATCCATTTTCGATGCAATCAGTTCATTTGGATCCCCGGTATCAACGCCGTAGAAGCATGGATATTTTACAGGAGGACAGGTAATCAGCATATGAACTTCTTTTGCACCGTATTCCCGCAGCATTTTTACCAGCTTGCGGCTTGTGGTGCCGCGTACGATGGAGTCATCCACTACAGCAATTCGTTTGCCTTCGATTGCATCACGAATTGGATTCAGTTTCAGTTTTACCATCAGTTCACGCATTTCCTGTGTTGGCTGAATAAAACTTCTGCCGGTATAACGGTTTTTCAGAATCCCCTGTGTGAATGGAATGCCGCTTTCTTCTGCATAACCAATGGCTGCTGTTGTACCGGAATCCGGTACGGAAATTACAACATCCACATCCAGTTTTGCTTCTTTTGCCAGCTCATTCCCCATCAGGCGACGTGCTTTGTTTACGTTGATACCATCAATGTTACTGTCCGGACGAGCAATATATACAAATTCAAAGATACACAGTGCCTGTTTGCTGCCGGTAAACATATTGGTAGAGTGCAGACCGTTTTCATCGATGGTCACAATTTCACCCGGTGCCACATCGCGCAGGAAAGATGCACCGATTGCATCCAGCGCACAGGATTCAGAAGCTACCACATAGCCTTCTTCGCCCAGTTTCCCGATACACAGCGGACGGTTGCCCTGCGGGTCACGCACTGCATATAATTTATCTTCGGTCATGATAACCAGAGAATAGGAGCCTTTCAGGTCAATCATGGTTTTCATCAGAGCCTGCTCCATAGCATCATGGCCATGGCTTGCAATCAGAGCAACAATCTGCTCGGCATCTACTGCTGTGTGGAACAGAGAACCGCGTTCCATCAGAGATACGCGCAGTTCCTCCCCGTTAATCAGACAGCCGTTATGCGCCACTGCAATTTCACCATGCTGGTAGCGTGCTACTACCGGCTGTGCATTCTGCTGGGTTTTTGCCTGTCCTTTTACCGAGTACCGTACATGGCCAACACCCATATGCCCGTGCAGATTGCCCAGTACATTCTGGTTGAACACTTCGGTTACCATACCCAGATTTTTGTGATAGTTGATGCCATGCCCCTGGCTGATAGCAATCCCGCAGGCTTCCTGCCCTCTGTGCTGCAGAGAGAACAGACCCATATAAATCAGTTCGGAAACCTCACGGCCTGGAGCATAAATCCCGAATACACCGCATTCTTCATTTAACTTTTCTAATCTGTCATCAAACACTTTGGAATCCCCCTAGTTTTTTAGATACATACATACGTATATTCTGTAACCATTGATGGAATTTTTATACTTCCTGTCCCGTCAATGTCTGATACTGCTTAATTTATTATCATTCAAGCGACTGTGCCTTATTAAATCAGGCCGCAGCGTTTGAATATATAATCCACATTTTTTGTGTGATAACTGTAATCAAAAATGTTATCCAGTTCTTCTTCTGTGATGTACTGCATAATATTTTCATCCTGTCTTACCAGTTCTTTAAAAGATGTTTTTGTATCCCATGCATGCAGTGCGTGAGCCTGCACCAGCGGATACACATCATCTCTCTGATGGCCTTTGCCAACGATGGTCAGCATCAGGCGCTGGGAGAATACCAGGCCCAGTGTTTTTTCCACGTTTGCCATCATCTGATCTTCGTGTACTTCCAGATTCTTCACAACATTGATTGCCAGAGTCAGGATGTAATACAGCAGAGTGGTGCTGTCCGGAATAATCACGCGTTCTACGGAAGAATGCGCTAAATCGCGTTCATGCCACAGTACAGAGTTTTCCAGTGTAGGAATTACATTGCCCCGGATTACTCTTGCCAGACCGCAGATACGTTCACATGTCATTGGATTGCGTTTGTGCGGCATAGCAGAAGAACCTTTCTGGCCTTTTTTGAATTCTTCCATCACTTCAAAAATTTCGGTTCTCTGCAGATTGCGGATTTCTGTCATAAACTTATCCAGAGATGTTGCAATGATTGCCAGTGTCATCATATATTCGGTATGACGGTCGCGGGCAATTACCTGTGTGGAAACCGGTTCCGGTTTCAGGCCCAGATGTTCGCACACATATTCTTCAATTCTCGGGTCAATATTGGCAAATGTACCAACCGCACCGGAAATCTGACCGGCACTGATGTTTTCAATGGCATGTTCCAGACGCTCGATATTACGCAGAGTTTCTTCATACCACACAGCCAGTTTCAGCCCGAAGGTGATTGGTTCGGCATGCACCCCGTGGGTACGGCCGATACACAAAGTATCTTTATACTGAATTGCCTTTTCTTTAATAACTTCTGCAAACTCTTTCAGCAGTTTCAGATTGGCTTCGCCAGCCTGTTTCATCTGCACAGCCAGCCCGGTATCCAGAATATCGGAGCTTGTCATACCGGCATGTACATATTTGCCATCTTCGCCGATATTTTCAGCCAGACAGGATACAAAAGCAATCACATCATGACGGGTTGTTTTTTCAATTTCATTCACGCGTTCCACGGTGAAACTTGCCTTTTCGCGGATATTCTTTGCCGCTTCTTCAGGAATCTGCCCGATAGCAGCCATACCCTCGCAGGCCAGAATTTCAACTTCCATCATAACTTTGAGTTTGTTTTCCTGAGACCAGATCGCTGCCATTTCCGGCTTTGTATATCTCTCGATCATGCTTTATAACTTCCCTTCTCAGTTAAGGTTTTCTTTTATCTACACTCTGTGCATCTGTTTCCGGCATCAGCACAGAGGCTGTATTCTTAATCACTGGTGCAGGCACTATTCAATTACAGCTTCCTGCACTTTTTTGTTTTTCTCTTCTACCTGCTGTGCCATTTTTGCTTTATAGTCTTTCAGTTTTGCACGCAGTTCAGGCTCTTTGCCAGCCAGAATCTGAGCTGCCAGAATCCCTGCATTTTTTGCACCGTTAATTGCAACCGTTGCAACCGGAATACCGGATGGCATCTGCACCATTGCATACAGTGCATCAAGCCCCTGCAGCGCAGTCGCATTGATTGGAACCCCGATAACCGGCAGTGTTGTTACAGCAGCCAGTACACCGCCTAAATGCGCTGCCGCACCTGCACCTGCAATAATAACTTCAATACCGCGTTCTTCTGCAGTTTCTGCATACTGTAACGCTTTGTACGGTGTGCGATGTGCAGAAGCAACTACCAGTTCGCTTTCCACACCAAATTCACGTAATACCTTTACTGCATCCTGCATAATTTTTAAATCAGAATCGCTGCCCATAACGATTCCTACTCTTGGATTCCCCATCGTACTCCTCCTCTTAACTGTCAAAATGCTGAACAAGGTTCAGAAAAATATATTATATAACATTATTGCCCTGTCTACAACCGGTTATATCGACCATTCATAATTCCTATCGATTATAACCCTTACTCCATATAGCTATCGCCTGCAGCCGGCATCCAGTAATCATCAATGATACTTTCCCCGTAGCCGTTGCCCGGAATTGCCCAGCGGCCGTTTAAATCCGTCCAGGTTTCCGCCACACCGCGTTTCACGTAATTAAAGCGCGGGTCTACCAGTTCACAGCCATCCGGGATATCACCTTTTACCGAGTAGGCATACAAATGCTGAATATGCGCTTCAACACCATCAGCAACGCTCATAAAGGTCAGCCCGTGCAGGCCTGGAATGTAGGCAGCCCTGTCCGGGTCTACGCCGTTCAGCGCCTCCTCACCGGTATTTTCAATACCAGATGCACCTAAACCGCAGAAGTTGTTCTGGAACCACTGCACACGGCCATAGAACTGAAAATAACCTGTTTCTTTCAAAGCCTGCGCAAAGGCCAGGTCGCCTCGGATATTATATTTTTCACCGATTTCCAGATATAACTCGGCGATATTATCCGGAAACGGAGTAAAGCCCAGTTCCGGATACTGTGTTTCCATCATTTTGCGGATTGCCGGTTCTTTTTCTTCCAGCAGCGCATTCAACTGCTCCGCAGTGGCAATGCTGCTGCCCTGAATGGTTAAACCGTAACGAGCCGGCACCTGCTCTTCATCGGCACCCGTTTCCTCTTCCTGCTGTACAACCGGTTCCGGATCCGGAATAATCTCTTTCACGATTACCACACCATCCATCCAGCGCACATCACAGTTCATAGACTCCCCTACCAGACGCAGCGGCACCATACTCTGCCCGGTTTCCGCAATAAACGGAATTCCGGTAGATTCATCGCTTATAATTTCACGACCATCAATGTATATACGGATTGGCGCATCCTCCGGCACGGCAATACCGTCATCATACACCGCTGTCTGTGTACCCGGCTCATTGATACAAACCATCCGTTTATGTTCAATCCAGTTTACGTCACGGCCCAGCGATTCGCCCACCAGACGCAGCGGCACATACATACGGTCATTGATTAAACGCGGCCCTGCCTGCTGTTCTGTCTGTGTATAGAGCTGATTATTGATAATCAGCTGCAGACTCTCCGATGCCATCGCTGATGGAACTGCCGCCAGACTTAGAAGCACTGTCAGTGCCCCTGCTAATATAAATTTACTGCGCACAATATTCTCTCCTGTCTATTAAAAAATAACAATAAAAAAGTCGATAATAATACCTATTTTACCTTAACATTTTAGCACAACTTTCGGTTCTTTGTCAGCCCTTTACAGGGCATTTATCGCCTTTTTTCGTGAAATTTTTTAAAATTGAAGACCCTTCTGAAAAATTTATCCGCCCGGCAGGATTTTTTTTAATTTGCAAATAACTTAATATGTGATATGATGATTACATCAACAATTAATTTTCATTTTGGAGGAATATACAATGGCACAGAATCCAGTTGTCACCATGACAATGAACAGCGGCAACTCTGTAAAAATCGAACTCTATCCAGAAGTTGCTCCAAACACTGTAAACAACTTTATCCACCTGGTTAAAAAAGGCTTCTACAATGGCCTGACCTTCCATCGTGTAATCTACGGATTCATGATTCAGGGCGGTTGTCCAAACGGAAACGGCATGGGCGGCCCAGGCTACGGCATTCCAGGTGAATTTACCCAGAACCGTTTTAAAAACGATCTGAAACACGAACCAGGTGTTATTTCCATGGCTCGTGCTATGCATCCGGACTCTGCAGGCAGCCAGTTCTTCATCATGCATAAAACCTCTCCACATCTGGACGGCGCTTATGCAGCATTCGGTAAAGTAATCGAAGGTATGGATGAAGTAAACCGTATTGCTGACGTTCCAACCGGCTACGGCGACAAACCAAAAACACCGGAAGTAATCAAAGAAATGACTGTTGAAACTTTCGGCGTTGAATATCCAGCTCCAAAAACTGTATAATCAATCGATTACCTGAAACAGAGCACTCAAAAGGCTGTCGCCAGCGTTCATCGGCGTACAGCCTTTTTCACTATCCACTGCCTGGTTTTTCTCCCCCTGTTTTCCAGAAATTTTGCATAGAACCGCCCTGCCGTTTATGCTATGCTGAAACCAGCACTTATCGGCTAAAGGAGCGAATCATTATGCAGATAAAAGTCATTTATGAAGATGAAGCTGTGCTTCCCGTAAAAGAACAGATTGCACAGCTGGATACGGAACAGCTGTTTTTTATTGAACAGTTTATCCGTCAGATTCGGATTACACGAAAACAGGAAGTATTCCAGCAATGGCAGCACACACTACACAATCTTGTAAACAATACCTGAATCATCAGGCAATACGCAGGAGGGATTTTTATGAAAATTCAGTTCCACGGACACGCATGTTTCTCTATTATCACAGATAACGGCACCCACTTACTCATCGACCCGTTCATCACCGGCAACAGCCAGGCAAAAATCTCTGCTGATGAACTGAACCCGGATGTAATTCTGCTGACCCACGGCCACTGGGATCATATTGGCGATACCGTCAGCATCGCATCCAGAACCGGCTGCAAAGTTGTATGCTGTCCGGAAATTAAAACCTATCTGACCGGCAAAGGCTTAAGCAATTTTCATGCGATGAACATCGGCGGCGGCTTCCAGTTTGACTTCGGTTATGTAAAAATGACACCAGCCCTGCACAGCTCCGCCATGGAAGAAGACGGCCAGAACATTTATCTGGGCAACCCTGCCGGGTTCCTGATGAAACTGGACGGCAAAACCATTTATCATGCAGGCGATACCGGCCTCAGCCATGAAATGACCCTGCTGGGCAATGCAAACCGTATCGATGTTGCAATGCTGCCAATCGGCGGTAATTTTACCATGGATATGAACGATGCTATGCTGGCTGCACGCGCACTGCGCGCTAAACTCATCGTACCGATGCACTACAACACCTTCCCGGTTATCGAGCAGAATGCAAACTTCTTCTCCAATCAGCTCTTAAATTACGGCGTAATGTGCCAGGTACTGAACCCGGAAGACAGCTTTGATATGTAAGTAACTCTATAAGAAGAATGAACGACCCCACCTTCAAGGTGGGGTTTCGTCGTTGCCCTATAAGGGCCTATTACCAGCTGAGCCTTAAGGCTCATGGTAAAGCCCGCCGCTCGCAATTTTTACTGGCTAGCCCTTAAAGGGCTTCTATCATTTCTTC